>CAYTIH010000020.1:0-43394 GCA_964437825.1 uncultured Clostridium sp. | reverse complement strand
ACAAATAGCTGTGTGAAAAATCAGCATATCAATGTGATTTTTCACACTAATCTCCGTTTCCAACATTCCTTATTTTTTTGCATGATAAAAATAACCCGGTGCCTAACTTTATTTTTATTATAAATTATCTATTTCAGACTTTAAAGTCTATTTTATTTGAAAATAATCGCCAAGTCTTAAAGTAGAAAAATGATAGCTGAACTTTTGAAATAAAACATGATCTTTGAACCGTGAAATGAAACATGATATTTGGACCGGAATTTGCAATTATCCTACTATAACGATATAATCAAACGTATGATAAATTTGCAATTACCTAGCATAGCAGGAGGAGAATATGGATAACAAGGAATATCGAACAAGTGAGTTGATGAAACGGTTTCTTCCTTATTATAGAAAACATACAGGTGTCATTGTAATGGATCTTTTTTGCGCATCCCTTACCACGGTTTGTGAACTGGTGCTGCCGATGATCATCCGGTATATTACGAATACGGGATTGAAAAATTTGGCAAGTCTTACTGTCGGGATGATCGGCAGACTTGGACTTTTGTATTTTATACTGCGGGTGATTGATTGCCTGGCAAATTATTATATGGCTGACATGGGGCATGTGATGGGCGCAAAAATGGAAACTGATATGCGCCGGGATGCTTATGCGCATTTACAGCAACTATCCAATACGTATTATAACAATACCAAGGTCGGACAGATTATGGGCCGGATTACCAATGACTTATTCGATGTGACAGAATTTGCGCATCATTGCCCGGAGGAATTTTTCATTGCCGCAATCAAGGCAGTTGTATCCTTCCTGATTCTGGCAACGGTGAATTTGCCCCTGACAGTTATGGTGTTTATCATAGTACCGATTATGACAGTGGTATGCATTAAAATAAACAGAAGAAACAGGCGTGCTTTTGCAAAACAGCGTGTTCAGATCGGAGAACTGAATGCCGGCATTGAGGACAGCCTGCTTGGTCAAAAGGTTGTCAAAGCCTTTACCAATGAGGAAATGGAATGTGCGAAATTTGAGAAGGGAAATCAGAAGTTTCTGGATATTAAAAAAGAAACCTATAAATATATGGCAGTCTTTCAAACCTCTACAAGAGCGTTTGACGGTTTGATGTATTTGATCGTGATTCTGGGGGGCGGTATCTTTACGGTGAAGGGACTGATTACACCCGGGGATCTGGTTGCTTATACCATGTATGTATCAACGCTGATTGCTACAATCCGCAGAATCATCGAATTTGCGGAGCAGTTTCAAAGGGGTGTGACAGGAATTGAACGTTTCCTTCAAATCATGGATGCGGATATCGAAATTTTTGATGAACCGGATGCTGTGGATATGTCTAAGCCGGAAGGAAAGATTACCTTTGATCAGGTATCCTTTGAATATCCTGATGACCATAACCGGGTATTCAGGAACTTAAATCTGACTGTGCATCCGGGTGAAAAGCTTGCAATCGTCGGTCCTTCGGGCGGCGGAAAGACTACGCTATGTAATTTAATTCCCAGATTTTATGATGTGACCTCAGGGCGGATTCTGATTGATGACACGGATATTAAGCATTTTACCTTAAAGAGTCTGCGCCGGAATATCGGAATCGTTCAACAGGATGTATATCTTTTTTCCGGAACTGTGATAGAGAATATTCTCTACGGCTGTCCAAGCGCTTCCAAGGAAGAAGCGGTAGAAGCGGCAAAAAAAGCAGGAGCGCATGAATTTATTGAAGAACTGAAGGACGGATATGACACTTATGTCGGTGAACGCGGAGTGAAGCTTTCCGGAGGGCAAAAGCAGAGAATCAGTATTGCGAGAGTATTCTTAAAGAATCCGCCGATTATGATTTTGGATGAAGCTACTTCCGCACTTGATAACGAAAGTGAATTTGCAGTTGCAAAATCCTTAAGCAAGCTGTCAGAGGGAAGGACGACTATCACCATTGCGCACAGGTTGTCAAGCATTAAGAATTCGGACCGCATTTTAGTACTGACAGAGGAAGGCATCGTGGAGGAGGGAAACCATGAACAGCTGATGGCACGGAAAGGTATTTATCATGAGTTTTATACGATGGCAGATCGAATGAAATAAGCGGTGACAAATATTAGACAGGAAAGAGATGCTTTGTTTTTCGTATCATAGGCATTTCGTATCAGTAAAAAGGAGTCAAAGTATATGGAAGAGATGTTAAAGGGCCGGTCGGAAAGGAGACTGGTGGAAACGATAAAAACACAAATGGAACGAAATTTGTATACTCTGGAAATCTCTATGAAAACCTGTGACAGAAACGCGGATATCTGCGGGGCGCCTGCTTGGCGGTATTTTTATCATACCATTCATTCCTGTGACAAATGGTTTTTCAATCCATTTGTATATACCGAGCCGAACATACATATGGAAAATCTGGATCAGGTGGATTTGCCCTGTGAGAAAGTGTTGTCCGAACAGGAATTGTGGGACTATTTTATGCAGGTAAAGCAGAAAGTAAGCGCTTATCTTGACAGCCTGACGGACGCAATGCTCTATGAAGCACCGGAGAACTGTTCGTACACCAGAATGGAGCTCATGTTGGGACAGATGAGGCACTTCATGGCACATGTAGGAATTTTTAACGGAATTACGATTGCAACTACTGGGCGCTATCCTATGTGTATCGGGCTTTTGGGAGAAATGGACGGCAAATTGTATGATGAGTAGCCACCTTTAGCAGCTCCGATAAAAGTAAAATTTTTCCTTTGCCTCATCCTGAGACAGTGCATAGTGCTCCGTTAATTTCGAGATGACGGTTTTTTCCGGAATATTTAATTCCTGTAGACTGAGGATCAGGGCTTTGATGCCCTGTTCGGTTACTTGTTCCGTTACTTGTTCCGTTACCTGCTGGCGAACTTCCTCCATATTTAAATTAATATCAATATGTTCAAATAATTCTCCCATATGTTTCTCCTTCACCTTGTCCGCTAATTCTACGGCTTCCTCCACAGGAACTTTCGACTTTAACATAAATGCCAGAAATACATCGGCGATGATCTCCCTCAGATATTTTGGGGTTCCGCTTAAGATTGCATTCAGCTTATCAGCAGGAAGCTTTTGAAATTCCTTAAAGTCCTCATCAGTTTGAATCTTGTTGATGAGCATAATCAGAGATATTTCATCTCCGCCCTCCAATAGCTTTTCGTTGCTGTATTGATGAACGGGAACCAGATAGTAGGTAAAATCCGGTATGTAAGCACAAAATGCATCTCCGTTCACAATCTTGCTTTTGAAGCTCATAGGTGCAGTCCAATGACTGCGCCCTTCATAATATACAATAGGAATAATCGGTGGATATTGAAAGTCAGCTGTTTTACTGATGCCCGGAGACAGCCGTTCCATTTCCTTTTCATAAGAATTCCAACTTTTTTGACTCTGTCGGCATTGCGTTCCTCCTCAAAAAGAGGTACAAACTGAGAAGAAACGTCTTCAATATCCTCCGGTTTCACGTTTTTAAATGCATCTAAATCAATATAGCCTCGCAGAAATTGTGAACATAGTAAATTATCATCAAAGATAATTTTACTGCTGCTGTCACGAATACGGGAATTTGCAAGTAGTTTGTGTTTTGAATTAGGTGATTCCTGTTTGAGCGGAATGTTTTTTGCTGCTTCGGCTGCGTTCTGTTGTGGAGATATTTTTTCTTTTTGCATAATAATTCCTTTCTGCATACAGTAAACAGATAGAAAATAAAGAAGACACCATCATCCGTTTGTATGCACTTTTAATGGTTATTTGTGAATTGTGGCGAAATGCCGAAATAAGATATCCTGTTCAGGATGAAAGATGTATCACTGTATTGAAAGAAATGTGTAATACATTTAATATCAATATTATAATAAAAGGATGGGAAAAATACAAGTCTTTTCCGCTTTTTCAGCAAACGAAATGATAACAGGAATTGCGGATCTGAGGAAGAACATTTATAATAAAAAAGATTCCTGATTTTGATTGTATTTCACATAATTGCGAAACTCATCAAAACATTGAACCAATTTGTGCAATTTCGCTAATCGGGAAAGAGTTTCGCAATTGCTCAACTAATGATTAAGAAGAAAAGGAGAGAAAAATGGCAGGAGCAAGTATGAGAAGAACGGGTCCAAATGGAGGAAACGGAAGACGACCGAATCGTACTTCCGGGATTGCATCCCGCGCCGCAGTACAAGCGGCAGAGAAGGCAATGCAGAAAGCATCCCCGGGTGCGGGAGGAAATCATGCCAGGGAAGCAGCTATCAAACAAAACAGAGATCCGCAGCCGCCAAGGAATTCGGGACCGCATGGAGGACCGCAGCCGCCGAGGAATTCGGGACCGCATGGAGGACCGCAGCCGCCGAGGAATCCAAGGCCGCATGGAGGACCGCAGCCGCCGAGGAATCCAAGGCCGCATGGAGGTCCGCGTCCGCCGAGAAGACCGCGTTCATATGGGGGTCCGCAGCCATACAGGGCTCCGAGACCGAGAAGAAGCTCTATCGGCAGCCTGATCGGAGCAATTATAGTTATCATTATATTCATAATAGTCATTAAAATGATGATGTAGCGAGTGTCAGTAAAAAATGTGCTCATGTATTCGGCAAACGGAATGATTTATAACGGATTTATGGGTTAAAGAGAGTATGAACAGGTCTGTCGGAGCCGGTAATATTGAAAAAATACATAGGTTTTAAGGAGTCCTATTATGGGAGAAATTATTGCAAGAAGACAGTTTGATCCGCTGTATATCTGGCTGGATTCGGCATTCTTGGTAATATTCGCGTTTATGCTGCTGAAAAAGAAAAAATATATGACTGTTTTGGTGGGCGTGGCAGCAGGTATTTTATATATGCTGGTGGACTACGGAATTTTCCATCTAGTATGCCATGCCCGCAGTATCAGTGAGGGGTATAGTTTGTTCCCGGTATTACTGTGGATGAGTATGAGCTACGGCTTTACGAATTTTGCATGGATTTGGCTGTGGTTATCCAAGGACAGGAACCTGAAGGAGTGGTCACTTCTGATTCTGCTATGGTGGTTTTGCTGTCCGATGCTGGCGGAGACCTTCGGCGGGTGTGCCGAACCCATTATGATTCAGAGAACAACGGGCGCTTATCACGGATATATGGCGCTCATTCTTTTTGTGGGATACTTGGGTGTTATTTTATGGAATATACGGCATGAGAAGCGAGCGCAGAAGATTCCTGTCGGTCGGATTCTTGCGGCCGGTGTATTGGCGCAGTTTGGGTGGGAGGCCGCGCTTTTGATTGGCGGTATCCGCAGCGCCGGATTTGAGTCCTGGGGAGAGAAGCTGATAACATTGATTGTGAATTCTCTTCTGGAAACCAATCTCGGTATGCCCTATGTTTATGCGTTGTTTCTGCTCTATGCGTCCCGCCGCAGAGAAAATTTATCCCGCAGAAAGATAAAACTGGGATTTATGCAGACGCTGGAAGAAAATAATGCGATTCAGGTTAACAGGGAAACAGAAAGCAGCGAATATTACTTATAACGGCTTTGGAAACATTAAAGATAGAAGGGAACAAAATTATGAGAGTCTATCAAAGCGGTAATTTTTGGGGACATCATCGGAAATATGAAAGGCCGTTAAAGCAGATACCGGTTAATCAGGAGTTTGTCTGGGAGGGGATTAACGGGCGAATTCCCGCAATATACACGGGAACGGAAGGTATGGTGATCGATCTGTGTATTTGTATACCGGAAGAAAAAATAAAGGCTTATATGGACAAATGGCAGGAAAAATCCGAGAGCGGGGCTTTATCTGAGGAGGAAGAAGAGTTAATAATCAGAGAAAATCCCTTTCTTGTAGAATTTTCATTGGATGTGACTGTAAACGGAAAGGAGCTGCAGCACTCCGGCGGGTGCGGATGCTGCTGGAATCCGGTTTTGATGCGTCAGCAGGCGAATCTGAAAGCGGCAGACAGATATCGTAAGGAGCACGCGCCTGCAGGGGAGACGGATTTCATCCCGAAAAAAAGAGAATATACCGTTTTGGAGGAGGAGCTTGCGGATACCTATAATTGCGACAAATCCTACGGCTGGTATTTCCATAGATTTATTTATAGATGGCCGGGCGTGGAGGTGTCGTATGAAAAGCGTGAAAACGGAATTATAGAAGAAAAGCGGACACGGGGAACAAGGATAAAGAATATGGAGCGTTTGTTGCTGCAATTTCATGCGAAAAAACAGCCGGTATCAGCAGAACATTTTGTTACGGAAACGATGGATTCGGAATCTTTTGCAGTGACATGGGGAGACCTTAGGCAGACGGTTAAGAACCATATGGGATATGGGATCGGGATGAAACATCCGCTGACCGGAGAAAAAGTAGTATTGACAATTTATGATTGTGAAGATGAAAAGCTGCCGGAAGACAGCTTTGCTTCTGCAAAGTCCCGGGAGATGGAGTATCCGACAAATTATCAAATTCTTTCCTACAGCATATATCCCGAACTTCCCGCGGATGCATTCCGGCTTGAGGACTGCGGCAGGGGAGATGCGCCCAAAAGAAAAACGGAAAATTTCCGCGCAGGTAAAAAAGCAGCAGCTTCCGCCGCGGTAATCGGAGGAGCCGACGGACCGACGGCCGTATTTATGGCGGGAAAGAGCAGAGTACCTGACAAGCATACGGTATGTTCTTCACTGCACTTTGAAAGGGTTCAAAAGGTGGAGTGGAAGCCGGTATTTTTGGCGGCGCAGCGGGAGGACATGACGTTGACTGTTAAGCTGCAGAGGGATGTAGAGTCATGAAAAAGCATGAAATGGATTTGTCTGCCGGACCACTTGGAAAACAAATATTCATATTCAGTTTTCCGTTACTGGTCTCTAATGTATTGCAGGTATTATTTAATATGGCGGATATTGCGGTTGTCGGACAGTTTGCGGGTCCGGCGGCGCTGGGAGCGGTTGGTTCAACAACCACGCTTGTCACATTATTTACCAGCTTTTTGATCGGCATGTCCGGCGGAATCAATGTGCTGGCAGCACTTCATACGGGGCAAAGAATGACAAAGAATTAAAGGAAACCGTACACTGCAGTGCGCTGATCAGCCTGATAACGGGGATATTGATCATGCTGTTTGGGATCTTAATGGCCCGAAATATTTTGGAAGCGCTGCACACAAAATCGGAATTAATTGACGGGGCGGTATTATATCTCAGAATTTATTTTCTCGGAATGCCTGCTCTTGCTTTGTATAATTTCGGTAACGCAGTATTCAGCGCGGTTGGAGATACGAAAAAGCCGCTGTGTTTTCTTTCGGCAGCAGGCGTGATCAATATCCTGCTGAATTTGTTTTTTGTGATTGTCTGTGGAATGGACGTGGAGGGTGTAGCGATTGCCAGTGTGATTGCACAGTTTTTTTCGGCAGCGCTCATAATCCGTGCGTTATTTTGCAGTCAGGAAGCATATGCGCTGAGGGTTTCTTCGCTTCGTCTGCACAAAGATAAAGTCCGGGCAATTTTAAGTATCGGAATTCCCTCGGGTATGCAAAATGGGATCTTTCAGTTTGCAAATCTATTTGTGCAGGCAGGGATTAATTCCTTTAGCGCTGTTATGGTGGAGGGAAATTCGGCGGCAGCCAACGCGGACGGTCTGGTATATGATGTCATGGCGGCTTTCTATACAGCCTGCGGAAGCTTCATCGGGCAGAATTTCGGTGCAAGGAAAAAGGACCGAATTTTAAAAAGTTATTTGATCAGTCTTGCGTATTCATTTGGCATAGGTTTGTTCCTCGGCATCATGTTTCTGCTTTTTGGGCGGCCATTCCTTTCTTTATTTACAAGTGAGGAGGCCGTGCTTGAGGCGGGAATGCACAGGCTTACTATTATGGCCTGCAGTTACGCAGTTTCTGCGTTCATGGATTGTACGATTGCGGCCTCCAGGGGTCTGGGGAAAAGCGTGGTGCCTACGTTTATTGTGATCATGGGGTCCTGCGTGTTCCGTGTAATATGGATTTATACGGTCTTTGCTTATTTTCGGACGATTACCTCATTGTATTTGTTGTATGTTTTCTCATGGAGTATAACGGCAATTGCGGAAATGATTTATTTTGCGAAGGTGTATAAGGGGCAGATGAGGAGAATTGGAGCCTGAACGATAGGATAAGGGACAAGCTGATTTTTTTCGGTTCGGTCCTTATTTACATTTGAAGATTTGCAGCTGTCAATATCGGAAGCTGCGGTCGGAAAATTACCAATTTGGGGATTGTAAAATGTCGGAAGTATGTATATAATAGAATATATGTTCGGAACAAACGTTCAGAACGTTTGTTCTTTATCTGCCTGAAAGAGGAGAAATGATCAATGACCGTCCTGGAGGAGCTGCCAATTGAAAAAAAGCTGGAAATTCTGTCGGATGCAGCGAAATACGACGTTGCCTGCACCTCCAGCGGCGTAGATCGCAAGGGGAAGGAAGGCAGCATGGGAAATACTGCGGCCTGCGGAATCTGTCATAGCTTTGCGGCCGACGGACGGTGTATTTCGTTACTGAAAATATTATATACCAATGAGTGTATTTATGATTGTAAATATTGTATCAATCGTATATCGAACGATACGGTTCGAACTGCGTTTACGCCGGAAGAAATCTGCGAGCTGACCATGCAGTTTTACCGCAGAAATTATATTGAGGGATTATTTTTAAGCTCGGGGATTCGTCACAATCCTACGGAGACCATGGAGCAAATGTATATTGCGCTGCGGATGCTTAGGGAGGAGAGACATTTTAACGGTTATATTCACGTTAAGGCCGTGCCGGGAGCCGCGCCTGAGCTGATTGCGGCGATTGGTCTTCTGGCGGACAGGATGAGTACGAATCTGGAATTACCAACGGCCGAGGGGCTGCGTATGCTTGCGCCCAATAAAACAAGGGAAACGATTTTAAAACCGATGCGTCAAATCCAGCAGGGAATTGCGGAAAGCAGACAAAACGGCGGTATGAGTATGAGCCGGCTGATCGGGCAAAAAAGCAATCGGTGGGGATTTGAATTACCGGAACCTCAGAGGGAGAATACCGGGGAACAGGTATATAAGTCCGGAACTTTGAAAGCTGATAAGAGGATATATATATACGGAGATGCGGAGGCTGACAAGCAGGTATATACGCTTGGGGAGTCAAAGCCGGGGGAGTCGTTGTATACGCCCGAAATTCGTCGGTCCGGAAAGCAGATAGTTTCTCCGGCTGTTCGCAGCTCCGGACAGCAGTTTGTGCCCGCAGGTCAGAGTACGCAGATGATCGTGGGTGCAACACCGGAAAATGATTATCAGGTTCTGTCCGTAGCGGAAGCATTGTATCGGCGTTTTGATTTGAAAAGAGTATTTTATTCGGCATATGTTGCGTTAAATGAGGACAGCAGTCTGCCCGAGGTCGGAACGAAGCCCCCGCTTCTCAGGGAACACCGGCTTTATCAGGCGGACTGGCTATTGCGTTATTATGGCTTTGAGGCAAAGGAACTGTTGTCTCCGGAGAGACCGAACTTCAATGTTTATCTGGATCCGAAGTGTGAGTGGGCGCTGCGGCATTTAGAGTATTTTCCGGTGGAGATTAACAAAGCGCCGTATGAGATGCTGCTTCGGATTCCCGGTGTGGGTGTCAAATCGGCGAGGAGGATTTTGCGTGCCAGAAGGAGCTGCAAATTGGATTTTGATAGTCTGAAACGGATCGGGGTGGTATTAAAGAGAGCGCACTATTTTATTACCTGTAACGGCAAAATGATGTATCGGACCAAAATAGATGAGAATTATATAACCAGGCAAATTCTGGATCTGGACCGGAAGAAGAACTGGGAGCTTGAATATAATGTAACTTTTCGTCAGCTGTCATTGTTTGACGATCAGAGTATACTGGCAGCTGGAGGAAACTGACGGGGAGAAAACAGAAATGAACAATAACCAAACTATTTTTTTGTGTGAGGATACACCCGATGGTATTTTCACGGCAATTTATGATGCCTGGGGCGCCCATATTCCGGAGGAGCGGCTGAAGCTGAGAACGGAAGAGATGCATACCTTTGAATTATTTACCGATTATGTTTATATACAGACAGATTATGAGAAAGCGGTCAAGGTTGCAAGATCTGTAAGCCGTAAGATTTGCAGAGAGGCATATGATATGATATACAGTGCTTCCTTATCCTATGAAGAGGATAAAATAGATGCGATTTATCGATTCTTAAAGCTGGGCTTCCGATACGGAGCAAAGGTTGTGGATATGCATGGAAGGGAAGAAGTCTGCCGTGTTTTTGAGCTGCAGAGAAATGTAGGAAATGAGGCGCATTCCTTTCGTGAATTTTTGCGCTTTCATGATTCTGATTACGATATCTTAATTGCCAAGATCAGGCCGAAAAATCAAATACTGCCGATTATAACATACCATTTTGCGGATCGTTTTCCTGAGGAGCATTTTGTGATTATTGATGAAGTGCATGAAATGGCAGCCTTTCATGAAAGACGAAAGGCATGGTTTTTATCACCCATAACCGAGGAAGCAATAGACCGAATCTGGAGCACCAGAGAAGATGCTTCCTATGAAAGTCTCTGGAAGACCTTTTTTAGGACAATTGCTATCAAGGAACGAACAAATTATCGCTGCCAGAGAACCATGTGCGCCCTGCGCTTCCGCAACTACATGCTGGAATTTGAGAATCTGCCGTAGGCAGATTCTCAACGAGAAAAAGACGAAGACTTTTTCGAGTCTGAAAAGAACAACGAGAAAAAGACGAAGACTTTTTCGAGTCTGAAAAGAACAAATTGCACAGCATGATGCAGAATGCATAATATATATGTATCTTTTGTTTTCATCCTTTCATCAATCTGAACCATGATAGAAATACACTTTTTTGTATAAAAAAACCTTTGACTATAAAATAAAGATTTGCTATTATATCAAATACAGCGTGTAGCGAAACGGCGTAAATCCGGTTGTCAGCTATGTGCTTTTTGTTTTTTACAATGAATTCTAGGATCTTTTGTAATCCTGAATATTACAAAGCGTGTTGCCAAAGAGGCGTAAATCCAGCTCTTTTGGTGACAGGCTTTATTTTTATGCATAATGGAGGAGAATCTTATGAGTGAAAAATCGAATACTTTTCTGGAGACGGAATCCGTAGGGAAGCTGATGAGAAAATATGCTGTCCCCTGCATTATTTCTCTTTTGGTCGCAGCGCTTTATAATATTGTTGACCAGATTTTTATTGCAAATGCCAGTTATCTTGGTTCTTTCGGAAATGCGGCCAATACAGTCGTTTTCCCGCTGACAGTAGTAGCGCTTGCGATTGCAGTTATGATCGGCGACGGCTGCTGTGCCTTTGTCAGCATTTGTCTCGGCGCAAATAAAAAAGAGGATGCGCATAAAAGTATCGGCAGCGCAGTACTTTTATGTGTGATTGCCAGTATCGTATTAACTGCAATTTACCTGATTTTTCAGAATCAGATTTTGACGATGTTCGGCGGACGTGTCAATGAAGGTACGTTTGTAAATGCAAAAGAATATTTCTTTTGGATCACTGTCGGTGTACCGTTTTATATGTTCGGTCAGGCTATGAATCCCATTATCCGTTCTGACGGAAGTCCTAAATTTGCTATGGCGGCTACTCTTGCAGGCGCCGTTGCCAATATTATATTAGATCCTATTTTTATTTTTATCTTCAAGTGGGGTATGATGGGCGCGGCTGTAGCTACCGTAATCGGTCAGGTAATTACCGCAGTGCTGTCCATCTGGTATCTGTGCCATATGAAAGCAATCAAGCTGGAGAAGAGCAGCTTCCGGATCCATGGAAGACTGGCAAAGAAGTATTTGCCGCTCGGTATCTGCAGCTTCCTGTCACAGATTTCCTTAGTAGCTGCGATGGCTGCTATTAACAACATGATTCAGAAATACGGAGCGAAGGACCCTGTATTTGGTTTGGAGGAATATGCGCAGATCCCTATGGCAGTTGTAGGTATCGTTATGAAGTTTTTCCAGATCGTTATTTCCATCGCAGTAGGTATGGCTGCCGGATGTATTCCGATTGTCGGATATAACGTTGGTGCGGGACGCAAGGACCGGGCAAAGAGTCTTTTTACCCGCTTGTTAATTTCGGAGGCAATTGTCGGTGCGGTAGCGTTCCTGATCGTGGAACTGTTCCCTCGTCAGTTGATCGGTATTTTTGGTGCAAGTAACGAAAGCCAGTATTACACTGATTATGCAATTAAATGTTTCCGTATCTATCTGTGTATGATGATTCTTGCTACAGTGAATAAAGCTACTTTCATCTATTTACAGTCCTTAGGAAAGGCATTGATCTCCACGATACTGTCCATGGTGCGTGAAGTGGTATTCGGAGTTGGTTTTGCACTGCTTTTACCGTTATTCTTTGGACTTGACGGTGTACTGTATTCTATGCCGGTGTCAGATGTTTTGACATTCATTATTTCTGCGATCGTAATTGCGTACACATATAAAACACTTAATACAAATACGTCAAAGGAGGTAGCAAAATGAGCAATAGGATTATCACAATCAGCCGTGAATTCGGAAGCGGCGGCAGGACCATAGGGAAAGAACTGGCAGCAAAGCTGGGGATTTCATGCTATGATTATGAACTGATTGAAAAGATTGCGGAAGAAAGCGGATTTGCAAAAGAGTATATTGCCGAACGCGGCGAATATACTTCCAGTAAAGGCTGGTGGTCCAGTGTGATTTCTGACAGGGATCGTAACGGACATTCTTATCAGGATGATCTGTGGACGATTCAGCAGAAAGTGATTCTGGATTTGGCAGAGAAGGAATCCTGCGTCATTGTAGGCCGTTGTGCGGATTATATTCTGAGGGATAAAGCAGACTGCCTTAATGTATTCATTCACTCCGATTTGGAAAAGAGAGCAAAACGAATCGTTGAACAGTATGGCGAGCGTCCGGTTGCACCGGAGAAGAGACTGAAAGATAAGGATAAACGTCGTGCCGCTTATTATCAGTTCTATACGGATATGAAGTGGGGCGCAGTACAGAATTATCATATTACATTAAACAGCGGAGTATTGGGTATGGAGAAATGTGTTGATATTCTGGCTGATCTGTATTAAGTAACAATCACTGATTCCTTTTTAACTAAAATATAAAAACCATTCACTTGTGATGAATCAGGGGTCTTTGTTATTATAAAGGTAACAAAGACCCCTGTTGTTTTATATTGATTTAAAGTCGTCCTGTCATAAATCAGCCCCTGAGGCTCACAGGAGGATAAGGAATAGTCCGGCGATCTGAAAATATGAAAAAGAGCGCATAATGTGTCGAACGGAGCAGCATAATTGCGTAGTAATTTCGCGACAAAGCAGGAAAAGAAAAATCATCATGAGGGCATATAGGATGAAAATCGATACTATATTATGGGATGTGGACGGAACCTTACTGAATTTCAGTATGGCAGAGGATATCAGTGTCAGGGAATGCCTGAGCAGATATCATGTTGAGGTTTCAGACGCTCAGATGAAGATTTATAAAAAGATCCATCAGGAGTTTTGGAAAATGCTGGAACGGGGAGAGATTACCGGAAACAAACCGGGGCTGGAACGGAAGCCGCTTACCGGAAATGTCAGAATTGATTATGAGATCAGGGAGCTGTCTCAAGTGCAAGAGTGCTTATGATTAGCAGATTGTAAGGACGGTTGCACTTGCGGAGAAATTGGGATATCATTTTGGATATGAATATACTGCTTATGAGGTATGAACAACAGTGAAGGAAAGGAAGGATGAATAACACTATGATGATCGATTTTAACAGTATGGAAGAAAAAATTCTACCTGAATTTAAAGGCGGTGAAAAAGAGTATCACGCGAAAATGCATACGGATGAGTTAAATAAAATTATGTACGGAACACTGATCCCGGGAGCGTCCATCGGGATGCATACCCATGATACCGGAAGTGAGATCATATATTTTCTGAAAGGAAACGGCAGGACTGTTTATGACGGAAAAGAAGAAAGAGTCAGCGCGGGAATGTGTCACTATTGTCCCAAGGGACATGCGCACACACTGATCAATGACAGTGACGCCGATCTTGTATTTTTTGCAGTGGTTACGGAACAGTAATTCGGTTACTTATGCGTCCGGATACAGAGGAGGCGCTTCATATTCCGTCATATTTCATAAAATCATCGCTGGTTCGTGTAGAGCCGAAGGTTCAATAGCAGACACCGTCGCGCTCATAGCCGTGAACGGCAAGAACTCCGTCAATGCCGCTGCAAATCCAGTCATATTGATTTTTTATGTTACAGCTTTGGAGTAAAGGAGCCTCCCGCCAATGATCCTTGTCAAACAGGATCGGATTTTCCTTTAAAAATTCCGCCGGAAATTCGGTTGTCGGTGTTACATTGTGCGCCTGCAAGGTGGGCCTTGCGGTTGCCTGCGCCCGCCCAAGCGGAGAACAGTAAAACTGTGTCACCTTCCAATCTTTGGTACGCTTTGCAAGGATTTCGGCTTCACGAAAGCCTTTTTCCGTCAGAGAATCCCTAGTATAGTCCGGCTCCGCATGTCTGATAAAAATGAGTTTCATTGTAATCGCCGTTCATATTTTAGCGTTTGTCATTGGTTGTTATTTACAGAAAAAAGCAATACACCAGTGTATTTAAAGCAGCCTGATCGGCGCTGCCCATCAGTTCTCTTGCGGAATGCATGGCCAGGATACCCACGCCCAGATCCACCGTTTTCATCGGCAGGAAGGAAGAAGTAATCGTACCTAAGGTACCGCCGCCCGTGATATCGGAGCGGTTCACATATTTCTGATAGGGAATGTCGTTGGCCTGACAAAGCTGTTCCACAATGCCGATCGCTTCGGTATCGGTTGCATAGCGCTGGCTGTAGTTTAACTTAAGTATGAGACCCTGACCGCATTTGGCAATGAGGTTTGGGTCATTTTTTTGCCCGAAATTCGGATGGTAGGCATGTGCCACATCCAGAGAGAGCATCATACTATGGAAATAACTATCGGCCAAACGTGCATGATTATACGATAAACCGTCATAAATCTTGTCAAAAAGAAGGTTCGTGATCATGGAATCGGCGCCTTGTTTGGTGCGGCTTCCGATTTCTTCGTTGTCATACAGTGCAATTACATTCAGGCGGTTCGAATTTTCCGTCATAACGCAGGAGGTCGTGATTGCGGTCAGGCAGGCATAACAGGAGGTGAGGTTATCAAGTCTCGGAGAGCTGATCAATTCTTCATTCATTCCAAGTGTGCAGCCTTCTTCCGCATTATAGATATACAGATCAAAATCCAGAAGATCGCTTGGATTTGCCTTGCATTCGTCTGCAAGAAGCTTAATAAAAAAATGATCCTTTTCCAGATCCTCGCGCATCATACCGATGATGGGAAGCATTTCGGTCTGTTTATTTAATTCCGTCCCCTTATTGACATCCCGGTTCATATGAATTGCCAGATTCGGGATGGTCAGAAGAGGTCTTTTAAAATCTACCAGACAGGTAAAGGGATGGTAGAGATCACCGCTTTTCAGTGTTACCTTTCCTGCAATGGACAAAGGACGGTCCAGCCAGGTATTTAAAATTGCGCCGCCGTATACCTCCACATCCAGTTTCAGATAATCATGATCGCACATTTCCGCCTTTGGTTTTACGCGAAGGCAGGGATGATCCGTATGGGCGCAGGCCAAATGGACGGCATCGCCTTCCCTGAAGTCTTTTCCGATCGAAAAAGCAAACAGTGTTGTACCGTAAGGTACGGCATAGTAGGAACGGCCCGGAGTGAGTTTCCAGGGCTGTCCGAAATCCAGTTCTTCAAAGCCTGCCTCATGCAACAGGCAGCGGGCTTCTTCCACTACCTGAAAAGGGGAGGTGGCGTTTTGGATGAAATAAAGTAAATCCTTTGCGGTTGCTTTTATAATGTTCATAGGGGCTCTCCATGTTCTGTCCGGTTATCATGATTATAATCGAATTGACTTCATGATGAAAGTCTAAATTAGAGATACGCGGTCTGAATTGATCATGCTGTATTCTTACAATTTGTTTATACTCAGCACTCGTTTTTTCGGATACTCAGCACGACACGGAACGCTGATATACATAAGCCTGTCCCTGTTTACCGATTCGTTCCACAATTCCCAGTGAAAACAGAATATTCAGTCCGGTAGAAGCGATTCCCTCGGATACGCGGGCAGCTTTTTTGTAGTCCTTTACCGTAAAGGTATCCGGTAATCCTTCCGGCAGCAGGACCCTATAGTCCTCTCTGGTGTTAATATGGATTTCATCGTAAATATTCATCGGAATGCCGTCATTTCTGGTTGAGCCTTTTTTTCGGTCATGGCTCCAGCCGTTTAAAAGTCTTGTTTCCTGCACATCAATGAGCGGAACGGTAAAATGCAGGTGCTCATTTTGCAGATACATTTTGATTTTATATAGTTCCGGAATGATGTGAAAAACCGAGCCGGTTTTAGGAGATTTGCGAGGTGCGCTTACCTCCCCAGTATCCGGATTGATCCATGAAAGCCATTTTGTATGGGGAATGGGGTGGACGATCGTCACATCATGCTCCGGCAGGAAAGCGTCCAGCTTCCTTCGCAGATTGTGAAAGCCCCGGGTCTGGATTTCCACGATTTCTCCATCCACCATGATGTCTGCAACAAAGGAGCCTACTTTGATTTCATGATAGGCGGGATTTGGCGCATAGTAGTATTTCATGATGGCGTGGATGGTTTTTTCGCTTAAGGTACCGATTCCCATAGCGCCCTTTTCGAGATTTTTCACATACTCGCAGGCGGCTGTAAATAGCTCTTGGTCAACGGTGGATGCGGTATCCAATTGTTTTGGTTGTATGGCAGCCTTTTTCATAGGAATACTATAAAACTTCTGTGTCATAACTTCCATCATTATTTAGAAAAAAAATCATATTTTTGGTAAATTGCCAATGTGCAATTTGATATATGTGTGATAGAATTCAAAATTAACAGATAAAAAAAGTATAAATTGTTTTAAAAAACATAAATAATCAAATAAAGAAGGTAAGAGTATGGAAGCATACGCAGTATTTAAGGATCTTGCAATTATTATTATTGTAGCAAAAATATTCGGGCTTGTTGCAAGAAAGATAAAGGTACCACAGGTAGCGGGAGAGATTATTGCCGGGCTGCTCATCGGGCCAAGTATTCTGGGATGGGTGGATCAGACGGATTTCCTGATGCAGATGGCAGAGATCGGCGTGGTACTTCTGATGTTTTCCGCCGGTTTGGAAACGGATTTAAAAGAGATGAAGAAAACCGGATTTATTGCCTTTTTGATAGCCTGCTGCGGCGTGTTCGTACCGCTGGCAGGAGGAACGATTCTGTATTCCTGCATCTATGGATGGGGCGAGGTCGGCAGTGAGCATTTTCTGAAGGCGGTTTTTATCGGCTGTATCATGACGGCAACCTCTGTCAGCATTACGGTTGAGGCGCTGCGGGAGCTTGGACATTTGTCGGGCAGAGTCGGAACTACGATTATGTCGGCGGCTATTATCGATGATGTAATCGGTATCATTGTTCTTACGTTTGTAATCGCCTTTAAGGACCCGGATGTAAAGCCGCTGAAGGTGATTATTCAGACTGTGTTATTTTTTATCTTTGCAATTATTGTGGGTTATGTTTGTTATAAGCTTTTCAAGAAAGTGGATCAAAGGTATCCGCACACCAGACGTATTCCGATTGCGGGTCTGGCGCTCTGTCTGAGTATGGCATATATTGCGGAGAAATATTTCGGAATTGCGGATATCACAGGAGCGTTTGTGGCCGGCATTATCCTGTGCAATATTCGGGATTCCAAGTATATTGCAGAGAAAATGGATATCAATTCCTATATGCTGTTTGGTCCGGTTTTCTTTGCGTCCATCGGTTTAAAGACGGACATCAGTGATATGAATATTTCTATTTTGTTCTTTGCGTTAGGCTTTGTGCTTGTAGCGCTGATCACCAAGATTGTCGGCTGCGGACTTATGGCGAAGGCGGGCGGATTTAACTGGCCCGATTCCCTGAAAATCGGTGTCGGTATGATGACCCGCGGTGAAGTGGCGTTGATTGTTTCTCAGAAAGGACTGGCGGTGGGATTGATGTCACCGGTATATTTTACGGCGGTGATTCTGCTGATCATTGTTTCATCCATTTTCACCCCGATTATCTTAAAGCTGTTGTATACAAAGTATCCGGAGCAGCACCCGGCAGCTGAGAATGTATCAGATTGCGCCTGATTCGGTTAAGCAGTAACGAAAAAATCATGTATGCTTCGGGCAGGATTTTCCCGGTGAGCACTTTACGAAATGAAAAAAACGTGAGAGTATATTCTTAGAAAAAATATACTCTCTTATTTATTTCAAAATTTTTTATTTCATGAAAATTTTTTATTTCATGAAAAATTTTTTAAATAGGACATGCTGATGAAGACAAAAGTATTGGTATTGAATATTGACGGGACACTGACAAACTCAAAAAAAGAAATTACGGAAAAAACCAGAGAGGGAATTTTACGAATCGAAGAACGGGGACATAAGGTAGTTCTGGCAAGCGGGCGGCCGACGCATGGAATGGAGGAATTTGCAAAAGAGTTACAATAGGTAAAGTACGGCGGATATCTGCTTTCGTTTAACGGCGGCAGGATCATTAACTGTAGAACCGGGGAAATCGTATATCAGAGATTTTGCCCAAAACTGTGATTCCGGAGCTGTATCAATATGCGGTCAGCCGCGATTGCGGGCTGGTAACCTATTTGGAAGCGGCAGATTTTATTACGGATTCGAATGATGCGGACGGAATCGTAAAAGTAATTGATACCTTTATTAAGGACTAGACGGATTGGGGAGTAGTTAGGAGAAGGGATGGTGTTATATGAATTTCACATTTGATATGATCAGGAACCCGGAAATTTTTGCAGTCAACAGATTAAAGGCTCATTCGGATCATGATTTTTACAGGGATGAACAGGGGACGGAGAGGTTTGGAGTTTCCTTAAGCGGGACATGGAAGTTTCATTATGCACGGAATTTGAAGGAAGCGCCGAGAGGATTTGCCAGACCTGTATTTGATGTAAGCGATTGGGAGGAGATTCAGGTACCGGGACATTTACAGCTGCAAGGCTGCGGACATCCGCAGTATGTCAATATGGTCTATCCATGGGACGGCTTCGAACAAATAAAACCGGGAGAGATTCCGGAGCAGGATAACCCGGTGGGAACCTATGTAAAGGATGTAGAGCTTGATACGGACGCCGTTTATCTGGCCTTTCAGGGTGTGGAAAGCGCCTTTTCTTTGTGGATCAACGGTGAATTTGTCGGTTACAGTGAGGATAGCTTCACGCCGGCGGAATTTGATTTGTCGCCTTATATCGTAAAAGGCAGAAATCGGATCGGCGTGCAGGTATATCGTTATTCCTCGGGAAGCTGGCTTGAGGATCAGGATTTCTTTCGCTTTTCCGGAATTTTTCGGGATGTGTGGCTGTTTGAAAAGCCGGTTTGCCATTTGGAGGATCTGTTTGTCAGAAGTAGTCTGAATCCGGAGCATACCGGAGCTGAAATCCGGCTGGATTTGAAATATGAATATGAAGCGCAGAGCAGCCGGGCTGCGGAAAATGCCAAGGCCTCTGTTTCCGGGTACCTTGCGGAATATGAGCTGTGTGATCCGAACGGAGAACAGATAGTGGCTTTTTCCAAGGCTATTATGGGAAAGCTTCGCAAAAATGATGTTGTGATTCCGCAGGAGCTTACCAAACCGGATGAATATACCGATGAAGTGCGTATTCAGGTAGAGCAGCCGCTTTTGTGGAGCGCGGAAATACCGGCGCTTTATACGTTAACGATACGGATTCGAAATGCCGCGGACGGAACGCTTGCGGAAACCATTCGCCAGAAGATAGGGATTCGGGAGTTTGTGATAAGAAATTCCGTTATGGAATTAAACGGAAAGAGGATTGTCTTTAAGGGTGTGAACAGACATGAATTCTGTGCGGAGCACGGACGTGTATTTCCGCCGGAACTGCAGCTTCAGGATGTTGTGAATATGAAACGCAATAATATCAACAGCGTCAGAACCTCCCATTATCCGAATGCCACCTGTTTTTATCATTTATGTGACGAATACGGTATTTATTTGATTGATGAGACGAATCTGGAAACGCATGGTTCTGTGTATAGACCGACGGGCACGATGCATGATGAACTTGCTGTTCCCTGTGACAGGCCGGAGTGGCTTCATGCGGTACTTGACCGTGCCAATTCCATGTTCGAGCGGGACAAAAATCATCCCTCCGTGCTGCTGTGGTCCTGCGGAAATGAATCTTCCGGGGGTCTTGATATTTTCCGGATGTCGGAGCTGCTTCGCGGTAAAGATAATACTCGGCTGGTTCATTATGAAGGACTGGCAAATGATAACGCCTATCCGGATACTTCCGATGTAGTCAGCAGGATGTACTGGACGCCGCAGGCCATTGCGGAATATTTGAAGGAGCATCGGGATAAACCGTTTGTATCCTGTGAATTCGCTCATTCCATGGGAAATTCTACAGGTAATTTTGATGAGTATACGCACCTGACGGAAACGGAACCGTTATATCAGGGCGGTTTTATATGGGATTATGTTGATCAGGCTATTATGACAAAGGACCCTCACGGAAATGAATATCCCGGCTATGGCGGAGATTTTGCGGATAGACCGAACGATGCTGATTTTTCGGGGAACGGTATCATGTTTTCCGATCGTACGCCTTCGCCCAAGCTTCCTCAGGTGAAGCATGATTATCAGAATTTTAAGATCCAGGCAGATCATGACAGAGTTGTCATAAAGAATCTTTCTCTTTTTGAAGGGACTGAGGATTACAGGATTTATGCGATTCTGCATAAAAACGGAGAGGCAGTCAGAACCGATGAGCTGTTTGTACGGGTTTCGCCCGGAACAGAGGCTATTTATCTGTTACCCTATGATGCAAAGGCAGAGAGTGAAAAGAATCTGGACGGTGAATATCTGATAACCGTTTCCATGCGTTTAAAAAAGGACAGACGCTATGCGGATGCAGGCTATGAGGTTGCGTTCGGACAATCCCAGGGGTATGGGAGGTATCAGGATTCGAGAATGTTTGCGCTTGCGGAGCGTATGAATGCCGTTAAGCAAAAGGGTAAAGAGTCCGGCAGCGGCTTTTCAAAAGCAGAGCCCTTCGGTACGGACGGATTTGGTGTGGCGGATTGCGTATACAACGTCGGTGTGATCGGCGATGGTTTCCATTATATGTTTGAAAAAGGTAAAAATGCTTTTTATTCCATGAAAGTGCATGGGAAGGAGCTTTTATACCGAAAGCTTCAGCCGAATTTCTGGCGGGCCCCGGTTCAGAATGATTATGGAAATGGAATGCCATGGCGGCTTGGACAATGGAAGCTGATCAGTGAAGCGCTGACGGCGCAGTTCCAGGGAGTTTTTCGGGATGAGAAGTCAGGCATTGTAAGGATTGTTTATGATTACAGGGTTCCTTTTCATCAGGGGAAGATATGCAGTGTTACCTATCAGGTCAACGGAGCAGGACTGATTAAGGTGATTATGGAAACGGAGGGATATCAGGGCCTTCCTGAGCTGCCGGAATTCGGTATGCTGTGTGCCCTTCCGGTTCAGTATGATCAGCTTTACTGGTATGGGCGCGGTCCCGAAGAAAGCTATTGGGATCGAAAGACCGGAAGTCGTATCGGCTGTTACAGGAATCTGGTAAAGGATAATGCGGCGCCCTATATTCTGCCGCAGGAAACGGGAAATCATGCGGATGTGAGGATGGCGGAGATTACGGACCAAAACGGATTCGGACTTCATATTTTGTCGGGGGAGGAGCCTTTGAATGTCAGCGCGCTTCCCTATATGCCGCAGGAACTGGAGCAGGCAAGACATCACTTTGAGCTGCCGGGGGCCTATGAAACGGTGGTCAGAATCAGCAGCCGCCAGATGGGCGTGGGCGGTGACGACAGCTGGGGTGCAAAAGTGCATCCTCAATATACAATTCCTGCAGAAGGCAGGAAGGTATGCTCCTTCTATCTGACATGGACGAATGGGGAGTAAAACCGAAATCTATAAGATAAGCACCAAATGATTGTGCATTGTCATTTGGTGCTTTTCTCATTCTAAAAATCTTTTATCATAACCCTTGCTGCGATAAATACTTGCAAGAAGTTATAAGACGATTTCCTTTATAAAATATTTCTTTATAAAATTTAAAAAAATTGTTGACATATGTATTGTATTGCTGTATTATATAGTTAGTACAACAGTACAATAATACAAAAGCTTATCTAACATAAGTATAGGCAATTGCGAAACTCATCAAAGCATTGCGTTAATTGTGCAAATTGTAGAAACATAAGCAGACCCTTTGAAGGCGTCGGCACTTGGCGAGGTTCTGTCGAGCCTAGTGTCCGTTACGCCTGAAACGGAGCGCAAGCGTGTCTGTGTTGTTTCTATCATTTGTGCAATTGGGGCAAAATCCAGTGAGTTTCGCAAACGCCTATAACATAAGTAATAAGAGAGGTGATTACATGCCATGGAATCTTGATTCAGACAGACCGATCTTCATTCAGATCGTAGATCGAATCCAAATGGAAATTTTGTCAGGAAAGTATGGACCGGGGGATAGGCTTCCCTCAGTCAGAGAGCTGGCGATGGAAGCAGCGGTTAATCCCAACACGATGCAGAAAGCGCTTTCAGAGCTGGAGCGATCGGGGCTGGTGTATACGCAGAGAACCAGCGGACGCTTTATTACGGAGGATCAGAATATGATTAAGCAGTTAAAAAAGGATCGTGCGAAGGAAACGATAGAAAAGTTTCTGGAAAATATGCAGAGTATTGGATTTAGTAAAGAAGAAACCTTATCAATTATGAAGGAAACTATAAAGGGGGAGACGAAATGAGTACCTTATTGGAATGTAAGGATTTATCAAAGCGTTATGGCAAAGTAACTGCGCTTGATCATGTGAATTTGCAGATCGAAAGCGGCCATATTATCGGACTTCTCGGTCCAAACGGAAGCGGAAAAACAACCTTTATCAAGATTCTGAACGGTCTGCTGACGCCAACAGAAGGAGTAATTACCGTAAAGGGAGCACCGATCGGAGTGGAAAGCAAAAAGGTAATCTCCTATCTGCCGGATCACACATATCTGAATATGAATCAGAGAGTGCGGGATGTCATTGATTTTTTCAAAACCTTTTATCAGGATTTTGACGAACGCAGGGCATATGACATGCTGGCAAAGCTTCAGATTAATCCAAGCGACAGGTTAAAATCCATGTCCAAGGGAACCAAGGAGAAGGTGCAGCTGATTTTGGTTATGAGCCGGAGAGCCGATTTGTATGTGCTGGATGAGCCGATTGCAGGCGTGGATCCGGCTGCGAGGGATTATATTTTAAATGTGATTTTGACCAATTATGATCAGAACGCATCCATTATTATTTCGACGCATTTGATTGCGGATATCGAGAATATTCTGGATGAAGTGATTTTCATTCAAAACGGTCAGATCAGACTGACCTCATCCGTGGAAGAAATCCGTCAGGAAAAAAATAAATCCGTGGATGCACTGTTTAGGGAGGTGTTCAGATGTTAGGAAAATTATTTCGGAATGAATTTAAAAATACTTGGAAAGTTATGGTAACTATCTATGCGGTTGTAGTGGCGGTAACCATTTTCGGATGTGTGGTTATGGGGGTTGAGCCCAATCTCACCGGGAAGGTAAGGGAAGTGCTGATGTCAACGGCTACCATTACGTTTATCCTGTCCATTTTTGCATTGTGTGTGGTAACGTTCCTGTATATGTGCCGTCATTTCTTTATGACAATGTACTCCGACCAGGGATATTTGACCCATACACTGCCGGTAAAGCCGATGTCAAGTTTTAATGTAAAACTGATTACCTCTCTGGTATGGTTATTTTTATCCGGTATTCTGTTATTGCTCAGTGTCTTCTCGCTGTGTGCCAGTATAGAAGGCGATATCCTTTTTGCTTTCCGGGGCTTCAGCTGGAGCCGGTTTAGCGAGCAATGTATCCATATATGGGGCTATTCGGGAGCGGCAACGCTGGGAATTTTGTTTTTGGCCATCTTGATTTTCTGCCTGAATGTGTTGTTGGCTATTTTTGCGGCCCTGTCCTTGGGACAGTTATTTAACCAGAAGAAGATCGGAGCTGCAATCGGGTTCGGAATCGGTATTTATTTTATACAGCAGATTGTTTCATCCATTCTGGCAGTAAATATGGTGAACCGTTTTGTAGTGACCGCTTACGATACATCGTCGGCGGAATGGTTTACCTATACTTCTGACCGGGCTCCGGCAAACATGGTGTGGATATTCCTTGGTGAATATGCAATATTTGCACTGATTGAGTACCTGATTAATTTCATAATTGTAAGGAAACATGTGAATTTGGAATAAGCGGGATACCGCGCCCGGTGAGTTGAAATGTCTTTTGATCGGATCAAAACGAGCAAAAGGAATGATTTCACACCGGGCATTTTTATGAGTCGATGAATTCAGAGCTTTATCGAAACGCCAAAGCAGCGAGGATTACATGGATTAAGCCGGATTAGTTATGTCAGTTCAGAAAATCGGACAATTCAGGAAAATCCGCAAAATCCGGGAATGCGGCGGAACCGTAAATTCCGCCCTGATCCATAACGGACAATAAATCTTCTTCATTCGGCTGAAAGCAAATCATGGTAAATGTTCCGTCTGAAAGCTGCAGTGAGGCATTATGGTATTCGTAACTGAGGTCATTGTCATATTCCGCAGCGCTGTGATAATTGATGTTAATAATACCGTTGCCGCGAAGATAGATGGTATCAAGGTAATAGCCGCCATCCGTAATTGCGGTAAGTGTGTCCTGCACCAGCTCCCTGTTGGATGCCGGTATTTGCAGCAGTTCTTCGGAGGTAATTTCGATGCCGCCGTATTCACGCAGGGAGAGAGAGTCTTCATCCCAGTAAAGCCAGTATCGCTTCCATGTGTGACCGGTCATGAAATCATCACTGTTGTATTTACTGCTGTCATATGCCGAGCAGGAGGTGGTAAATTGTCCGTCCTCCAGATATTCCAGGGCTTCCCCGGTATTGGGGATTTGAATGAGCCGGTCATCCTCCAGCGTATAAAGGGTTGTGGTGGTGGTGCTTCCCCAAAGCGTTTCCCAGCCAAAGAGAACACGTTCTCCGATCCTGATAGGCATGATGGGGAAAAATTCGGCGGATTCATCATTTTGGTTTAAAACAGTAACTTCATCTTTATGCAGCAGATAAATGTGTCCCTTAAGCCATGTTTCATTTTCGGCAGGAGGCTGGGGATTGATGTTACCATAGGCAATGGTGTAATCATCCGTAAGCGAATAATGCACAAACAGGGTTTCCTCCTCCGGTAAAAAAGAAGCATTCAAATGTCCGGTGTTTTCGGAAAGTCCGGGGACGGCAAGCAGATCCACCTCAACGGACAGGGAATCGTCTCCGTCTGTAAGGGAGACGTCCATAAAAAGTTCTGTGCATGCAGCGGCCTGATCTGCAGGTGCAATGATATATTCCGTACCTGCCGCCCACTTCTGATCATATTGTTCCTCCTCCAGATAATGAACGCTCATCCAGTCGTCGCCCATCGGAGATCTTCCGCTAATAAAGATATTCCATGCGGAGCCGGAAAGCCTGCTTTGCGGAATGGTAAAGACCAGATTGCCGTTTGTGACGCGGATGCTTTTTTGAAAAGCATCCAGAATATCGGAAAGCGTGTCCTTTTCAGAAATCTCTGTGTGATCCGGCGCCTGCGAGGGAGAGATGTCCCGGCTGTCATCCGCCTCTTGTATAGGAGAAGTGTCTTCGTCTGCTTGTTTTGCTCCTGTAAAGGTACAGCCCGTAATGACAAAGGCGAGGATCAGTGTCAGGGCGATTGCCCACAGAGCCGTTTTGGGTTTTTTTACGATGGCGGCCAAGCGCTTTTTCATCTGTCTGGCGCCGCTGCTCATGGTAGTGGCGGCAATCGGCTTAAGACCCGCTGCGCGCGTGGGTGTCATAGCAAGCAGGCAGCGGCCGTATTCCAGCCTTTGCTGTGGGTTTAGTTCTCTGATCACTCCTTCGTCACAGGCAAGCTCGCAGTCCCTTCGGGAGAAAATTGCCGCCGGATAGATAAAAGGATCAAACCAATATACCGTAAGGCAGAGGCAGCGAAACAGGCCCCATATATGATCCAGGTGTTTATAATGCTGCATTTCGTGCCTGATTGCGTAGGAAAGAGCTGTCGGATCCTTGGCAGCGTTCCGGTTCAAATAAATTGCGGGTCTGAACAGGCCGAACAGACAGGGGGATGGCAGATCGTCATATTGGTAGACCGGAAGGGTGCAGTCCGGATATTCCAATTTTCGTCTGTGCAGCCGCAATTTCTGATAAAAAAGCAGATTTGTGACTATGATCCAGATTCCCATACAGAAAGCGCCTGCTGCCCATGCGATCCGTAAAAGAACAGTCGCGGAAGGTCTGAAGGAGGATTTCGGTGCAGTATCCGCTGCAGCTGGAATCGGTGTCTGCCCTTCCTCTTTTTCGAACGGAGGAAGACTGAAATCGGCAGCCTGTATGAGGGCTTGATCTTGTTTAGGATTCGCCGGCCGAGCGTCAGGGAAGTAATTCATTACGCTGGCAGAACTTTCCGGCAGGCTGATGGGAAGCAGTAAGCGGATCAGGACCAGCAGCCATAAGGCATATTGTGCTCTGTGGCCAATGTATTTT
Source organism: uncultured Clostridium sp. (assembly GCA_964437825.1). GTDB lineage: Bacteria > Bacillota > Clostridia > Lachnospirales > Lachnospiraceae > JBJFCE01. Next base: position 16,635 of record CAYTIH010000020.1, on the reverse strand, counting down.
CCCAATATGGTTCGTAAAAGAAAAATTACTATAATAAGTATACTGGAGCTTATGAGTAATTCTTTCATGTAAAATCCCTTCCTTTCGCTTGGCTCAGAAAATATGTGTTATTTCTGCTCGGCATTTTGCAAAATAGATAAAAGCTGTTCACGCTCGGTTTCACTGATGCCCTTCTGTTCTACAAAAGCATTTACCAGAAGTCCCAGGCTTCCGCCATAGACACGTTCAAGCAGGGTCTCGGTTTCCTGCATTGCTGCCTGCGTGCGGGGAAGGCAGGAGCGGTACAGGCGGGCGCGTTCTCCTTCTTCATAGCATACTGCGCCCTTTGCTTCCAGACGGTTTAGCATGGTAATAACGGTGTGCTTGCTCCAGCCGGGGTCGGGCTGCATATGTGCGGTAAGCTGTGTAATGGTCTGCGGTTCCTCGTTCCATAACAGATCCATAAGTTTCCATTCGTTTGCAGAAAGCTGAATATTCATAGTTTCCTCCGTTCTATAGTGTCTGCGCTGAGATTGATGAGCGACAAATAAGGAATCAAACCCTTTTATATCAAAAGGTAGTCTTTTGTCTACCTATAGTGTATACGTTTGGTAGACATATGTCAACCTTTATTTGTAAAGATGAGAGAGTATTTTGGGATGAGTTGAGACGTTGACATCAAAAAAACCCGGAAACAAAATGTTTCCGGGTTACTCATCGATGCGACAGGATTCGAACCTGCGACCTCTACGTCCCGAACGTAGCGCTCTACCAAGCTGAGCCACGCATCGCAATGATATGAATCTGATGAACAGGATCGATAGGATCTGTCCCTGTCCTGTTCAGACTATAAGATGATACACTAAAAAAGAAAGATTGTCAACGAAATCATGAAACTTATTTCATGAACTTATTTCATGAATAAGCTTCATGAAAATGGATCCGGAGACGGTATTCCATTCCATATTTTTACATAACTTTAATATTTGTTTTTTCACTGTTTCGTTGTTTACAGGGAATTTTCGTGATAATATAAAATATCACGGAAGTTCTTATTGAGGATAGTGTGAAAAATCACATTGATATGCTGATTTTTCACACAGCTATTTGTGCAGGAGCGTCACAAATAGCCCTGATGGCAGACGGGAAACCGCTTTCGCGGATTTACCGCCGCCCCGTTGCTGACGCTCCGGAATGGAGATTAAGACGGGGAAAGTACATGAACAATAATTGGAATCAAGATAAAAAATTTGAAATATATAAGGATAATCCGGAATCATACGCTTACGGGGCGGGTATGTATAAACTGTGCTGGCTGTTTGTACTGGGATCTCTGGCGGGATATGCCGCAGAAACCGTTTGGTATTATTATCTCAGAGGGCATTTGATTAACAGACAGGGCGTTTTGCTGGGGCCTTTTTCACCGATATATGGGATAGGGTTTGTATTATTGACGATACTGCTTTATAAATGGAGGCACAAGGATTGGAAACAGATCTGGCTTGTCAGTCTGATCGTATTAAGCAGTTTTGAATACATATGTTCCTATGCGATGGAGAAAATATTGGTAACCAGAGCATGGAATTACAGTAAACAGGCGTACAATCTGAACGGGCGTATCTGTTTAAAATTCAGTATTATGTGGGGATTTCTGGGGTTATTATTTATAAAAGTCTTGTATCCTTTGTTTTCCAGAACGATTGAAAACATGAAACCGAGGTTTGGAAAGCTCTTTGGCATTGGGCTGGCCGTTTTTTTACTGCTGGATTGTCTGTTTTCCGTGAAGGTATCGTTAAGGCAGATGGAGAGGAGAATGGGGATTCCGCCGTTATGTACGCTGGATATTTGGGTGGATTCGTATTATACGGATGAGAAGCTGGCGGAAATTTATACGGAAATCAGAGTGGTCAACGAAAGACTGCCGGTTGTTGAATAAGGATATGATTAAGTGTGGTGATGGGATGGAGACGAAAATAAAGAAGCATAGAATTAAAAAATCAATATCGGGAATTATCAGGGGTATCACGGTAGGAATTGCGGTTATCCTGCAGCTGGTGATGATGGTAGTGATGGTTTATTATATGCAGTTTTATGCATCGTGGCTTTATTTAACCATTGAAATACTGGGAATTATTCTGGTGTTTCTATTGGTGAATGACGGGGAATCCTACAAGCATTTCTGGATTATCATTGTTCTGGCATTGCCGGTGGTTGGATTTATTCTATATTTTATGTGGGGAAGAAAGCGGACGAACAGTAAGGCGAACAGGCATTTCCGGGAAGTTGATAACAGAATGCTGGACAGCTTACAGTCGGATCAGCAGATTCTGGATAAATTCCACAATATTCATCCCAATAAGGTGCAGATCAGCCGATATCTGACCAGGGAGGGATTCCCTTTATATGAAAATACCAATGTGACATATTATGAGATCGGTGAAAAAATGCGGGATGCCTTGTTTGAGGACATCCGGAATGCAAAGTCCTACATTTTTCTGGAATACTTTATCATATCCGACGGCGTTTTCTGGGGAGAGTTATATGAGCTTTTAAAGCAAAAGGTGAAGGAAGGCGTTGAAGTCCGGCTTTTAATGGATGACTTCGGCTGTATTATTATCAATACCAAGGAATTTCGTGAGGACCTGAGGAAAAACGGTATCACATTTTCCGAGTTTGCACCGATTCATAAGGATATCGAACGGATTTCCTTTAATTATAGAAATCACCAGAAGATTGCCGTGATTGACGGAAACATCGGATATACCGGCGGGATCAATATTGCGGATGAATATGTGAATGAAATTGTGCGCTTCGGACACTGGAAAGACAGTGCAGTGCGTTTGGAAGGGGATGGCGTTTTCTCGTTGACCTGCTTTTTCCTGGAGATGTGGCAGATCGCCGAGGGCACCGAGGCATTGGATTATTCTCTGTATAAGCCTGCAATTCATATTACATCGGAAAGCATGGTACAGCCCTTTGCCGACGGTCCGGCGAATAACCCCAAGAATACGGCGGAGGGAGCCTATACGCATATGATCAATAAGGCAAGGGATTATATTTATATCACCACGCCTTATCTGGTGCTGGATCAAAAGATGGTAAATGATCTTTGCAGGGCAGCGGAAAGCGGCGTGGATGTCAGGATCATTACGCCTCATATTTATGATAAATGGTATGTATATATGGTTACCGTATCCAATTATGGAGACCTGATTAAAAAGGGTGTTCATATTTATGAGTACCAGCCGGGTTTTATTCATGCCAAGAATGTAGTGGCGGATGATGAGATTGCCCTTTGCGGAACGATCAATATGGATTATCGCAGTTTTTATCTCCACTATGAATGCGGCGTATTGATGAGCCGGACAGATGCGGTTATGGACATAAAGCAGGATTTTATAAACACACTGGATCAGTGCGAGGAGATTCAGTATGCGGATTGGCTGGGCAGGCCGCTGCGTCAGCGGTTTGTTCAGGCGGTGCTGCGGATTTTTTCTCCATTATTATAAAAAATAGAACAAAGCGTTTGCAGGGCTGCCTCGGCAGCCCTTTTTTACGTTGATTTTACATTACTTTTACGGACATATGATTTTAGTAGAAATAGATCCATGTTACGCTGTTACTGTCCCTGAGGGAAGAAAAAATTTTGTCCGAACGACAGTATCCCGGCAGAAAAAAAGAAAGTATGATATATCGCAAATAAGGATAAAATGATATGATATATCAAAACTTTACCTAAATTTTACATAGATACCGTTTGGATTTTACATAATGATAATAAAATAGCTATATAAAATCACCATCCGCAAGGGTTTGAGCAATCACGGTCTTTCGAAGGATCGTAAGAAAGAATGATCTTAGACGGAGGATGGATCACTTTGGTGAGAAATGGAGATATCTATGGATTTTTTTGATGTACTTAACATGATTGGCGGTCTCGCACTGTTTCTTTACGGAATGCATGTCATGGGGGAGGGACTGTCCAAGGTGTCCGGCGGGCGTATGGAGAAAATTCTGGAGAAGCTGACGGATAATCCGTTTAAAGGAGTTGCACTTGGCGCTGCGGTTACCGCAGTGATTCAATCCTCCTCGGCGACGACCGTTATGGTGGTCGGATTTGTGAATTCCGGAATTATGAAGTTGTCCCAGGCAATCGGCGTTATCATGGGCGCGAACATTGGAACCACGATTACCTCCTGGCTGCTCAGCTTAAGCGGGATCGAAAGCGACTCCTTTTTTATACAACTGCTAAAGCCTTCGTCCTTTGCTCCGGTTCTGGCCATGGTCGGAGCGGCGCTGATCCTGTTTGCGGTGAAGGATAAAAAGAAAGACGTCGGTATGATTCTGGTCGGCTTTGCCATTCTGATGACCGGTATGGATAATATGTCCGGAGCAGTAAAGCCGCTGGCAAACGTACCGGAATTTACGAATATACTGACAATGTTCTCAAATCCGGTTCTGGGGATTCTGGCAGGCGCGATTCTAACGGCGATTATCCAGAGCTCCTCGGCCTCTGTAGGTATCCTGCAGGCCCTGTGCTTAACGGGTTCTGTCAGTTATGCAACGGCAATTCCCATCATTTTGGGACAGAATATCGGAACCTGCGTTACGGCCATGCTTTCTTCGGTTGGCGCCGCCAAAAACGCAAAGCGTGCTGCGCTTGTGCATCTGTATTTTAATATCATCGGATCACTTGCGTTTCTGATTATTTTTTATGTGGTCAATGCCGTTGTTCACTTTGCATTTATGGCGGATGCAGCAGGTCCTGCGGGAATTGCTGTCGTACACACGGCATTTAATATTGCGGCAACCTTTGTTCTGCTGCCCTTTTCAAAGCAGCTTGGCAGGCTTGCCTATATGACCGTAAAGAAAAGTGAAGATGAAAAGGAGCTGCCGCAGCACGTACAGATTCTGGATCCCCGTTTTCTTGATACACCGTCTCTTGCGGTTGAACAATGTAAGCACGCTTCTATTCAGATGTCCGAATTGACGAAGGATGCGCTGTTAAAAGCAATGTCCCTGATTTGGAACTATGACAAGGAGACGGCGAAACAGGTCGGGCTGCTTGAGGATCAGGTTGATCGGTATGAGGACGAGCTGGGAACCTATCTTGTGAAGCTCAGCAGCAGGGATTTATCCGGAAAGGATAGCCACACCCTTTCCGAAATTCTTCGTTGTATCGGTGATTTTGAACGAATTTCCGATCATGCGGTGAATATAGCGGATGCCGCCGGGGAAATGCATCGTAAGGAGCTGTCTTTTTCCAAAAAAGCAAGCGAAGAGCTGAAGATATTTTCCGATGCAGTCCGGGATGTAGTGGATACGGCATTCCGGGTATTTGCAGAAGAAGACCGGGGTCTTGCGCAGAGTGTGGAGCCGCTGGAGGAGGTCATTGATTTTTTAAATGAGGAAATCAAAAAGCGGCATATTAAGCGGCTGAGAAAAGGAAAATGCACGATAGAAATGGGATTTGTTTTGTCCGATATAACGACTGGCTTTGAACGGATTTCCGATCATTGTTCCAATATTGCATTGGCGATTATGCAGATTGAAGAGGATATCTTTGATACGCATGAATACGTTATGACGCTAAAACAGAACCATGGTGAGGAATTTGACCGTACGGTGAAGAGAATGAAGGAGAATTATGTGCTTCCGGAATAAAGGATACCGAAAGCGCTGCGGATCATAAAAAGAGGGAAAACGAATTTATTCGCGTTGGCTATTTGTGCCGGAGCGTCACAAATAGCTCTGATGGCATCCCGTCGCTAACGCTCCGGAATGGAGGATTAGTATGGCACTGATCTATCTTGTGGAGGATGACGAAAATATTCTGGAAATTGAAGAATTTGCGCTAAAGAATGCGGGTTATACGGTGGAAGGCTTTTGCTGTGCGGCGGATTTTTTTAAGAAAATTGCGCAGAAAAAGCCCGATTTGATTCTGTTGGATGTCATGCTTCCCGATGAGGATGGTCTGTCCATTGTCAGGAAGCTCCGGCAGCAGAAGGAAACACTGATGATTCCGATTATTCTGGTAACAGCCAAGACCTCGGAATTGGATAAGGTCAAGGGTCTGGATATCGGCGCCGATGATTATATGACCAAGCCCTTTGGCGTAATGGAACTGATTTCCAGGGTGAAGGCGCTGCTTCGCAGAAGCAGTCTGGGCATCTCCGAGAACATGATCTACACATTTGATATCATCCGTATGGATGATGAGAAGCATATGGTTTTTGTAAAGGACGAATATGTGGAGCTGACTTATAAAGAGTATGAGCTGCTTAAGCTCTTGCTTGCGAATGCAGGAATTGTTACCACAAGGGATAAGATTCTGGAGCGTATCTGGGGAACCGATTATGAGGGGGAATCCAGAACCTTGGATATGCATGTAAAAACACTGCGCCAGAAATTGAAAACCGGGGGAACTTTAATCAAGACCGTTAGAAATGTTGGCTATATATTAAGTAAAGAAATATAATAGCGGAAAAATAAGAGGTCAAAACAGCAATGAAGAAGAAAATTAATATCCAGCTGATCGGAATTGCGGCTATTTCCATTTTTTTAACCTTATTTCTGGCGGCAGCGGTATTTTATGATTTGTTTCAAAAGCAGATCATGGAAGACCTGAAAACCTATTCCCATATTCTGAAAGGCTCTGAGGCTGCCATAGAAAAGGATGGCGAGGATGCTGTAAAGGTTTATGATGCGTCGCTTGACAATCTTAGAATAACGGTCATCGGCGCGGACGGAAGCGTTCTGTCCGATACCGAGGCCAGTACGGATCATATGAATAATCACCAAAGCAGACCGGAGGTTTCAGAGGCGCTTGAACACGGTGAGGGAATGGATATCCGGGAATCGGAAACTTTATCCAAAGATACATTTTATTATGCGGTTCTGCTGGAAAACGGAAATGTTCTGAGGGTATCCAGGGAGGCCAGCAGCTTTTTGAGTATTTTCGGAACGGCACTGCCGATTATCGTGTGCATCACCGCCGTTCTGATTATTGCTAGCAGTGTAGTGGCGCATTTTCTGACCAAGAGTCTGGTTATGCCGATTGAACAGATGGCGAATAATCTGGATCAGCCGGGAGAGATCAAAACCTACAGTGAGCTGGTTCCTTTTATTGATACGATCAAAAAGCAGCATGAGGATATCATAAAAAATGCAAAGATGCGGCAGGAATTTACCGCAAATGTGTCCCATGAGCTGAAAACGCCGCTGACCGCCATATCCGGATATTCCGAGCTGATTGAAAACGGTATGGTGGAGGAGGAGCATATCACCCGGTTTGCGCATGAAATTCATCATAATGCAACAAGGCTTTTGACGCTGATCAATGACACGATTCGATTGTCTGAGCTGGATGCGGCAGAATGTGAGGACACTTTTGAACAGGTGGATTTATATACCATTGCGAAAAGTACGGTGGATATGCTTCATATGAATGCGGGAAAGCATAAGGTTTCGTTATTTTTTTCCGGGACAGAGCCATGTATGGTGTTTGCCGACAGGCAGATGATAGAGGAAGTGCTTTATAATTTGTGTGATAATGCGATACGTTATAATAATGCGGACGGATCCGTCTGGGTCAGAGTACATATGGAGCAGGACAGACCGACGTTGGTTGTCAAGGATACGGGAATCGGTATCCCGAAGGAGCATCAGGATCGTATTTTTGAGCGCTTTTACCGGGTGGATAAGAGTCGTTCCAAATCCACCGGCGGTACGGGACTCGGCCTTGCCATCGTAAAGCATATTGTAGCGCAGCACAAGGCGGAGCTGACGCTGGTCAGTGAGATCGGAAAGGGAACCGAGATTACGATCCGGTTTCCGAATCCGGAGAAGGGGATATCATCCGGAGCAGCTCCTGGGGACTGTCAATGATTTTGGCGGCGCCATGCGCATTTAGAAACTGTGTATCCCGAAAGCCCCAGCTGACGCTGATGCAGTCCATACCCGCATTTGCGGCAGTCTGAATATCCACGTCGGAATCGCCGACGTAAACCGCCTGTGCGGCAGCGGCGCCGAGCTCCTTTAAAGCGGCGAGGGCAGTGTCAGGCGCCGGCTTTCTGCGGATCCCTTCTTTTTCTCCGATTGCAACCCGGACGGTATCTTTAAAGTAAAGGTCCCGGAGCGTTTTGACAGCACTGTCAACTTTATTGGAAACAATGGCAAGACCATAGCCCTGCTCCCGTAAAGTGGAGAGCAGGGCTAAAATGCCGGGATAAGGGCAGGTGTTGTCGTTACAGTGGATGGCATAATGCGCCTTGAACAGGGCAAAGACTTCTTCAAATTCTGCCGGAGGAAGTCCCTTTGGAACGGCGCGTTCCATCAATTTCCGAATCCCGTTTCCGACCATCAGGCGTATCTCCTCCGGAGTATGGAGGGGACAGCCTTTTTGTGATAACGCATAATTGACACTGTTTGACAGGTCTTGCAAAGTATCAAGTAATGTTCCGTCCAGATCAAAAATCACTGTTGTATAATGTTTCATATGCTTGCTGCTCCTGTCTCTGAAGCCGGGCCACGTCAGGCTTCCGTCTTTTGGTCTTTTAAGCTGTGTTTCAGCATCTGTATCATTTCGTTCGGTTTCGGCGGATTGCCCTTGTAAAGGGACATCATCTTATAAACCTTGCCAGCCAGCCAGATCAATACAAGTGTTACAAGGAGTACGACTGCGAGAGAGAGGAGTCCTTGCACAATGGTTACCGTTCCCAGCAGAATCCGGCTGGGCGTTACCAGGATGGAGGTAAAAGGAATCAGATCGATTACGGATAAGCCTTCCGACATCTCGCCTGTCATTGCGCCTGAGGACAGCGTGCAGAAAAAGCTGACAATCAGGATTAAGGTAAACAGTACGTTAGTGGAGGAAAGGTCTTCGGGTTTACTTGCTGCAGAACCGCCGATGGAGGCGATGGAGCAGTAAAGAAGGAAGCCGCCGAAAATCATCAGGAGCGCAATCACAATGCCGGGGATGGAGAATACTCCGGAAAAATCGCCGATGGATTCAAAAAAGCGGATGAGAAGCATACCGGTATCGGGATTGATCATGCGGACAAAGGCCGTTCCTGCGGCAAAACCAAGGATCAGGACTACAACCCAGATCGCAAACTGCAAAATGCTGGATAATACGATGGCGAATACCTTACCCAGAATCATGGCTCCCGGCTTAATCGAAACGAGAAAGGTATCCATGAGTTTGGAGGTTTTTTCCATAATAACGTTATTGGCAACATTCTGTCCGTAGAATAATACCAGGAAATACAGAATCATGATATTCAAATACGGCAGCAGGTAGGAAAGTACCTGACGTATCACTGCAAAAGGATCTTCCTGCGTATCTCCGCTCGGATTGCTCATGTCAACGATCTCGGTATAGGCAGGAGTATAGATTGCGGTTAACTGGGACTGATCAAGCCCTGATTTGGCAATCAGAATCAGGCGGAAGCTATCATTGATAAAGGATTCATATGCTTCTGCGTCATCCTTTGTAAGCTCTGTGTTCTCGGGACGAAGGATATGGACGTCATAAAAGTCTTCTTCCTGTTCCAGAACCAGCAGCAGACTATGAGCATCCGCCGAAGAAAGCTCCGCTGCAAGATCTAAGTCAGTGTCACAGGAAATATAGGTAATATTGCAAAATACCTGATTTCCGATTTGATTTAAATAACTCAGATCCGAAAGAGGCTGCGCCGTAAGGTCCACGGTATATACAGTGGTTATTTCCGTAGAAGTGACAGCGCTGTCATCTTTTCCGCCGAAGGCTTCCATAGCCGGCATGATGATGGCGGGGAGAAGAAAGCAAATCAACGCAAACACGATGGTAACGGCTTTATATCCTTTTGAACGGAGCTGTTGTTTTAAAGTGAAGGAAAATACATTTCCGAGCCCTTTTAAATTCTGTTTCATAAATCAGTGTTCCTCCTTTCCTGCGCGGGGCGCCCTGGCCATGGAGATCATCTGGGAAAGCTTTACCCGGGAGCCTCTATACATCAGCAGATTGGCATAGATGCGGGAGCAGAACAGGGAAAGCAGCACGATGACTGCAATTTGAATCAGCCATGACAGCAGCAGAATTCCAAGACCGATATTTCCCATGACATAATTGACCGGCGCACTATATACCGATATGATGGGAAACAGGCTTGCGATATAGTTTAATACAGAAATATCAGCCGAACCTGCAAACATGGATATGATGTAACCAAATATAATAAGGAAGGAAGCAGCGGCAGTTGCGCTCTGCATATCTTCCGTTGTGGAGCATCCCGTTGCGGACAAGCCTGCAATAATGGCAAAGGTTAAAACGCTCAGTAACAAAGAGAATATAACAATCAGTATCAGCGCAGGACCGGTTTTTAACAGATCGGTGGAAAGTCCTATTTGCGTAAAAATATTTCCTGCGGCAGAGACATCCAAAAACAGTCCGCTGACAAAATAGGAAATTCCGTAGCCTGCGATCAGCATGGCAAACATAAAAGCAATATATGCAAGCGCAGCCAGAATTTTTCCGACAATCAGTGCAAGAGGCTTTACGCTGACCATTAACAGTTCCACCAGCTTGGAGGATTTTTCCTCGACAATTGCGCGAACGATATAGGATACGGAGAATATGCTGACGAACATTACGATGATGGCATACGCAAACTGAATATTATATTGGGTAGACCACTTATTTTCATCCTCAGGATTCAAATAGTCGGCAAGCTTTTCCGTGTTGATGTTCCAATCGGCCATAACAATGGCAAGCTGATCTTCGGAAATGTTAAGGCTGGTCAGTCTGGCGGTATGGAAAAGATCGGTAAGCAATACCCGGAGGCTGTCCAAATCGGATTCCGGTACGGAGGTAACTGGCTGCATATAAAGGTCGATTTTATAAGCGCCTGAGGATGCTTCCGGGGAGGGTTCAAAGGAAAAACTGACACAAACGTCACATTCTCCGAGGAGAGCATCATAAGCCGGCGCAGACGACTCTAAAGAGGCGTCCGATGTTGAAGCCTGGGAGGACAACTGATTTCGGAGTTCATCAAGTGAAAAAACCGCCTCCGAAAATTCGGTGTGATCCCAGAACGGGGCCTCGCGCTTTTCCGACTCGATCAAATCGTCGGAAATCGGGAACTCCGTGTCATTGATCAGATAGACGTTCTGTATTTCCGAATATTCGGTCTTTTTGGCAGTGCCGCCCCCCAGGAGCGTCGTGACGGGTACGCTGGCAAGCACTAAGAGCAGCAAAAGCACCATGGAAATCATATTTCCTTTATTTTTGAAAAATTGTCGAAAGGTAAAGCGAAAGACTTTACCGGTTCCGGTTAATTGAGTTTTAGTTTGCTTCATGTGAGTCACCACCTACTTTTTCTACAAAAATCTCATGCAGAGACGGTTCACGGAGGTCAAAAGTAATCACGGGGATATGATGGCTGATTAAGGATCCAAGCAGCTCATTCGCCTGTTCTTCGCCGGTTACCTTAAGCCGGTATTCGTATTCCTTTTCCGTGACAATCCGGATACCGCAAGCCTTAATATATTCGCTGATATCCTGCTCTACCTTTAAGGAAAGGTTCACTCTGCCGTAACTTTTCTTAATCTCATTTAGGTGTCCCTGAAGTACGACCTTGGAGTGACTCAGGATGGTGATATCGGTGCAGAATTCCTCCACGGTGGCCATCTGATGGCTGGACATGATGAGATATTTGCCCTTTGCGATTTCTTCTCTGATGATTTCTTTGAAGAGATCGGTGTTGACAGGGTCAAGTCCGGAAAGCGGTTCATCCAGAATGATCAGCTCAGGATCCGAAATAAGTGCCGTCATCAGCTGAATCTTTTGCTGATTCCCCTTGGAAAGCTGGTCGGCCAGTTTGGGTTTCTGTTTTTTGCCCCTTGCCTTTGAGGAGCGCAGCGGGCTCTTTGCGGCTGCATGATCAAAAGATGCAGGATCGGAGGCGTTTTGAGGGGAAGCTTCCGTGACCGGAACAGCGTCCGGATAGAGGTATTCTTCAACCTCAAGGCGCTTCGCCCAATACTTGATTCTTTTTTTGGCGTCGGATTTGGATACCCCTCTGAGACCCGCAAAGTAGATCAGCTGGTCCATCAGCGGATATTTGGGATAAAGCCCGCGTTCCTCCGCAAGATATCCGACATTGCAGGCTGCGGTATTCAGGGGCTTATCATTCCAAAGTACCTCGCCGGAATTCCTGGAAAGCATGCCCAGAATCATACGGATTGCAGTCGTTTTGCCGGCACCGTTTGTACCGAGCAGGGCATAGACGCCCGGTTTATCCATACGGAAACTTAAATGGTCCAGTACGGTTTTTTCACCGTACTTTTTGGAAAGATCTGTTACGACTAAGCTCATGTTTTTGTTGTATGCCCATACCGGGCATATACTCCTTTCTGATATGATTTTGTTAGGCGTTTGCGAAACTCACCAAAGCATTGCGTTAATTGTGCAAATTGTAGAAACATAAGCAGACCCTTTGAGGGCGTCGGCACTTGGCGAGGTTCTGTCGAGCCTAGTGTCCGTTACGCCTGAAACGGAGCGCAAGCGTGTCTGTGTTGTTTCTATCATTTGTGCAATTAAAGTAACCTGGAAGGAGTTTCGCAATTATCTAATGATTTTATTAAAAGGTAACCTTCTGGCGTTGAAATAAATAATAAGTAACGGCAAATAGTATCAGTCCGATCCCTGAAAGAATCAGGAGCCATACAGTGAGCGGAAGACATTGATACAAATTCAGGCACTGATATCCGAAGTTGGCGAGCACACTGTTTCTGCCGTCCGTTATGTCATCCCTGATGCGGGGAATACCCAGAGAAAGAATCATATAAATTGCCCAGAGAGCCCAAAAGGCTTTTTTCCCGAAACGGAGTATGAGAAATCCCCAGAACTCCTGAAGGATGCACAGCATAACAGCGATCCAGCAGAAGATGGCGGGAGTAAAAAAGACGGCAAAATTGGTTTCGCAGGGGTATTCACTCCACCAGAGTCTGAGGCGTAAATGCTCTGTAATATAAATGAGATAGAGCGCTATTATGCCCGAGAAAGCAGTTAGTAAAGCTGTCAGGGTATATCCGATAAAAAAGCTTTTTCTGGTGCGACCCATTCCCACTATATTATTGAAGTATTGTTCCGTATATGCAATCCCCCAAATGAAGGAGACGATTACGTATACGACCAGACCCATGAGAAAGGCCATTTCGAAGGTGGTTGGATTTTCCTCGGAGGCCACCGTCAAGCGCATGATGATTTCAAATAGCATGGTTCCGAAGAGTCCTCCGCCGAGAACGAGAATAAAATTTCCGATTATTTGTGACAGCGCCAGACTGAGCTGTCCCTTGATGGTACGAATCATACGAATCCCTCCTATACATGCACTGCTGATTTTCGCATTAACAGATAATTACCGGCGGCACCGGCCAGATAGATGAAAATGCCTGCAGCAAGTACGATATAAATCAGCTGACGGAAAGAAGCAGCGCTGCTTAAATTTAGAAATATGGCAACAACAGATAGTTTTCCGGGCGTATCATACAGGAAACCGCAGCAAGCCCCGATAAGCATGCAGAAGATCATCATGATCCAGAGTCCGAGCTTACCAAAGCGAAGGGAAATGCCGCCAAAGAACTCTGAAATACCGATACTTGACAGCATAACGCCTGCGATGAAGGGCAATAATTTCATAATGCCGCCGGTACCGGTAACTTCATTTGGTAGCAGCAGACAATAGACAGCGGCAACCAGAAGCAGCTGTATGGTCAATAACAGAAACATCCAGTTGAGCCCGATAAAAATATTCTTTCTGGTGCAGTTAAAGGAAAGCACCATGGGAATCACATGATACGAAAGTGTAATGTTGATGACAATAATCAAAAGTGCGCTGTAGGACAGGAAATAGCCGGGCACATCATATAAAATATCGGTAAGCTCCTGTTCCATATCGGCACTGAGAAACATGAATGCCGTAAGAAAGAGACACATTACGATCAGGCAGAGAAAATATCCTTCGGCAAGCTTTGTGAAATACTTGAGCGTTCTTGTAAAAGATTTCATATGTATTCCTTTCATCAATAGTATGATTGCTTTGCAATCAAGCCGGGTTTATGGCTGCAGCAAAGCGCAGCGGCGGTTCATATTGTCAGACATGATACCGTCCTTGCTTTGCAATTATAACGTGGGTTCGTTACCGCACAGAGCGACGAACAGGTTTTGCAGACTGACAGGCTGGACGCTTACGTCATAGCCCTCTTTTATTTTCTGCCCCGGTTTCAGCAAAACCGTGACGCCTTTGCTTCTGCCGATGCTTTCCGTATGATGGATGTTCAGTCCGGCAGTAGCATTGTCAACATCTTCAGCCTTGCCGCTGACATGGATGGCGCGGTCAAGGAGTTCCTGTGTATTTTCTTTTAGCAGAACGGAGCCGTCCTTCATGATAATGGTTTCTTCAAACAGGCTGGAGGCTTCTTCGATAATATGGGTTGAAATAAGAAAGGTTCGTCCGGTTTGGGCGTAATCGGCAAGCAGCTCTTTATAAAAGAGTTCTCTTGCAACGACATCCAGTCCGGCCACAGGTTCATCCAAAATGGTGATATCGGATTTACTTGCCATAGCCACAATAATGGTGACCATGGACATCATACCTTTGCTTAGTTTACAGATCCTCTTTTTGACATCCAACCCAAAGTCTTTGATTAGCCTTTCGGCAAGCGCCTTATCCCAGTGGGGAAAAAAGGCCGCGGCAGTTTTTAAATATTTATTCACTTTCAGATTATTGCTTCCCCATCCGATGAGAGGATTTAACTCTCTGGAAAAGCAGAGATGATCCAAAGCATCCTGGTTTTCCCAGACGGGCATGCCGTTGTAGGTAACGGTTCCTTCGGATGGAGGATTTTGCGCCGTCAGGATGGATAACAGTGTGGTTTTGCCCGCTCCGTTTTTTCCGATCAGTCCGTAGATCTTGCCGGGTTCAATTTCAAGATCAATATTATGCAGGACTTCTTTTTTTCCGTAGGTTTTTACAATATCGTTACAAATCAGTTTTCCGCTGCTCATGTTATTTCCCTTTCTCATAAATCTATGGATTTGCTCTCCGGGTTACTGTTCATCTTCACGTATAATCATGGCAATCAGTTCATCTTTAGTGATTCCCAGACTTTTCGCTTCATTTACAAGTGCCTTCAAATAATTTTCATAAAAGGCTTCCTTACGGCGGTTACGGATGAGTTCTTTTGCTCCTGACATTACAAACATACCTATTCCCCTTTTTTTATATAAGATTCCGGAATCCACTAACAGGTTGATTCCCTTTGCAGCCGTTGCCGGATTGATAGAATACAATCGTGCCAGATCGTTTGTACTGGGCACTTTTTCTTCTTCCAGCAGAATATCGCGCAGGATATCATTCTCGATCATTTCGCTGATCTGAATATAGATGGATTTCTCTCGGGTCAGAAATTCATTCATCTGTTACCTCCGTTTCTTTTTGAATATGTAATCGTATAAAGATTTTTGATGCTTTTATATATTAGGGTTTGTTGGTTCATTGCTTGTGTAATTAACCATATAACTAATTAAGAACTTTGTCAATTGTTTTTTTATTAGGTAAGAAAGACGTTTTTAAATGAAAAGCCGGAATTTCATATGGAAATTTATTTTACAAATAAGTGTGTCAAAGTTACAATATAGAAAACGGAAGGAGAGCGTGATACAAATGGATGTAAATGTTTTTTATCAAACGTTGGATGATTTGTTTGCGAATCGGGAGCTGGACCAGGTGGACCCGTTTTTAACGGCATCACTTGCGCAGGCAAGGGAGGAGAACGATTATCATGCTTATATTGCGATTTGTAATGAGATGATTGGGTATTACAGGAGTGTGTCTCAATTTGAAAAAGCATACCAGGCATCGGAGGATGTGCTCCTGCTTATGGAAGAACTTCAGATGGAAGGAACAGAACATTTTGCGACGGTATTGCTGAATTCTGCAACGGCTTTTCGCGCAGGCGGTAGATATCAGGATGCTTATGAGCAGTATATGCGTGCGACAAAAATTTACGGAGAACTGCTGATGCCGGAGGATTATCGGTTCGCCGGACTTTATAATAATATGTCCATGCTTTTGGAAGCGATGGGAGAGAATGAGAGGGCGGCTGCCATGGCGGCTGAGGCGCTTGCCATTATCCGGAAGCAGCCGGATGCAGACATGGAAGCGGCCACGACTCTGACCAATCTGGCGCTGATTGATTTTAAGCTTGGTCAGTATGATCAGGCGGAAGCACTTTTAAAGGAGGCTGTTGCCATATTCGAATCCGCAGGAGAGCAAACGGATGCGCACTATAGCGGAGCGCTTGCAGGGCTGGGGGAATTGTACTTTCATCGGGAAGATTATGCAAACGCATTGGAATATTATGATCACGCATGCCGGGAGGTAAAGGAGCATTTCGGTGAGAATCAAAGCTATGCGATTCTGTCCGAGAACTGTGCCGCTGTTTGCGAGAGACTGGGAGATTTGGAAAAGCGGAAGTTTTATCTGGATAGAGCAAAGACGGCGAGGGAAGCAGTCGGCTGAAGCAGACGATAAGCACCAAAGGCGCGGGCTTGCGAGTATGATATAATAAGCGCAAAAGAAAAACAAGCGACGCGAAGCGGCATTTGTTTTT
>CAYTIH010000019.1:7588-43525 GCA_964437825.1 uncultured Clostridium sp. | reverse complement strand
TTCGCTCTACTCAAATCCTATCCCCCTGGGTAAATCAGTTTCCGCATTGCCATTCCGCAGAAACAAACACACACATCCATTCTTGCTCCAAATCAGCAGAAACCTTTGATTTACTGGGCTTTTCTCGTCAGCAGAGCGACCGTCTCCACATGCACAGTCTGTCCGAACTGATCCACCGCCCTGACTCTCTTAAGCTCATATCCCCCATCGCACAAGATCCGCAAATCCCTTGCCAGCGTCGCACTGTCACAGCTCACGTAGACGATCCGCTTCGGCGCCATCTGCAGCATGGTTTTCAGACACATCTCATCGCACCCCTTTCTGGGTGGGTCCACAACGATGACATCCGGATGCAGCATGTTTTTATCATCCCCTGTATTTTCAGCTGTCTCATTTATGCTCCGGCTTTCTCTTTCATAGAATTCCGGCAATACCTCCTCCGCTTTCCCGACAAAGAATTCCGCATTCTCAATTCCATTTAATGCCGCGTTTTCCTTTGCATCTTCGATTGCCTGGGCTACAATTTCCACGCCGTATACCTTCTTTGCATCTCTTGCCAGAAAAAGAGAAATCGTTCCGATGCCGCAGTAGAGATCCCATACGGTTTCCGTTCCCGTCAGTCCGGCATATTCGAGCACCAGGCTGTACAGCTTCTCCGTCTGCTCCGGATTAACCTGGTAAAAAGATAACGGAGAAATCCGGAAGGTTACCTGTCTGCCGTCGAATTCCCGTAAACCCGGTTTGTAAATACGAATGCTATCGGTAATATAGGGATTCCCCCACACATTTACGATTTCATTTCCCATAATGACATTCGTGTTTTCCATATTGATACTGTATGACACGCTTGTCATGTTTTCAATTGCAGTCAGCTTTTGAAGCAGTGCCTCTTTTTCAGGAAGCTCACGTCCGTTAATAACCAGACATACTAAAACCTCGCAGCTTGTCCTGCCGGTTCGGATGAGTACATGGCGGATCAGTCCCTGACCCGTGGTTTCATCATAGGCAGGTACCCGTTTCTCCTGCATATAGGAAAGAACCGACTGCAGGATTTTCTGATTTGCTTCTTCCCCTAGCAGACAATCGGTATTCGGAATAATCTGATGCGTCCTTCCTGCATAAAATCCGGCAATCGGTTTGCCCTCTTTATTCATGCCAATCGGGTACTGTGCCTTATTGCGGTAGCGCAGCTGCTGCTTCATTCCTACAATCGGCTCCATAACGGAAGCCAGAACAGCTTCCGAAAAGCCTCCCAGTCTGATCAGATTGCCCCTGACTTTATTTTGCTTAAATTCCAGCTGCTTCTCATAGCTCATTGCCTGAATCTGGCATCCCCCACACTGTCTGTGTATGGGGCAAGGCGCCTCCACGCGAAAAGGAGAAGGTGACAGAACCTTCTCCAGTCTTGCATAGGCATAATTTTTTTTGGGCTTTGTAATCCGCGCCTGTACCAGATCACCGATCACGGCATCCTTAATAAATAGGGTATAACCGCCGCACTTGCCGATACCCTCTCCGTCGTTTCCGATATCGGTAATCTCCACTTCCAACAATTCATTTTTCTGATACGCCATCTCTTACTTTACTCCATTCTGGTCATTCTCACATTGGAATCCAGCAGCCTGTTAAAACCAAGCCATCCCGTTTTGTCCGTTCCCTCCAAAAGCTCCGTAAAAGTCTCCAGCTTTGCATCCGTATTATCCGCAAAATTCAGCGCTGCCGCTTCAATTATTGCGGGTTTTTTCGGGGAACCGAATTCAAAATCCCCATGATGCGCCAGAATACAATGCTTTAATTCACCTGCCAGTACCTCCGGAAAACCGTCAATCTGATCTATTTTCTGCCCGATCATTTCAACGCCCATAACAATATGACCCAGCAGCTGTCCTTCATCCGTATAATCATTTTCCGGGAACAATGATATTTCCCTTGTTTTTCCGATATCATGGAACATGGCCGCAGTCAGCAGCAGATCCCTTTTCAGAATCGGATATGCCTTACAATAATAATCGCAAAGCTTTGTGACACTCAGCGTATGCTCAAGAAGTCCGCCTACGAATCCATGATGAACACTCTTTGCCGCTGACGACTGTTTAAACCTCTTGACAAATGCCTCATCATTTACAAAAAAATCATAGAGCAGCTGCTTACAGTACGGATTTTCCAAACTGTCTATATATCCGATCAGCTGCCGGTACATATCATCAATATTCTTTTTACTTACGGGCAGATAATCGGCCGGATTGTATTCGCCCTCCCCACATAGCCGTACCCGTTTTACATTAATTTGAAGCGCACCATTAAAGCTCGTTACCTCTCCGTACACTTCTATGTAATCGAGATCATCAAACTCTGCAATTCCCGCATTATTCGGTTCCCAGATCTTACCCTCCAGTGTTCCCGATTTATCCTGTAAAATCACGGTATCATACGGCTTTCCTGTCTTAGTCATCGCAGATGATTTGTGTTTACAAAGATAAATATCAAATACCCGGTCTCCATCATGATAATCCGCTAAAAATTTCATTTTTGTCCTCCATTCCAAAGCGTCCAAATTTATCTATTTCATTTCTCCCAATGTCACCTCTACTGCCATTTCCCGATATTCCTCCTTCACATTGCGCTGGAGTATCACAGTGACTGCATCCCCCGGCTTTCGCCTTCCCAGTGCAGATGTCAGATCCGACATGGAATTGATCGACATATCATCAATTGCAGTAATAATATCACTTCCCTGGATGCCGCAGATCATGGCAGGCGACCCCATTTCAAAGCTTTCCACATATACGCCCCTCGGCATTTCCAATGACTCACTTAACGCCGCCGTAATATCGGTTCCATAAATTCCCAGGCAGGCCCTTTGATTATCGTTGGAAAGCGCTTCAATCGTCCTTTTCAGTTCAGTGATACCGATCGCGGAAATCTGATTCTGCATACCCTGGGCATTATAGCTGTTATCAATAATCCCCAGTACCTGACCTTTCAAATTAATAATAATCCCGGTAGCCTCACTGCTTCCGTAAATATCCGTAGTCAGCAGCCTGTAATTGATATCCTGCTTACGGACAAGCGCTGAATTTGAGGTTATGATTCCGTAAGAAACCGAACCGTTCACGCCGGTTGGCGCACCAATGGCAATCACCGGCATGGCAAGCAGGTTTGACAGACTGGAGGAACCCAGCGCTGCGACACTGATCTCCGACATGGTTTCCTCCGAAACATGATCCATATCCACGCCCAAAATACATAATCCAGTACTGCTGTCCACTCTCTTTTTAACCGCTTCATTGACGCTTCCGTCATAAAATGTAACAACGACGCTCTGGCTGCTGCCTGCCGCGCTATCCTTGGCCAGAATCAGCAGCTCCACGCCATTATTTGCCACTATGACGCCGGCTGATTGATCTTTATTATCATAAACATCATTCAGCCAGTCCACATCCGAAGTAACTCCGGTAACCTCCACCATGCATCTGCTGGTTTCTTTTGCGATCCCCGAAAGCTCCGTATACAGATCCATATAATCCTCTACGGTTAGTCCTACCTTTTGATAGATGGTAGTCTGTTTTTGAACCGCGGGCTCATTCTCCTGCTGCTGTGCCTGCTGCGCTTCCTGTTCCGCCTGAAGCGCTTCCTCCTCAGTCTGAATCATATCCTCCGGCATGGTTTCGACTTCTTCCTCCGGAAAGGTTACAATCTCCGGTTCTTCCTCGGGATACAGCCAGTTTGAAATAATCGGCTCCATCCAGAAAAAGGTAAAACATGCCACCAGTCCGAAAATAAGCGCCATCACTGCTGTAATGATCGTTCTTCGCAGCAGCTTTTTCTTATTAATCGGACGTTCTTTTATTTTTTCCTGTACGAACTGATAGGATTCCTCTCCCTGCTCCCTGTCAGCCCGTTTAAGCTTATCAGGCAGCGATGATCTCTCCTCCGGGTCCCGGATCTCTTTTCTATTTTCCTGAAACATTCTTCCTCCTATACATGTATGAATGACACGCTTTGCAAAGCCACGAAAACCTTTAAAAATAAGTATAACGGAAAGCCCATTTCTTGTAAAGAAGCGCAAGGTATGCTATGATGTGCACATGAACGAAAAAGTATATAAAATTCTGGAATTTCATAAATTGATTGACATGCTGACACAAAAAGCAGACAGCGAACCGGGCAAGGCAGCATGCCGCGCACTTCATCCAAGCGCAGATCTGACAGAGATTACAAAAGCCCAGGAGGAGACAGCCGCCGGACTGACCAGACTGCTCAGACGGGACCGTATTTCTTTTGCCGGAAATTCGGATATCCGTCCTCTCTGTAAAAGTCTGGAAATCGGAAGCATTTTATCCGCTGCGGACCTGCTTCGGATTGCAGATCACTTAGAATGCGCAGGTCGTGTTAAAAGCTATGGAAACCTTGATGAAGAAAGAGAGGCGGATTGCCTGAATTCCTATTTTGAGCTGCTTGAAACGCCTTCAAATGTAAAAAAAGAAATCAGGCGATGCATTCTTTCTCCGGAGGAAATTGCAGACGACGCTTCACCGGCTCTTGCAAATATCCGCAGGAATATTCTGTCCATCGGAGACAGAATTCATGAGAAATTGACAGGCTGCGTAAACGGTTCCTACCGCTCCTACTTGCAGGATCCGGTCATTACCATGCGGGATAACCGCTACTGCATCCCCGTCAAGGCGGAGTATAAGGGACAGGTCCCCGGTATCGTCCATGACCAGTCCTCAACAGGCTCAACTCTATTTATCGAACCGTCTGCAATCGTAGAATTTAATAATAAAATCAAGCAGCTGGAACTTGAAGAACAGGAAGAAATTGAAGTCATTTTATCTTCCCTGACAGAGCTGGTCCGCGGCTATACCAGGCAGCTGCAGCAGAATCAAAAGCTGTTAACCAAGCTGGACTTCATCTTTGCAAAGGCCTCCCTTGCTCTGGAGCAGAATGCCTCCAAGCCCGAATTTAACACGGAGCATATCATCGATATCCGCAGGGGGCGTCATCCTCTTTTGGACAAAAAGAAAGTAGTTCCTATTGATATCCGCCTCGGTGAGGATTTTGATTTGCTTGTTGTGACCGGTCCCAATACCGGCGGCAAAACGGTTTCTTTAAAAACAGTCGGGCTTTTTACCCTGATGGGACAGGCGGGACTTCATATTCCTGCCGCCGATCGTTCCAGACTTTCCGTATTCAAGGATGTTTTTGCGGATATCGGTGATGAGCAGAGTATCGAACAAAGCTTAAGTACCTTTTCCGCCCATATGACCAATATCGTAACCATACTGAAATATGCGGATGCGGATTCCCTGTGCCTGTTTGATGAGTTATGCTCCGGAACCGATCCGACGGAGGGCGCCGCTCTCGCTATGGCGATTTTGACCTACCTGCATGACCGCGGTATCCGTTCCATGGCTACCACGCACTACAGTGAACTCAAAATCTTTGCGCTTTCCACGGACTATGTGGAAAATGCCTGCTGTGAATTCGACGTAGCGACGCTAAGTCCGACCTACAGACTGCTCATCGGTATCCCCGGAAAGAGCAATGCCTTTGCCATTTCCAAAAAGCTGGGACTTTCGGATGATATCATTGCATCCGCCAAAACGCATATCACCGAGGATGCCGAAAGCTTTGAAGACGTCATTGCCGGCTTGGAAAAAAGCCGTATCACAATTGAAAAAGAACGTCAGGAAATCGAAAAATACAAGCGGGAAACACAATCCCTAAAGGATCAGCTCCGTACAAAGCAGGAAAAGCTCGATACCTCAAAGGAAAAGATTCTCCGCGACGCTAATGAAGAAGCACGCCGGATTTTGCAGGAGGCAAAGGATGTTGCCGATGAAACCATCCGCAATTTCCAGAAAATCGGTAAAGCCTCCGGCGCCCCGGATATGAAGGAAATGGAGAAATCCCGGCAGAATCTGCACTCCAAAATTTCCGAGAAAAACAAGCAGCTTACCCCCGCCCCCAAGCCCCCTGCGAGCAGCGGTCTGAAACCAGGCGATATCAGGCTCGGCGATACCGTACGCATCGTTTCCATGGGGCTGAAAGGAACAGTCAGTACCTTACCCGATCATAAAGGAAATCTGTTTGTTACCTGCGGCATCATGCGTACACAAACGAATCTCAATGATTTGTGCAAGGTTCAGGATCAGGACACCGCTTCCCAGTATACCTCTGCCCGGAATTCCTCCTTTGGCAGCAAGATCAAAATGACCAAATCCATGAATATCTCCTCCGAGATTAATCTCCTTGGCAAAACCGTGGATGAGGCAATTTCAGAGCTAGATAAATACCTGGATGATGCCTGTCTGGCACATCTGCCCAGTGTCCGAATCGTACACGGAAAAGGCACCGGCGCACTTAGAAACGCAATTCACAGCCATTTAAAGCGGCTTAAGTTCATCGACAGTTACCGCCTGGGAGAATTCGGTGAAGGTGACGCAGGTGTCACAATTGCGACATTTAAATAAGTACCATCAGTTTTCTGTAAACATGAGGAGCATGACCGCCCCGTGTTTTTCCAATCGAAATGGAGGTATCCATGGTAAATAAACAAAAAATATTAATTGTAAATGATGATCATAATATTGCAGAGCTGATCTCCCTGTATCTGACTAAGGAATGCTTTGAACCGAAAATCGTAAATGACGGAGAATCTGCGCTTCAATGCTTCGAAAGCTTCAAACCGAACCTGATACTGCTGGATCTGATGCTTCCCGGCATCGACGGCTATCAGGTCTGCCGTGAAATCCGCACGAAATCCCCGGTTCCCATTATCATGCTTTCCGCAAAAGGAGAAATCTTTGACAAGGTTCTGGGCCTTGAGCTCGGCGCGGATGATTATATGGAAAAACCCTTCGACAGCAAGGAATTAGTCGCCAGAGTCAAGGCTGTACTCAGACGCTACAACGTTTCCCCTGCCGCTCCGGCACAGTCCGAGGTTCAGCAAGTGGAATATACCGATCTGTCCATTAACCGCACCAATTATTCGGTCATCTATATGGGTCAGCGCATCGATATGCCTCCAAAGGAGCTGGAGCTTTTATATTTTCTGGCTTCTTCACCCAACCATGTTTTCACAAGAGAACAGCTTTTGGACCAGATCTGGGGCTATGAATACATCGGCGATACCCGGACCGTGGATGTGCATATCAAGCGTCTTCGGGAAAAAATCAAGGACCATGCGGAATGGAGCATTTCCACCATCTGGGGAATCGGATATAAATTTGAGGTGCGCTAGAATCCTGACCGCTATTTCAATTTAAGGCGCGCCAGAATCCTGACCGCTATTTAGATTTGAGGTATATAAATCCATGAGACGAACACTTTATTGGAAATTTCTGCTGGCCTATCTGATCTTTGGTTTTTTTGGTTTTATCATCGTGGCAAACTTTGTATCAGGTATGACCTATGACCATCTTCGAAAAGAAAAGGCGGAGGCGCTGTACCGGGAAGCTGTGATTATTTCCAGTTCCTATGCCTCCGACCTATACAATAATAACACTTCCCTTGAAACCGTCAAAAAACAACTGGATGCGCTGGATGCCTATCTCTCCGCTTCTATCTGGATCATGAACCCTTCCGGACGTGTTCTGGTTGACTCCAATCATCCGCTGGATGTAGAAAACCAAATCGTTGTGGATCATTTTGATCCCACCGTCACCGGAAACAGTTATTATACCGTAGGCACTTTTTTTGATATGTTTGATGAAGATATGCTCAGCGTATTTGCGCCCATTACCTCCGATTTTAAGGTAAAGGGTTATGTCGTTATCCTCATGCCGATGAGCAGCATTAGAGCTTCAAGCAACAGCATGCTTCATATCTCGTATCTTTTGTTAATCATCCTGTTTTTACTCTCTTTGATTATTCTGATTTTTTTCACGGAAATCGTTTACATACCGCTGCGAAAAATCACCCGTGCAACGGAGCAGTACGCCATGGGAAATTTCAGGTATCAGTTGTCCGTGGACAGTGAAGATGAGATCGGTTATCTGGCCGCTTCCCTTTCCTATATGGCAGAGGAGCTTGCCCAGAGCGAGGACAACCAGAAAAAACTGGTTGCCAACATCTCTCACGATTTCCGCTCCCCTT
This sequence comes from uncultured Clostridium sp., assembly GCA_964437825.1. GTDB lineage: Bacteria > Bacillota > Clostridia > Lachnospirales > Lachnospiraceae > JBJFCE01. The sequence goes on along the minus strand of CAYTIH010000019.1, from coordinate 35,425 downwards.
TAACCTCCATCCGAGGATATCTTGAGGCCATGCTGGACGGCACCATTTTGCCCGAGTTTTATGAAAAATACCTTCATATCGTTTTAAATGAAACTGACCGTCTGACCAAGCTGACAAACAATCTGCTGACATTAAACAATCTGAATACCATGGGCATGGTTTTGGAAAAAACGAATTTCGACATCAACAGGGTGATCAAGAATACCACAGCCACCTTTGAAGGTACCTGTAAACAAAAAATGATCGCCATTGAACTGGTTCTGACCGGAGAAGCAATGATCGTACATGCGGATATGGTAAAAATTCAACAGGTGCTTTACAATCTGCTGGACAACGCCATTAAATTTTCCCATCATGATTCCATCATCAAAATAGAAACCACCTTAAAGCACAACAAGGTCTTTGTGTCCGTAAAGGACAATGGGATCGGTATTCCCAAAGACAGTCTGAAGCTGATCTGGGACCGCTTCTACAAAACGGATCTTTCCCGCGGCAAGGACAAAAAGGGCACCGGCCTTGGTCTCTCCATTACGAAAGAAATCATCAAAGCCCACGGTGAAAACATCAATGTCATCAGCACAGAGGGCGTGGGGAGTGAGTTTATCTTTACACTGCCATGTGTGGATACCGGGGAGGACTGATCAACCTTCATTCTTTCCAATGCAGCCTGTGAAGCTCTCCCTGCAGCTGCATATTGGAAAACCTGTTCTGTCTGAGCGCCTCATAAAGAACAATGCTGACAGAATTGGATAAATTCAATGACCTGATATCAGGCAGCATCGGAATCCGGATACAGTTTTCTTCATGATCCAACAGTATTTCTTCCGGAATGCCCGCGCTTTCCTTGCCGAACATAATATAATCATCCGGTCCGAACTGCACCTCGGTATATACATGTTTTGCCTTTGTTGTTGCAAACCAGATTTTTACTCCGGGGTTCTTCTCACAGAAGTCATGGTAATCATCGTATCTTCTGACGTCAAGCTTATCCCAGTAATCCATCCCCGCACGTTTAATTTCTTTTTCATTTAAGCGAAAGCCGAGCGGCTCGATCAAATGAAGGACGCTTCCTGTCGCGACACAGGTTCTCCCGATATTTCCGGTATTGGCCGGGATCTCCGGCTCATGCAGTGCAATATTCATCATTTCCGTTCTCCTTTTCTGATAAGTATTCCTTAGACAATTGTGAAACTCCTTCCCGGTTACTTTAATTGCACAAATTGTAGAAACAACACAGTCGCGCTTGCGCTCCGTTTCAGGGAATTAGCGTAAGCGAGTGGCGGCATGGAAATCCATGCCGCCACTCGCCTGCCGATTCATGAGTTTTTCTTTTCACTGCGAAGCTTTGTAATAAAGCGCTCCAGCTTCTCCATGGCAACCTTTAACTGCTCGAGAGAATATGCGTAGGAGATACGCAGAAAGCCTTCTCCGCTGTCGCCGAACGCCGTTCCGGGAACAACAGCCACTTTCTCCTCCTGAAGGAACCGGTTTGCAAATTCATCACTGGTCATACCGAATTCCTTGATGCAGGGGAATACATAAAAGGCCCCATAGGGTTCAAAGCATTCAAGTCCCATTTCCTGAAATGCATTCATCAAATAACGGCGTCTCTGATTATAGGCCTCTCTCATCATCTTGACATCTTCATCCCCGTTACGCAGCGCCTCCACTGCTGCATACTGGCTGGTAGTCGGCGCACACATAATTGCAAACTGATGAATCTTGGTCATCTGACCGATGATTTCTTTGGGGCCGCAGGCATAACCGAGTCTCCATCCCGTCATGGCATAAGCCTTGGAAAAGCCGTTAATCAATATGGTTCTTTCCTTCATCCCGGGAAGGCTTGCAATGGAGACATGCTCCTCTTTATATGTAAGCTCGGAATAGATTTCATCCGACATCACAAAAATATCTTTTTCAATGCAGACTTGGGCAATTTCCTCAAGATCCTTTCTCTCCATAATGGCTCCGGTCGGATTATTCGGGAACGGCAGGATCAGCACCTTGGTTTTATCCGTAATTGCATCCTTCAGCTCCTGCGCGGTCAGACGGAATTCGTTCTCCGCCTTCAAATCAATGATCACAGGCTTTCCTCCGGCCAGAATCGTACACGGTTCATAAGAAACGTAGCTCGGCTGTGGGATTAGCACTTCTTCCCCCGGATTTAACATAGCGCGCAGTCCGATATCGATCGCCTCGGAGCCTCCCACGGTAATCAGTATTTCACCTAAGGGCTGATAACTTACATGGACTCTGCGTCTCAAATAATTACTAACTTCTTCTCTTAATTCTTTTAAGCCGGCATTCGAGGTATAAAAGGTTTTTCCTTTTTCCAAAGAATAAATACCCTCATCACGAATATGCCACGGCGTATCAAAATCAGGTTCTCCTACGCCAAGTGAGATTGCATCCTTCATCTCGCTGACGATATCAAAAAACTTTCGTATCCCTGACGGTTTGATTTTTACAACTTCATCTGCTAACGGATTTCTCACGGCGTAATCAACTCTCTTTCATCTTCATATTTTTTGGACAAAATCGTCCCATGATCCTTGTATTTCTTCAGGATAAAATGGGTTGCGGTACTAAGCACGGCATCCAATGTGGACAGCTTCTGAGATACAAACTGAGAAATCTCCTTCAAGGATTTTCCCTCCAATGTCACCAGAAGATCAAAGCCGCCGGAAATCAGATATACGGAATTGACCTCCGGATATTTATAGATTCTCTCTGCCACGTTGTCAAACCCCTGTCCCCGCTGCGGTGTCACGCGCACCTCAATCAGCGCCGACACCTTCTCAATAGAAGTTTTCTCCCAGTCGATCAGCGTATGATACCCGCAGATTACGCCTTCCTCCTCCATCGCTTTCAGTTCATTCGCCACGTCTATCTCTTCCATACCGAGAATGACAGCCAGTTCTTTAATCTCAATACGGCTGTTCTTCTCAACAATTGATAAAATCTGTTCTCTGATATTCATATCTGTTTCCTTTCTATACTTATATTTATTGACTTATATTACCTGTGCCCGCTGCAGAATCTGATTCCTTCTTTTTTTGCCCGCAGCCGTTTTTGTATATGTTCAGAAGACCTTACATATTCCGTCGCTTCTGAACGGTTCCAGAAAGCGGCGTTCCTCCTCATTTATGACAACTCTGTCATTAGAGTCCGTAATCCTTCCTACTACAGCTGCATGAATATGTTCCTTCTCAAGCGCCTGAACCAAATCATAACCGTTCTCCGCCGTCATAATCATACTGCCCCCTGCAAGCAGCTCATATGGATTCACATCAAAGTAATCGCATACCTCCACTGTTTCCTGCCTGACGGGGAGCTTCTTTAAATCAATTTCCAGTCCAACGCCTGCCGCCTCTGCCAGTTCCCACAGTGCCGCAAATATGCCTCCCGAGGACGCATCATGCATTGCGCAAACGCCGGACTTAATGGCGGTGGCAGCCTCCGGTACTACGGACAGATATCTATCAAACGCTGCCGCTTCATCAACGAATGCTGCCGGATATCTGCTTAACAGTTTCTCCCTTTTCTCAGAGGCAAGACGTGCCGTTCCTGCAAGTCCGATCCACTTGGTCACGACGACATCCTGTCCGGGCATCGCTTTCCCCTTCCGATAATATCCTTCCTGCTCCGGCTCCGTCACCGATTTTCCGATTGCAGTCACCGACAGAACCGTAGACAGTACCCGCGCCGAAACTTCGGTATGCCCTCCGGCCACCGCTATCTGAAGCTCTCCTGCCGCGGCTGCGATCTGCTCCATGACGCGCCGCAGCTCCGGCTCCTGTGTTTTTTCCGGGAATACCGCCGATACGAGAACCGCGACCGGCAATGCTCCCTTGGCCGCGATATTATTCACCGCCGCATGAACGGCATAAGTGCCGATTCCGGCAAAATCACCCGTCACGGTATTCACATGAAGCGCCGGATCAGCGCTTCCGAAGGACGCAAAAACGGCGCAGTCTTCCCCTACGCCTGCGCCGTTTTTAACATTCTCCGTATTTGACTTGATCTGCTTTAAAACAGAGCGCTTCAATACACTCTCTGTGACTTTACCAGTTTTCATAGCATCTTACTCCACTGCATCAGTCTTACCATAACGCCCGGTACAGCTTTTGCTCCGGACCGTTCTACATTCCCGGTCCGGCCTCCTCAGCAGCCGGCTGCTGAATCTCCACTCCCGGCGATGCTTCTATGCCGGAAGCTCCGGTCTCAACCGACGGATCTACAACGGCGTCCGGCACGGTTTCCGGAGCCGTTTCCGGCTGTGTCTCCGGAATCGGTTCCGTATAAGTACCCGTTGCAAGCTGGGTTACGACTGACTTTACATAATCAACGCTTCCCGTTGCAATGGCCGCCTGTATCACGCTATAGGTCGTAGGGTCCGAAGTGGCAACGCCGACCGTAGCATAGCGGCTGGTCATTTTATAAACGCTGTGAGTAATCTGCTCACGGCTCACCTCAACCCCGTTTTCCGTCACAATCTTATATACATCCGCAACATATCCGGTATGTGCCGGCTGTATCTCAATAAATCCTACCGGTTGGGAAGCGTCCGCATAAATTGCTTCCGGTCCCGGCGGTGTGGAAGAAGTAACGTCGCTATAGTAGGTAACACTGTGACCTTCCTCCCTTGTCTCCACTCCGTAAATCGTCAACGTAATCGTCTTATCCGTCGTGGTATATCCCTCAATATAAATCGGATAATTCGTATTATTGCGGAATTTAAAATCAATGCCGGAATCCTCGGAAACGGTTGCATCCATTCCGACCTTCACATAACTGACTGCCATAGCGTGATTGGATCTGTCCGTCACCTCAAGCTCCGCCTGCAAAACCGCATTATATAAAGTAGAAGAAACCTGACAGATTCCTCCTCCTACACTTTCAACAACCTTACCTGCCGCATAAGAACCTGCCGGGTAATAACCGTTTTCTACCGTAAAAGGCGCAATTGCTGTCAAGGTAGAAAATTCTTCTCCCGGGAACAAAACCGTTCCGTTTACCTTATCGCATGCATTCTGTACGTTGGCACTTCTCGCCCAATCCGAAGTAGAAAAGCTTGTGGTAAATGTAGCAAGCTCATCCTTAATCTGCGCCAGCTCTTCCTCGCTACCGGCCGGCTGGGTAACTGCTACCGCCAGCTCTATGGCGTCCGCTTCTCCGTTCCATTTCTCAGTCAGATATTCATAAACAGCGTCCACAGAAGCCTGCAGATCCACCTCCATACCCTCAATACCGGGGGAGATGACAAACTCTCCGTTTTCTCTTGACATCGTTGGATTCTGTGCCGGTATATTAATCGCTTCACTTTCTGCTGCAATCAGTTCTTCAATCTTCTGTCTGTCAAAGTCAAAGATAATTTCGTAAACCTGATTCTGTCGTGCCAGATCCGCTATTTCCTTATATCTCTTTACGATATTTCCTTTTCTTCCAAAGCTGACCGCTTCATCCAGAATACCGGGATTTCCCCATGTGATACCCAGATCGGCTGCCGTAACGGTAACTGCATGTTCTTCTCCCGCCTGCAGTGTAATTTCGCTTTCGGCAAACGATTCCACATATCCCCGAATGGCGTTCTCGGCCTCTAACGCCGTCATTCCGGATAAATCAATATCCTGTGCATATACTCCGTTACAAATGATTTGTCCTTCAGTGACATATGTCCGCGGAGGTACAACCCTGCCGGCCGCTTCCGCTTCTTTTGCATATCCCGCAGAGCCCGCCGCCATCACAGCCAGTCCTGCCAAAATCAATACACTTACTATACTTTTTTTCATCATACCACTTTTCCAAACATTTAAGGACTCTCTGCTTGCGCCGGAGTCATTCCTATACTACAATATAACTATCCGTTCCGGACCTATGAAATCACCGACAGTACCGTAGTTGCTACCATGGCAACAATCAAAAGAATAATAATCACGGCGGATATTGTTTTTTTGGATTTTTTACTGTAAATATTAAACATCGCATTTTCTCCAATCTACTGAAAGGATATTATATATGAAATTACCGTTCTTTGCAAGTTTTATCCTATTTGGCATATGGCTTACTTTCACCCTCATCCGCTCCCGAAGAAGGGAAGATCATGCGAATGACAAATTCTGGGAAAAAGAAGCGCTTGCCAATCAAACCAAAAAAAAGCCGCTGGATGATTTAAATTATATTCATCTGCCCTATGATCCCCTGCCTTTCTCCCTGCTTTCGGACGATCCTGAAATTGCAGAATGTCATCGGATTCTGAACGCCTTGCGCGGCAAAAAAATCGTCAATCTAACCGGGTATACCAATACGGATTTAAAGCTGGCTTACGGTGCGGCCAATATCAACCTTCTCACGCAATACGATCAGAATTATACGCTTCTGGTACGCACATTGCAAAAGTGGGCGGAGCTTCTGATTGCCTCCGGTTATCAGTCGGATGCCATACCGATTCTGGAGTTTGCAGTCTCTACTGACACAGATGTCAGTTCTACCTACCGTATCCTTGCCTCCATATATCATGATAAGCAGGAATTCGGTAAAATAGAACAGCTAAAACAAACGGCAGAGCATCTGCGTTCCGCCATGCGTCCTGCTATTCTGCGTTCTCTCGATGAGGCTTCCCGTATGTCAGAACAAGCTTGTCCATAATTCTGGACGCCTCGTTTTTGGTCAGCCGGTCTATCTCATATGGCAATGTAATCCGATAATAAGCCTCCATCCGTTTCAGGCGCTGCTTTTGCGCCGGCGTAATGGGACCTTCTTTTTTCACTGCATAATGCAGAGACTCCGGCTCACAGTCCGCTGCCTGCCGAAACCCGGCACAAAGTCTCTGATACAGCTCATGCGCCGCAAGCGCATCATTCAGTGCGCGGTGGGCATGAGAAACGATTCCGAAACGGACGCATAAATCACTCAGTCTTTTGCTAGGAAGCTCAGGCAGACAGATTCTCGCCAGCTTTAACGTATCCACTCCTCTTTTTTCAAACGGCAGCCCTGCATTTACAGCCGCTCTTTTTGCAAAAGAATAATCAAACAGCACTCTGTGCCCCATGAGAACATCATCCCCCAGAAACTCCATAAAAGCAGGCAGAACATCTTCGATATAAGGCTGTCCCTGCAGCATCTGCGGCGTAATTCCCGTCAGCTCTGTAATTCCGCCTGGCAGCTCCCGACCCGGCTGAAGCATAGTCCGGTAGGTCGCAGTCACCTTTCCGCCGCGTATTCTGGCAGCTCCGATCTCTATGATTTTTTCTTTTTTCGGATCAAGACCTGTGGTTTCCAGATCCAGAACCGTATACTCCTCCAGCATATCCCATTCCCGTTCCTTAACGTGCTGCTCCTGATTGCTTCTTTTGCAAATGAATGGTTTCCCACTCATTTGATCTATGATGAAATAAATTTATTGCTTTCTGCTGCTCTTTGTATTTTTATGTCTTGCCGCATAATCCCGGCACTGCTCCTTCAAAAAGCAGTCCGCACAATTCGGCGCAGGCGCCTTGCAGATAGTTCTGCCAAGCCGGATGATCTGAATATTATATAGAATCCAGTGGTCCTTTGGCAGCACCTTCATCAGCTCAAATTCCACCTTTACGGGGTCATCCTCTTTTGTCAGCCCCAGTTTTTTGGAAATACGCTTGACATGGGTATCCACTACGATACTGGGATCATGGTAGATATTACCCCGTATGACATTGGCTGTCTTTCTCCCCACTCCTGCAAGTGCGGTCAGTTCTTCTATGGTGCGCGGCAGCTCTCCGTCATACAGCTCTACCAGACTTTTGCAGCAGGCAATGATATTCTTCGCCTTATTATGATAAAATCCTGTGGAATGAATGTCCTGTTCCAGTTCTTTTAAATCCGCATCCGCAAACGCCTGCACTGTCGGATATTTCACAAACAAATCCTTCGTAACAATATTCACCCTTGCATCGGTACACTGTGCGCTGAGCATCGTCGCAATCAGCAGCTGCCAAGGCGTTTCGTAATTTAAATAACATTTATATTCTGTTCCGTATTCCGCATCCAGAAGATCCAGAATTGCTTTCGTATGTTTTGTCATAATCGTTTCCTCATTCCGGACTATTTGTCCGTAACCACTGTCCCTGCGTCCGCCGCATTATTGTTTTGAATATAAAAAGCCCTCATTGCGTATCATGAAATATTTATTTTGGGTCAGATTGCCAGAACGATCAAAGGATAAACATTCATACAACGATTTCTCCTTTGAATGTATGCCGGATGCCTTTTTCTTTTATCTTACAACGATGCCGTAAAGCGGTCAAATGCTTCCTGACCCGCCGCATCTCTCTTATAAACGCCTGCATGCTCCAGTACTTTGGAAAATACAAGACCGATCTCATCCTGCAGGATTTTCATGACATTCGTGTCATCTATTCTGTCATATTTTACCTTGAACTCATCCGCCCAGTCGGCATGCTTTTCTATATCAGCGTTTGCACGGATATCCTTACCGTTTACGATGGCGTCGGCCAGCTGATCCAGCTCGGAAACCAGTCTGGAGGGAAGAATTGCAAGGCCCATAACCTCGATCAGACCGATATTTTCTTTTTTAATATGATGCAGCTCTGCATGAGGATGATAAACGCCAAGCGGATGCTCCCGGGTCGTAATATTGTTTCGAAGCACCAGATCCAACTCAAAATTATCATCACGTTTTCTTGCAATCGGAGTAATGGTATTGTGCGGCTCTCCATCCGTTTCAGCAAAGATAAATGCAGCCTCATCCGTATAGCCTCTCCATTTTTCCAGAATTACATCTGCAAGCGCAATCAGTCTGTCACTGTCCGCACCCTTTAAACGAATCACGGACATAGGCCATTTTACAATGCCGGCTTCGACATCCTCAAAGCCCTTTACCGTAAAGCTTCTCTCTATTGGCGCTTTCGCCATGGCAAAGTCATAATTTCCGCCCTGGAAATGATCATGGCTCAAAATGGAACCGCCCACAATCGGCAGATCCGCATTGGAACCGACAATATAGTGCGGGAACTGCTTTACAAAATCAAACATCTTGCAGAAGGTTGCATGCTCGATCTTCATCGGCACATGCTGAGAATTAAATACGATGCAATGCTCATTATAATATACATAAGGAGAATACTGGAAGCCCCATTGACTGCCGTTAATCGTTACCGGAATAATACGATGATTCTGTCTTGCCGGATGGTTCACCCTGCCTGCATAACCTTCATTTTCCACACAAAGAAGGCATTTCGGATAACCGCTCTGCTTTGCAAGCTTGGCTGCCGCAATCGCCTTAGGATCCTTTTCCGGTTTGGAAAGGTTAATCGTAATATCCAGATTCCCATATTCGGTAGGCGCCACCCATTTTTTGTCCTTTTTGATTCTATAACGGCGGATATAATCCGTATCCTGACTTAATTTATAGAAATAATCCGTTGCCGCCTTCGGATCCTGCGCCTTTAAGGCTTCAAACTTACGAATTACTTCGGAGGGTCTCGGCACCAGCGTACTCATGATCTTTGTGTCAAATAAATCACGATATACAATGCTGTTCTCTTTCATAATGCCCTGCTCATATGCATAATCCAACATTTCCGAAAGCACGGTTTCCAATTCGTCCACGCTCATGGAAACCTCCTGCTCCTGTGCATTGCCCAGATCATCCAGACCGAACAATTCCAGCAGTCTGTTGGTGGTATAAATCCGGTCCTCCGGTTCAACAAGGCCTGTATCCAGACCATATGTAACTAATTTTTTGATATTTTCGTAAATTGACATTTGCTTTCCCTCATTCACCATATTGATTCTATTCCTGAATTGATCCGTATCATGTTACAGCGCTCTGGGGCCGTCTCCGATCTCGACAACATAGAAATCCGCGGTTTTTCCTACCCGGCTCTCATATGCGGCGCCGACCTTTTCCTTGAATTCTTCTACCGCATCGTCTTTTACAATGCTGACCGTACAGCCGCCGAAGCCGCCTCCGGTAATTCTCGATCCGAGCACACCGTCAATCTTCCATGCTTCTTCTACCAACACATCAATTTCCTCGCAGGAAACCTCATAGTCATCACGCAGGGAGACATGAGAAGCATTCATCAGCTGTCCGAACAAAGCTACGTCATTCTTTTTCAGCGCTTCCACAGCACGGATGGTTCTCTGGTTCTCATAAACCGCATGCTTTGCACGCTTTACACGAACCTCATCCTTAATCGCAGCCTTATAGGTTTCAAACTGCTCCTCGGTCAGATCACCGAGACCGTTAATTCCGATTACACTCTGAAGCTCCTCCAGTGCCTTTTCACATTCACTGCGGCGCTCATTATACTTGGAATCCACCAGACTGTGCTTTACATTGGAATTGGTAACAACAATCTTTGCACCCTCCAGTACCAACGGCGCATATTCATAGGACAAATCCGCCGTATTTAAGAAAATCGCATGATCTTTTTTCCCCATTGCGGATGCAAACTGATCCATAATACCGCAGTTGCAGCCGTTAAAATGATTTTCGGAATACTGTCCGATCAATGCAAGGTCAGTATTCGTCACATCAAATCCAAATAAATCCCTTAACAGATATCCGGTCAGAACCTCTAATGATGCAGAGGAGGAAAGACCTGAGCCGTTCGGAATATTTCCGAAAAGAACCACATCCAGCCCCGCATCCATCTTCATGCCGCGCAGTCCGAATGCCCACATAACACCCTTCGGATAATTAGTCCAGCCTGCTTCCTTATCCGGATTCAAATCATCTATGCCGGATTCTATGATTCCCAGCTTTTCAAAGTTCATGGAATACAGACGAAGCGCCCTGTCCGTTCTCTTTCTGGCAGCTGCGTAGGTACCGATGGTCAGTGCGCATGGAAATACATGCCCGCCGTTATAGTCGGTATGCTCGCCGATCATATTCACACGTCCCGGTGCAAAATATACCTTTACGCCTTCGGTGTCGCCAAACAACTCCTTAAATTTTCCTAATACACTACTTTTGATTGCTGCTTCACTCATAGTCTTCTCCTTCCGCGCTTTTTGCGCAACCGTTTACCTTCTAATTTCACTATATAGTGTTTATGATTTTTCCGAAATATCTTCTTGTTATTTAAACCTGTCAAAATGTTATATCCATTTGCGAAACAATCAGCTCATCAGAGTCATTTTCTAATCTACTGCTCCTGCATTTAGAAAGGATTCAATTTGCTCCAGATCGCTCTGTTTGTGCCGGATTCCGCTCAGCAGGGTTTCCTTCCGGTATTTGGATGGCGACATTCCCTTGGTCTGCCTGAATGCCTTCGTAAAGACCAGCGGATCGCTGTAGCCGCAGGAAATCGCAATGCTCTCTATCGGCAGCTCCGTCATTTGCAGCAGCTCCACCGCTTTGGCAATCCGGAAGGTCGTCAAAAACTGCTGAGGCGACATTTTGATATGATTTTGAAATAAAGTATATAAATAGCTGCGATTGATGCAGACATAATCCGCGATGTCCGTAACCTTAATCGGGTTACAATAATTGCTCCTGACAAAATCCACCGCTTTACTGACATAAATATTCGCCTTATCCGTATCGCCCTTTGCCTGCACGGATGAGGTCTGAGCAATAATCGACAGAAAAATTCCCAAAAGTCCGTTCCTGCGCAGATCGTTCGAAAGCCCGTAGGTATTGTGTTCCATCATGTCCTTAACGATCCGGTACAGTTCGTCGGAATGCTCCGATGCAAAGATCGGATGCGCGGCAGACAATCCGATATTTCTGGCATAATCCGCCGCCTTTGCTCCCGAAAATCCCACCCATACATAGGTCCACGGACTCTGCTCATCCGCCTGATAAAAAACAAGTTCACCCGGTTCGATATAGAAACCGGACCCGCTCTCTAACGGATATTCCTTGCCGTTCATGACAAACTTTCCTCTGCCGCGAAGGACATAATGAATCAGATAATGCGGCTTCACCGCCGGTCCGAAGCTGTGCAGCGGCTCTGTTTTAGAGCACCCGCAGCAGTTTAAAACCAAATCCGTATTCATCTCATTTTGAAACTCGAGCTTGTACGCCTTCTCCATTACAAAACCCTCCTTTTTTATTTTACCAAGGCAAATTTTATAATGCAACCTTATGGAATTTGTTGTTGTATACGAAAAAACTTAAAACACAATCGTGACTGTGTTGTTTCTACAATTTGTGCATACGTCAAAAAAATCACGGCCGCCTATGCTGCATACCGTAAAGAACATATCTGAGAAGTAAACACTTTTACAGCAATTTTCCCTATGAAGCTTCGGGCTGCAAACGGCATGCCCAAATCCTATCAAGCAAAAAACAGGTCCGGTTTCCTCAAAGGAGACCGGACCTTATATATTCTGCTTTTTCTCTCGCCATTTCGGCATATAAACGCAGCACATTCCATGCTTGATTCGTTGGTGTCAGCACAGCTTTATAGTCACTTCGAATCTGCTTCTTTTTCAGGGCCGCGAGAAATTTGTCCATCTGTTTTTCGGAAAATCCGCACATCAAAATCAGACTTTCCTCCGGTCCCTGCTCTCGATAGGGCTGCACGTTTCCCTTCCTTTTACCTTCTGCCAGATCCTCCAGCGTCTGTCTGAAATCTTCGACCCGGACCGACTGCACTCGGATCTTCATAGCTCCAAGAATATCACGTATTTTGTCGGTATCATCGGTATTGACCTGAAATAATAATACTTTTTCCATTATCCTGTCACCTGTTTACTCCATTTTCCATAATTGCCTTCCGAGCATACTATCTGTCAGCCGCTGCTTTGTGCTGACGGCCTGTAATGTAACATGCCTGCAACATGATATCGGAACGCAAACGCTTCTCTACGGCACGCGCTTTCCCGGCTGCGAATACAATCGTATTTTGTCTTAAGAATGTCTAAAAAGAACCCCGTATCCGATGGGATAAGGACCCGTGTGCACTGCAATGGTAGCTCCAATCTGAGCTAAGGGAAGATCTTCTTTTTGTACTTCAAGTCCTTGATCTTTCAAATATGCAATACTTTCTTCGCGAAACGTCTCAGCCTCTTCATAATCATAACCAAAACCAACGGCTAAACTGAGTTCCGAAATCTTTTTTCCGGTTGCTTTGATATAATCCGCAAACATCTTATGGCACATGAGTTTGGATTTTGCTCTTCCCCTGCAAATTCCGGAAGGAAATATTTCTCCTTCTTTCAGCGTAATCAATGGTTTGATATCAAGAAGCGTACCTGCTATGCCGGTGAGCTTGCCGATCCTGCCGCCGTTTTGCAGATAACGAAGGTTTCCCACCGTAAACAGAATTCTTCCGCTGCTCTTAATCTCCTGCAGCTGCCTGACCGCCTCTTCCATTGTATAGCCGCGGTCTCTCATATCCACGGCCTCCAGAACATATTGTCCCTGCAAAACCGTATTAATCATAGAATCAATCACTTCAATCCTTGCCTGCGGATATTCTTCCAGGATGATCTGTTTTGCAATTTCAGCCGACTGATAGGAAGCGCTGAACTTTGTTGTAATGCAAATACAGATCACAGGAATTTGTTGTTTTACATAGGGTTCAAAGGCATTTGCAAAATCCTGCGCAGACGGACAGGCGGACTTCGGAAACGTTTTGGGATTTTTCACCAGCAAATCATAGAATTCCCGAATAGGTATGTCCACGCCTTCTTTCATAGACTCCCGCTCTCCCAAAGAGACATAAAACGGAACTACCGGAATATCACGTTCCTTCGCCAACTCCGGGGCAAGATCACACGAACCGTCACTGATAACCTGAAATTTATACTTACACTCCATAAACTGCATTCCTCGCTATACATAGTATCAATTACTACTTGATGTGCTATCTGCCCATCGAGATAATACTATCATATCTCAACATGTAGAAAATGCAATCCTTTTTTATAGATTTTTACTGTAAAAATCTATCTTGCCGTATCTCCGTATAAGACGAATTTGTTGTTTACTCCCTAAGATGAGCAAAAACCCATGATGTAATCGGTCTGAACGCAATATAAAGAACATAACCAACCATTCCGCCGATTGTATTTGTAATTAAATCCGTAATGTCAGCAGAACGAAAGCCGTTAATAAGCGGTTGCAGCAGTTCAATACCCAAACTCATCAGAAGGCAGCAAAATACAGTCTTGGCAAACCCGGCGGCCGGGGTTCGTGTCATTGGAAACAGAAAGCCGAACGGTACCAGCATAATAACATTCAATAAAACCTGCCTAATAAAATCCCCACGGCCTGTTAATACATCTACGAACGGAACCATATTCATAGGGCTGTACGGATGGTTCAGAATGAACGGCAGAGATGTTATGACAGGCATGAGGGTAAAGTAAAGCACAAAAGATAGATATATATACATCAGCGTATTGACGAGCAGTATATCCTTGCCTTTCGGTTTCCACTTTCTGAAAAAAACGAAAGCGTATAATAAAACCAACGCTATGAAATCTATCAAATATTTCATTGTGTATTTCATTGCGGCTCTCCTTCATAAATTTCGAATTTGTCCATTTATATACTTTTATGCGGCTATACATGAATTATTCAACTGTAATATGCTCTATAAGAAGCAGCAGACAAGAGGGCAATGTACTTTATTTTTTGGGAGACACCGTTTTTAAAAAAGCATTCAATCCCTCCATAATATCATCATAGGTTTCATCAAAATTGCCGGTATACCATGGGTCCGCAATGTCCCTGTCTACGCCGGCAAATTCCAAAAGCTTGTATACCTTGTGATCCGGATCGGCGCCCAGAATTCTCATCATGTTCCGGATATTCCAGTCATCCATGCCGATCAGATAATCATAATGCTCATAATCCCCCCGCGTCATCTGCCTGGCAGTTTTTCCCCTTGCTGATATTCCATGCTCCGCCAGCTTCCGAACCGTCCCGCGGTGCACAGGATTTCCGATTTCCTCTGTGCTGGTGGCAGCGGATGCAATTTCGAACTCGCCGGCTATGCCGCGTTTTGATACGATATCTTTGCATAGGAATTCAGCCATGGGAGAACGGCAGATGTTTCCATGGCAGATGAATAATATTTTTATCATTGTTATTGTTTACTCCTTTTTGCCCGGAAATGTCGTATTCTGCGAGGGATTCCAGGGATATTGATTTTGCTGCCTAACAGATGGAAACTAGGCAAATTATAGCATAATTTAGCAAGTTATAACTACCTGTTAGTAGTAGAAATAGTAGTAAAAGGAAAATTCCTACTACTAAGGTTTTTTCAAATATTACAATGGAAGCTTATAGCATAGTGTATATGTTTGTGTACTTTCAAACTCTTTTTCAATTGCCTTTTCAAATTTTTCTTTACCCATATTCTGCATTAATTCACACATCATTCTGTATATTCTTTGCCTTCGTCACCAACTTTAATGGCTCCCATCGTTTCAAACATTCTTTGGCTAATATAATTATCCGAGCGAATTCTAACTGTGAAAAATTCCACTTGCATAATAGATTTCAACCGATTAACAAATAGATTCACTACTCGAGTGCCAATTCCCTGACTGTGATATTTCTTAAGTAATTGTATTCCTATCTCTGGCATTTCTGCATCCAATTTCATAAGAACTACTTCACCCACATATTCTTGTGTCGATTTGTCTATTATCTTAAGTTGTAATTTGCTCGTATCTGATAACGTATCTTCCCACGATTTTTTCTTAAATTGCTCGTCATTTATAAGTGGTGAATTATCAAAAGTTTCATTCCACGCCTTAAAAAACAACTCTTGCTCTGCTACGTCATATCTACTTAGTGTATATTTTTCATCTTCTACGAACATTACTCCAGTAGAACATAGTTCATCTCTGTTCATAGTATCCTCCATCATTACATGCCATCACACGTTTTTCCAATATTATGAATTTTGTAATCGTTCTATCATTTGACGGAATACATTCATTGGTAAAACACAATCTTCTTCCAAATGCTTCTTCAGTTTTATCCAATCCAAATGGTCATCCATAATATACTTTTTAATAACATTCGAAACATCTATCCCTAATATTTCTAGTACCGAAATTCGTAATGCATTCTCCAAAATGTAAAACGCATATAAATTTACCATATTATCGGTTTCAGTGTTTGGATTCTCAATATATGAGCCCAAACTATTAGCCTTAAAGTTAAAATGCGTAAGCTCATTTCTTGTATCTCCTAACGCATTAATCGATTTTGACGGTTCCACTCCTAATAATCTAGCTCCATTTTTATACTCATCCGCATCAAGTTTTCTAAGAATAATACTGATATTTCCCGAATTATTTTTAGGGCTTCCATTAAAAAATTGAATTGATAACCCATCACAAATATGCATTAACAAAACTAATCTATGTTCAAGATTTATATTGGCGTAAGATTCTGAAATCAAATAAAAGAAAGAGGAAAACATTGCCGCATTCATTGATTGTTCTTTTCTTCCCTTATAACGAATAGACTTATATTTATCTATAATTTCCTCTGAAATCTGTCTACTATTTCTACATAATAGTATCGCACTTGAAATCCATTTTTCATCGGTTGTTCTGCAGTTTATTGCCAAAAGTTCTTTTATATCTCTATTTTCGCCATCAACCTCATAACCAACTGGTTTATAAAAATAACCGTCCTGCCATGTTAATAACTCCCAAATGTTAATTATATAATCATAATTTTCTTTTTCATTCCTACCATTTACAACAACTTCACAGTTTGTATCTTTAATACTCATGAGAATACGATTAAAACCTTTTGCTTTAAAATCAATAATTTGATCGCTCCATGCTCTTATATTACTTTTTAATTCAAAAATCACTTTTGAAATCATAATAATTCTTCTCCCAAATCCTTATAGCAATATGCATTTTATATTATATCGTCACCCTCATCATTTTTCCATAGAAAAAACGCCCCAGTATAACCAGAGCGTCTCTGCCACGTAGCATTACTACACTACCTTAAACATTTTCTGCGATACCACTTTTACATCATTCTTCTTTTCAACCTCTGCCTGTGCCTTTCTAAACTCTTCCATCCTCTTAAGTTCTTCCTCGGCATCATCAAATCCGATATGTGTATACACATTCATGGTAACACTGATATCCGAGTGTCCTATAAGGTACTGTAAGGTCTTAATGTTATCCGTTAGTTTATAAGCCACTTTTTCCCCCGGTTTTCTTCAGAATAAAAATAGTCCTGGCATAAAAATATCTGATGTATTATTCGTCATTTGCAGCAAAAATTTCCCGTTTCATCATTCGGACTACCCTCTTATCTGTAAATGGAGACATTTCAACAAATGATTTTTTAATCTATATTCTTATCTTTAGCCGCAATATATTTCTGATTTTTACCTTTAGGTTTATCTGGGATTGACATTTTCAGCTTTCCTTTCTTCAGTAAAGATTCTACTTCCGGCTTTATGCTCTTTATCCACTTCTGATAGTGCCTTCACTATTTCGCTACCATGTTTTCTTTTTAACAAAGCTTTTAGTTTCGCTTCATTCAGCTGCGCATGAAAATACTCGTACGTTTCCTTTATGCAATGTTCTTCTTCCGTGGTTGCCTCTGGATTTAAGTTCTTATTTTTATCCTGAATAAAATAGGAAAAGAAAGGATAGCTTGTTTTACTTTTTAGAATTCGCACCTCATTTCCGTCATCGTCTTCAGTCATAATATAAGAAAAAAGTTGACGACTCAGAGTTGCTTGTCCTAAACCCATGAATCTATCAGATAAGGCCGAAAACAATATAGTTATTGTTGTTAAGCGTTGCTGTCCATCAACCACTTGGATTTCTTGCTCAGTTCCTTCAGTAAAATTTCCTATAAACAACATTGTGCCCAGAAAATACTGACTGGCAGAAATTTTCCCCTCTTTAATTACAAGATTTCCGATCATGTCTTCTAAAAATTCTTGATAGTTCTTCTTATCCCAAGAGTATTCTCTCTGAAATCTGGGAATAACAAACTGTCGTTTGGACCCTAATAAATCTCGAATTGTCTTATCATAAGGTTTAATATCCATAAAATGACCTCCTCTTTGATATAAAGTAATCTGAAATTCGTAAAACATCATTCTGTCATTGGACCATTGTAGACTCAATTGCCACTTTAAAAATCCGCTTGCTTAATACGCAATCCTAAAATAGTCCAAATACGCTTTATATTGATCTTGTGCGGTCAGACAGGTATCTGTCAGATAGCCTTTTTCATTGTTCCATTCTTTCAAGCCACGATAGTAGAACATCTTCAAATTATCCTCGATGATGAATGGAACAATATTGTATTTCAGGCATTCCTTGAACATAATCAGTCTGCCTACACGACCGTTGCCGTCTTGGAACGGGTGGATTCTTTCAAATTTCACATGGAAGTCCAGTATATCCTCGAATGTCTTTTCTTGCTTGTCATTGTATTCCGTCAGCAATGCTTTCATCTTATCCTTAACTTCTTCCGGAAGGGCAGTATCCATACCGCCAACCTCATTCGGCAGTTTCTTATAGTCGCCGACGACAAACCAAT
This sequence comes from uncultured Clostridium sp., assembly GCA_964437825.1. GTDB lineage: Bacteria > Bacillota > Clostridia > Lachnospirales > Lachnospiraceae > JBJFCE01. The sequence continues at coordinate 16,920 of CAYTIH010000019.1, read as the reverse complement.
CTTTTCTGGAATCACTGGTGCCGTTCTTCAGAATCAGGTGCAGCTCTTTTATAAACTTCTCGGTCAATACTGTTTTGGCATTCTCGATGATCATATCGATACATCGGAAATGGTTTGCTGTTTCAATCACATCGTCCACATTGAGAGCTCCATTTTCTACTCCAATGGTGTTGGTTTCAAAAATATATCTGGTCTGATCGTGAGTCAAACAACTGCCTTCGATATGATTTGAGTTGTATGTCAAATCAATCTGTGTCTTATGGTAAATACCGCCGAAATATTTACTTGCTTTCTGCTCTCTCAGAATATCCAACAGAGTAATTGGTTCCTCTTTTCTCTTGTTGATACGTTCCGGTTTTTCTGCATTTTCAGGAATGTTCCAAGTCTTACCGGTAAGGAACGCACCATTCACACGTCCCTGAGCGCAGTAATTTCTAACGCTGCGCTCCGACACATTCCATTTTTTTGCTATTTCAGTAACTGAAAGGTATCGCATCTGCTCTCCTCGTTATAAATTGAATCAAAAACTACACTAATCTACTGTATAGTATACCACAATATCGGCAGAAAACATCAATTGCATTCAAATTTATATAGTGTTTTTTGCCGTTACAGGAAATTTCATTCCGCTGGTTTGCTTGCTTATATTGTAATTTCTATTTGATTGCCTTCTATCCCGACAATACAGCTTTCATAATATCCATCGCCCGTAGTTCTTGGACCGCTTAGTACCTCATATCCATCGATTTTTAACCTTGCTGTAAGTTCATCGACCTTCTCCTTGCTCCCAACCGCAAAAGCAATATGGATATATCCTGTTCTTTCTCTGAAGTTCTTTTTTATCATCTGCCATCACGGGCTTATTCATAATTTCCAGTCTTGCGCTATCCCCAAATGACAAAAAATAAGACTTGAAATCCGTTTTTACATTATGATATCCCTCATTCGCAGCTGCCTCAAAATATTTTTCAAAAAATCTTTTTGCACTTTCAAGGTCATTAACATACATTGCAATATGCTCTATCTTCATTACTAACCTCCATCTGCAGCGTTCACTTTCTTACTGAACCAATTCCTGTTTACGATTGTGTCCGGAAGCAGCCGGATCCCAACGCCGCTTATTTACAAAGATATAACAAAACCACCTCCGGCATACCTCACCCCGGTAAATTCTGGTTTGCTGCTTTTATTATAACACCGAGACTTTTTTATCATATCCGTGTTTCTCCTTTGAGAAGCTCTTGACCAACGCGTCAACAGGCTAAAGTCCATAAAAAAAGTGTATACCGCTTTGGATACACACTTTTCAAATATTACATTTTGTTCCTCTTTTTCTTGCGTTTCAGCTGTCAATGATAATTTATCATGGCCATTATACAAGTGATTCCTCAATGCAGCAAAAGAGTTTTTACATCGTTTCAATATTCTTTTTCTGCATAGTGCCTGCAAATTTTGCGGCAGCAACAAACATGAACAACCAACCCAATGATTCAAACCCGGAATCAATTCCCTTAAATCCGATTTTAAAAGCGCTAAAAATCTGTCCAATCAGCGCCATTACCAACGGAGATGCCAAAATCCATGCCTTTGAGAACGGAATCACCCTTTTCAGTACTAAACCAATCCATCCGATTGTTGTAAACAGATCCGCTGCCACAAAGTACACAAGGAACGGAACGGCCTCCGCCCAGAAGATACGAAGATCCAGTTCCATGGCCATGTCTGCATTCCCAATCACATCATATGCTGCATTGAACTGCAAAATTAAGAGTCCGCAGGCGATATGGATAAATATAAATGAAAAGAAGCCTGCATAATTTCCAACCCGGAACAGCCATAAAAAGCAATCCTTGCCTTTATCCTTTCCTTTTGGATTCTGCGTATCCAGAAGCCGGAGAAATTCTTTTGCAGCCACAAAATACAGCGGCACGGCAATCGCACCGAGAATGTTTGATACAGCAATGCGCCAATCTGCAATTGTAAGCCATCCGGTATCTGCAATCAATCCCAGCGGTTCTACATCCCACGGCTCATATCCTATCAGATAATCACCAATTAGCGCCATCAAAAAGGCCGGAATTGCCAGATTTATTTTTTGTTTTGATGTCATAATGAGTTCCTTTCCATCCCGCATAAGCGGAAATTATAGAGTATCTTAATACCACTTTCGTAATTAAAAAATCCACAGCATAACCGCCCCTGTCATTACGGCAAAGACAACTCCCAAGGGAGCAACCAGTAAAACGCCTTTTAAGTGAAACCACTTCCGGCGATATTCCTTGTCCATATGCTCTGTTCCGGGCAGCCGCCATCTTTTCACCCTTGCAAAAAAAATCCAGTCAAGAATAAAGGTATCAAATGCCGCAATCACTGCCACATAGGAAAACGCAAGCAGTGTTCCCTGCCAAAAGGTCCCGGCGCCGGCAATATGCGCCATCCAAGCACAGATAAACAGTGCGGCGATCAAAGCGGCCGCCTTTTTTACAATCATTGCCTTCTTGAATGCTTCCTTCTTTTTCTCGACATTCTGAGTTCTGTAATACACTTCCTGTATTTCCGGTGGAAAATCAGAGATAAAGCTGACGGGATTAATCGTAATAGGAATCGTAACCAGTAAGGTAAAACATACAATCGTGATAAGAAGCTCCATTCCATAAATCATCCAATCCATATTACGCACCCTCCTCTTTGATATATTGATAGATTGTCTGAAAAATCAAATCAATGTTGGTTTCCATGGACTCCTGACAAAAGGAATCCCGGTTTTCTGTCATGCCGTAGATACTTTTAATGAAATTCACAACAACGCCAATATCGTAATCCGGACGAACGCCATCAACCATTCGCAGCAATTTCTCCGCTTCGGCTTTATCACGCTCTGCATCGAACATGCCAAATCCACACATATGCCTTTTCAGCCATAGGAAATCCTCTGCCTGAAAGGACATCATAAAATTATGCTCAAATGTAAAAAGACTTCGATACCAAGATATCATTTCCTCAAGCGGTATCTTGTTTCTGCCCCTCAGCAGCGCCGTAAGCTCCTGTATTTCCTGTCTGTCCGATTCCTCAAACAACACACGTACAAATTCTTCCTTGGACTCGAAAAAATGATAAAAAGTACCCTTTGCAATCTTACATTTTTGTGTAAGATCGGAAACTGTCATTCCCTTTAATCCGCATTCTCTGCACATTTGAAATCCTGCGGCAATCAAATTCCGCCTGATGTTCTCCCGTTCTTCTTCTGTAAAATTTGCCGGCATACTATCACTCCCGTTCTTCAATGACTTTTTCGTTTCAATTAGTCACTGAAATAGTAACATCGCCCGATGGAAAAATCAATAGAAAAACCAACATAAAAATAAATCAACAAAAATCAACATAAAAATAAATCAACATAAAAATGAATACCTAAAAAGATATAACTTCTGCAAAAATGATATAAGCAAAATGATATAACTTTGCAAAAATGCATTATACGTACCTTCCGGACTGCATTTCGAACATTTTTGCGTATAAACCATGGCGATTCATGAGCTCATTATGCGAGCCGTCTTCAGCAACCTTTCCGTTTTGTAACAAAATAATTCTGTCCGCCATTTTGGTTGTTGAAAGCCTATGAGAAATAATCACTGCTGTTTTCTCCGCTAACATTTTAAACGCAAGTTCGTTAAATTCACTTTCTGCCTTAGGATCTAAAGCGCTGGAGGGTTCATCCAGAATTATGATTCTATGATCGCCATACAACACTCTCGCCAATGCCAATTTCTGCTTTTGTCCTCCGGACAATACCACTCCATCACCATCGAATTCTCTGGAATATTCGCTGTTTCCCCGATCAGGCAGGCTCTCAACCAAATCCCCAAGGCCAACCATATTAAGAACTTGATCCAGGCTATCCGCTTCTGCATTTTTATCAACAAGATCCATTTTGACATTTTCATACAATGTCAATGCAAACATGTGAAAATCTTGAACTAATACGCTGCATATGTTCTTTCGATAGAACTCCGCATCGTAATCCCGAATATCAACCCCATTGACCAGAATTCTGCCATCGTCCGGATCATACAGTCTCAGCAAAAGCTTTACAAGCGTACTCTTGCCGGCGCCATTGTTACCAACAATTGCCGCTTTTTCATTTGCCCTGATCTTAAAATTTATACCGTCCAAAATTTTGTGCTCTCCGTCATAGGAAAACGACACGTTGACAAATTCAATCGTAATAGGCGCATCTGCATGATTCTTGAAGCCGCGGTCCGATTCTATACGGTTTTCCGTTTCCATAAAATGTATGAACTTCTCAATATATATGCTGTTATTATGTAATTCCTTTATTGAATGAACAAAATTATTCATATTTCCTTTTATCGTGCCGTAAGCGTTCCACAAAGCAGCCATCACATCGAAGGTATATGCGCATTTTGCAAGCACCATATAGGCCAAATAAAATAACGTCATAAAATCTCCCAGGAATTTCTTCATCAGATGATCTCCGGCACTTAGCATGGTCTTTTTCGTTCCATAAGCAGCATGAATATCGTGAAGCTGTTTTGAAGAAAAGTCCAGTTTATCAAACAGAACATTTCCGATATTTGTAAGCTTCATATCTTTTGCATTTTGCTTTAAAAAAAACATACGATTTACATAATCGATTTCTTTTTGAAAAGGCAGGGTTTTGTTATATATTTCACCGTTCATTTTGTTAAGCTCAATTTGATACACAAAAGAAAGAATGTTAATCACAACTGCCAGAATAAACACTACAAAATCTAAAGAACTGATAATATAAAACAGTGAGAGTAATACCAATAGGTTTTCAATCAAATTGACAAAATTCCTATAAGTATCCCATGCTCTATTATTCGATTCATGATTGGCAGCAACCAGATTTTGATAATACTTTTGGTCATCATAGCAGCTCAGATCAAGTGAGCAGGTCTTCTCAAACAGCATTTTTGCAAAAACATGGTTGACCTTGATTTCTGCTCCTTTCGCTAAATTGTGATTGAAGATTCCCTCAATGACTGTATTAAACAGCAGTACCAAACCGTAATACACGCATGTCACAATAATCAGCCGCATCAATATCCTCTGAGTTTCTCCAGGATGAGCAGACGCGAATTCCACCGACTTAACGATATACTGCAGGAACAAAACGTTTCCCACGGTATTAAACAACAAACTCCTGGCTATGATCAACAGCATATAGCCGATCGAATACAATGGAGCCGCCTTAAAAAATATGTTCAACATATACCAATGATTACGTATTACTTTTTTCATGTTAATCTCCATTTCTGAGCGACTTCCGGGCTTTCTTTTGCATCATCCCTATAATAGTTTGCCTGTAAATGGAACATATCTGCATATTTTCCCCTTTGAAGCATCAACTCCTCATGTGTTCCCTGTTCCGCAATTCGCCCGTTCTCCATGAAATAAATTTTGTCGGCTATTTTAGAGGCCGAAAATCTATGCGAGATATAAATAACCGTTTTATCTGCCAAAGAACGATTTATCGTCTCAAACATCTCTTGTTCGGCAATAGGATCAAGCGCGCTTGTAGGCTCATCCAAAATATAAATCTGCTTCTCGGGATTGATAAAGATTCTTGCAAGAGCCAAACATTGGCGCTGACCGCCGGAAAGCATCTCTCCCGAATCGGATAACTCATGGGTCAGCTGTGTATGAAATCCATCCTTATAATTGTTTATTTTTTCTTTCAAGTGAAGTGATTTCATAACATTCTGCATTTCTTCCTCTGAATAAACCTTTGTATCCATCGCGATATTCTGACCGATTGTCGCTGCGTACACATTGATATCCTGAAAAATAACCCCATATTTGCTGCGGTAGTTCTTTACATTATAATCGCAAATATTTGTGCCGTTATAGCTAATGCTGCCCTGACTCGGATCGTATAGGCGTAAAATCAAGTTGATCAACGTCGATTTCCCGGCGGCGTTATATCCGACCAATGCGATTTTTTGTTTCGGTCGTATCTCCATACATATATCTTTCAAGGTATCCTGCTCGTTTTCATTGTACCTGAAATATAAATGCTCTATTTTAATTCCGGTGAAAGCATCCTCCGCCATTTCTTCCCTGCGTGATACCACTTTCGGTTCATACCGGTAAAATTCATTAAATTTGTTCAGATATACATTATCATTCAAAATACCGGTAAAGCACCTGATCACTGAAGATGCTCTCCATGTAAACTGCGCTATTGCTCCCATCAACGGCAGGAACACTGCAATTGTTACCGATTTATCAACAACTGTTTTATATATTGAAATCAGCGTTGTAATGCAAGATACAAGTCCAAATCCGAGAAGGACCTGAACACTTTCCAGCATTGTTATTTTCCTGTAATACTTTTCAAGAAGTGTCCTTAACCCCCGGAATGCATCATCAAGCATTTGATTCAAAGGATTTTTCACATTTGTAGTTCTTAATTCCCCGGCACATTCTGCCTGAATGGAAATTCTTCTCACATAATCATATTTTCGCTGATATTTTAAGCTCTCATTCGTATAGCGATATCTGTATTTATTGATGACCGGTTCAAAAAACAATCCCGTCAATACAGAGATAAGCGATATTATTACAATGAAAAAATCAATCTGAGCAAAATATCCGATCAGCACAATCACACAACAGGAATGGGAAACAAACTGGGCTATATTATTTAGGATGCTTTTCACTCTATGAAATAAATCATTTAATGCAAAAGTAACGTTATCGTAATATTCCGGTTGATCAAAACATTCTATGTCGACCGTCATAATTTTCTTATATATCAGATCCTTTAAATACAATGAGACCTTCACATCATCTTTGGGAACAAAAGCCTGATTGTAGTAGGCGTTCAAAATTTCAAATACGATATTGATTAAAATAAATACGGCCAGCACCTTACCGATCGTGGCAATACTTTTCCCCTTTTCCACCGCATCCATAAAATATGCAAAAAAGATCACATTGTAAAAGATGGAAAATAAGTCATGAATAACCGTAAAAAACAGATTGAACCATACACTTGCTGCAGAAGCCTTGCATATGGTTGTTAACATGAATTTATAATTCTTAAAAACATTATTTTTCATAAACATTCTCCCCTTTCACAGCTAATATAGCATCCTCCAAAAAAGTGGTGTATCAATGCAAGGTTTGTTTTACAAAAAAATAAATTCACACAAAAAAAGTCCCTGCTGGCACCGCATCACACAGGGACTTTCAAATTCATTTCTAGATTCATTTCTATATTTTTTTCTATTCTTTTTTATTCTTTCCTATTCTTTTCTATTTTTTTATATTCTTTTCTATTCTTTTTATACTACTTTCATTTCCTGCATTTTATACTGCTTTCATTTCCTGCATAATATCAGTCAGCAGCTTCGCATTTTCCCGCAAACCTTTCAATTTCTGTAAATACTGATCTGCCCGATACAACAATTCTTCATTGCCAATGGGATTGGTAAGAATCCTCCTGGCATGATCTTTTTCCCCTAAGTCATAAGATTCCCAAAATCGCTTAATAGCCATGATACTATATCCCGTATCTAACAACAGCCTTATCACAAGCATCCGGTTCAAAGAGTCTTGTGAATAATAACGTCTTTGATAAGACTGCATGACCGGCAGCAAGCCATTTCTTTCCCAATTCCGAATAGCTTCCTTTGTCACTCCAACGATTTCAGACGCCTGCTTTTTGGAGTACTGCAGCTCCCCGTTTGTTTGGATTCCCGCTTGCTTCATTGCAATCTGAATTGCCGCTTCTGTTCCCGAAATGTCATCCTCTATTGCCTGCCGATAGTCATAAACCATCTTTTCGTATTCTTTGAGATTCCAATCCCTTGCGGCATAAATCAGACACAGACTGCTTTTTCTCAGTTTTTTGTTTACATATTCACAAAACACCAAACGGCATATCCTTATTTGATAAATATGATGGTCATTAAAAACGCGATATTGATTAGATAATCTCACAACCGGCTCTAAAAAGCCGCATTTCTCATAGAATCGTATGGTTCCTGCTTTGACTCCCGTCAAATCTGACACTTCACCAATCCGATAATTACTGTCCATATCATAATCTCTTTCTGTCAATCCATGATCCGTTCAAATGCGATATCTCCTCGAACATACTCATAATCATTTAACTTGATTTCTTTAAATCCGTATTTTTCGTAAATGTGAATTGCCGCTTTCAATTTACGATTGGACAAAAGAAACAGCTTTTTAGCTCCGTGTTTGATTGCCCATTGCATGGCGGCTTCAAATACAGCGCTTCCGCACCCTTTATGTTCCCGGTGCTTATTTGACGCAAGCTTGCAGATTTCCCATGTATCTCCGCTCATGGGTTTTGCCATACAAGTTGCAAGAGGAACCTCGTTTTCAATCGCAAAATAAATCATTGCGCCACTTTCCAATTCCTCATCAATTTTTTCAAACGTCTCAAGATCCTCTTTCTCAAGATATTCAAAGTTATCAACAATCCAATCCGTATTAAACTGTATAAATGAATTCTTATATTTTGAATCATACTCAACGATTTTCATTTTTCATCTTTCCCTCCCAAAATTTTAATAATCTGCGCTAAATGATCTGACAATTGATCCAAATCATCCTCCGAAATTCCCATGATGTTTTTTTCAATCTGATGATTGGATTCTGTAATAAGACTTTCGGCAATCATGTTCCCGTTTCTTGTAAGAGATATCAGCGTCCTTCGTGAATCATCCGATGATAGCTCTCGTTTTATGAGAGATTTTGATTCAAACTTTTTCAATATCCTGCTTAGGTAACCTTTGTCAACACAAAGATTGCTGACAATATCTCTGGCGCTTATTTCTTCGTTTTCATAGATTTCATACAGTACCCGCGCTTCTGCCATTGAATACTCCGTATTCAGATACTTCTGTGTCAGCAGGTGGAAATACGGCAAATAGAAGCGATTGAATTTTCTTATATTAATTGCTGTTTCCAATGATTTCTCCATGATTATAATCCTCTCTTAAGCGGAAATACGTCTAATACTTTCCGGCTGCAAAAAATACGTCTAATACTTCCCGGCTGCAAATGCATTAAAATGAACTCCCCGAAACAACTGTATCCATCATATAGCAAAAGGTTGATTTTGTCAACTAAAATCTATGAGTGATCCGGCCGGTTCAACACTACGCTTTTGTTTTACTTTCTTGTTTCACCGAAAAAACGGCAGCTCCCTTTCAGGATCTGCCGCCTTATCACAATTCTCTGATTTCATATGGAATCTCTGATTTCATATGGAATCTCTGATTTCATATGGAATCTCTGATTTCATATGG
>CAYTIH010000019.1:0-7488 GCA_964437825.1 uncultured Clostridium sp. | reverse complement strand
AATCTCTGATTTCATATGTAATCTTTGAACGCCTTCAAATACTCACGAATACGCCGAAAATATTTTTTTGGATTTACTCCATCACCCAATTCCGGCTCTGCATCTGGAGTTGTACCATGCGGGCATAAGTACCGTTCTTCTTGAGAAGGGTATCGGAATTCCCCTGCTCCTCCACAGTACCGTTCGAGAGAACCACGATTTTATCCGCTCCCGCTACAGTACGCATACGATGGGCGATAATCATCACCGTCTTGTTCTCAATCAGCCGCGACAGGGATTCCTGAATCAAAGTCTCATTTTCTACGTCCAAGGATGCGGTTGCTTCATCGAGCAGAATAATCGGGGCGTTCTTCAGGAATGCTCTCGCGATAGAGATACGCTGACGTTCTCCGCCCGAAAGCTCGCAGCCGTTCTCTCCTATCAGGGTATTCCACCTGTCGGGAAGCTTCTCTGCAAATTCGTCTACATTGGCAAGCCTTGCTGCCGCAAGCACCTCCTCATCGGCAGCATCCTTCCGTCCCAGACGGATATTTTCCATAACTGTATTATTAAACAATGTGACATCCTGAAATACGATGGAATACAGCGACATCAGCGTTTCCGGGTCGATTTGGGATATATCCATGCCGCCAACGGTAATTTTCCCCTTCTGAATATCCCAGAAACGAGCGGCCAGACGAGATACAGTGGTCTTTCCGCCGCCCGAAGGTCCCACCAGCGCGGTGACCTCGCCCTGTTTCGCAGTAAAGGATACATCCTTTAACACTGTTTCACCGCTGTTATAGGAAAAACCTACATGATCAAATGTAATGTCGCAGCCTTTGTTTGTCAGTCTGTCCGTACCCTCCTGCTCCGGATAACTTAAGATTTCGTCCATCCGTTTGCACTGAATGTTCATCATCATAAGAATTGCTATCAGGTTATCAAGCGCGCCAATGAGCGGGTCGTACACACGAGAAACCAGTATCAAAAAAGCAAACAGGGTCAGCAGGGTAATCTGACCGTTTACAAGCAGTATGCCGCCGATCAGAACCGTGGTTGCAATTCCAAGCTTCAATATCATCCGCGCAGTGGTGTTGCACACAGCATGGGTCAGCTCGCTGACAATCGTTTTCTTTTCTTCTGTTTTGATTTTTTCATCCAATCCCTTTAAATACTCAGCTTCCGCATTATTGGCTTTCAAGTCTCTTACCGTTTCCAGGCATTCCTGTATCCCGTCGGCGCAGTTCAACTTTGCCTTCTGTACCTTCCTCTCTGACTTTCTCATAATACCGGAAGTAAGGAACAGGATACCGAAAGAAACCGGAAGCACCCAGAGTGAAGCGAGCGCCATACGCCAGTTAAAAATAAAGATACCAACGGCAATGAAAATTGTGGAAATCACAGAACCTATAAATTCAGGGACCCAATGGGATAATCCGCTTTCCAAGGATGCACAGTCCGCCATAAGCACGCTTGTCAAATCGGACAAATCCTTCTTGCCGAAAAAAGACAGCGGAATTTTCCGCAGCTTCTCCGCAAGTGTAAGCCTGCGCACACCGCTTTCCACATAGGTAGCGAAAAAAGTGGCATTGTACTGGATATAGTAGGTCAGCATGATAAGTCCGAGCGTGATTACAAGTCCCGCTATGTAAAAAACAGTTTTTCCATCCGGTATTCCACCGTCCATCAAATCGCTGATAAGACAATATAGCAGCATAACCGGAAGCATCAGGGAAATATTATGAAGTATGCAGGCTATAAACGCCTTTACCATATCCTTCGCGCCTTGATCAGACAGGGCAAAGGTGTGTTTTAATCTTTCAAGCATTTGTAACACCTACCTTCCATTTCGCAGCTTTATTGTACTGATTCCACATCTCGGCATACAGACCGTCCTTACTTTTCAGTTCAGAATGAGTGCCGGAATCTACTATTTTTCCGTCCTTGATAACTGCAATTCTGTCCGCACCGGTGACAGTAGAAAGCCTGTGTGCGATCATCAGCACGGTTTTCCCCTTTGCAAGTACATTAAATGCCGCCTGTACCTTGGACTCGTTGTCCGGATCCGCAAAGGCCGTTGCTTCATCAAGTATTAGAATCGGCGCATTCTTAAGCATTACACGGGCAATGGAGATACGCTGCTGCTCTCCTACCGACAGATACACGCCCTTTGCTCCGACTACCGTATCAACGCCCTCCGGCAGCTTTTCAAGGATATCATCGCACTGTGCGTCATGAAGCGCTTTCAGCACTTCCTCGCGTGAAGCCTCCGGCTTTGCCATCCGCACATTTTCAAAGATAGAGGTCTTTAACATCTTTGAATCCTGAAATACGAAGGAAACTGTGTTCATAAGTTCCTCTTTGGCAATGTCCTTTACATTGACGCCTCCGATTTTAACGATTCCGCTGTCCGCATCCCAAAATCGTGCCGCAATGCCGGCAAGGGTGGTTTTACCGCCTCCTGACGGTCCTACAAAAGCGATGTGCTCGCCCGGCTTGATACAAACGGAAATATCCTCAAGTGCGTTTCTCTCTGCGTCCTTATACCGGAAAGAAACATGGGAAAGTTCCACGGAATTATCCCTTGGATGCTCGGGATTTTCTGCTTCCGGCAGGGGATTTATTTCTAAAATGCTTTCAATACGCGACATGGCGTCCGCCACAATCAGCTTGTTTTCACTGGCGTACATGATCTTTGTCAGTGTCAGCGTAATAATCGGAGTGATAATAATGTAATACATCAGGTTCAGCAGAAATTCATTCGATACGCCGTCCGATGTTATCACCAATGCCGCCGCAATCAAAACGGCAAAAATACCGTTGACCAGCGTAGTATAGCACATCATCGGAAACCGTAAATCCTTCGTGTATGCTATGACCCATTTTTCATAGTTATCGATAGACTCCTTAAAGCGCTTAAAGGAAAAAACCGACTGTCCAAAGGTTTTGACTACTGAGATCCCACGGACATACTCCACCGCCTCATTGGACATCTGTCCCAGTGCGTTATTGTATTCCTCCATCTTCTTTCGCATACGCTTTCCGGTCATCATACTCATCAGAATAAACGCAGCCAGAACAGGCAAAAGACTCAGACAGCCCAGCCTCCAGTCAAAAACAATCAGAAGAATCAGTAAACCCACGGGCGTAGCAAGAGCGTTCGCCTTGTCCGGAAGCTGGTGGGCAAGATAAGTTTCCGTTGCAGCACTGGATTCGTACACGTTTTTTCTGACTCTACCGCTGCCGATACCGTCCATAAATCCCATCGGCAGGGTCACGACATGGTGCATGGCAATGATACGAATATTTGCCTGTACTCGAAACGCCGCTAAGTGGGAACACATCAGAGCTGCCACATAGATCATAATTGCAGCAACCGCGAACAGCACTGCCATCCAGCCGTTACGGGTTAAGTTCTGCGCCTCCCCATAATTCGGGCGGACATCCAGAACCTCTTTTATGACCTTCCAAATATATACAAAAGGAAGCAGCGCCACGAAAGCGCTTAAGGCACTTAGAATCCATGACGCTATAGTTAAATACTTGTAGTTTCCGGCATAGCCGAGAAGCTTTTTCAGATTAGATTCCTTTCTCAAAGATCAGACCTCCTATCTAATGATTTTTATGATAAAGAAAACGCTGCAGCCGTTTTCTGTTACCCCAGTGCAACATTTGTTAGTTATATCTAACCAATGGTGAAAATATAATAGAAAGTCCGCAAAGCGTCCTTCCTATTATCGTTAGTCACAGGATGATTGTCCCATGATTTTCATCCAGCCTGCGGTATAGAACTCACACAGTTCCCGCAAATATACTTTTGCATCCTCGATAGGCATTTCATGCAAAACCATTTCAAAGTATGCATTCAGCATTCCCGTCGTCAGAATATGTTCCAGCCTCTCGTCAATTTTGGCCGAGGGTCTGCCAAGCTGCTCTAAAACCTTGTAATATTTATGAGTGGCCTGCACCTCAAGCTCCACCATTTCATCCACCATGCAGGCGTACTTCGTGCCCTCCGAGCATCTCAGGATCAGATGAAATTCCTCCATATGTTCATACATGTAAATCAGCAGATCATTCATGCACTCCTGCGAGAGCTTACCCATTTGATCCGGCTGCTCTTGTATCGGCAGATTCTCAAATAGTTCATGCGCCTTCCTGTAACGGGTCATCATATATTCATATGCATCATTCACCAAAGCTTTGAACAATTCTTCCTTGCTGTTGTAATAACCGTAAAAAGCTCCGGTAGTCACACCTGCGGTTTTGACAATGTTCCGCAAAGAAGCCGATTTAAATCCCTTTACCAAAAACTCGGCTTTTGCCGCCTTACGTATTGTACCGAGCGTTGTCAGTTCTTCAGCGCCCATCTCCTTACCTCCCGGTATAACAGCGATATATAACACTGTTATAACTATATATGATGTCTTCTGCTTTGTCAAGCAGTCAGCATCATTTTTTCTCTGTCTGTCAAGCCCGGTTTGCTTTCCTGACAATTACCATTCTTAAGGTTACTCCTCCATTGCCGGAAAAATCCGCAATCACACCATGAGGATTTTCCAGATAGAACACCTCAAAGATCGGATTATCCGCAGTCTGATATTGTCCCTGAATGATGGGATTCTCCTGCATATCCTTATATACATCCTTGGTGCCGTTCATACTGAACCACAACTTGCCCTCCTGCTCAAAGCAGAACATAAACGGACGGCATTTTGCCTTTCCGTCACGGCCTACGGCTGCCAGATACTGTACCGGGTTTGCCTGTATAATAGTTACAACTGATTTTTTCAAAAAAATATGAGACACCCGGAATACCATTCCGAATCCCTCATAGGATGACCTTTATTTCCGCTCAATATACAAAGCCGGAAATGAAGCCGCTTGATTTTAGCTGCGGAGATTGACTGCATTCATTCATCCTTATAACAGTGATTCCAGCTCTGTCACCAGCTCTCCAAACATGGATAGTGCATGCTTTACCGGCTTGGGACCTGACAAATCCACGCCCGCCATCTGTAAGAGTTCCAACGGGTCCTTAGAACATCCGCCCTTTAAAAAGCTCTTATATGCCTCCACTGCCGTCTCGCCTTCGGTCAGAATCTTCTGCGACAATGCAATCGCCGCAGAAAATCCCGTCGCATATTGATACACATAAAATTCCGTATAAAAATGAGGAATCCTCGCCCATTCCAACGCAATCTCCGGATCCGAAACCATATCGGCCCCAAAGTACTTGCGGTTCAATTCCAGATAAACCTCGCAAATGCTGTCCGCCGTAAGCGCCTTTCCTTCCGCATACATCCGATGCGTGATTTTCTCAAACTCCGCAAACATCGTCTGTCTGAACAACGTCCCCTTAAACTGATCCAGAAAATAATTGATCAGATAAATTTTTTCTTGGCGATCGGTACATTTTTGCAGCAGATACTGCATTAAAAGAGATTCATTACAGGTGGAAGCCACCTCCGCCACGAAAATGCGATATCCCGAATAGATAAAGGGCTGCGTTTTATTGGTATAATAAGTATGAAGTGCATGCCCCATCTCATGCGCAAGCGTAAAAACATCATTCAATCTTCCCTGATAATTTAACAATACATAAGGATGAACGCCATAAGCGCCCCAGGAATATGCACCGTTTCTCTTATTCTGATTCTCATAGACATCAATCCAATGATTGTCAAAACCCTCTTTTAACAGGGACAGATATTCCTCTCCCAAGGGACTAAGTCCGGAAAGAACCATCTCCTTTGCCTCATCAAAAGTGACATTTGCGTCATAATCACTTGTAAGCGGCACATATACATCATACATATGAAGCTCATCCACCTGTAAGACCTTCTTTCGAAGCGCCACATAACGATACATATCCGGCAGAGAATCATGCACCGCATCAATGAGACTGTCATATACGGATACCGGAATCCTGCTGCCATCCAGCGCCATTTCCAGAGAAGAAGCGTAACGGCGGACATCCGCATAGAATTTTGCCTGCTTTACATTTGCCTGATACATCGCCGCAATGCTGTTTTTAAACTGTGCATACCCGCGGTATAATGTTTCGAAAGCCTGTTTTCTGACATCTCTGTCATTGCTTTCCAGCATGCGGACAAAATTCCCCTGTGAAAGCTCTGCCTGATTTCCCTGTTCATCCGTAATCGTCCCGAATTTCAGATCCGCATTGTTGAAAAGGGAATAAATATCCGAGGGCGCCGCGGATAACTCCATTGTCTGCGCAAGCAAAGCCTCCTCCTGATCGGACAGGGTATGTTCTTTTTGCCGTAAAATACGGTCAATCAGAATGCGGTAATGCTCAAGCCCCTGCTCCTCGCGATAAAAAGAATCCAGCCTTTCCTCCAAAATGGAGAGAATCTCCGGCTCCGCAAATGCCTGCGCACAGGCAAGCTTTACGCCCACAGTCTGTATCTTCGCCGAGTAACCCTGATATTTGGATACGCTCATATCCTGATGCATCTTTTCATTGGCATATACGACCAAGCGTTCATAACGACATTCGACCTCATCCTGCAATTTCAAATAAGAAAGCAAATTTCCGGCAGACGCTCCAAGTGTTCCGGGATATTTGGCAAATTCCGCAATTTTCGCATCCACTGCACTGCTTTCTGCTTCCCATTCCTCATCCGACGAAAACAAATCCTCCAGCGCCCATTTATACTGATCTTCAATTTCATCTCTCGCAGGAATTCTTTTTATTTCCTCCATATTCAGCCTCCCTTTTCAACTCGTCTATAATCTTTTTACAATCGTTCAGGCAACTCCTTGCCCTCATTTACATACCTCTTTGGCGCTACACCCTCTGCTCCAGCATATAAAAACTAAAGCTTCCCGTATCAAGCAGCAATCCCTCATCATTTCGCAGTTCTACCCGGTACACGGACACCCGTCTGCCCTGACGGACTTCAAAAGCTTCACAATAAATATATCCCGTATTCATCGCCGGTCTTACAAAGTTCATCGTGCCGTCAATGGTGGAAGAATAATTTCCATATGTGCAAGCAGCCAGTCCGGCAATGATATCCGCCAGCGAATACAAAACGCCGCCATGAACAGAGCCGTAAGGATTCACCAGTTCTATGGAATAACGCATTCTTGCCTTTGCATAGCCCGGATCCAGCTCCATCAATTCGATTCCCAAATGGCTTGCATATGCGTTTTGCGTTATAATCCGCTCCAGCTTTTTCTTCTGCTCATCATCCATACTGATCATATGAAACCTCCGCTTATCATGATATGAAGCTCCCGCTATATTACCAGATTCCCATTATATGCTGCATAAGCAGGCTGACGCCGGTAATACCGCCCCGGCAGCAAAATCCCATAAGCAGGGGCTTGCCGCCCGTCTTGATCAATTTTACCACATTTGTATTTAAAGCAATCGTTGTAATAATCGATGCCGTAAAAAAATGACCGTCATTTCTGACGATCACCTACAAGCAAGAGCGCGAGACGGGACTCGAACCCGCGGCCTCGACCTTGGCAAGG
>CAYTIH010000018.1:0-44499 GCA_964437825.1 uncultured Clostridium sp. | reverse complement strand
TCCTTTTTGTGGACTGTGGAGATGCCGCTTTTTTTTCTGGTGTCAGGATTCTGTTTTACCTATAAAGGGGATTATATCGGTTATATTAAAAAAAAGGCGGTTCGGATTCTGATACCGCATTTGGTCTTTGGGGTTATGGACATGCTGATACGCATGACGCCCACCGTACTGGTAAACGAGAGCTTTGATTTTAAGGACGCAGTGATTGAGCTTGTATTGTATGGGGCAAATGACTGGTTTTTGCTGACGTTGTTTTGGATTTTAATGCTCGCGCCGTTATGTTACCGTCTGCAGCATGGAAGACGGACAGGAAGGATTGTCGTGCTTACGGCCGCCGTAATTGTGAATTTACTTCAGAATCTGGTGACGGGCGTATTCTGCCTGCGCAATGTGGCGCAGTTCCTGATTTATTTTCTGATCGGTATGGTATGGCGGGACCGCATGGAGCAAAACGGCTCCGTTTCCGCAGCGGCAGAGAAGGATGCGGCTGCAAAAACAGAAAAAAGAGGAACCGCAGCAGAAATTTTGAAATTTGCGGCAGCTCTGGTTTTGGGATTGATCGGATTTGCGCTGATGCCATGGTATGGCTGGACAGGCCTTGAGGAAGAGTGGGAAAAGGTATTTCACGCAGGCTTTATGATGGTAATCCGTAAGAAGCTGGATTTTCATTTTTTGCCGGGAATTACGTGGATTAAAATTATTTACTTGTCCTTTTGCCTGATTACAACCTTGCTGCTGTGTTATGTGGTCTGTTGTTTGGCTTTTTGTATCAGGAAGGGAAGGCTTGACAACTTTTTAAAGCTGTGCAGTCAGTATTCCCTTCAAATGTATCTTTTGGACGGATATGCATTAACCGCATCCAGAATATTGCTGGTATCCATGCTTGGCCTTGACTCGCCGTGGATCATTATACCGGTGAATTTTGCGCTGGATATGGCTGCAGTGCTGTTTGTGAGCCGCTTTATTCTAAACAGGTGGAAAATCTTACGGATTGCAGCCGGACTAAGGAGCAGGTAAATGTCTGTTATTTCAATGATTCGATTGATGATTTTTATAGGAATTTTGCCGTTTGGATGCGGGATGTACCTGGCTGGGATACACGGGGAAGCAAGGGCGGCATGGGTGAGAACTTATGTATACGGCTGGCTGGTGCTGTTTGCTTCGTTTGAATTTGTCTGCGTTCCTTTTGTGGTAAGGCTTGGAAAGTTCAGCGCCTTTACCGGACTCTATAATCTTGTGGTTTGGCTGCTGTTTTCGGCGTCGGTGATACTCTGGATTGTAAGAAAAATATCCTCACATAAAAGGGGAAACGGCCGCCGAGCTTCCGCCAAAGCCGGACAGTCTGCGGGGACGGTGATTCTTTGGATCATCATTTTGATGCTCCTGACTGCGCAGATGATCTATTTGTATTTTTATCAGCATTTGAACGGGGATGATGCTTATTATGTGGCACAGTCCGTTTTGACGGATTATCATGATACCATGTTCCAGCGGGATTCCTATACGGGCGCGGTACTGGGACTGGATGTGCGTCATGCGCTGTCCGCCATCCCGGTGTTTATCACATGGCTTTCGAGAATGTGCGGCATTCATCCGACGATTATGTGCCACAGCATCCTGGCGCCGGTATTGCTGGCGTTGATGTACGGCGTATATTTGTTGCTGGGGCAGCAGCTGTTTCGAAAAAACAGGGCTTATGTACCGGTATTTCTTTTGCTTTTGAATATTTGGTATCTCTGGGGAAATGTATCCATATATACATCGGAAACCTTTGCATATACCAGAACCTGGCAGGGGAAGTCCGTCTTTGCCAATATTATAATTCCATTGGCGTTTTATTTTTTACTGGAGCTGCTTGCAAATAAGAAGGCTGAAATGTACGCATTGCTGAGTATGCTGTCGGTGGCGGGGGTTTTGGTTACGACTGCATCCGTATATCTGTTATCGATGCTCTATATCATTGCGGGGATTTGGGCGCTGATTACGCAAAGGCAGAAGAAAACGCTGATGTATCTGATTCTGTGCTGCGTTCCGAGTCTGGTTTACGGGGCTTTGTATTGCTATCTTTTGTACCGGTGGTAAGCTTGTGCAGTTAAAGTAACCCGGAAGGAGTTTCGCAATTGCCTATATATCTGTATTTTACGAAGGGAGTTAGTGTTGATTGCCATGGCTGAAACCATGCAGATTGTATTTACAACAATTCAAAATTATCGTGGGAACGGTTTGTATCCGGCTTTGTTTTTGCTCGCTCTTTTGTACCTGTTTCTGACGGAGCAGGAAAAGAGCAGGCGTATTATGCTGATCTATGCATCCCTGACGATTCTGGGGATATTCGTGTTCCCGCTTTCTGCGTATATCATTATGCATGGATTGATGGATACGGAGATCTACTACAGGCAGCTATGGCTGCTTCCGTGCGGGATTACCGTCTGTTATGCGCTTACCAGAATGGTTATGAGAACGGGAAAGAAAACAGACAGCAAACGGAGCCGGGCCGTCCGTAAAATCACAGTGGCAGCTGCCGGCGCGGCGGTTTTGATCCTGACGGGAACCAATGTTTATACAAACGGAAATTATGATAAGGCAGAAAACCCTTATCATATTCCGCAGTATACCATTCATGTGTGCGAAACGATTCTGTCCGATGATCTGGAGTATACCATGACAGCGGCGTTTCCGCAGAGTATGGTGGAATATGTCAGACAATATACGGCCGAAATCATGACGACCTACGGCCGCGGCTCGATCATAGACAGGTGGGTGGAACAGTGGAATATGGGAAATGAACTGCTGGATCTGATTGAAGCCGAATCCTATGATGCGCAGGAGCTGGCTGCCGTCTCAAGGGAGCAGGGCGTAGAGTGCATTGTATTATATGGCTTTAAAGAAATGAACGGACATATGGAGGATTATCATTTTACACTTGTGGATTCCGTTGACGGTTATGATATTTATATGGAGGAGTGGCTTGCCGCATACCATATTGACAAAGAGAGTGACGGAGTTTTGCAAACATCTGACTAAGTCGCGCTTGCGCTCCGTTTCAGGCGTAACGGACACCGGGCTCGAAAGTTTATAAAAAGACAGGGAGAGAATGGACATGAACGAATTCAGGGCGAATGACACTTATTTAATTACCGGAGGTGCAGGATTTATCGGATATTTCCTTTCCAAGCGTCTGTTGGAAGCGGGAGCGAGAGTAATCGGATTTGACTGTCTGACGGATTATTATGATGTCAGTCTGAAAGAGGACAGACTGACGAGGCTGATGCAGTTTGATAAATATACATTTGTAAAGGGAAATCTGGCGGACAAGGATGCCGTTGCGGGCCTCTTTGTTGATTACAAGCCGGATGTAGTGGTGAATCTGGGAGCGCAGGCGGGGGTACGTTACAGTATCGACCATCCGGATTCCTACATTCAGGCCAATATTGTCGGTTTCTATCATATTCTGGAAGCATGCAGACATTATCCGGTATCGCATTTGGTATTTGCCTCGTCCAGCTCCGTTTACGGAGGAAATAATAAAGTACCGTTTTCGACGCAGGATCAGGTTGACCGCCCGGTCAGCCTGTATGCGGCAACGAAGAAAAGTGATGAGCTGATGGCGTATGCTTACTGCAAGTTATATGGAATTAAGGCAACGGGAATTCGATTTTTTACCGTGTATGGTCCCATGGGCAGACCGGATATGGCGTATTTCAAATTTGCCAAGAAGATTATGGAAGGACAGCCGATTCAGATTTACAATCATGGAGATATGATGCGTGACTTCACGTATATTGACGATATTATAACGGGGATATACAATATTCTCGCCAATCCGCCGAAGACCGATGATTTGGGAGCCGCTTATAAGATTTATAATATCGGAAACCACCAGCCTGTAAAGCTCATGGATTTTATAACCACATTGGAGAAATATCTCGGAAAAGAGGCAAAGAAGGAATATCTGCCGATGCAGCCGGGAGACGTCTATCAGACCTATGCGGATGTCAGTGAACTGGTGGAGGATTTTCAATATAAGCCGGAGACCTCGATTGAAGACGGGTTGAAGGAGTTTGTAGAATGGTTTTTGGATTATTATCACTATTAAAAGCATCCTGAATTGCGCATTACATGTTCGATAGCGATTACTTGCGATTGGAAGTACGAGAAGAGGAGAGCAATAGAACACGATGAAGAAAAAAATCAATGATATAATGAGTGCAAGCGACGAATTGGATCATGAATCGCAGATTCATGATATGATAAAACAGAACCGTATTCTGCTTGTAATTATCATATTCGAAATGCTGTTTTTGGCATGGACGGGAATGCAGGCAATGATCAGGGAACCATATGTTAAGGTATTTGGACCGGATGAATTGAACTTTGATTATGACCGGTCCGAAGGGGTTTATCAGGACGAAAGCGGCGCTTATATCATATCAAACGAGGAACAGGGTACAGCAGCGGAAGCCTGGAAGACTTATGATTTTCAGGTGCAGGAGGGAAGATACAGAATTATTGTCGATTATGTAGCCGAAAACACGATAGCTGAGGATAACTGGGTACGTGTCTATAGTATTGCCACACGAAATTATTACTCAAATGATTATCTTTATCTGCATGATTATAATACCGTTTCGGAGGTTGACATTGAGGCGCTGAGTAAAACGAGTGACTTAAATATTGTAGTTCATTATGGAGGGCAGGGAACATTAGGAATTAAGAGTATCCGTGTAGAAGAAAATGTATCCTATCGTCTGGGGCGTTTTCTGCAAGATCTCCTTTTGTTTGTCTGCTTTGATATTCTGTATCTTTTATTCTTTGATTCCCATGTGATCCGTGTTTCGCAGGAACGCAGGCGTATTGCATATCTGTTGTTTGGAACTGTTATATTCGCAAGCTTTCCGATGTTTACGGATTTCGCTGCAAGCGGGCATGATAGTTCATTCCATTTGTGCAGAATTCAGGGAATTGCAGATGCTTTGAAAAACGGCCAGTTCCCGGTAAGAAATTATATTACCTCCTATAGCGGATACGGATATGCCAGTCCGCTGTTTTACGGAGAAATACTTCTTTATATTCCGGCGCTGCTTTCTTTGCTGGGGATACCGTTATATCGTGTCTACCAGCTTTATGTTATCATGGTGAATGCTGCAACCTGCGTCATTTCCTATGCGTGCTTTAAAAATATCTTCAGAAGTCAAAAGGCAGGCGTTTTGGCTTCGTTTTTATATACCTGCTCTGCATACAGAATTGTGAACATACTGCATCGATGGGCAGTAGGAGAATTTTCCGCAATGATGTTTTTGCCGCTGATCGTATATGCGGCGTGGATTATGGTGTCCAAAGAGAGCAGCCGAACAGAACAGAAGTATGCGTGGCTTTACCTGAGCATCGGAATGACCGGGATTATTCAAACGCATATTATTTCAGTCGAAATGACAGTGGTATTTCTGGGTATCTTCTGTATTCTTTTTTGGAAACGAATCATGAAAATGAAAAATTTACTCTCATTATGTAAGGCTGTCTTGATCACAGTATTACTCAACTTATGGTTTGTGATTCCGTTTTTGCAGTACTATAATGGTTATTACTTTTTGAATACCAGAGTTATGAAATCGCTGGATGTTTCCGGACTTTATTTACAGCAGATTTTCGGCGTGTTTTTTAAAGGATCGGGCGTTAATATCTGGAACGGTATGAAGGGAGAAATGCCGCTTACGATCGGATTTGCTTTGACCCTCGGATTGCTGGGTCTTATTACGCTCAGGGTTTTTCACGGAAAATGGGAAGGAAGAATGTGGAAGCTGGGGTTTTATACCGGAGCACTCGGAGGAGCTGCGATCTGGATGACATCGATTTATTTTCCGTGGTATAAGATAAAGGAATGGAGCGGAACTCTCGGGAAATATGTGATTGCGATGCAGTTTCCCTGGAGATATCTGACAATCGCAACGGTTCTTTTGTCGGTCACGGCAGTCTGTTTCGTAGTTCTGGTAAAACAAAGGTACGGGCGGAAAGCCGGAATGATGGCGGCCGCAGTCCTGGCAGCCGTCAATATATTGACGGTCGGTTATTATTATACGGATTTCTTTGATCAATATACGGAGGAGACGGATATCAGTAAACTGGATGATCGGTTCTTTATGGACAATCTGTATTTTCCGGTCGGGCTTGACAGTGACGATTTTGTTTTTTATGAGCCGAAATGCGAGGAAGGAATCACAATCGATACTTATTATGTGGATCGGGGCGATTCTGTGGTCACCTGTAAAAACGAGACACAGCAGGAACGAATGATGACGTTTCCGTTGGCATATTATCCCGATTATAGAGTAACGGATGAAGACGGACAGGAGCTGTCCTTATTTATGGGCGATGACCAGCTTGTAACGGTAGCTCTTCCGGCAGGCTATAGCGGTACGCTGCATGTGAAATTTACCTCGCAGCCGATATGGAGGGTGGCGGAAGTGATATCCCTTCTGACGGCAGCGGCGGTTATTACGTGGGTGATTGTATCGAAACAAAAGGGAAAAACGAAAAAACGCGTGACCGCCGGGGGAGAAGAAACCGGCATAGGTAAGGAGACACCATTCTAGGTAAGGAGTCATCATGGTATATCTTTCATTGATTTTTTATGCGTTTCTTGTGGCATTAACAGCCTTGTATTATTTACTGCCGTTAAAGATCAGATGGACGGTGTTACTGGTCGGAAGCGTTGCTTTTTATGGCGCAGCGGCGCCCGATGCCTGGTGGATATTTGCAGTTACCGTCTTGATCAGCTACTTTTCGGCCTTATGGATTTTCCGGCTGAAAGAGGAGGGAAAGAAGCGGCTGTCGGCAGCGGTTCTTGCAGGCGGTATTCTGCTTACGGTGATCCCGTGGGTTGTATTCAAAAGCGGATATACCATATTGACAGTCTGGCTTAAGAGGGACGTTATTTCCATGGCCGCGCCTCTGGGTATTTCGTTTTATACGTTACAGATCGTTTCCTATCTGGCAGATGTCTATAGGGGAAAAATAACACCGCAGAGAAATCCGTTTCGATATCTGTTATTTGCGACATTTTTTCCGCAGATTGTGCAGGGTCCTGTTCCGCGTTATGAGCAGCTCGGAAAACAGCTGTATGAGGGGCATAAATTTGACGAGGAAGGCTTTGTAAAGGGACTTCATTTGATGATATGGGGATTTTTTCTTAAACTGATGATTGCGGATAAGGCTGCGCTTGTGGTGAATACAATCTTTGAGAATTCCCGGGCGTATGCGGGCTGTTATATCCTGCTTGCGGGAGTTTTGTATAGTATTGAATTGTATACGGATTTTATGGCCTGCGTCAGTATTTCCAGGGGCACTGCGGCTTTGTTTGGGATTGAGCTTCAGGATAATTTCAGGCGTCCGTATATGGCGGTATCAATCAAAGACTTTTGGCGCAGATGGCATATTACTTTAAGTGAGTGGCTGAGGGATTATATTTATATTCCGCTTGGCGGCAGCAGGAAGGGCAAAATCAGGAAGTATGGGAATCTGATGGTGACATTTCTGGTCAGCGGAATCTGGCACGGTGCAGGCTGGAATTTCCTGTTCTGGGGGATGCTGCACGGAATTTATCAGATTGTGGGCGATGTCACGTCCTCATGGAAAAACAAAATATATGAAAAACTCGGAATGCCGGACGGATCTTTTTCGGGAAGATGTATCCGGCGGATCGGGACTTTCTTCTGGGTCATGTCAGCCTGGATTATCTTTCGGGCAGGCAGCCTTCGGGAGGGCCTTTTCATGATCAAAAGCATGTTTGCTGCCTTTAATCCATGGGTTTTGTTCAATGATTCCCTATTTGCGCTTGGGCTGGATATAAAGGATTTCGTTGTGATGCTGTTTGCGATTTTGGTATTATGTCTGGTCAGCGTAAAGCAGGAAAAGGGATCTGTCAGAGACTGGATTCTGAGACAGAATATTGTAATCAGATGGGTCATTTACCTTGCTTCGATTGTGGTTATATGGGTATTTGGTACCTACGGGTTCGGATTTGATACGCAGGAATTTATCTATGGAGGCTTTTAGAACATGAACAAGCATCATATTGGCTTTTGGTGTAAAGGCGTCGTTTTTCTGGTTCTGTTAGCAGCATGTCTTGGGATGGTGAACCGGATTCTGGTACCGAAATATTCCTTCAGCAATATATGGTCCACGACCAATACTTATCTGGGATTTTATGATATGGAGCAGGAAAGTGTGGATGTACTCTTTTTGGGAAACAGTCATTCGGCTTCTTCCTTTTCACCGCAGGAATTATACAACAGCTATGGGATTACAAGCTATAATCTGGCGTGTGAACAGCAGAATCTGCTGACATCCTACTATTGGCTTTTGGAGGCGCTGCGTTTTCAAAGTCCCAAGGCGGTTGTTCTGGACTGTCATCTTCTGTTTCCGAATGACCTTGAAAATGCCCTGAATTCGGAGGAGGCGTATACCAGAAAAGCATTTGATTATATGAAATGGTCCGGCGTAAAGAAGGAAGCGGTGGAAATGATCTGCAAGCTGGATCAGAATCAGTCCCTGCTCAGTTATTATCTTCCCAATATTCGATATCATACCAGATGGAAGGAGCTTTTGGAAAGCGATTTTTCCTATGGGGAAATTGAACAGCATCATGAATTAAAAGGGTATAATGTGCTGTCATACTGTGTGAATTATCAGGAATATCAGCCTTACACGGAGGACGAATCCGGGGAACGGGCGGATATGGTTCCCCTCATGGAGGAGTATCTGACTCAGATTGTGCAGCTTTGTAAATCAGAGGGAATTACGCTGATATTGGTGGAAACGCCCAGCACTTATGCAAGCGTGGCCCGGCATAATGCCGTCATGGATTTTGCAGATCTGCATGAGCTTATGTTCATTGATTTTAATGAAGCAAGTGTTTATGAAAGCATAGGGTATGATTTTCCTGTGGATAATTGTGATCTGGGGCATGCGAATATCTGGGGTGCGACCAAGCTGACGGATTATGTGGGAGATCTTTTGAAACAGTATGGGGTTGAGCCGCGGACGCAGGAGCAGTGGGAGAGCACGAAGGAGTATTATTCTTTTATTCAGAATGAATGTACGCTGGCCTATATTACCGATATTTTTCAATATTTGAGCGCCATTGATCAGGAGGAATATTCCATTTTCATAGCGGTAAGGGAGGAAGCTTCGGCCGGGCTGACACCGGAGATGATACAGGCCCTGCAGGCATTGGGGCTGAAAGCGGATTTGGCGGGACAAAACGGCTGTAGTTATCTTGCGGTGATATCGGAGGGAGAGATCATAGAGGAAGCCGGATATGAGAGGTTAACCCGCAGCGGAACAATCAGAAACGGGAAATCCGGCTATGAGGTTACAAGCGCAGGTGCGGAGTATGGCTGTATGTGTTCTGTTTTGATTGACGGTGTGGAATATGCAAGGAACGGAAAGGGATTAAATATTGTAGTATATAATAATATTACCAAAACGGTTGTGGATTCTGTTCGGTTTGCGACGTTTGATACGGGATTGGGGTTGCGATAGGATGAAAATATCGGGAGGGAACGATGAGGAAAAAGGTAAAGCAAAACAGGCTGTTGTGTTTTATGATAATTTTGGAAGTGATTGCTTTGGGAGTGATGGGATTTCGGGCGATTACAAAAGAACAGTATGTCAGGAGATTTACCAATGAGGAAATCGGCTTTGAGTATGAAATGCAGGAGCTGGTCTATCAGGATGAAGACGGCAATATGTTCATATATAGCGATAACTGGAATCCCGAAGCGGATGCATGGCAGGTGGGGGATTTCACCCTGCAGCCGGGAAGATACCGTCTGATCATTCATTATGTTGCTGAAAATACGATTGACTACGATAATTGGGTCACGATCTCAAGCGAATACAGCCGAAATTATCTGAATGAAGAAAAAATGCAAATTCAAAGCTTTGCATCAACGATGGAAAAAGAATTTATGATTATGAGTACAGCCGAGGATGTAAAGATTACCATACATTACGGCGGATATGGTACACTTGGAATTACCGGTATTTGCATTGAAGAGAATACGATGAACCGCCTTGGCGACTGGCTGAATTATCTTCTGTTCTTTATTGTGCTTGATGTATTGTATGCATTATTGTTCGGAAAGGAGCTGACCTCGGTTTCCGCGGAGGGAAAGTGGAATACGTTTCTGATTTTATTAACGATCCTGTTTGCAAGCTTCCCGATGCTTCGGGATATTGTCAACAGCGGACATGATCTGTATTTTCATATGGGGCGTATTCAGGGAATTGCGGATGCGCTGAGAGACGGGCAATTCCCGGTCAGAATCTATTCATCGGCCAATAATGGTTACGGCTATGCCTGCTCTCTGTTTTATGGGGAAATACTCTTGTATCTTCCGGCCGTTTTGTATCTGCTTGGAATGCCGCTGTTTCGGGCGTATCAGATTTATATCATAGCTGTGAATACAGGTACGGCGCTGATCTCCTACTTTTGTTTTAGCAGGATGTTTCGAAACAAAAAGGCCGGAATTCTGGGCGCCTTTCTGTATTCCTGCGGTGCATACCGCGTGATCTGCATGACTGTAAGGGCGGCAATCGGCGAATTTTCGGCAATGATGTTTTTGCCGTTATTGTTTTATGCGGTATGGTCCATGGCCTCCGAAGAGAGTACGCAAAAAGAACAAAAGTACGCGTTCCTATGGCTTGCGCTTGGAATTACCGGGCTTTTGCAGACGCATATGATAACCTTTGGAATCACCGTGCTCTTTTTGATCTTGTTCTGTCTTGTGAAATGGCGCAGCATGTGCAGGCTTCGGAATCTGCTTGCCATAGGAAAGGCGGCCTTGTTAACCATATTGCTGAACTTATGGTTTTTGATTCCCTTTCTGTCCTGTTTTGAAGGGGAATACAATGTAAATTCCTATGATAATTATCTGGATTCGTCGACTTTGTATCTGCAGCAGATTTTCGGCGTATTTTTTCCGTATGCGGGGAAAAATGTCCTTAACGGAATGGTATCGGAAATGCCGTTAACCATTGGATTTTCGTTGACCTTGGGGCTGATTGGCCTGATTGCCTTCCGAATCAGAAATCCCGAAGGGGGGGAAAAGTACTATAAAACGGGCGTACTGGCAGCGGCATTTGCTGCCGCAGCCATATGGTTAAGTTCAATTTATTGTCCATGGTACAAACTGCGAAACGCAAATCATTTCCTTGCAAAATATCTGACGATAGTTCAATTTCCATGGCGTTATCTGACAATAGCGGCGTTTCTGCTTGTGATTACTTCGATTTGCTTTGTTGTTCTGGTATCCGAAAGGTATGGAAAAAAACTTGCCGGTTTGTTTGGCGGCGTCCTTATCTTGGTAAATATTTTAACAGTGGGTTACTTCTACGGCGGTTATCTGAATACCGTGGAGGAAAAAGTATATTTGTCCAGGCTTCCTGCCGATTTTTTCATGGATGAATTATATCTGCCGAAGGGAATGGACAGTGACTTGTTTCAGGAACATATGCTGCTCTGCGACGGAAGCGTACGGATTGAAGATTATCGGATGGAGAGGGGAAGCTTTGAGGTTATCTGCAGCAATATGGCAGATACGGAGCAGACAATCACATTCCCCTTGGTGTATTATCCGGAATATTGCGCAGTAAATCCGGAGAACGGATCAAAATTAAGCGTCAGAATGGGAGATGACTGCAGGGTGGTGGTAACACTGCCGCCTAATTATAACGGAACGATATATCTGAAGTTTATGCCCCCGATTCTCTGGAGAATCTGTGAGTGTATTTCAGTGATAACCGCTGTATGGCTGGTTGTTTATATGATTTTGAAGGGCAGAAGAAAAAAAGTGATCGTCTGTGAGCCGCAGGAAGAGGAGAAGAATGCATGAGTATTCCGTTTGAAAATATCAAGTTGGTTATCTGGGATCTGGATCAGACCTTTTGGAAGGGAGTTCTCAGTGAAGGGCCGGTGCAGCTGATTGAAAAAAATATACGGACTGTACGGAAATTGACGGATGCCGGTATCATCAATTCCATCTGCTCCAAGAATGATGAAAAAACAGTGCTTGCGCAGCTTAAAAAGGCCGGTATCAGGGAAATGTTCGTGTTTCCGTCCGTGAACTGGGAGCCAAAGGGACATAGAATCCGGGAAATGCTGGCCGATATGGGACTCAGGGCACAGAACACGTTGTTTTTGGATGACGAGGCATTGAACCGGGAGGAAGCTGCGTTTTATAATCCGGGAATTTTTACGGGCGGCATGGAGGAGCTGGCGCAGCTTGCGGACTATGCAGAGCATACTACGGCAAAAGATCCGGAGCACTCCCGATTGAAGCAATATCAGATTCTGGAGGTAAAAAGGGAGGCTAGGAAGGATTCCGGTTCCAATGAGGAGTTTCTTCGCAAGAGTAATATCCGCGTAGAGATAGGGACTGACTGTATGGAGCATCTGGATCGTATCTGGGAGCTGGTTAAGCGAACGAATCAGCTTAATTATACGAAGCTCAGAAGTACCAGGGAGGAACTGCAGGCGTTAATCGAAAATCCTGAATACGACTGTGGATATGTTTCCGTAACGGATAAATTCGGAGCATACGGAATCGTCGGCTTTTATGCGAAAAAGGAACGGCAGCTGGTGCATTTTCTGTTTTCGTGCAGAACGCTGGGAATGGAAGTGGAGCAATATGTATATGCAAAGCTGGGGTATCCGGAATATCAACTGTCGGGTGGGGTTGCTGTAAAACTGCGAAAAGAGGGCTGCCCCGACTGGATCAATCAGGAGCGCTTTGAGGCGGAATATGAAGGGAAGCAGCAGCTCGGTTATCAGGGGGAAAAGCACAAGGTGCTTTTGAAGGGACCTTGCGATCTGAATGCAATTTTTTCGTTTATTGAACCTGGGGAAGCGATAGACTGTGAATTTACGTATGTATCTCAGAAAACGGGTGTGACGATTGAACAGGTGAATCATACCACGCATATTGTAGAGGCATATACGCTTTCGAAGGAGCAAAAAGAGAGAGTAGCCCGGGAGCTCCCGTTCGGGGATATTGATATGTATTCGGATCTGATTTACAGATATCCTTATGATATTGTGTTTATCAGCATTTTGCAGGATGTGAATATGGGATTGTACCGCAGAAAGGGGACGGGAGAGATGGTTGCCTATGCGCAGGGATATTATCCGTTAACCGATGAGAAGAACCGGGATGCTTATATTGAAGGAAGCATCTATACGGCTCAGTGCAAGCTGACCGGAGAATTTTTGAAGGAATTTTCTGAGAACTATGAATTTGCGGGAGTCCTGTCTCCGGAGCAGACCGTAGAAAACATCCGTAAGATCAGGGAATATTTAAATCCGGATACTCATCTGGTTATTATGCTGGGAACGGAAACGGAATATGCGAAAAATACGAATCCGGCATGGGCAGGAAAAAACCTGGTTTATCGGGAGCTTAATGAACGAATCCGAAAGCTTTGTAAGGAGCAGGATCATATGGATTATATTGATGTGAATCACTATATCAGGGGACAGGAAAGCTTTTATAATCATTATAATCATTTTGTAGTGCCGGTTTATTATGAGATGTCCAAGGATATCGTGAGGATGATTGAGCAGAAAACCAGTCATGTGGTGGAAAGCAAGCCGGGCACTTATGTATGGAAAAGAAGGATGAAGCAGCTTGTAAGGAAGAAATTGGAAACACTTGGATTGAAGAAATAGAGCGGGGCTTTACGGCTGCTTTTATGGGAAATGCGTCCGGGAATCTGTCAAGGATTCCCGGACGTATGATTTTTACTGCCAATATAACCTGTATTTCACAAAGTCAATGACCTTATTTGCAATCAGCGTTCTGCATTCATCATTGACATGAACGGCGTCCACCATATATTGCTGCGCGGTTTCTGCGTTTAAAGGAATGCCGAAATAGTTGTCCAGGAAGGAAATATTATCTTCCACACAGATTGCTTTTAATGCAATTACATAGCCGCCCAGGGTTGCGTCGGTTTCGCCCACGCGTCTGATATCGCCCTGCGTCAGCGTACCGTCCCCCTCATCGTAATAACAGAAGGCAGGGGACATGACAACGAAACGAATATGAGGGTATAGCTCGTGAATGACATTTACGCCCAGGGTCAGGGCGCCGGTCATGGCATCCGCAGCGGTGGGATTTGCCACATCCGTGGTTTTATATCCGTTTAGATAATCATAAGTTCCGTAGCATAAAAAGATAATGTCAATATCATTAAAATCTATGCTTTTGAGCGTTTCGATTGCAGAATCAAAGGAGCTGTCATAGATGTCGGCAAAATCCTTATAGTAATCAACCAGTGTGAAATCATTGGCATAGATGCAGGTTGCAAGCCGGATAAAGGAAAAAACATCCGAGCAGTATTCTTCATTAAATTCAGCATATCTGCATGCCATAGCGGAACCGGGGAAAGCGCAATTATATACTCTTGCCCCGGTTGCTGCGGCTACCTGATTGGGAATGCTGGTGCTGCTGTCGCCGTAGGAGAGAAGGTCGTCCCCGAGAAACAGAATATCCAGCCCGTCATCCTCGCGTCCTTCTACCAGCGCTTTTTCCATGGCGACAAAATAATCCTCCGATTCCGACTCAAGCTCCGACAGATCCCCCTGTCCTTCATAGTGGTATTCCGTGCCGTTATTCCATATGATCACTTTGATAATACAGAAAATAATGATCAGCAAAATCACAATCAACGGTATGAATACCATTAACGCCTGCTTTGAGATACCGCCTCTTTCCAGGTCCTGTGTTTCCTCTATCCTGTGTTTCATATAAATCTCCATTCCGGAGCGTCAGCAACGGGGCGGCGGGAAATCCGCGAAAGCGGTTTCCCGTCTGCCATCACTATTCCTCCATATTTTTTGGCTCTGCGGATGCGCCTTTTGTATTGCGCGGTTCATGCAGAATAGTTTATACTTATATAGACATTATCATACAATAAAAAAGTCGGAGTGTCCATAAACAGAAAGTGAAGTCTGATCATGAAGCAGAGAGAAAGAAAAGAGCGATGGATAGAAATTTCCGGTGGTATATTTTTGTTTGCCGCATTATTTATATGGGGGCTTGTTCAGCCGATTACAAATCAGCCGGATGAACGCTGCCGGTATGTGATTCCTTATTATATTATGACCCATGGGAGACTGCCGAACGGTAATATCAGGGAACTGGTCATAAGCACCTATGGCATTTCCTACGGATTTTTTCCGGGACTGCCCTATCTGGTTATGGCGCTTTTTATGAAAGCGGTTTCCCTGTTTACCGCGAAGCCTTTTGTCATACTGATGGCTGCAAGAGTCGTGAATATGTCGGCGGGAGTTGTAAGCTATGTATTTGTGCGAAAGACGGCAAAGAAGCTGTTCCAAAACGAATGGACCGGATGGCTGTTCACCTTAACGGCTGCCTTCTGGCCGCAGGTACTGTTTATTTTTACCTATGTCAATTGTGACGCATTCGCCTATATGTCATGTGCGATTATGATATATGCGCTGGTAAGCGGCTTACAAGAAGGATGGAGTGTCAAAAATTATGTGACGCTTGCTGTGGGAGTTTCTGTCTGTGCACTGTCTTATTACAATGCCTACGGAATGATACTGGGAAGCGTGATTGTTTTCATTGTATCTTTTTTTTATCGGAAGGAAAACGGGAAAACCGGCTTTTCGGTGAAGCACTGTGCAAGGATCGGTTTTACGATCGTGGGTATTTGTTTTTTGCTTGCAGGCTGGTGGTTTATCCGAAATGCGGTTTTATACGAAGGAGATTTTATCGGATTTGAGGCGAACCGCAGATGTGCGGAAATCTATGCTTCCGATCTGTATAAGCCGTCCCTGAAGGTGACGCTTCAAAACAGCGGGAATCCGGTTTATTGTCTGATCGTGAATGAGCAGTTCCGTTTCCTGCTCAAGCAAAGCTTTTTTGCAAGGTTTGGGAATATGGATGTACTGGCTCCGAATTATATTATCAGGGGTTTTAAAATTATCCTGTTTATCGGAGCGCTGGGCTTATTGCTGCCAAACAGGAACCGGACGTTTACCGGAGCAAAGCGTCTGGGCTTTGATCTGGGGATGTTTACGGCGGCATTTACGGCGTTTTTCCTTACTTATTGGTATTCTTATACCAGCGATTATCAGCCGCAGGGAAGATATCTTCTGCCGGGGCTGGTTCCGATGCTGTGCATTATCTTTATGGGAATACAGAATCTGACAGAACGGATACAGCGGGTTCGGATCAAAAAAATCAGTCTTGGAGTCCATGGGATACGTCTGATATATATAGGGAGTTTTCTATATATTGCTGTTTCTACGATCGGATGTATCTACATTATCTGGAGACAGTATTATGCGCAGTTTTCGGAAACTCTGAATATGGTGTTCAGCGGCGGCCCGATTTAATGCGGCATGGAACGAAAGAAGCGGCGCGGACAGGGGGTTCCCCGTTCGGTGCCATATGGGCTGAAAGAGGTGTGCAGAAGAAAAGACCGGACTTTAACCGCCCGGCCTTTTCTCCTGTGTGTCCCTGCATTACCTGTGATCCATATTGGGTAAAGATGAATGATTTGTTGCAAGAAATGCAGTATTATCAGCAGTAACAGCAGTGTCGCCTGCCTGCAGCTTCTTATACCATTTGCTGTATTTGTACATGCGGTAATTGGTGGTCAGCTTGGCGAGCAGGGTGTCATCCTGACAATCGCGCCTGAGAGACTCGCGTTCTTCTCGATCCATTTCCGCAAAGTCCAAATAAGAAATGCGAAGCTCAGATAATTTGGAATCACACTTGGGACAGAACATTTTATGTCCGTTTAATAAGTGAATCCTCTGGCAACGTTTACAATAGTGAAGATACATCATAAGAAAAATCCCCTTTTCTGTTTCTGAGACTAAAATTGTAAATGTTGTACTAAAATTATGGGTAAAATCGCGGTAAATGTCAATAGCTGCGCGATGCTTAACATGAAAAAGCAAGGCTATATGAAACAAAGCTGGAATCAATTTCCTGAGAGCAGTGCTGCTGATTTTGTTGCCTGGTTCGGGCGCAGATGGTATAATGAGCGGGAATGAGAGGAGCAAAAAAATGGGATTTGGTAACAAAAAAAGCGGAACAAAGAATCATCATCATGAAGAATTGGATGATTTTGAGTATATTGATTTGGACGCGGACGAGGAACAGGATGACTTTGAGCTTGTGAGTCTGAATGCGGACATGGAGGCTTCGGAGGAATTGACACAATCCTATGCGAACGCACCAAAAACAGAAGTGCTCTACGAGCCGGAGCCGGAAAATATACTGAAATCTAACAGCGGAAAAAAGCATATGGAATTGCATTCGGGCCGTGCGGAATCCGAAGAAAAATTCAAGGAAAAATCCGAAGAAAATTCCGAGGATTTGGAAATCGAAGATCTGAGCATGGAGGATTTTGACGATTTTGAGGAATTGGAAGCGGATGACTTAAATGAGGATGAAATCGAGGCAGAAATCGAGGCAGAGATTCCTGCCGGGACGAAAAAACATAGTTTTCATTCGACCGGAAAAAAAGTAAAGAGTCAAAGTGCGGCAGCGGATTACTCCGTTTCCGAGCGGATTCGTGCGTTTGTGGAAAAGAAGATTGCCAATTTTTCCAAAATGGACTGGATCATATGCGGAATGGGCGTGTTGATTTTGGCTGCGGCACTTGCCGTTGTCGGAATCTGGTTAGTCAGATCTAACAGCTCCGGGCAGAAAGCCGCGACCATGGCTCAGACGGGTCAGGAGCTGGTGGATATCGGAATTGCGGGGCAGAGCGGACTGATGGCCGTCACGGATGCGCAGCTGGCAAAGCAGGCGGATATTCTGCCGGAGGAACCGGACATTACGCAGGAGCCGGATGAAAACGAAATCATTGAGGTAAAAGTAACGTTTACCTCAGTGGAGAAAGATTTAAAAATTAAATTTGTCAACAACAATACGGGAAAGCTCATCAATAATGCCAAATTTACGGTAACATTGACGGATTCTTCCGGAAAAGAAAAAGAGTATGCCGACGATGATATGGACGGTATTATTTATAATGCATCCATGACGCCGGGAGAATATCAGGTAAGTGTGGAAGTTCCCGAAAATTATGAAATTGTAATCTGCGACAGTAAGGTAAAGGTCAGGGATACCATTGTATATGAGCAGGTTGACGTGGCGGATGAGATCAAATCGGAGTCTGAAGTCAATGTGGCAACCGAAGATGCCTCGGTGAATGTGCAGATACAGGAAGAGGTGGTCACCGGAAATCTTACGGACACGGTGGAATGGGTGGAGTCCACGAAAACGTTAATTGCGGGTGAAGGGGATTATTCTGAGATTCAGAAGTCCGCCATTATGGACCCTGCCCAGATTGTCAGCAGAACATTCCTTGCGATGACCATGCAGGTAGTGAACGACAGCGTGGGGGAGATAACACAGACGGATACGCCGACAAATACACCGACGGATACGCCGACGCCGACAGCAGAGCCGACGCCGATGGACACGCCGACGCCGACACAGCCGGCAGTGACAATCACAGAGATTGAAGTCAAAATAGATCCTTCCTCCGTCTCTATGAAGGTCGGAGAAACAACCACGTTGAGCGCAAGCGTAACCGTAAAGAAAAGTGACAACACCTCCGCATCGGGAGAATATACATGGAGCAGCTCGGATACGAGTATCGCAACGGTCAGCGGAGGAACCGTCGAGGCAGTAAAAGCAGGCACGGCCACGATTACCGTTACATCAAAGGATACCGTTAACGGAAACGTCAAAACGGCCGCCTGTACGATTACGGTATCCGATGTGACTTACGTAAAATCCATATCCTTAGATCAGACATCGGTTACTGTGGCGATCGGGGATACCGTAACATTAAAGCCCACGGTTACAATGTCCGATAATACAAGCGATACTACCGGCAAAGATATTACATGGTCATCCTCCGATACCAATATCGCAAAGGTAGAGGGCGGCAGGATCACTCCGGTTGCGGCAGGTAAGGCAACGATTACCGCTTCCTATAAGGATTCTTCGGGAAATACGGTGCAGGCACAATGCAGTGTAACCGTAAACGCTGCTTTGTCCGTCAAACTGGATCAGGAGAAAGCCACTGTTGCGGTTGGCGCCAAAATTAAGCTGACAGCAACGGTCAATAAGAACGGAACGGCCACTACCAGCGGAACGGAAGGAATTGTGACATGGTCCACCTCCGACAAGTCGATTGCAACGGTAGACGAAAAGACCGGTGAAGTTACGGGCGTAAAGGCCGGAACGGTTACCATCACCGCAACTACGGTGGAAAAGGATGCCTCCGGCAATCAGATTAAGGCTGCCTGTACCGTTACGGTAACAAACGGCACGTTGGAAATTAAGCTCGATAAAGATAAGCTTACCATGTATACGGAAGCGAAAACCACGCTTGTGGCGACTGTCATCAAGAACGGGGTTACGCTGACCAGCGCAACGGAAGGCGTTGTAACCTGGTCCGCTTCCGACAAATCGATTGCAACGGTAAACGAAAAGACCGGTGAGATCACTGCCGTGAAGGCAGGAACCGTAACGATTACCGCGACCACCGTGGACAAGAATTCAGAAGGCAAACAGATCTCGGTCAGCTGTACCGTAACGGTCAAGAACGATCCTTCCAAAGATAAGGTCTCCAAGCTTCTGGATAAAAACGGAAATCAGGTTTATATTCTGGATGCCTCCGGAAAATATACGGAAGCAACCTATGCGGATTATTATACGGCTGCGAAATTCTATATCAGAGTCGCACAGCAGTATAAATACACAGGCTGGCAGACGATCGATAACCGGACGTATTATTTTGATAAGAACGGGGTGCCTGTAACAGGGGAACAGATCATTCAGGGCGTCAAATATAATTTTGCGAGCGACGGAGCACTGTCCATGGGAGACGGAACCTTCGGCATCGATGTTTCCAAATGGAATGGAAATATAGACTGGAATGCAGTCCGCAATTCCGGCGTATCGTTTGTGATTATCCGCTGCGGATACCGCGGCTCGACCAAGGGAGCGCTTGTCGAAGATTCTGCTTTCCGCAGAAATATTGAAGGCGCAACCGCAGCCGGACTGAAGGTCGGCATATATTTCTTTACGCAGGCCGTGAACGAAGTGGAAGCAGTCGAAGAAGCTTCTATGGTTCTGAGTCTTGTCAAAAATTACAAAATATCGTATCCTATATTTATTGATACCGAGGCGTGCGGCGGCCGTGCCGACAAGATCAGCAGAGAGACCAGAACTGCCGTATGCAGGGCTTTCTGCGAGACCATTCGCAACGGAGGATATACCGCGGGTATTTACGCTTCCAAGAGCTGGTTTACGGATAATTTGAACGTAGGAAGTCTAAACTCATATAAGATCTGGCTTGCCCAGTATGCGACGACTCCCACTTATACAGGACGCTATGACCTGTGGCAGTATTCTTCTAAGGGAAAGATTAACGGCATCAGCGGTGATGTGGATCTGAATTACAGCTATCTCGGATATTAATGAAATAGAAAGGGCGGATAGGAGAGAACATGAGAACTTACCTGGTAACCGGAGGAGCCGGCTTTATCGGTTCCAATTATATTCACTACATGTTTAAAAAATATGGGGATGAGATTCGTATTATTAATGTGGATGCCCTGACGTATGCAGGAAATCTGGAGAATTTAAAGGATATAGAGGATCGTGACAACTATACTTTTGTGAAAGCGGATATCTGCGATAAGGAAGCCATTGCAGAGATTTTCGCCCGGAACGATATCGACCGTGTAGTGCATTTCGCAGCAGAAAGCCATGTGGACAGGAGTATCAAGAATCCGGAGGTGTTTGTTCAGACCAATGTTCTTGGAACGGCAGTTATGCTCAACTGTACGAAGGCAGCATGGGAGCTTCCTGACGGAAGCTTTCGGGAAGGAAAGAAATTCCTTCATGTATCCACGGATGAGGTATACGGATCGCTGGAAAAGGACGATGAATATTTTTATGAGACAACGCCCTATGCGCCTCATTCTCCGTATTCTGCAAGCAAGGCAGGCTCGGACATGCTCGTAAAGGCGTATATGGATACCTATCGCTTTCCAGCCAATATTACGAACTGCTCCAATAATTACGGACCTTACCAGTTCCCGGAAAAGCTGATTCCGCTCATTATCAATAATGCGCTGCAGGGAAAAAAATTACCGGTATATGGGGATGGCAAAAATGTTCGTGACTGGCTGTATGTGGAGGATCATGCAAAGGCCATCGATATGGTGCAGGAACAGGGAAGATTGTTCGAAACCTATAATATCGGCGGGCATAATGAGAAGCAGAATATTGAGATTATCAATATTATCATTGAAACGCTTCAGGAGATGCTTCCCGACAATGATCCGCGAAAGAAGCTGGTGACAAAGGACCTGATCACCTATGTGACGGACAGAAAGGGTCATGACAGAAGATACGCCATAGCGCCGGATAAGATCAAAAGTGAGATCGGCTGGTATCCGGAAACGATGTTCAAGGACGGAATCAAGCTGACAATTCAGTGGTATTTCGAACATGAGGACTGGATGAAAAATGTAACAAGCGGGGATTATCAGAAGTATTATTCCGATATGTATTCGGGCAGATAGAAAAGCACTGATGGGAACGGCAGATATGTCGTTCCCATTCGGTGTGTTTACAGATAAGAGAATTTATTTAGAAAAAGGAGTATTCTTTATGAAGGGAATTATATTAGCAGGGGGATCGGGCACAAGGCTGTATCCGCTTACCAAAGCAATATCGAAACAGATTATGCCTGTGTACGATAAGCCGATGATTTATTATCCGTTATCCACCCTGATGCTCGCGGGAATACGGGAGGTTTTGATCATTTCAACTCCCAGGGATTTGCCGGTATTTCAGGAGCTGCTCGGAAGCGGGGAACAGCTTGGCATGCGGATTGAATATGCGGTGCAGGAGTATCCGAGGGGACTTGCGGATGCTTTTATTATCGGTGCGGACTTTATCGGAACCGACCGTGTGGCGTTAGTGCTGGGGGATAATATTTTTTACGGACAGAGCTTTTCAAGGGTATTAAAGGCAGTGGCTTCCAGAGAAAAGGGCGCAACGATTTTCGGTTATTATGTCCGCGACCCGAGAGAGTATGGCGTCGTGGAATTTGATGAAAACGGTATGGCGGTCTCCATTGAGGAAAAGCCGGAAAATCCGAAGAGTAATTATGCGGTGCCGGGACTTTATTTTTATGATAATGACGTGGTGGAAATTGCGGCAAACGTAAAGCCCTCGCCCAGAGGCGAAATAGAAATCACCAGCATTAATAATGAATATCTGAACCGGGGAACGCTTCATGTGGAAACTTTGGGGCGCGGATTTGCCTGGCTGGACACCGGTAATCATGATGCGCTGCTGGATGCCGCGGATTTCGTAGCGGCGTTTCAAAAGCGTCAGGGATTATATATTTCCTGCATTGAGGAAATTGCATATAAGCGGGGCTTTATCGATCAGGAACAGCTCCTTAAGCTGGCCGAGCCTTTGATGAAGACGAACTATGGAAAATATCTGGTAGAGGTTGCGAATGGACTTTAAATTGATCAGGAACACGATATGCATCTGTTCTCTCTCCATCCTGGCGATTTTGGGAGTGGTACTATATGTGAATATAAAATCCGCAGAAGAAACCTCTGTTACGGATGATACTGAGGTCATGCAGACAGGCCCGGAGAATGACGGGAATGGTACGGAATTGGCAGGAAACGGGGACGATTCCGGAAACTCCGAAGAAACGGTGTATGCGTCCGGGGAGAATATTGCCTTGAACGGGGATACCAGAGCGTTTCTCTATGACGAGACCTTCTGGGACCCGGAGGAGGAGCAGAGCGTGCTGCGTGATTCAAATGATGCGGTTCGTTTGTCGTTAATTGCAACCAGCGTCCAGAAGGATTTGCGCCTTCAAATTGTGGATTCCAACGGAGAATTGGTGACCGGGGAGACGTTTTTTGTTACAGTGGAGGATGTCGGACAGTTCAAGGATCTGGATCAGGATGGGATTATCTATATCGGTGATCTCAGAGCCGGTGACTATACGGTGTCCATTGACGAGACGGAAGGCTATCATGTTGCAGCATCGCAGATGAATGTGCATGTCAGGGATAAGGTGGAATACAGAACCATTAATGATATTTCATTACTGATTTTGTCGGAAGATGAAATTGATCCGGAGCAGGATGCGGTTTTAGGACATGATATGAATGAGGATGCGGATGATTCCGAGAGAACCACTGCATTTACGGATCTGGATATGGCGGTTATGGGAATTGACGTATCCAGCTTTAACGGTGAGATAGACTGGAAAAGGGTCAAGGCCGACGGTATTGATTTTGCGATTATCAGATGCGGTTATCGCGGATATACTTCGGGTTCCCTTGTGGAAGATAAGTACTTTCTGAAGAACATCATCGGCGCCAATGAAGCGGGAGTAAAGGTGGGAATATACTTTTTTACTCAGGCCGTGAACGAAGTGGAAGCCGTCGAAGAAGCGAGCATGGTGATTACCCTGTGCAGGGATTATCAGGTGGATTTGCCGGTGTTTATCGACACGGAAAGCACGGGCGCGAACGGACGCGCCGATCTGCTGGATTTGGAAACCAGAACGCTGGTGTGCCGGGCTTTTTGCGAAACGATGGAAAATGCCGGTTATCATGCCGGGGTCTATGCGAGTAAAAACTGGTTTCTCAGGATGCTGCAGCCGGAGAAGCTGCAAAAATATGTGATCTGGCTTGCCGAATATAAGAAGGAGGCAACCTATGAGGGGGACTATCAGTTCTGGCAGTATACCTCAAGCGGCTGGGTGGACGGCGTGACCGGAAGAGTGGACCTTGATATCGGAAACCTGAGCCTTGCCAATTTGAATGAAAGCGGCGCTGACGCATCCGGTGCGCAGGACGGTGATGATTCGGACCCGGACGGGGACGAAGATGCAGGCGCGGATGGCACAGCGGGCGGCGCAGAGACGTCCGACCCGGATTCAGAAGACCCGGAGGGCGAGTACAGTGCGGAGTATACGAAGAGTTCCGCGCTTTCCGGAACGTAAAACGAAAAATAAATAAAGGAGTCAGATGAAAATGGGAAAAATAACAGTTGAAACATGTGAGATCGAGGGGCTTAAGATCATTACGCCCGCAGTATACGGGGATCATCGCGGATACTTTATGGAGTCTTACAATTATCATGATTTTAAGGGGGCGGGGATTGATCAGGTGTTTGTTCAGGACAATCAGTCGGCTTCCAAAAAAGGGGTACTCCGCGGTTTACATTTTCAAATCAATTTTCCGCAGGACAAGCTGGTCAGGGTAATCAAAGGAGAGGTTTATGATGTGGCCGTGGATTTAAGAAAAGGAAGCGCCACATACGGAAAGTGGCACGGCGAGCTGCTCAGCGAGGAAAATAAAAAACAGTTTTTTATTCCCAAGAATTTTGCGCACGGATTTCTGGTGCTGTCCGATTATGCGGAGTTTTGCTATAAATGTACGGACTTTTATCATCCCAATGATGAAGGCGGAATTATCTATGATGATCCTCAGATAGGCGTCGTATGG
The DNA here is from genome assembly GCA_964437825.1 of uncultured Clostridium sp. GTDB lineage: Bacteria > Bacillota > Clostridia > Lachnospirales > Lachnospiraceae > JBJFCE01. The sequence continues at coordinate 19,880 of CAYTIH010000018.1, read as the reverse complement.
CCGATTCCCGAGGGAATGGAACTGATTCTGTCCGAGAAGGATACCAAATGGGGCGGCATTTCGGAGTATACGGAGAAATACAATTAGGGAAGGGCATGGTTACTGAAATGAATGCAAAGCCGTTGATATCCAAGAAGGCGGGAATTACCATAGTTACGTTGATCGGGATATTGCTGATCGCAATTTTGTTCAGCCATCAGAATCAGTTTGCAGACCCCGGGCAGGAAATGATTAAGAAGATCATTGCAGCTGCAATTGTTGTGATCGGCGTGATCATCTTTGTTATTTTTTATGATAAGCTGGTGGTATTGCCGGCGGAGCTTTGGCAAAACAGGAGGCTGATCTGGAAGCTCGCAAAAAATGACTTTAAAACCAGATATGCGGGTTCTTATCTGGGAATGGTATGGGCATTGGCGCAGCCGGTGGTAACGATTCTGTTGTACTGGTTTGTCTTTGGCACGATTATGAAGTCCAGACAGCAGGTGGCCGGAAATATAGACGTACCGTATGTGCTGTGGCTGACGGCGGGGCTTGTACCGTGGTTTTATTTTTCGGAAGCGCTCGGAAACGGCACAAATGCGCTCCTGGAGTATAATTATCTGGTGAAAAAGGTTGTGTTTAAAATCAGTATTTTGCCGATCATCAAGATTATTGCCGCAACCTTTATTCATGTTTTTTTTGTATGCATTATGCTGGCGGTTTATTTTTGCTATGGGTATCAGCCGGATTTGTATCTGCTTCAGCTGATTTACTATAGCTTCTGCATGTTTATATTTGTACTGGCGCTCTGCTATTCCACCTGTGCAATCGTGGTATTTTTTAGGGACTTAAACCAGATTATAGGGATTTTCCTTCAAATCGGGATGTGGGCGACGCCGATCCTGTGGAATATCAACCAGTTATCTCCCGTCATGCAGATAATTTTTAAACTGAATCCGATTTTCTATATTGTGAACGGCTACCGCAGCGCCATGTTCGAGCATACTTGGTTTTGGGAGGACTTCTATTCCACGATGTATTTCTGGATTGTTGTCATATTGCTCTTTGGATTCGGGGCATTGATTTTCAAACGTTTGAAGGTACACTTTGCCGATGTTATGTAACCGGCTATAAAAAAATTCGGATAAAAGAGGGAAAAATAAGTGAAAAAGATGTTAAAAAAAGCGCGTATTCCATTTTTGATCAGCTTTTTGTTTTGCTTTATGCTGTTCATTTTCGGACCGGCAGAGATATTTTTTGCCAATGTCGTGGAATTTCAGTTTGTATACGGTGAATTCGGCGGATATCTGACAGTTCTGGCGCTGGGGGTCAGTGTATTGATGACGGTTATAGGTATGCTTCTTCCGGACAAAATCAAACGTATTTATTTGTCTTTGATTCTGGGAATTTCCATAGCCGGGTATTTGCAGGTTATGTTTTTCAATAAACAGTTAGATTTACTGGGGTTAAATCCCGACGGCTATCATATCGCCGGCGGACGGGCGCTGGGCAATCTGATGATCTGGATTCTGATCATAGCAATCATTCTGGTCATATCGTTCTGGAAATATCATATCTGGAAAAAAGCGATTGTTTATATTTCGTTTCTTTTGCTGGCTATGCAGGGCGTCGCTTATGTTTCTTTGCTGATTACGGCGAAGGACGAGGCGTATCATTATCCGGAACGCGGCCTGCATATATCGGGAGAAAATCAATTTCAGGTATCAGAGGATAAAAATGTTATTGTGATTGTACTTGATTATTTCAGCAATGAATATATAGATCAGTTGAATGCGGCATATCCGGGAGCGACGGATTTTCTGCATGATTTTACGTATTACAGTAATTATGATTGTAATTATTACGGTACATATCCTTCGTTGGTGCACATGTTTACCGGCTGTGAGGTTGATATGTCCAAAAAGGTAAACGACTGGTTTGCCGAGATCTGGACCAGTGAAAAAACAACGGATTTTTATACTATGCTGCATGAAAACAATTATGTGGCCAATTTCTACACGCCAAATGCCACTATGCTGTGCGGGATGAATGATTTAGAGCTTCTGGAGGGAAAGATCGATAATCTGTCCTCCGAGAATCTTGATTATAATGTTTACAATACCTTGTTGCTGAAAACGATGATGAAAATGTCTGCCTACCGGATGTTTCCGGAATTGTTAAAACCACAGTTTTATACCAGAAGCAGTGAGTATGAGGATGTGGTCAGGGTTCAGAATACGGAATTGGAAGTAACCCATCATCAGGCTAATTTAAATGCAGGGCTGCAGAGGCATGGCTTGACGGTGGACGGGGAACATAATTATTTTATCGTTCAGCACTTGATGGGAACGCATGAGTATACTACCGATGAGAACGGAATGTATCTGGAGGATCGTACGCTGGAGGAGACGGCCAAAGGGTGCATGGTCGTGATCGAGGAATATCTGGAGGAATTAAAGCGGCTTGGGGTATATGATGATGCAACCATAGTCATTACATCGGATCACGGACATTGGAATGTTCAGCCGCAGGTGCTTTTTTATATCAAGCAGGCGGGGGAGCATCATGAAGAATCTCCCGTGAACAGCGCACCGGTTTCACATAGCGAATTGCTGGCGACGCTTGCAGAAGCAATGGGAGCGGATGATGGGCAGTTTGGGGATTCCATCTATGACTTTTCACCGGGAGAGGAAAGAGAAAGGATCTTTTGGAGCAGAATCATTGATGAGGATTATCCGAAGGTTGCATGTTACACGGGAGATAAGGATGGCGTAGAAAACGTCTACATCGGGTATATCTATACCGGAGATCTGGAAGATTTGAAGAAAAAGATTGAAGAAGGACCTGATATTGTAGTGCCGATGGCGGACGGGTATTATTAAACCGCGGCTATCGCAGTACTTTTTAGTGACACAGAAAGCATTTTTAGATATAATGATAGTCGCATAATATTGTGAATGATAAAAACAAAAGTTTAAAGGAGAGTAAAATTATGAAAAAAGCAGTAATGAAAACGGGTTTCTTTTTATATTTCTTTAGTTGTTTCTTTGTTGTGTTCAGCAGTGACGTACATGCCTATATCGATCCGTCCGCTGTCACCTATATTATTCAGGCGGTTGCGGGTGTGCTGATCGCACTTGGCGCTGTGCTGACTATTTTCAGACATAAAATCAAAGCTTTGTTTGGACGGAAAAAGAAAACCGGAGATAACGAGAATGAAGATAAAATAGAGTTTAAAGATGTGGAAGATTAAGGAGCGGATATGAGTGGAGTAATAAATGCGATTGTAGGCGCATTGGTTTGGCTGATTGATATCTGTTATGCCTTCTGCCACAATTACTGGTTTGCCATCTTCCTTTTTACACTGCTGACCAAAATCATTCTGCTGCCGCTGTCGGTAATGGTTCAGAAGAATTCCATCAAGACCGTCAGAATGCAGCCGCAGATGAATCATATCAAGGCGGCTTACTGGGGAAATCAGGATGCAATTTCCGAGGAACAGTATAAGCTGTTTAAGCAGGAGAAGTACAGTCCGTTTCTGGATTTGATTCCTCTGTTTATTCAGCTTGCATTATTAATGGGTGTGGTAGAGGCGGTTAAAAAGGGCACCAATCTGACAGCGGTTCCGATTGAGAAGCTGGGAATGACATTATTGATTCCGCTGCTGGCTGCTTTTTCTGCCTTTTTTATGTGTTATATTCAGAACCATATCAATGTGCTGCAGTCCGAACAGGGGAAGCTCAACAAATACGGTACCCTGATATTTTCAGTGGGACTGTCTTTGTATTTGGGCTTTTTCGTGTCTATCGGAGTAGGAATTTACTGGACATACAGTAATTTGCTTTCCATATTGCAGCTGATCCTTTTGAATCTCTGGATTAATCCCAAAGATTATATCGATTATGAGGCGCTTGAGAAGAGTAAAGAAGAACTGAAGCAGACAAAGACCTTCATGGATACCAAAAAGAAGGAAGCGGGGAAAAGCCCGTATAAGAGTAAGGAGAAGGAAGATTACAGGCGATTTCTGAACGGACCGAAGAAGAAGATTGTTTTTTATTCGGAGAAAAACGGATTCTATAAATATTATAAAAACATCATAGAGGAAATGATTAGAAAAACAAACATCGTAATACATTATATTACCGCGGATCCCGAGGATGAGGTTTTCGGACTGGAAAGCGATCAGTTCAAGCCTTATTATATCGGAGAAAACCGCATGATTGTTCTTATGATGAAAATGGAAACGGATATCATGGTCATGACGACTCCGGATCTGGAGAATTATCAGCTCAAGCGTTCCTATATCAAAAAGGATATTGAATATGTATATGTACCCCATGATGTGAACAGCTCCAATCTGACATTTCACAAGAACGCACTGGATCATTTTGATACTATTTTTGCTTCGGGACCCAAAAATAAAGAGGAAATTCAGGAAAGAGAAGAAAAATTCGGGCTTCCGAAGAAACATATTGTAGAGTGGGGCTCCAGCGTCATTGATAATATGACAAAGGCTTATGCGGAAATGGGAAAGGACGCCGAGGCACCCTGCCTGCAGTCAAAGGACGCCGGGAACGTGCCCGGTGCTAAAAAGACGATTTTAATTGCACCCTCCTGGCAAAAGGATAATATTATGGATTCCTGTGTGGAGAAAATTCTGGAAAGCCTGAAGGGACTTGATTATCAGATTATTGTCCGCCCGCATCCGCAATATGTACGCCATTTTGAACAAAAATTGGACATGCTGGCGGCTAAATACGAGAAGGACGGAATTGAAATACAGAAGAATTTTTCTTCTAACAAGACGGTATATACAGCGGATCTTCTTTTGACGGATTGGTCCAGTATTGCATTTGAATATGCTTTTTCCACATTGAAGCCTGTGCTGTTTATTAATACGCCGATGAAGATTGTTAATCCTGATTATCAGGAGCTTTCTACAGTCCCGGTGGATCTTGAACTCAGAGATAAGGTGGGTATTTCGTTAAATCCGGAGCAGCTTGAAAAACTGCCGGAATATGCGGACACATTATTGCATAATGACCGGTTTTCCAAAGAATCCATGGAAGAACTCAGGGATCATTACATTTATCATGCGGGAAGCAGCGGAAAGGTTGGAGCAGATTATCTGATCGGCCGTCTGGTGGAAATTTCCGGACAAAAGAATTAATATCATATGGCTTTTATGTCAGGATTAGTTTAGGAGTGAAAGGTATATGAATATAGCTATTGGAATTTTGGTACTGTGTATTGTGCCGGCAATTGTGTCTTGCATTGTTCATGGCTTGATCCTTAGGACAAACAATAAAATCAATATCAATCAACTGATAAAAACGTTGTCGTTTTATTTTGCTGTTCATTATGGCATATTGGCGTTTGTGAAAATTTTATTGGGAAAGAGAAGTCTTACACTATTTGAAAGCTTTTCCGATGTTGTTTTGGGAACTTATGTTCATTATTCATTCCTGCTGCTGGCCGCTATGATCATACCCTGTTTTCTGAAACTGATACTGCAAAAAAGAAGCGTGGAAGATTATATTGGATTTACCGATTCCGTTGTGGTCAGTATGCTGCTGATTTGTCACATGCTCAGTTTAAAAATGTCCAATGTGCTTTACTTTGGCATTTTGCTGATCGGCTGCGCGGGATCGGCAGTTATGACTTTTTGTTATCACGGTGAAGTACGATATTGTTCGAAAAAAAATATCAGAAAAAGAGCAAAACAAATAACGCCTGTTATAATATTCTGGATTGTAACAATGATACTTTATCCGCCCAATGAAATGTATTTGAGTAATGTAGATGAGATGCCGATACTTTACCGAGATATGATGAAGGCCTTATTCATTGGCGCTATTGTATGCTTTGCGCTCTATCTGTTATTGACGCTGTATTATCTGACTGATAGGCAGTTTTCGTTGATGTATACAATTATTTTCGCTATTACACTTGCGGGATATCTTCAGGGTACGTTTTTAAACGGTAAAATGTTATTAATGGACGGAGCAAAACAGACATGGTCAATCGGAGCCATGTTTTTGAATGCAGTTATCTGGATATGCATTTTGGGAGCTGCGGTCATACTGAGATATACCGTTCATAAAAATATCGATAAGATTTATACTATGATTTGCATTTATATCTCTTTGATTCAACTGATAACATGGGGATATTTGAGAATTACGACTGATGTAGAAAAAGGAGCAGAGTATGTATTGTCTACGCAGTCAAGATTGGAGCTGAATCCGGAAAATAATGTGTTGGTTTTTGTATTGGATTGGTATGATGAGCAGATTATAGATAAAATTCTGGAAGAGGATGAGAATTTTTTGGACCCCTTGCAGGATTTTACGCATTATCAAAATACAACAAGTTTGTATGCGTTTACCGATATGTCGCTTCCGTATCTGCTTACGGATGTGGAATGGCAGTTTGATATGGGGTATGCGCAGTATTGTGAATTGGCGTTTGATCAGGGGACTCTGCTGCAGGATATTTCAGACCAGAAGTATGATATCGGTATTTATACAGATGCTTTGTATGTGACAGACGCAGTGCAGGATATTGTTCTGAATTATACAGATGAAGTGGAATGGCAATGTGATTTGGCCGGAATTTATGATATGATGCTGAAATGCTCCGGATATAAATCAGCTCCGTTTATCTTAAAAAACAGATATTGGTATACGACTGATGAAATGGATGATTTAATTAGCAGCGATGAAATACATAGCTGTAGTAATGATATTCCCTTTTATGAAAGTCTGATCAATGAAGGCTTATGTATTAATAATGAGGAGAGCGAATATGCAGGAGCGTTTCGATTTTACCATTTGTGCGGTGCACATGCACCTTATATCATGTCTGAAGACTGTCGGCCTGCAGACAGTGATATGATTGCGCAGAGCAAGGGAAGCATGCGAATTGTATATGAATACATCAGACAATTAAAAGAATTGGGATTGTACGATAGTGCAACAATTATCATTACCGCGGATCATGGACAAAATTATATGAATGGAGAACGGCTGGCTTCTGCCGAGAGACTGGGACTGGAACGAACCTCAAATCCGATTTTGTTTGTGAAGAAAGCAAATCAAAGCAATGAAGACGGAATGGCAGTATCAAGCGCCCCCGTATCCCACAGTGAAATGGCAGCATCTATTATGGAAGCAGTATGCGGCGATGCGCACGGTTACGGTCTGACTTTTGAAGAAATACCGGAGGATATGGACAGGGAGCGTATTATGATCCTGAGACGGCATTATGATATTCCTTATACTGAATTCATAATAAGGGGAAATGTCAGGGAATGGGATAATTGGACACAGATGCAATAACTGATACTAAGCCAATGATGATAAGAGGAGTGGAGCATACTATGGTAAAAAGAAATATCTTATTGAATCCGGGACCGGCAACCACGACGGATACGGTAAAAATGGCGCAGATCGTTCCGGATATTTGTCCGAGGGAAGCGGAATTTGCTGCAATTATGAGAGAACTGGAGGAAGGGCTTCTTAAAATCGTTCATGCGGATCCGAAGGAGTATGCTGCGGTATTGTTCTGCGGATCCGGTACGATTAATATGGATATTTGTTTAAATTCCCTGCTTCCGGAAAATAAAAAGATTCTGGTCATTAATAACGGCGCCTACAGCAGCAGGGCGGCGGAAATATGTGAATATTACCATTTGGATCATATCAACTTGAAGTTTCCGGTAAACGAGCAGCCGGATCTTGCGAAAGCGGAGGAGATGCTGAAGACTCATACGGATATTGCGCTTGTTTATATTACCCATCATGAAACCGGCAGCGGATTATTGAATCCGATTCGCGAAATCGGCGCTTTGGCGCATCAGTACGGAGCGCTGTTGATTACCGACACTACATCCACTTATGCAATGCGCCCGATTGATGTGCAAAAGGATCAGGTGGATTTCTGTATGGCATCGGCGCAGAAGGGAATCATGGCAATGACCGGCTTGTCCTTTATCATAGGAAAGCGCAGTGAAATTGAAGCGTCTGCGAAGTATCCTACCAGATCCTATTATTGCAACCTGTATATGCAATATGATTATTTCAGAAAGCATGGTGAAATGCATTTTACACCGCCGGTTCAGGTGATTTATGCGGCCAGACAGGCGCTCAGGGAGTATTTTGCCGAGGGAGAGCAGGCAAAGTGGGAGCGTCATACAAAGGTATTTACGGCAATCCGAAAGGGACTTGAGGACAGAGGTTTTCGAATCTATATTCCCAGGGACATTGAATCGGGACTGGTAGCAGCAGCGATGTACCCCAAGGATCCGAACTGGGATTTTGCCGCCGTACATGATTATTGCTATGAGCGGGGATTTACGATCTATCCCGGCAAGATCGAAAAACTGGGCATGTTTCGTCTGTGCGCACTTGGAGCGATAAACGAGGATGATATTGAAGCGTTTTTCGTTGTGTTTGATGAAGCGCTGGAAAAGCTTCATGTGACAGTGCCCGTAATCTATTAGAACCCGAAGAAGGTGCACGAAATGCGCACGGATAGGAGCTGAAATGAAAAAAATATATACCTGTTTTTGTACGGATGTGATTCATGAGGGACATTTGAATATTCTGAAAAGGGCCGGAGAATACGGAGCGGTCATTGTAGGCGTGCTTGCGGATGAAGCCATGGTACGATTTAACCGTTTTCCTACGATATCCCTGCAGGAGAGAATCAAATTGGTGGAGCAGACCGGTCTGGCATCTGAGATTATCGTACAGCACGAGATTATGTATGATAAGGTTCTTGCAGAGGTAAAGCCCGATTATGTCATTCATGGAGATAATTGGAGCGAGGGGCCGGAAAGAACGATCCGCGATAATGTGCTGGAAAATCTGGCAAAGTACGGCGGAGAATTAATAGAGATTCCCTATACCTATAACGATAAGGTAAAGAGAATTGACGATCATATGAAGGAAAAGCTTGCTATGCCGGAATTTAGGCGCAGGCGTCTTCGTCAGCTTCTTACGATGCGTCCCATTGTAAAAGCGCTGGAAGTACATTCAGGACTAACAGGGCTGATTGCAGAGAAAACGGTCGTAGAAAGCAGCGGTGAACTGGATCAATTTGATGCCATGTGGATTTCCAGCCTTTGCGATTCTACGGCAAAGGGAAAACCGGATATTGAATTGGTGGACATGTCTTCACGCATTCGAACGATAGATGATGTTATGGATGTAACTACGAAGCCGATTATACTGGACGGAGATACCGGCGGACTGGTTGAGCATTTTGTATATAATGTACGAACTCTGGAACGCATGGGCGTATCAGCGGTTATAATAGAAGATAAGACCGGACTGAAAAAGAATTCCCTGTTTGGTACAGAGGTGGTACAGACCCAGGATACCATTGAGAATTTTACGGCCAAGATCCGCGCAGGGAAGCAGGCGCTCAGAACGGACGATTTTATGATCATTGCCAGAATTGAAAGCCTGATTTTGGAGCGCGGCATGGAGGACGCCCTTGCGCGGGCATTTGCATATGTGGAGGCCGGGGCGGACGGGATCATGATTCATTCCAGAAAGAAGTCGCCGGATGAGATATTGGAATTCTGCAAAAGCTTCCGTGCGCAGGATCACAGGACGCCGATTGTGGTAGTGCCTACCTCCTTTAACAGTATTACGGAAGAAGAGCTGGCGGAAAACGGAGTGAATGTTGTGATTTACGCAAATCAGCTGACCAGAAGCGCATTTCCCGCAATGCAGGAAACGGCAGTGGAAATTTTAAAAAATCATCGGGCGCTGGAGGTTGATTCCAAACTGATGCCGTTTCAGGACATTATACGACTGATTGACGAAATCTAGGAAAGGCAGATTTGAAAGGTAAGCGTTCTATGGGAGAAATAGCAATCCTGATGGCGGCCGGGATGGGAACAAGGATGCGTCCGCTGACGGAGCATACGCCGAAACCGCTAATAGAAGTATTCGGAAAACCGATGATAGAAACCGTCATTGACGGACTGCTGCAAAGACCGGTGGACAGGATCTATGCAGTAACCGGTTATTTGGGAGAGCAGTTCGAATATCTGACGGAGAAATACCCGCAGCTTAGATTGATTCCGAACCCGGATTATCAGGTAAAAAATAATATTTCGTCCGTCTATGCAGTAAGGGATGTTCTGGGAACGGCGGATTGTTTTATTTGTGAGTCCGACCTCTATGTTGCGGATGCTTCCGTTTTCAGGAAAAAAACGGAGCGTTCCTGTTATTATGGGCGAATGCAAAAGGGCTATTCCGATGATTGGGTTTTTGAACTGGAAAAGGACCGTATTGTCCGTATCGGAAAGGGAGGAACGGATACCTATAACATGGTGGGAATTGCCTATTTTAAGCAGGCCGATGCCGCATTCCTGCGGGACCGGATTGTGGAAGCATATGGGGATGAACAAAACGGTCAGTTATTTTGGGATGAGGTTGTGGATCAAAACCTGAATCGGCTGAAAATCGGAATTGAGCCGGTTTGCGAAGGACAACTGGTGGAAATAGATACGGTGGAGGAGTTGAGAAAAGTTCATGAAAGCGCAGGAGTTTTTAAAGGATATCAGTAATTTGGGAATTGAAGTCATCGCGGGTGTGCCGGATTCCACGTTAAAACAATTTTGCGACGCACTGAATCTGTGCGGCGGACAGTTCAGACATTACGTAACAGCCAATGAAGGCGCCGCCGTGGGCGTTGCAGTGGGTACTTATCTGTCCACGGCAAAGCCTGCCTGTATCTATATGCAAAATTCGGGAATCGGAAATGTCGTAAATCCTCTGGCATCCCTTGCCAATGATGATGTATATGGAATTCCGATGCTGTTTCTGGTCGGATGGCGCGGAGAGCCGGGAGTCAAGGATGAGCCGCAGCATGTATTTCAGGGAAAAATTACCTGTCAGCTGCTTGAAACATTATCCGTACCTTATTCTGTAATAGATTCGGATACCACACAGGGCGAGTTGACGGAAGTATTCGCAAGTGCAAAGCAATATTTATCACAGAATCTGCAATATGCCATTGTTGTGAAAAAGGGGACCTTTGCGGCTGCGGACAAATTTGAATGGGATAACGGCTTTTGCCTGAATCGGGAAAAGACACTCGCAAGACTGCTGGAATTGGTTCCGAGGGATGCATGTATTGTATCGACAACCGGAAAAATTTCCAGGGAACTATACGAACAGAGCAATCGTATTTACGGAAATCATGATCAGATCTTTATGACCGTTGGAGGAATGGGTCATGCATCGATGATTGCCTTTGGCATTGCAAAAGAAAGACCGGACCGGAAGGTCATCTGTGTGGACGGCGACGGAGCGGTCCTGATGCATATGGGAGCGCTTCCTTTCATCGCTTCTCAGGCACCCGAGAATTTTTATCATGTGGTGATCAACAATCAGGCTCATGAGTCTGTTGGGGCGATGCCGACCGGATGCAGGCAGACGGAGTTTTGGAGATTAGCAAAGGCTGCAGGGTATCAGTATGCAGCCAGAGTTACAAAAGGGGAGGAGCTTTATAACATCGGGAATCTATTGTCCCGAAAGGGTCCTGTTTTTTGTGAAATTATGGTATCTTTGGATTCGCGCGCTGATTTGGGCAGGCCGGAGGAGACCGCAAAAGAAAACAGGGACGCATTTATGAACTATCTGCAGTAACTGAAATCAACATTATGCCGGTGATCATGACGGGACTGCTGCTTCTGAGTTATTTTAACGTATTATAAAGGGAAAACAAAAATGGGAAATGTTGTAAACTTAAACAATGAACCGGTGGATACAAGCGCTGCGGAGCGTAAGATTGCGGTCTGCGTGGATCATGTCACCAAGGTATACAAGCTCTATGACAGAAACAGGGATCGCATGAAGGAAGCACTGGGACTGACCAGGAAGAAGCTTCACAGGGAGCACTTTGCGTTAAACGGCGTGGATTTGAAAATCTATCAGGGCGAAACAGTGGGGATTATCGGAACCAACGGTTCCGGGAAATCTACGATTCTGAAAATCATAACGGGCGTTTTGAATCCGACGGGCGGCAGCGTGACGGTGAACGGAAGAATTTCGGCGCTGCTTGAGCTTGGCGCCGGCTTCAATATGGAATACTCCGGTATGGAGAATATTTATTTAAACGGTACCATGATGGGTTTTTCCAATGAAGAAATCGAAAAGCGCATTCCGGACATTCTGGAATTCGCCGATATCGGAGATTTTGTCAATCAGCCGGTTAAGACCTATTCCTCCGGTATGTTTGTGCGTCTGGCATTTGCTGTAGCGATTAATATTGATCCGGAAATCCTGATCGTGGATGAAGCGCTGTCTGTCGGGGATGTTTTTTTTCAGTCCAAATGCTATCATAAATTTGAGGAATTTAAAAAGCAGGGCAAGACAATCCTGTTTGTCAGCCATGATTTAAGCAGCATTGCCAAATATTGCGACAGGGTGGTTTTGCTGGACCGCGGAAAGAAGCTTGGAGAGGGAAGTCCCAAGCAGATGATTGACGACTATAAGCGCGTACTGGTCGGGCAGTATGAAATGAGTGAGGATAAGGCGGAGGAAACCGTGTCCGCCGGAGAAAATCCGGAGCTGCTGGAATATGGCACAAAGCAGGCCGAGATCACGGATTTTTATATTCTGGACGAGCATGGAAAGAGAAGCACGGCCGTGATTAAGGGAACCGAATTCTCCATTCATATGACGGCGGAATTTTATGAAGATCTTCCGGCGCCGATCTTTGCTTTTTCTTTTAAGAATATTAAGGGAACGGAGATTACGGGCACCAATACGATGTTTGAGAAATCATTTTTGGAGCCCGTAAAGCAAGGGGAAAAGAAGGAAATTATTTTTAAGCAGAAAATGTCCATGCAGGGCGGCGATTATTTGCTGTCCCTGGGGATTACCGGTTATGAGAACGATGACTTTCAGGTATATCACAGACTGTATGATGTGCTGAATATTACCGTGATTTCCGACAAGAATACTGTGGGATTTTATGATATGGATTCAAAGATTACGATATTAGATCATACGTCAGGGGATTCGGATCCCGCGCCGGGGAATACGGACAGGATACCGGGCGGAATTTCGGAGCCTGCGGATGCATCGGGAAATTTAGAAAAGTCGGTATAAAGGAGCTGTTATGGCAGAGCAGATAGGAAAAGTGATTTTGGAGGATACCTTTTATCCGGGTGAGGATCTGTATTGCGACGGGGAGATCGAGGATACGCTGTTGTCCATCGTAAAGGAATATCCGCAGCCGGAATATCAGCGCATCATTGAGGAAAGCCGCAGCTGGCCTGTGCTGTATCATCTGTCGCATTTCAGGGAAAATATCGTAAGCTGGCTTCCGGTTGACAAGACCATGAAGGTGCTGGAGATCGGCGCGGGCTGCGGAGCCGTTACGGGTGCGCTGGCCGCAAGAGCGGGCAGCGTGACTTGCATTGATCTTTCCCAAAAGAGAAGCATGATCAATGCTTACCGCCATCAGGACTGTGACAATATTACGATTAAAATCGGAAACTTTAAGGATATAGAGCCGACATTGGATACGGATTATGATTATGTGTTTTTGATCGGCGTGTTTGAATATGCGCAGGGATACATGGGAAGTGATGCGCCCTATCATGATTTTATGAAAATCATCAAAAAGCACTGCGCAGAAGCGGGGCGGATTGTCATTGCTATTGAGAACCGATACGGGCTGAAATATTTTGCCGGCTGCAGAGAGGACCATGTAGGGGAATATTTTACCGGTATCGAGGATTATCCGTCGGGAGGCGGAGTCAGGACATTCAGCAGAAACGGCCTGATTCGGATTATGCGGGACTGCGGGATCGACAATTATCATTTTTATTATCCCTATCCGGATTATAAATTTATGACCGCGGTTTATTCGGACGAGTATCTGCCGAGAGTGGGGGAGCTGACAAATAACCTGCGGAATTTTGACAGAGAACGGATGCTGTTATTTGACGAAAAAAATGTTTATGACGGCCTGATCCGTGACGGAATGTTTCAGGAATTTGCAAATTCGTTTCTGGTTGTGATCGGAAACCGGCCGGAGCAGATTTACGCGAAGTTTTCCAATGACAGGAAGCCGGAGTATGCCGTCTGTACGCTTATTTGCAGTGAGGATGCCGGGAACGCTTTTTCACAGGCGGAATTGCCGGAGGGGGAAAAAAGGACGGCGTCATCCGTATCTGAAGCAGACTGTCTCTATGTGGAAAAGCGTCCTGATCTGCCGCAGGCGGCCGGGCATATCCGCAGTCTCAGAGAGAAATATGAGCTGTTAAAGAAAAAGTATGAGGGCTGTCCGCTGGAAATCAACCGGTGTGAGGAACGGGCGGACTGTGTTTGTTTTGAGTTTCTTCATGGCAAAACGCTGGAGGAAATGCTGGATGAATGCCTGTACGGAAACGACAGGGCGGGCTTTGAGGCGCTCCTCAAGCGCTATCAAATGCTTGCGGATTATCATCAGGACATGGAAGTCTGCGATTATGATTTGATTTTTTCCAATATTATGATAAATGATGTCACGGATACGTGGACTCTGATTGACTATGAATGGACCCTGCAAAGGGCGATGAGCGGTGCGGATACCGCCAAAAGAGCGCTATTTGTCTATATGACGGGCCCTGAAATACGCAGAAGATGGCTGTTTGATCAGGGGATTGCGCAGAATTACGGCATCTATCCGGAGGAGCTTGAGCGCCTTCAAAAGGAAGAATGCGCGTTCCAGCGTGAGGTAACGGGGATCAGGGAGTCCATGTATGAGCTGTATGATCAGATGGGTCAGCCGGTGCTGGAGCCGGAGCAATTTGTGAAAAAGCAGCAGCCGGAGGAGCTTACAAGGCGTTTTCAGTTGTATGAGGATCAGGGAGAGGGATTTTCCGAGGAACATTCCCGATTTTATCCGCGGGCTTACGTACAGGAGCATCAAATCAAGTTGAGAATTCTGTTTTCGGGAGCGGACAAACGCCTTCGCCTGGATCCTGCCATGGAGCCGTGTATGCTGTATCATATGGAAATAACCGTAAACGGAAGTCCGCTGCCGGACGGCGCGGTGGAAAACAACGGCTTTGCGGCACCCGGCGGAACGCTTGTGTTTGCTACGCAGGACCCCAATCTGACGGTGGATTTATCGGGAACCGGACTAAATGAGAAAAATGAGCTGATGTTTACAGCCGATGTGCAGTGGCTTTGTATGGAGGCGGCTGCTTCCCTGTGCGGCGCACAGCAGGAGCCGCCTAAGCAGCCTGAAGGAAATGCCGGAAGGAGGCTTTTGTTCAGAAGAAAGAATGACTGAGGTAAGGGTGTTATGCTGGATTATGTAAAAAAGAAAATTCAGGATATCAAAATAGAACAGTGCGCAAAAAAACACGAGGAATTACTTCCTTTTTTTCAGGACCGCTATGCAAGGTGGATCGAAGTGCATGAAAGCGCGTATGCCGCAGGCGCAGTCACAGCAGAATTCGGGGAAACAGAAAAAATGAAAGTGGTTTCCTATGATGAAATCGGGAGCGGATACCCCCTTCAAAGGTGGAAATCCGAAATTGTGGTATTTGCGGATGTAAGGGCGGGGAGCCTGGATGAGCGTGCGCTTTCCCTGATGGAATGCTATTTTGACGAGCATAAGGAAGCGGATTTGATCTACGCGGATGAGGATTATCAGTGCGGCTCCCGCAGGATTGCGCCATGGATGAAGCCCTGCTTTTCGCCGGATACACTGATGTCCTTTCAGTATTTTGGCCATTTTTTTGCACTGCGCAGGCAGAAGTATGAAAATGTGGAGTGGACGCAGCAGGCAGACAGCGATGTCAGGATCTATGACTTTTTGTTAAAATGCGCACAGGATGGGGGATCAATTGTTCATCTGCCGGAGGTACTGTATCATAACCGTATTACGGCGGAGGAGCTGGCTGCTTATGAGCGGCTTGAAAAGGATGCCTACGACCGGGATCATCCAAGGAAGATTACAGCGGATGAAAATATGCCTTGGCATCAGCGCCTTTCTGTGAATCAGGAGCGGTTTGACAAGATCCGTTTGGATGCTGCCAAAAGGTGGGGATATCCGGCGAGGATCGAGCCGGACGCAGCAGGAGTCAGACAGCTTTTGTATGAGATTAAACCGGAACGTTCCGGAAAGCTTCCGCTTGTTTCCATCGTGATACCCAGTAAGGATAACGTGGATGTTCTGGAGCGGTGCTTAAGCTCCATCAGAGCCCACAGCGCTTATACGGAGTATGAAATTCTGGTGGTGGATAACGGAAGCTCGGGAGCGGCCAGAACAAGGCTGATGAATTTAGCAGAGCGGCTTACCTTTCATTATTTTTATCAGCCGATGGAATTTAATTTTTCCGCTATGGTAAATTACGGAGTCAGTCAGGCGGCGGGTTCCTATATACTGCTGCTGAATGACGATTGTGAGGTTCTGCAGGATGACTGGCTGATTCGAATGCTGGGACAGGCGCAGCTTCCGCATGTGGGAGCGGTCGGGGCGAAGCTTTTATATCCTCAGTCGGATTTGATTCAGCATACCGGAGTGACCAATCTTGCTGTGGGTCCGGCGCATAAGCTGCAGGAAAAGACGGACTCTTTCAGCTATTATTACGGCAGAAACAGGATGAACTACAATTATATCGGAGTGACGGCCGCATGCCTTTTGGTTTCGAAGGAAATCTATAATCGCGCAGGCGGTTTTGATGAGAATATCCGGGTGGCGTTCAATGATGTGGATTTCTGTTTTACATTAGTGCAGCAGGGGCTGTATCATGTGATACGGAGTGACGTGATTCTCTATCATTATGAGTCCCTCAGCCGCGGCAATGATTTGCTTTCAGAAGAAAAAAGAAAGCGTATGATGTCGGAGCGGGATCGGCTGTATGAAAAGCATCCTGATTTCCTGGGCAGGGACCCTTTTTACAGTCCGAATCTGCTGGGAAATGCAGTTGATTATATTGTAAATTATCATTTTGATTATGAAAAAGAGGATTATGTTACCGATGTCAGGCAGATTCAGCCTGAAATACAGCCGGAGTGGTATAATGACAGTGTGTTTGTAACAGTGGAGCACTGTTGTAAGGTGGAGGCGCTGGAGCTTCGGGATCAGGAGAGCACTTATAACATATCAGGATGGGCGTATGTCCTGAATCAGGATAATTGCCGTTATGAAATGAGCCTGCTGTTATATGAAGAAGGCAGCGGGATATGGCTGGAAGCCGAGGTCAGCAGGTATTGGCGTCCTGATGTGGAACAGATTCTGCCGGATCAAAGGCATGTGGAGCTGTCGGGCTTTCTTGCCAGGATCAGGCAGTCAGAGCTTTCGAAGGGAAGCTATCAGGTGTATGTTTTTATGAAGGATTTGTGTTCCAGACAGAAGCTGCTGAAAAATACCGGAGAGGTTCTTACGGCAGAGTAAGGAACCGCGGCATGAAGCGGCTATTTGTTTTTGAGCGAAAACAAATAGCTTTGATGGCAGACGCAAATTAGATATTTGTAATCTTACTTTGGTAAGATTTTGCATCTTCGCAACAAGTCGCTCAGAAATGGGGATTAGATTGAAAAATCACGCTGATGCGCTGATTTTTCAATCCGTAATTTGAGTCAGAGCCTCAAATTGCCTGATCGCCGCCGGAAATCTGAAATTTCCGGCGCGTGTCATCGCAGCAGGCTGCTCTGACGTGGAGGATTAGTGTGAATAATAAGCTCGATACGGAAAAACAAGAGGATCTGCTGGCCTATTATCAGGCGGCGTATGAGAAAGAAAAACAGAAGAATGAAAAGCTCGCAGGAAGGCTTGCGGATGAGCAGGCAAGGGCGGATGAGCTTCAGAGAAAACTGGATCATATCAAAAATAATCCCCTTTGGAAGCTGACCTTTCCGGTCAGAGGTTTGATTCATGTCATCATCCGTACCAAGGACAGGATTGTCCGCTATGGAAATCCCAAGGGACTTATGAGAAAAATACGTAATAAAATCAGGGAGAAAAAGGCGATTGCCAGATACGGAACGAAAAGCTTTCCGACTGAGGAGCAGACGCAGGAAATGCGTGCGCATCAATTTCCGAAGCAGGTTACTTTCTCGATTCTGGTGCCCCTGTGGAATACGCCGGAGAAGTTTTTGCGGGAGATGATTGAGTCCGTACTCTGGCAGACCTATGACGGCTGGGAGCTGTGCCTTGCGGACGGCTCGGATGCGGAGCATGCATATGTAGGAAAAATCTGTCAGGAATATGCAGCGAAGGATGCAAGGATTCGTTATCAGAAGCTTGCCAAAAATGAAGGTATTTCCGGTAACACGAATGAATGCTACAAGATGGCGACAGGAAACTATATCGGGTTATTCGATCATGATGATATTCTGCATCCCTGTGCGCTATATGAATATATGAAGGTGATCTGTGAGCAGGATGCGGATTATATCTATTGCGATGAAGCTACCTTCCGTAACGGGAATGTAAATAAGATGATTACGCTGCATTTTAAATCGGATTATGCGGTGGACACGCTTCGGGCGAATAATTATATCTGCCATTTCAGCGTGTTCGCTAGACAACTTCTTACGGGAACCGAGCTGTTTCGTTCGAAATTCGACGGAAGCCAGGACCATGATATGATCCTGCGGCTGACGGACCGTGCAAAGCATGTGGTGCATGTACCCAGGCTTTTATATTATTGGCGTTCTCATAAGGACAGCGTGGCTTCGGATATCAGCGCCAAGACCTATGCCATTGAGGCTGCCAGAGGAGCCGTGGCGGACCATCTGACGACGCATGGCTTCCGGGATTTTGAAATTGTATCCACCCGTGCATTTGAGACGATTTTCCGAATTAAGTACGCGCTGACGGCACATCCGCTTGTATCCATTATCATTCCGAACAAGGATCATGCAGAGGATCTGCGGCGCTGTATTACATCCATTCTTGAAAAATCAACATATGAAAATTTTGAAATTATCGTGGTGGAAAATAACAGTACCACGCAGGAAATCAGGGATTATTACGAAGAAATTCAAAAATACCCGAAAAATCACATTCAGGTTGTAACCTATACAGGCGAGTTTAATTATTCCAAAATCAATAATTTCGGCGCAAAATATGCTTCCGGCGAGTATTTACTGTTATTAAATAACGATACACAGGTTATTACTATTAATTGGATGGAAGAACTCCTGATGTATGCGCAGCGGGAGGATGTGGCGTGTGTCGGCGCCAAGCTGTATTATGAGGATTATACGATACAGCATGCCGGAATTGTCATCGGTATGGGAGCACACCGCACGGCCGGACATAGTCATTACCGGATTAACAAGGAAAATCTGGGATATATGGGGAAGCTTTGCTATGCGCAGGATGTCAGCGCCGTGACAGGGGCCTGCCTGATGGTGAAAAAAGCGTTGTACGATCGGGCCGGCGGACTGGATGAGAGCTTTGCCGTGGCGTTAAACGATGTGGATTTCTGTCTGCGGATGCGGGAACTCGGATATCTGAATGTGTTTACGCCGTTTGCGGAGCTGTTTCATTTTGAATCCGTTTCTCGCGGTTCGGATGTGGATCGTGCGGCGGATGAAAAGAAAGCGGCCAGATATAATAAAGAGGCAGAGCACTTTAGGGAGAAGTGGAAAGCGGTTCTTGAAAAAGGGGATCCGTATTTTAATCCAAATTTCTCTTTGGACCATTCGGATTATGTGATATAATGAGCGCAAAAGAAAAACAAGCGACGCGAAGCGGCATTTGTTTTTCTTGCGCTATTAACGAGCAAGCAGTCTGCGAAGCAGACGATAAAGCCCCGAAGGTGCGGGCTTGCGAGTGAGTCATGCAGATACCATGATTGCGGAGCAATTAATTATGGTATCATGTCGCCAGACATGATATCGGCCGAATGGCCATGCAGATAC
>CAYTIH010000017.1:0-44652 GCA_964437825.1 uncultured Clostridium sp. | reverse complement strand
CGTACTTCTGTTCATTGATAATATTTTCCGTTTTACGCAGGCAGGTTCCGAGGTTTCCGCGCTGCTTGGACGTATGCCTTCCGCAGTAGGTTATCAGCCGACGCTTCAAACGGAAATGGGTGCTCTTCAGGAGCGTATTACATCCACAAAGAACGGTTCCATTACCTCTGTGCAGGCAGTATATGTGCCGGCGGATGACCTGACCGACCCGGCGCCGGCAACCACGTTTGCGCATTTGGATGCGACTACCGTATTGTCCCGTTCAATCGTAGAGCTGGGTATTTATCCTGCAGTTGATCCGCTTGAGTCCACATCCAGGATTCTGGATCCGAGAATTGTAGGACAGGAGCATTACGATGTGGCCCGCGGAGTACAGGAAATTCTCCAGAAGTATAAGGAATTACAGGATATCATTGCCATCCTCGGTATGGATGAATTATCCGAAGATGATAAGCTTGTTGTAAACCGTGCAAGAAAGGTACAGAGGTTCCTTTCTCAGCCGTTCTTCGTAGCCGGACAGTTTACAGGACTGGAAGGAAAGTATGTGCCGATCGCTGAAACGATCCGCGGCTTTAAGGAAATTCTGGAAGGAAAGCATGATGATATTCCCGAATCCTATTTCTTAAATGCCGGCAGCATTGACGATGTTGTAGCCAGAGTGAAATAGAGGTGGCTGTATGGCAGAAGATAATCGTTTTACAATCAAAATCATAACGCCGGACCGCGTTTTCTATGAGGGTCAGGCAGATATGGCGGAGTTTAATACCGTTGAGGGTGAAGTGGGTATTTATAAGAACCACATTCCCATGACGATGATCATTAAACCGGGCATTCTGTGTATTACGGATGGAGATGATCAGAAGATTGCGGCGCTTCATGCAGGCTTTGTGGAGGTTTTACCCGAGCAGATTACCATTCTGGCCGAAATTATTGAATGGCCGAATGAAATCGATGCAGGCAGAGCAGAGGCGGCAAAGGAACGCGCCGAGAAGAGAATCCGGGAAAAAGATCCCAAAACGGATATGGCAAGAGCCGAAACCGCACTACAGAGATCGCTTGCACGTATTTCTGCGATTCGATAATCAATATCAGATAATTCAAAACGCACTTCAAAAGTCGGATTATGGTCCGGCATTTGAGGTGCGTTTTGTTGTTTTACGGATGAACGCTTGCTTTTTCAGAAACATATGATATAGAAACCGGAATATGGAGAAAACTATGAATAACCATAAAATAATACCGTTTTATCAGGCCTTCGCCATGCCGTCCTATCAGATACCGGGGTATGTCCCGTTTCTCATGGCGCAGGAAGATACTTCCGAACAGGATTTGCAATATCTTCAGGAGATTTTTCCCGAGACATCCAGACGATATGCGCGTAAGATTTCCGACGTTGTGGATCGGTTGGATTATAAGGGGAGTATGATCTATGACGAATTTCCTGACAAATTACGGCTGCAAAGACTCAGCAGCGATATTCTTCGGATGATAGAAGAGGAAGAAGCAGGCAGTCAAAGCGGCGCCGGAAACGGAACCGGCGCAATGCAAAGAGGCGGACAGGAGCCGATGGGACCGGGGATGGAAGCCGGTATGAACATGAGTCCTGATCTGGAAAGAAAGTGCAGGGAGGAATTAATTTATGTTCTGCTCTGCTATGAAATATATAAAAGACGCCATGGTTCCAATCATATGGATGTATCGAGATTTTATAGAACATAGGTGTTGTGAAAAAGCAAAATATGGCATAAAATATGAGGGTATGGAGCCCTCATATTTTATGCTTAACTGCGAAAATAACGGAGCGGGACAGGCATGCCATCAACGGGCAACGGGAAAGTCGGAACATGAGAAAATCAGTGATACGAATTATTGTCAGTGTGATTGTATTCTTTGTTTCGCTGGTGATCATCAGTAATCTGATGAACCAGGGGAATACGGACATGACGGAAGAGATGAGCGCAGCCAGTCTGCCTTTGATATATATGAATATTGGCGGGGAGCGGATGAACTGTCTGCACGGGTATACGATACAGCCCGATTTGAGCTATGAAAGAGAGAGCATCAGTCCGCTTGGAGAGGGGCGCAGCATCTCCTGCGAGATAGAAAAATTCGGAAGGCGGATCGATGAGATTTTTTTTGAAGTGCGGAGCGTGGACGGCAGCCGTCTGATCGAGAACGGAACGCTGACGGATGTTACGAATGAGGCAGAACGGATTCTGCTTGAGTTTTCAATCAAGGATTTGATTGATAATAATACGGAATATAATTTAACCTTAAGGCTGACGCTGGATGATGAAAGCGAGGTTTATTATAATACCAGAATCATTATGGCGCCGGAGTATCATACCGAGGAAAAGATCGCTTTTGCAAAGATGTTTTCCGAAAAAACCTTTGATAAAGAGGAAGCGCAGGAGCTGATCAAGTACCTGGAATCAAATTCACAGGGAGATAACAGCACTTATGGCGTTGTCACGATTCACAGCAGCTTTAATCAGATTACATGGGGAAATCTGAATGTGACGCAGGTAACGCAGCCGACCTTTACCTTGAAAGAGATTGCAAGCCAGACAGCCTCCATTGAGGCAGAATATCTGGTATCCGTGAAAGAGGGACGCAGCACGAATTATTATCGTGTCAGGGAATTCTACCGCCTTCGATATACTGTGGATAGGATTTATCTGCTTGATTTTGAGCGCACAATGTCACAGATTTTTGAAGCGGAGGATTCGAATGCATTTGTAGGCAACAAGGTTGTGCTCGGGATTCAAAGCCGGGATACCGAGCTGGTAGAATCCGATGGCGGAAATACCTTTGCGTTTGTCAATGACGGCAGATTATATATGTATCATGTTTCCGAAAATAAGATTGCGGTGCTTTACAGCTTTTATGACGCCGGGAATGCGGATGCCCGTACTATGTACGATGCGCATGGAATTAAAATTCTCAGTATCGATGAGACCGGAAACGTACGCTTTGTCGTATATGGATATATGAACAGGGGGCGCCATGAGGGGCAGATAGGAATTGCGGTTTATTATTATAACAGTATGACCAATACCGTGGAAGAAGAGGTATATATTCCCTATAACAAATCTTATGCCATTTTGGAAACGGAGATGGAACAATTATCTTATGTAAGTAAGAGTAATATTTATTATCTGATTCTGAACGGCGATATTTACGGTGTCAGCCTTGACAGCAGAACCTATGAGATTCTTACGCAGGATTTGGAGGAAGGAAGAATCCAGATATCGGCGGACCAGAGTATGCTGGTATGGCAGGAGGGAAAGAGTCGTGACAGCAGTACGTCATTGGTGCTGATGAATCTGAATACCCAGGTCAGGAACGTGATTGAAGCCGGAAACGGTAATTATATCAAGCCTCTGGGATTTATGGAAAGTGACCTGATTTATGGGATTGCCCATATAAAGGATGTGTATACGGATAACTCGGGAATCACGACATTTGGAATGTATGTGGTCAAGATTCAGGATGAGAACGGCACGATTCTGAAGGAATATGAAAATGAAGGAATCTATGTGACGGACGGAAGCATTATCAATAATCAGCTGGTGCTGAAGCGGGCAGTCAAAAATGAGGACGGCTTATCCTATAGCGAGACTACGGATGATCAGATTCTAAACAACACAGAGCAGGAAGAGGGCGTTAATGTATTGGAAAAACCGGTGACGGAGGTCTATGAGACAATCCAGCAGATCGCGGTCAAGGAATCGATACAAACCAAAGCGCTGAAGCTTCTTACACCCAAGGAGGTTATTTTTGAGGGCGGGCGTAATCTGGAGATCAATGAAGATATGGATATCTCATGGTATTATGTCTATGCCAAGGAAGGCGTTATCGGTATCTACAGTGATGTGTCCAATGCGATTAATCTGGCGGACCAAAATGCGGGAGTTGTAATTGATGACCGCGGCAGATATGTTTGGATTCGGGGAAACCGCAGCACCAGAAACCAAATTATGGCAATCAGCGCGGATCAGGTAACTGAGGATAGAGGAAGTATCGCCGTCTGTCTGGATACGCTGCTGGAATATGAAGGAATCACGAGAAACAGTCAGTATCTGATGGATGAAGGAGAACGTATCATTTCCATCATGGAGGAAAACCTTGAAGATGCGCAGATTCTGGATTTGACCGGCTGCAGCCTGGATGCGATTCTGTATTATGTGAATCTGGATATACCGGTACTGGCGCTGATGGGAAATGAGGCCGTATTGGTGATCGGGTATAATGACTCCCAAATCGTGTTGATGGACCCGAATGCCGAAACGCTTTATAAGAAAAATATTACGGAGGCAGAGGCTTGGTTTACGGAGAATAGGGCTGTGTTCCTGTCCTATTTGAAGGGAATGTAGGTAAAAAACGCTCCGCGTGGATCGCACTGTGTCGGAGAAGAAAAAAAGCCGCTAACGCGGTCCGCCGCAGGCGGAGAATCCCGCTATGCGGGATTCTTTTTTTGCCCTTTTTGATATCTGATATGATGATTTATGTTCATTTATGGTTTCAAGGCAATCCTCATACGTCTATGATTCCATGCAGAAGATTTGTCTTTTGTATTTACTTAACGTAAACAGAAGCAGCATGCCCAGGATTCCGGCGGATACGATTTCTCCGGCACATACGGTAATGAAGGAGAGCCAGATAGGACCGGCGCCATAGGCGTATTTAATAACGAAGGGGACCACCAGAGTATTTAAGACAATGGGCGGAATGGGGGCAAGCCATTTCACTCTGCGGAACAAATAAGTAAGAACCGCTGCAAACAGAGTAGTAAGACTGCCGAAGATGATGTCAAGCAGGGCGCCTCCGGCAAGAAGGTTACTTAAAAGACATCCGACAAATACGCCCGGAATTGCCG
This sequence comes from uncultured Clostridium sp., assembly GCA_964437825.1. Classification (GTDB taxonomy): domain Bacteria; phylum Bacillota; class Clostridia; order Lachnospirales; family Lachnospiraceae; genus JBJFCE01. The sequence continues at coordinate 39,773 of CAYTIH010000017.1, read as the reverse complement.
CCGGCGTAAAATAGGGCAGAATAGTCAGAGCTTCCGAGAAGCGGACTTGAACCTGCATGTAGGCAAGACCCAGCGCATTTGAGATCAGGGTTAAGACCACATACAGCGCTGCAATCAGTGCTGCCTGTGTCAGGGACAGAATTTGTTTGCTTTTCATATGAAGTTCTCCTCTAGTTTTATTTTTTCGCCGCTTTTGGAGCGGGTGGGTCAGGAAGGTCTCGAACTGACCGGATTTTGTCGGGAAACCGATATTTGAAAATTTTTTCGGGTTTGGCTTATCCCGTTACTGTATTTCTCCGTTCTTGTATCTGGAAACCAGAGACTGAATACGGTCACTCGGATTTAGCAGATCACTGATGGAAGAATCATGATTCAGGGTATCAATCAGATAAGCAATATATTTGCTCATATCGCAAGTGATATAGTAAGGCTTGGAAAGCAGTTCCGGTGTCTGATATACCAGATTCGTAGTCAGTACGCGGTAAATCATGCCCTGCTCATATGCTTCATCAAACTTGCCAAGGCCGCCTGTGAACAGACCGAAGGTTGCAAAAATAAAGATTCGGCCGGCTTTCCGCTCTTTTAATGCGGCGGCAACCTCAAGGACGCTTTCACCCGAAGAAATCATATCATCAATGATAATCATGTCTTTGCCTTCCACGTCGGTACCGAGAAATTCATGGGCAACGATTGGGTTGCGCCCGTTTACAACTCTGGCGTAATCACGTCTCTTATAGAACATACCCATATCCAGACCAAGTACATTTGCAATATAAATCGCTCTGCTCATACCGCCTTCGTCGGGACTGATTACCATCATATGAGAGGAATCAATCTGTAAATCGGATACATTTCGAAGCAGGCCCTTAATGAACTGATAAGCGGGCTGTACGGTTTCGAAGCCGTGCAGCGGAATGGCGTTCTGGACACGCGGATCATGGGCGTCAAAGGTAATGATATTATCCACCCCCATTTTAACCAGCTCCTGCAATGCAATGGCACAGTCCAGGGACTCGCGTGAGGTTCTTTTATGCTGTCTGCTTTCATACAAAAAGGGCATGATGACAGTGATGCGTCTTGCCTTACCGCCGACAGCTGCGATGATTCTTTTCAGATCCTGATAATGATCATCGGGAGACATATGATTTTCGTGACCGGATAAGGAATAGGTCAGACTGTAGTTTGCGACATCCACCAGCAGATAGAGATCGGTACCGCGTACGGATTCCTGAATCACGCCCTTTGCCTCACCGGAGCCGAAACGCGGAACCTTTGCCTTTAGAATATAAGAGTCCCTCTGGTAACCGGCGAACGCCAGACTGTTTTTGTGCTCGCTTTCACGTTCGGTTCTCCATTTCACAAGATAATAGTCAACTTTTTCACCCAGGGACTTACAGCCTTCCAAGGGAATCATGCCGAGAGAACCGACGGGAATGGTTTCCAGGTTTCTTTTTTCCTCACGCTTTGCAGTCATGAATAAGAGCCTCACTTTCTGGATAGTTGTCTTTTTTTGTGCATACGGATGTCCGGGCCTGTCAGTTTGCAGACTTCATAATTGCTCGTGATTCTGGAAAAAATACGGTCAGAATAACGGTCCCTCAATTCCTGGAGGGATAGATTTGTGGATATGATGGTCGCTTTTTTCTGCATATGCCTTTCGTTCAGACAGGAAAACAGTTGGGAGGATACGAAAGCATTCGTAAGCTCCGTTCCCAGATCATCAATAATCAGTAAATCACAATGGAACAGATCGTCCTGTAACAGGGCCATATCCTCTCTGTTGCGATAATCAAACGCATTTTTGGATAGTTCATGGAATAACTGTGTGGCGCTGAAATATATGACCAGATTGCCCTTTTCAATTAATTCCTTTGCAACACAGCCGGACAGAAAGGATTTCCCAGTCCCTACTGTACCATAAAAAAAGAGATTATGGTAGTCGGAATTAAAGTTTTTCACGAAATTGCGGCAGGTTGTAACGGCATTCTGAAAGCGCTGCAGATCTTCGCCTTTATAATACTCATAGGACAGCGCATCAAAATTGTCCTGCTTTAAGAGCTCCCGAATCCCGGATTGTTCATACAAAAGTGAAATAGCAGCCTGACGGAAACAGTGGCATTTCTGACTGCCGATATAGCCGGTATCCTTACAATCCGGGCAGGTATATTGAAGAGTAAGATAATTCTCAGGGTAGCCGCCGCGTACCAAAAGGTTTGCTTTCTTGGCGCGGATCAGCGCAATATCCTCGGAAACGGCCATCGCATCTTCTTTTTGGTCATCCAAGAGGTATTCGGCTTTTTTTACAAAGAGTGCGGATTCCTGCCGTTCCAGTTCCGCAAAGTCGGGATATTGCATGCGAATCTGCTCAAAATGCTGCGAAAGCTCATGCTGGTGCATAAGCTGTCTCTGTTCATAGGTACGGATGATGGAATCGTACTGCTGATTGCTCAGTGCCATAGGTAGGCTCCTTTTCTAGTTGCTGAGGATATCCTGTTCCAGTGCATGAAAATCATAGGCGTTTTGCTTGAACTGGTTGAATTTGTTTCTGTCCGCAGAAGCATTGCTTACGTTCTGGCGGTGTGATTCGTCAAGCGCGGCAATGTCCGATTTATAGCGGACATTGTGCCTGAGCCAGTTCTGCAAAATGCCGTCCGCATATTCAAAACGATGCCTGTCCGTAGCAAGTACGGTACGTTCACAGGCCTCGGTGATAATGTCAAGATCGAAGGCGTAATCGCCGGTCCATTTTCGAATGTAGGAAACTTCTTTTTCTGTAGGAGCGTCGTTTTTTCCCAGCGCTTTCATGACGCTGTAGACGCTCTTTTCATATTTGGCAGACAGCTTTGCCGCCTCCTTTGGAGTGGTAATTTTTTGCTCGGCCCAGGAAATGCCGACTTTTTCTATGTAACGGAAATCCTTTTTTCCGCGTTCCACACAGTACTGAATCAGATAATCAATCAGGTCATTGGAAAAATGAAGACCGTCCGACAAATATAAAATTGTACGAATATCCGTAGGGGACAGCGGCTTTCCGATATAGGATTCGGCTACAAACATGAGCTGCCTGGTGGATTCGTCATTCTGGAAAGCGCGAAGCCTGTCCAGAGAATAGACGGGTTTTTCCGTTTTCTTAACGACAGGACTTTCCTCCCTGCCTTCCGGATTTAACGGTACAATGGCAGCGGGCGTTTTTTTCTCAGCCTTGGGAAAATCCAGAAAATGGATACCCACAAGGTTCTTTTCTGCGTCATAATCTAAGGAGAGCAGGCGCTTTTTTTCCCAATAGCGGAGTGCGCGGACGACATCCTTTTCCGTATAATTAAAAAGATCTGCAATATCGGACACACTGGTAGACATCTGCACGCTTAAAAGACGCAGCAGATAAAGATAGATCTTCACCTGTGCATCATTGGCCTCCAGCATATATTCATCAATAAAACGATTGGGCACAGGGGTCTCTCCCATCGAAGGCTCCCTGTAAATCGTAAGGCTGTTCATAGTATCACCTGTCATTCATTATCGTTCAAAGCAAAGGCAATTATAGCATAGGGAATCTGAAAAAAAAACAGGCAATTTGACCAAACCCGAAAAGGGCCGGCCGTGCCCGTAAAAAATGTGGATGATGTGGAAATTGTGGATACCGATATCTGCGAAATGATAACAGGGAGTAGAAAAAACTATATTTTCAAGGCATTTTGGAAATCTCCGGCGGAAATTTCCCGAAAAGTTTCTGAAAAAATATCCACATCTTTTTTCGGAACGTTTTCCGCTAAAAAAATGTGGAAAGTGTGGATAATTATTTTTTTAAAAGATTTTCGCCGATTTTAACCACGTCTCCGGCTCCCATAGTTATCAACAAATCGCCGCTTATGCAATTTTTCAAAACAAAGTTTTGAATTTCTTCAAAAGAAGGGAAATAGTAACAGTCCCCGCCGAGCTTTACAATTTCCCGGAGGAGTGTTTCTGAGCTGATTCCCAGGGTATCGGTCTCTCTTGCGGCATAAATGTCGGACAAAATTACCTTGTCGGCCAGGGACAGCGCGGCTGCGAACTCCTTCAGAAACGCCTTGGTGCGGCTGTAGGTATGCGGCTGAAAAATACACCAGGTGGTTTTGTGGGGATATTTTATGGCAGCCTGTAAAGTTGCAGTAATTTCTGTGGGATGATGCGCATAATCATCTATTATGGTAATGCCATTCAGAGTACCCTTATACTCAAATCTGCGGTCCGTGCCGGAGAACTCGGCAAGCGCCTGCAGACAAGTATCCATGGGGAGTGACAGAAGGTCGGCAATGGCGAATGCAGCCATGGAATTAGATACATTGTGTTCGCCGGGAACATTCAGCTTTACCCGAAGGGGATGGTTTTCTTTTCTGTTTAGTGTATAGCTGCAATGCGCATGGTCGTCAAAGGAGATGTCCGTAGGGAAATAGTCGCAGCGGTCATCCTTACCGAAGGTAATGATATGACATTTCAGATCCCTTGTAATTTCCTGATAGTCCGGAATCTGCGCATTGATGATAAGCGTACCGTCCTTTGGGAGCAGCATGGCAAAGCGGTGAAAACTGTTTCTGATGTCGTCAAGATCCTGAAAAAAGTCCAAATGGTCGGCTTCGATATTTAAAATGACGCTGATCTTGGGAAAGAAGCTTAAAAAGCTGTTGGTGTATTCACAGGCTTCTGTAACGAAACAGCCGGAATGACCGATTCGGAAATTTCCGTGGATATCTTTCAGAATTCCGCCGATGGATAACGTCGGATCGGCATTTGATTTGAGCAGCATTTCCGAGATCATGGAGGTAGTTGTTGTTTTTCCGTGGGTTCCGCTGATGGCAATCGGGGTTTCATAGGATTTCATGATCTGTCCGAGAAGCTCCGCACGGGTCAAAAGAGGAATTCCCAGTAAAGCGGCTTTTGCAAGCTCGGGATTATCGGAATGAATTGCTGCCGTATAGACAACAAGATCTATGTGATCCGTGATATGTTCGGCGCACTGTCCGATTTGGATATCTGCACCTTTGGAAGACAAGTCGTCTGTTAAGGCTGTCTGTTTTGCATCGGAGCCGGAGACGGTAAAGCCCTCTGACAACAGCAGCTCTGCAAGACCGCTCATGCTGATGCCGCCGATTCCGATAAAATGGACATGTATTGGGTTGTTAAAATCAATCTGATACATAACTGCACTTCCTGCTGAATATTTGTTTACCTGCTCTATTATACTCACATCAGGATAAAAACACAAATAGTTATTTCCATACCGGTATCTGTAAGAGGCCGGAATTGAAATTTGTGGATATTTGTGAAAAGAAATCATGATTTTTTACGGGAAGAAAAAATAGAAAAGTAAAAATGCACAAAAAAAAACGATACACAAAAGCAAAATTGTTAAAAGTAAACATGATTTTGGGGTAAAATTACGCAGGATTTTGTAAATTATATTCACTTTCCCGCTTTTATGTGCTATAATGCAGATAAATTAACAATTCGATGCGGATTGTAGAGGCGGGATACAGAGATTAATGATGCATTGGGGGATGCTTCATTATTAACTGTTTACTAGAATGAAAATGAGGTGATGACATGATTAAAAAAGAAATGATAGCCATGCTGCTTGCAGGAGGACAGGGCAGCAGACTTGGGGTGCTGACCTCGAAGGTTGCAAAACCGGCAGTTTCTTTTGGCGGAAAATACAGGATTATTGATTTCCCGCTCAGCAACTGTATCAATTCGGGAGTGGATACCGTCGGCGTACTGACACAGTATCAGCCGCTTCGGCTTAACACACATATCGGTATCGGGATTCCATGGGATCTGGATCGTAATATAGGCGGTGTTACCGTATTACCTCCTTATGAGAAAAACGCCAATACGGAATGGTATACGGGTACGGCAAATGCAATTTACCAGAATATCGAGTTCATGGAAAATTACAATCCGGAATACGTACTGATTTTGTCAGGGGATCATATTTATAAGATGGATTATGAAGTAATGCTCGATTTCCATAAGAATAACGGCGCAGAGGTTACCATTGCGGCAATGCCGGTACCGATTGAGGAAGCAAAACGTTTCGGTATTGTAATTACCGATGAGAACCGCAAGATTACGGATTTTGAGGAGAAACCCGAAAATCCGAGAAGTAATCTGGCATCCATGGGTATTTACATATTTAATTGGAAGACCTTAAAAGAAGCGTTGATTACGAAGGCAGATCAGCCGGCGCTTGATTTCGGCAAGCATATTATTCCGTATCTGCATGAGAACGGAGCGCCTATGTACGCTTATGAATTCAATTCTTATTGGAAGGATGTAGGAACGCTCAGCTCCTATTGGGAAGCCAATATGGAACTGATCGATATTGTACCGGAATTTAATCTGTATGAAGAATACTGGAAGATTTATACAAAAACAGAAAAAATTTCACCGCAGTATATTTCCGGAAACAGTGTAATTACGCGAAGTCTGATTGGAGAAGGTTCAGAAATTTATGGGCAGGTTTACAATTCCGTGATCGGGTGTGGAGTAACAGTCGGAGAAGGCGCTGTTGTACGTGATTCCATCATCATGAATGATACGGAAATCGGAGCAGGCTGCGAGGTCAATAAGGCAATTATTGCAGAAAATGTTGTCATTGGTAATCGTGTAAAGCTCGGTGTGGGGGAAGAAGCTGAGAACGATACGGCGCCGCATATCTATAACCATGGTCTTGTAACTGTAGGTGAGAAATCCGTGATTCCGGATGATGTCTGTGTGGGCAAGAATTCCGTAGTATCAGGTATTACAGAAAAAGAGGATTATCCGGAGGGAGCACTTCCAAGCGGTAAGACTTTAATTAAGGCAGGTGATTGATATGAAAGCGATTGGAATAATATTAGCAGGTGGTAATAACCACAGAATGAGAGAACTGTCCCAAAAGCGGGCCATTTCCGCAATGCCCATTGCGGGGAGCTATCGCAGTATTGATTTTGCACTCAGTAATATGAGTAATTCACATATTCAGAAGGTGGCTGTGTTTACCCAGTACAATGCAAGAAGCCTGAATGAGCATCTGAGTTCTTCCAAATGGTGGGACTTCGGCAGAAAGCAGGGAGGATTGTCCGTATTCACACCCACGGTAACAGCCGAAAACAGCAATTGGTATCGCGGTACCGCGGATGCTATCTGGCAGAACCTTTCTTTCCTGAAAAACAGTCACGAACCTTATGTTGTAATTACTTCCGGAGACTGTGTCTACAAGATGGATTATAACAAGCTGCTGGAATATCATATCGAGAAAAAGGCGGATGTCACGGTAGTATGTAAGGATATGCCGTCGGATGCCAATGTGGAGCGTTATGGAACCGTAAAGATGAATGAAGACAGCAGGATCGAGGAATTTGAGGAAAAGCCCATTGTGGCAAAATCCAATACCATATCCTGCGGAATTTATGTGATCAGAAGACGTCAGTTGATCGAGTTGATCGAAAAATCCGCGATGGAGGACAGAGTGGATTTTGTTAAGGATATTCTGATCCGTTACAAGAATTTAAAACGTATTTACGGCTATAAGATCAAGGATTATTGGAGAAATATCGCCAGTGTTGAGGACTATTTCGGAACGAATATGGATTTCCTGAATCCGCAGATACGTAATTATTTCTTTAAGGAATATCCGGATATTTATTCCAAAGTGGATGATCTGCCGCCTGCAAAGTACAATGTGGGTGTCAGCGTAAAGAACAGCCTGATTGCTGCAGGAACGATTATTAACGGAACCGTGGAAGATTCCGTTGTATTCAAGAAGGTATTCATCGGAAATAACTGCTATATCAAGAACTCTATTATTCTGAATGATGTTTATATCGGAGATAATACTCATATTGAGAACTGTATCGTGGAAAGTCATGACACGATTCGTTCCAACTCCTATTATAAGGGTGAGAATGGCATTCAGATTGTTGTTGAGAAGAGTGAGCGATATGTGATATAGAAGGCGGGATACAAGGGAATAAGGGATCGCAGATATTTGCATGTATATGCTAAGAGTTATGCTGATAAGGGGGAATTTCAGATGAACATTACAGATGTCCGTGTTCGCAAAATTACAAAGGAAGGCAAAATGAAGGCCATCGTCTCCATTACATTTGATAACGAGTTCGTTGTTCATGATATTAAGGTGATTGAAGGCGAAAAGGGAATGTTCATTGCCATGCCAAGTAAGAAAGCGGCAGATGGAGAATATCGGGATATTGCACATCCGATTAACTCCGATACCAGGGAGCAGATTCAGAAAATGATTCTGGAGCACTATGAACGGGCGCTGCTCGTTCCTGATGAAGATGTGTAAAGGGAGCAGGAAAACGATGCGGTGTGTATCAATTCATGGATTGATTGTTACCAGGGCACCGTGGACGAAACAGGAATCAAAAGAGTGCTTTTCAGAGCGGGGATGTTGATTAACATCCCCGTTTTTGGTATGGTTAAGAGAGCATAGATCGGAAAAGATAAGGGATGGATGTACGCCGGATCCGTTAGATAGAAAAAAGAGAGGTTTAGAGAGATGTATATCATAGTAGGGCTTGGAAATCCGGGAAGGGAGTATGAGAATACCCGCCATAATGTGGGGTTTCGGGTTGTGGATGCCATTGCAGACCGGTATGGGATCGGCATTACGGAGAAGAAGCATAAAGCGCTGATCGGAAAGGGTATGATCGAAGGAAATAAGGTTGTGCTGGTAAAGCCTCAAACCTTTATGAATTTAAGCGGAGAGAGCGTTAGAGAAGTGGTTGACTATTATAAGGCGGATGCAGAACAGGAACTCATTGTCATTTTTGACGACATCAGTCTGGATGTGGGTAAGCTGCGAATCAGGAAGAAGGGAAGCGCCGGAGGCCATAACGGAATCAAAAGTATTATCGGGCGTCTGGGACATGATACCTTTCAGAGGATCAAGATGGGAGTAGGAGATAAACCCAAGGGATATGATCTGGCGGATTATGTACTGGGACATTTTTCTGCGGAAGATAATCGGGTTATGGAGGAAAGCGTTCTGCGTGCCGTGGATGCGCTTAAGACGATGATGAATGAGGGACCCGATCAGGCCATGAATTTGTATAACGGATAAGATCGGATTTCCGGTTTCGGGTTTATACTGCGCAAAACCCGAATGACGGATGATTTCAAATGCAGTCGCAGTATGAGGCGGATATGAATATGATAACGGCACCCATTAAAGAAATGGGTGAATATGAACAGATTAAAAAGGCTTTGGATAAGAGGGAAAATGTGGCACTGTCAGGGTGTGTGGATTCCCAGAAATTACATATATTGTACGGACTTGGCGATGGCTTTCCTGTGAAGATCATTGCTACTTACAGTGATTTAAGAGCAAAGGAACTCTATGAGGACAGCCAGTTTTACGACAGAAATGTGGTCTACTATCCGGCAAAGGATTTGATTTTCTATCAGGCGGATGTTCATGGCAATGAGCTTGTGAAGGAGCGGATCAAATGTATTCGGAAGGTACTGGAGGGCGGTCAGGTAACAATTATTACTACATTTGACAGCTTGATGGCGCCGCAGGTTCCGCCTGAGGTATTTCGGAGCAGTATTATTGCAATTGATAAAGAGCATCCGCTCAAAGAAGAGACTCTGTCAAAAAAGCTGATAGAGATGGGATACGAGAATAACTTTCAGGTAGAAGCACCGGGTCAGTTTTCTATCCGGGGAGGAATCGTGGATATCTTTGATCTGACGCAGGAGAATCCCTACCGAATCGAATTATGGGGGGATGAGGTGGAATCCTTACGGAGCTTTGATATTTTGAGTCAGCGTTCCATTGAAACGCTGGATTCGCTATGCATTTATCCGGCTACGGAGATGATTATAGACGAACAGCGGATGAAGCAGGGACTTTCCGGGATGTTGCAGGATGCGGCAAAGACGGAGCAAAAATTCCGGGAAAATTTTCAGACGGAGGAAGCGCACAGAATCCATACGACAATCCGGGAAATACAGGAGCAGGTGGAGGAATTTCTGTCCGCTCAGATAAGCGGGTATCTGAATCTGGAAAGCTATATCCGTTATTTTTATCCGGAAGCATCAGGGTTATTGCAGATACTCCCCAAAGAGAAGCTGCTTCTGGTACTTGATGAGCCGGCCAGAATTAAGGAGCATGCGGATGCGGTTGAATTAGAGTTTCGAGAAAGCATGATGCATCGTGCAGAGAAAGGCTATCTGCTGCCGGGACAGATGGACCTTTTGATGAGTGTAGAGGAGATTTTTGCAAAGCTGGATAACTATGGCGTACTGTCCCTCTCGATGATGGATTTCAAAAACGTGCCGATGAAATGGAAGCATAAATTTTCCCTTACGGTGAGAAGCGTTGCGTCGTATAATAACAGCTTCGAAGCATTGGTAAATGATCTCATGCGTTATCAGAAAAAGGGATATCGGATTGTGCTGCTGTCCTCCTCAAGAACGAGGGCAAAGCGCCTTTCGGAGGACTTGCGGGACAGGGAATTGAATGCCTGGTATACCGAGGATGATGATAAGGAACTGAAAAGCGGAGAAATTGCCAGTGTCTGCGGAACCGTGCGCAAGGGATTTGAATATCCGGAGCTGCAGTTTGTGGTGCTGTCCGAAACGGATATTTTCACCACGCATAAAACAAGAAAACGATACAAGAAAACCTTTGAGGGACAAAAAATCCAGAATTTCTCGGATCTGAAGGTCGGAGACTACGTCGTTCATGAAAATCACGGGCTGGGCATTTACCGCGGCATCGAGAAAATTGAAGTGGATAAGGTTGTCAAGGACTATATGAAAATTGAATACGGAGGCGGAGGTATCTTGTATATTCTGGCGACAGGTCTTGATGTCATTCAGAAATATGCCTCTGCGGATGCCGCAAAGAAGCCAAGGCTGAATAAGCTCGGTTCGGGTGAATGGGAGAAAACCAAATCAAAGGTCAGGGGCGCCGTGGCACTGGTTGCCAAGGATCTGGTCGAGCTGTATGCCGCAAGACAGCAGAAGGAAGGTTATGTCTATGGTCCGGATACGGTCTGGCAGAAGGAATTTGAAGAAATGTTTCCTTATGAAGAAACCAGAGATCAGATGGATGCGATTGCGGCAGCCAAGGCCGATATGGAAAGTACGAAGATTATGGACCGCCTGATCTGCGGTGATGTGGGATACGGAAAGACGGAGATTGCGATCCGTGCTGCCTTCAAGGCCGTGCAGGAGAATAAACAGGTGGTATATCTGGTGCCTACTACGATTTTGGCGCAGCAGCATTATAACACCTTTGTCCAGCGTATGAAGGAATTTCCGATTCGGATTGATCTGTTATCAAGGTTTCGTTCCGCCGCAGAGCAGAAAAAGACTGTAGCAGATATGAAAAGCGGTATGGTGGATATTGTCATAGGTACCCACAGAGTATTGTCGAACGATATTGCATTTAAGGATCTGGGACTGCTGATTATTGATGAAGAGCAGCGTTTCGGTGTTACGCATAAAGAGAAGATCAAGAAGCTCAAAAATAATGTGGATGTATTGACGCTGACTGCAACGCCCATACCGAGAACGCTTCATATGAGCCTGATCGGTATTCGGGATATGAGCATACTGGAGGAAGCACCGGGGGAACGTATGCCCATCCAGACCTATGTGATGGATTACAATGAGGAGATGGTAAGGGAGGCGATTGTACGTGAGCTGTCCCGGAACGGTCAGGTTTACTATGTTTATAATCGCGTGAATCATATAGCGGACATTACGGATAGAATCAAAGCTTTGGTTCCGGAAGCGAATGTAGCTTTTGCACACGGACAGATGAAGGAAACGGAACTGGAAAGAATCATGTTTGATTTTATTAACGGGGATATTGACGTACTGGTTTCTACCACAATCATCGAGACCGGATTGGATATTCCGAATGTCAATACCATGATTATTCATGATGCAGATACGATGGGGCTTTCCCAGCTGTATCAGCTGCGCGGTCGTGTGGGAAGATCAAATCGGACGGCCTATGCATTTTTGATGTATAAGCGTGATAAAATGTTAAAGGAGGTTGCGGAAAAGCGTCTGCAGGCAATTCGTGAGTTTACAGATCTGGGAAGCGGATTTAAAATTGCCATGCGGGATCTTGAGATCAGAGGAGCCGGGAATCTGCTGGGTGCGGAGCAGCATGGCCATATGGAAGCGGTGGGTTATGACCTGTACTGTAAGATGCTGAATGAGGCAGTGAAAAAGCTGAAGGGGATAGAGACGAAATCGGATTTTGTGACAGCGGTGGATTTGGATGTGGATGCTTTTATACCGCCCTTCTATATTGTAAATGAAGTGCAGAAGCTTGATATTTATAAGAGAATTGCCGGAGTTGAAACACAGGAGCAGGCGGAGGATATGAAGGAGGAGCTTCAGGATCGATTCGGCGCGGTTCCCAAATCGGTTGATAATCTTTTACGGATTTCACTGATCCGTGTGACGGCCCACAATCTGTATTGTACCGAAGTCAAGGGAAAGGTGGGACTGATTCGTATAAGTGTACTGCCAAAGGCGCCTGTTCATGTTCAGAAGATTCCGGAATTGATCGCGTCCTACAAGGGTGCATTAGAATTTGAAACAAAGGGAACGCCTGCGTTTGTTTTGAAATATAAAAAGAACGGCCTTGTTGAAAAAGATGAGGCACTTTTGATGGAGCAAACGGAGACACTTTTTATGAGGTTAAAAATGTTGTATGAATAAAAAAAGCATCAGGGCCAGAGTCATGGCGGCACTTATGATAGCAGGTACGGGTATGCTTGCCCTTAGCGGAAGGTCTTTTGCCGAGGAATCCTCAGGATGGCAGGACTTGTATTCTCATATTCTCATGTCCTATGAGCAGCTGAAGGAACTGCAGCTTGAGCAGGAGAGGGAAGAACCGGAAGCAGTATCCTATAAAGATGCGACTGATCAGGCATTTCGGGAATCCGCCGAATATTTGTCCGGTGATTTCAGTTATGATGGCCGCTGGCAGAAAATACTTTGCATAGGGGACAGCATTACGCAAGGAGTACAAAGCGGGACACAGGAGCCATGGGAGAATCCGTGGCCATTAGTCATGTCCGCTTTCCTGGATGTGGATGTGGAAAATGCCGGTATGGGAGGCTCTACCATCTGGAGCGGCGGTACGTATCCGATGTGCAGCCGGATTGCGGAGTGCGGGGAAGCGGACGCGGTTTTTGTCATGGGAGGAATCAATGACTGGATGTACGGTGAGAACTGTCCGATCGGCAGCAGGGAAGAACCCCGGACATTCGTATATGATACAGATCAAATGTTTCAGTATATCAAAAATAATTATCAGAATGCGGATGTTTTTATCGTGCTGCCTCTGGATACGGACCGGCTGCCCGACACGGAGCATTATACTTCCATAGAAGTGTTCCGGAGCGTGGAAGCAAAGCTGGCGAAAAAATATGATTTTTATGTCATCGATCTTCCGGCGCAGGGAATTATGTCTGCGGCAGATCAGGAAACAAGGGAGGCGTATTTTTCGGACGACATTCATCCCAACACGGCAGGGTATCAGGTGCTGGGTACCATTATTACGGCCCGCGCCCTTCAGCTTACGCAGTAGGAGTTATGCAAAAGTGTAATTTTTCACGTAAAAAGAAGTGCAATTATGACCGTATTGGGCAAGGGGAAAAGAATTGAAAAGCCCTGACTTTTCAAGTAAACTAGAATTATGAAGTTATGATGCTATGAAAAAGGAAGGTATGCAGATGTTATACGTTGGAATTGATCTTGGAACATCAGCAGTTAAGCTGCTGCTTATGGATGAAAAGGGGTCGATACGGAAAATCGTTTCCAAAGAATATCCGATTTATTTTCCGCATCCGGGCTGGTCTGAACAGAATCCGGAGGATTGGTATGAGAAGAGCATGGAGGGCTTAAAGGAGCTGCTTGGTGAATGCGATAAGTCGCAGGTTGCGGGCATCAGCTTTGGCGGTCAGATGCATGGCCTTGTGATACTGGATGAGCAGGATCGGGTGATCCGCCCGGCGATTTTATGGAATGACGGCAGAACCTCAGAAGAGTGCGACTACCTGAATCATGTGATCGGTAAGGAAAAGCTGTCCGAGTATACCGCGAATATTTCTTTTACCGGATTTACGGCGCCGAAGATCCTGTGGGTAAAAAATAAAGAGCCGGAGAATTTTGCGAGAATCCGGAAAATTATGCTGCCGAAGGACTATCTGGCATATAAGCTGACGGGCGTGCATTGTACCGATGTATCCGATGCCTCCGGTATGCTGTTATTTGATGTAAAGAACCGCTGCTGGTCAAAGGAAATGCTGGAGATTTGCGGGGTTTCCCAAGCTATGATGGCACGGGTTTATGAAAGCTATGAATGTGTGGGAACACTGCTCCCCGAGGTGGCAAAGGAGCTTGGCGTATCCGGGCAGGTTAAGGTGGCAGCAGGTGCCGGAGATAATGCGGCAGCCGCAGTCGGTACCGGAACGGTGGGGGATGGCAGATGTAATATTTCCCTTGGGACAAGCGGAACGATCTTTATTTCCATGAAGAATTTTGGCGTGGATAAATTCAATGCACTTCATGCTTTTGGACATGCGGACGGGCACTATCATCTGATGGGATGTATGTTAAGTGCGGCTTCCTGTAATAAATGGTGGATGGATGACATTATCGGTACGAGGGATTATGCCGCGCAGCAGAAGGCAATTGAAAAACTCGGTCAGAATCATGTTTATTTCCTGCCGTATCTGATGGGGGAGAGATCACCTCATAATGATCCGGATGCAAGGGGTACATTTATCGGACTTACCATGGATACCACAAGAGCGGATATGACGCAGGCTGTGCTGGAAGGCGTTGCGTTTGCACTCAGAGATTCCTTTGAGGTGGCAAAAGCACTTGGCGTACATATTGAGAGAACAAAGATCTGCGGCGGCGGCGCCAAGAGCCCTCTTTGGAAGCGGATCATTGCAAATGTCCTGAACCTGAAGGTGGATGTAATCGAAAGCGAAGAAGGACCTGCTATGGGCGGCGCGATGCTTGCAGCGGTGGCATGCGGCGAATATGGCAGCGTGGAGGAAATTGCTGATCGGCTGGTGAAGGTCGTGGACACGGTGGAACCGGAGCCGGAGCTGGTTGCAGCTTATGAGAAGCGGTATCAGCAGTTTAAACAGATATATCCGGCATGTAAAGAACTGTTTCGGAAACTGCGGTAAAAAGTTCCGATAAAACTACGCAAACATGAGAAATTGAAGAAAATCTTACGGAAAGGGAGACGAAATCAACATGAAAATTTTAAATGTAACAGATCCCGCATTCCGCAAATACGGGAGAGTCGTAAAGGGAATTGATTTTTCCGCACTTGTGGAGAAGCTGAACGATAGCACGCCGCTTCCGGAGGACGTTGCCTACGAGCCCTCTGTGGAGGAGCTTGAAGCCCTGCCGGTTGCGGCGGAGATTCAGAATAAGCTGTATGGGGAGCTGCCGGTTCAGATTGGCTATTGTAACGGACACAATGCGCTTTTAAATGCACTGGAATATCACAGAAGCTCTGAAATCAATGTAGCCGCTACGGATGCTGTGCTTATGCTGGGATGTCAGCAGGACATTACGGAAGATTTTACCTATGATACAAATCAAGTTGAGGCATTCCTTGTTCCGGCGGGGACCGCTGTAGAGGTATATGCAACAACCTTGCATTATGCACCGTGCAGGCCGGGAAAGGAAGGCTTTAAGGTGGGCGTTATTTTGCCCAGAGGAACCAATTATCCTTTGGAAAAGGAGCATCGGGATCTGGAGGATGCGCTGATTACCGCAACCAATAAATGGCTGATCGGGCATGCTGAGGGCGGCCTGGATGCCGGCGCACATATCGGACTGGTTGGAAAAAATCTGAATATCAATGAGTAAGTCTGCCTTATGCATAAGCTGCCGGCATAAAGCGGAGGGCAAGGCAGGACGGAGTTTTTCCATATAACATGGATTCGTGTAAAACATCGGCTGCGATCGATGTTTCTATAAAACTACAATTTATAGGATGGAGGATTATGATTATGATGAACAACACACCGGCAGTAAAGATCGGTATTGTTGCAGTCAGCCGTGACTGCTTTCCGGAATCTTTATCTGTAAACAGAAGAAAAGCATTGGTGGATGCTTATACGAAAAAATACGGCGCCGAGAATATCTATGAGTGTCCGATCTGTATCGTTGAAAGTGAAATCCATATGGTACAGGCTCTTGAGGATATCAAGAAGGCAGGATGTAATGCACTTTGTGTATATCTTGGTAACTTCGGTCCGGAAATTTCCGAAACCTTACTGGCAAAACACTTTGACGGACCTGTGATGTTCTGCGCCGCAGCGGAGGAATCTCAGGCAGACCTGATGGACGGCCGCGGAGATGCTTATTGCGGTATGTTAAATGCAAGCTACAATTTAAAGCTTCGCAATGTAAGAGCATATATTCCGGAGTATCCGGTCGGCACTGCAGAGGAATGTGCGGATATGATTCATGAATTCGTACCTGTTGCATGTGCGGTTGACGGCCTCAAAAACTTGAAAATTATCAGCTTTGGTCCCCGTCCCATGAATTTCCTTGCATGCAACGCTCCGATTAAGCAGCTATATAATCTGGGTGTTGAGATTGAGGAAAATTCAGAGCTGGATTTGTTTGAAGCATTTAATAAGCATACGGATGATCCGAGAATTCCGGATGTTGTGGCAGATATGGCAAAAGAGCTTGGCGCAGGCAATAAGAAGTCCGAAGTACTTCCGAAGCTGGCGCAATATGAATTGACATTACTTGACTGGGTGGAAGCGCACAAGGGCTATCGTAAATATGTTGCAATCGCCGGAAAATGCTGGCCTGCATTTCAGACGCAGTTTGGATTTGTCCCCTGTTATGTAAACAGCCGTCTGACAGGACGCGGGATACCCGTATCCTGCGAGGTTGATATTTACGGAGTACTTAGTGAGTTTATCGGTACCTGTGTCAGCCAAGATGCTGTAACACTTTTGGATATCAACAATTCCGTACCGGCAGATATGTATGAGGAATCCATTCAGGGTAAATTTCATTATACTCACAAAGATACTTTCATGGGATTCCACTGCGGAAATACCTGCTCAAGCAAGCTGGCATTCTGTGAGATGCGTAATCAGAAGATCATGGCAAGAAGTCTTCCTGTAGAAGTAACCAACGGTACGCTTGAAGGCGATATTGCTCCGGGCGATATCACATTCTTCCGTTTACAGTCTACTTCTGATAATATCCTTCGTGCATATGTTGCACAGGGAGAGGTTCTTCCGGTGGCTACTAAATCCTTTGGTGCAATTGGCGTATTTGCGATTCCTGAGATGGGAAGATTTTATCGTCATGTGTTAATTGAAAAGAATTATCCTCATCATGGCGCGGTTGCATTCGGACATCACGGAAAAGCATTATATGAAGTATTTAAATATATCGGAGTTCTGCCTGAAGAAATTGGCTTTAACCGGCCTGCAGGTGACAGATATCCGACAGAGAATCCGTTTTAATTAAAGCATAAGAGCAATAGAAACAGGGTCGGCAGTGTTTTTTGCCGGCCCTGTTTGACTATCGGATTTTTTTGGCATTTCTGCTGTCTGCTTAAACGGAAAACTTCAAGTTTTACTGCAGCAGAGCAAGGGAAAATGAAATAACCTGTATCAAAAATCGCGTCAGAAATTAAATGATAAGTTAATAAATAAAAGAGGCAAAAATGCAGGAAAAATGAATAATAAATGAAAAAACATATAAAATAACATATGTTTTATCAAAATAGCGTTTATTTATGAAATACTGCTATCATAAATGCAAATAACCGAAGGGCGGGGATAAGCAAAGTCTGGCGCTTCCCGGAAAACAGCCGGATGTGTTAAGGGTTTTGGCAAAGTGCAGCAAACCGGTTATTTTGCTGCTGCTGTCGGGAAGTGCCCTGACTTTGAATGATATGGAGGAGCAATTTCCTGCAATTATGCAATGCTTCTATCCGGGAGCGGAGGGAGGATATGCGATTGCACAGACGCTTTTTGGGGATCATAGCCCCGAGGGCAAGCTTCCGGTTACCTTCTACCGGACAACGGAAGAACTGCCGGAATTTACGGATTATTCCATGAAGGGGAGAACCTATCGGTATATGAAGCATGAGGCATTATATCCGTTTGGATTTGGCCTTTCCTATGCGGATATGTCGGTTTCGCTCAGAGAACCGATCTCGGAAACGCCAAAAGGAGGAGAGGGTCCGGCAGCGGAGCTGAGTATCTCCATGCAGGAATTGGAGCGGAAAGGACTGACGTTTCTGTGCCATGTGGAGAATCATTCGGAGATTGCGGCGGGAGAAGTACTGCAGGCATATATCCATGCCGATCAGGTTGCCGGATTCAAGAATGACGCAGACGCACGGAACGGACAGAAAGAAAATACAAAGACAGAAAATATGGATTTAGGAGAAATACCCGGTCCGCAGCTACAATGGTTTCAAAAGCTGCAGCTTGGAGGTCTTGCATCCAAGGAGGTTTCAATTTGCCTAAAATCGGAGGCCTTTCAATTATACAATGTAGAAGGCAAGAGTCTCCTTTGCCCCGGAGATTACACGATATCTGTCGGATTCCACCAGCCCGATGCAAGAAGCCTTGCGCTGACCGGACAAAGAAACATGGAAATCAGGATACATATTCCGGCATAACTGTTGTTTGCATAAAAAAGATCAAGAAAAAGGGAGAAAATAATATATGACCGGAATCAGGATTGCCGGAAGCAGATTACCGACACGGATTTTTTTGCCAAAGGCTATATTATAGCCGACGCAGAAAATCAGAACGGAGCCGACACAGGACATGTTGGAAATTAAAGTATCACTTAACAGCGGAGCAATCAGAACGGCGCACAGCGTAATGGCTCCCTGATAGATTCCGAGGGGAAGTGCGGAGAACATGACACCGATGCCGAGGGAGGAGGCAAAGACCATGACAATGATCAGGTCGAGGAGCGCCTTTGCAGCAAGCATGGAATAATCCCCGGTTAATCCGTCCTGAATGGAGCCGACAATGGCCATGGCACCGACACAGATGACAAGAGAAGCGGTTACAAAACCGTCTACAAAGGAATTGTCATTCTGTGCCTTGACCATGGCTTTTAATTTCTCTCCAAAATGATCCAGCCGAAGCTCAATGTCAATGAGCTCTCCGATCAATCCGCCGATTACGAGGGAGCAGACGACCAACATGGTATTTTGGGTAGAAATAACACCTGTTTTGTCAATGGTCAGCATTCCTGTCAGAGCGCCGCTGATCCCAATAAATATTGTGGCAAGTCCACAGGCCTGCATTAAAATATCCTGAAAACGTTTCTTTAATCCTGATTTAATTAATAAACCAAGCCCGCTGCCGATCAGTACGGCAATTACATTTATGATCGTTCCTAATCCCTTCATAATTCTGACTTCCTCTGCTGCGAATCTGTTATCATAGTTGTGAATGGTTCATATTCTAGTTAGGCATGCATACTAGTAGGCATACATACCAGTTAGACATGCATTTTACAGTATAGTATTGAAAAATAAAAAATGCAACCAAATCCGCAGCGGGATAACTTCGATTCTGCGGTCAATCCGGCGGAGTAGGACGCAAAAGAAAGCGCGCAACCTAAATTTTACACCGAAATATGCAAACGCAACATAAAATCGATTGCCGTTGCGCGCGGGCAACGCTACACTAAAAGTGACCGATCGGGAATATAGGAAATAACAATAACCGGAAATGATAGGAAGCAGGAAGGAGACAACTGATGAGTTTTGGAGAAAATCTGCAATTAATCAGAAATAAGTATAATATTACCCAGGAGCAGCTGGCAGAGGAATTGGATGTCACAAGGCAGTCCGTCTCTAAGTGGGAGAGCGGGGTCAGCTATCCGGAGATGAATACCATATTAAAGATATGCGAAATGTATCAGGTATCCATGGATGACCTGATGCGCGGAGTCCTGATGGAAAAAGACGAAGAAGTGCAGAACCGTTTTGAAAAACATATCAAGGGCTTTGCGCGTAAAATCGCCGGATCCGTGGGAACAATCATAGCTGCGGTGAGTCTCGGGGATTTATTGGATGAACTGGGAATGCCTGAAAATATAGCGGGGATGATATTCATGCTCTTTGTGGTATTGGCAATTATCGTAATCATTGTAGCGGGAATGGATCATGACCGTTTTACAAAAAAATATCCGGTGATGCAGCAATACCATACAGAAGCGGAAATTGAAAAGTTTGACGGGAAATTTATCCGGATGATTGCAGGCTCCATCGGGACAATTTTGATTGGAGTTGTTGTGCTGATAGGATTTGACGCAACACAGTATGAGGATATTGCCGGATGCGGTTTTCTGTTTCTCGTTGCAGCGGCTGTTACTGTCCTGATTCTTGCAGGCATGCAAAGAGAAATTTATTATGTGGAGGAATACAATAAATCAAACCGGCCTAAAAAGGAGGATAAAAAGATCGGCGCCGTTTGCGGCTGCATTATGCTGATTGCAACCATTATATTTATCCTGTGGGGATTTTTAGGGAGCTATGACGGGGATCTTAACGGCCAAAGTGATTGGATAGGAAGTCATTCCGGCTGGGCGATTTCATGGCTTGCATATCCTGTGGGAGGCATCCTGTGTGCGATCGCAGCATTAATTTTGAAACAAAAATACGAGGATACCGAGGATGAGAAAGAAAATGAGGAAAAATAAGGGGAAATAGTTTTCTTTAAATTAATACAATGCGTTTTTTAGACTGTTCACAACGATTCCCTTTGTGCTATTATATAATTTGAAAATAATTGCTAATAGCGAAATTACAGAAAGGGAAAGTAATGATTCGGACCGCAGGCCGGATGGCCGTGCAGATATCATATCAGAGCGGTTCCGGAACGGTTACAAAGAAAGTGAAGATGAGTACTTATAGGATGAATACGAAATGTGTTCAGGCAGGTTATACTCCGGGAAACGGAGAGCCCCGTCAGATTCCGATTATCCAGTCTACAACGTTTAAATATGAGACCAGCGAGGATATGGGAAAGCTTTTTGATCTGGAGGCGTCCGGTTATTTTTATTCCAGACTCCAGAACCCCACAAATGATTATGTGGCGGCCAAAATTGCGGAGCTGGAGGGCGGCACGGCAGCAATGCTGACGTCTTCGGGACAGGCGGCTAATTTTTTCGCCCTCTTTAATATCTGTGAGTGCAATAGCCATATTGTATCCTCATCCTCTATTTACGGCGGCACTTTTAATTTGATTTCGGTGACGATGGCCAAAATGGGAATTGATGTAACCTTCGTGTCCCCTGACTGTACACAGCAGGAGCTTGAGGCGGCCTTTCAGGATAATACAAGAGCGGTATTCGGAGAGACCATTGCGAATCCTGCGCTGACCGTGCTTGACATTGAGAAATTTGCAAATGCCGCTCATAAGCATGGGGTACCGTTAATCGTTGATAATACATTTCCGACCCCGGTAAATTGCAGACCGATTGAATGGGGTGCGGATATTGTAACTCATTCCACTACGAAGTATATGGATGGACATGGAGCCGCAGTCGGCGGTGCGATCGTTGATTCCGGCAGGTTTGACTGGATGGCGCATGCGGATAAGTTTCCGGGACTTTGTACCCCGGATGAGTCCTACCATGGCATTACATATGCCGAGAAATTCGGAAAAGAGGGCGCGTTTATTACCAAATGTACCTCACAGCTTATGCGTGATCTTGGTTGTATCCAGTCACCCCAGAGTGCCTTCCTGTTGAATCTTGGCCTGGAATCATTGCATGTAAGAATGCCCCGCCATGTGGAAAACGGACAGGCGGTAGCGGAATATTTACAGAGTCATCCGAAGGTTACTTATGTGAATTATCCCGGACTTGCAGACAGTCAATATCATGAACTTGCAAAGAAGTATCTGCCGAACGGCGGCTGCGGCGTGGTTTCTTTTGAACTTAAGGGCGGACGCGCCGCAGCAGAGCGTTTCATGAAAAATCTGAAGCTTGCAGCGATTGAGACGCATGTGGCGGATGCAAGAACCTGTTGTCTGAATCCGGCATCGTCCACGCACCGTCAGATGACGGAGGAGCAGCTGCTGGAAGCAGGCGTTCCGGCAGGGCTGATTCGTATTTCCTGCGGTCTGGAGGACAAGGAGGATTTGATTGCGGATCTGGCGCAGGCATTGGAGGCCGTTTAAATCTGATAATTTTATAATTTATAATATATTTATAATTAATAAGGAAAGGACGGAGAATGTCGGTGAAACGGGGAAGCAGATGGATATGCTTGTGCTTTGCCATTGTACTTATTTTAAGCGGATGCGGCAATGACGCGGGCAGCGGGAAGGATACGGAGATTACTGACGCGCAGGATACGGGAGAAACGCAGGAAGAAGACGTTATCCCGGACAGCGCGGATCCCGGACAGCCGGAGAATATGCAAAATGCCGGAATCGTGCCCTTAACGGATTATGTTTCCGAGGAAGAAATGGCAAGGGCGGATATGTGGGACAGCTGCGACGATACGGCACTTGCGGCCGTTATGAAAAAAGCGGCGGCAGGAGAAAAGGTTACCATTGCCTGCATCGGCGGTTCGATCACGCAGGGGACGATTTCCTCCGGCTCGGATGATTCCGAGGTCGGTTTCAAGAAATGTTACGCCGATTTGTTTTTTGAATGGTGGTCCGAGACATTTCCGGATACCGAGTTTGAATTTATCAATGCCGGAATCGGCGCGACGGATTCCTATCTTGCCGTTCACCGCGTTCAAAAGGATGTTCTGGATTATCATCCGGATCTGGTGCTTGTAGAATTCTCCGTAAACGACGACGGCTCCGCGGGCAGCAAGATAAGTTATGACAACCTTGTCAGAAAAATCCTGCTTTCTGAGGATCACCCGGCGGTTATGCTGCTGTTTATGGGACAGACAAACGGTTCCACAGCGCAGGATGTTCATGTACTCATCGGCTTTCATTACAAGCTTCCCATGGTAAGCTATACAAATGTGATTAACGATATGATCGTAAACGGCGTCTACACGGAAAAGCAGCTTTCCGGAGATACGGTTCATCCCTCGGCGATGGGACATGCAATTACCGCTGAGATTCTGTGGAAATATCTGAACAGTGTTTATGCACAGATGGACAGTTTCGGACAACCGCAGCTCTTTGATATAGAACCGGTGACTTATGAAGGATATCTGGATGCGGAAATTCTGGACAGCGGGAATCTGACACCGGATGATTTGGGAACGTTTGAGGAGAGCAGCAGATTTGATGCTTTTCCGAATGACTGGACCTGCGAGGAAGGCGAGGGAAATCTGACCTTTACCGTGAACTGCCGTAATCTGGGCATTCTATATTATTGCACTACGGACGGTAACGGCGGACAGTTTGAGGTATATATTGACGGAGAATGGGCAGCCACCCTGAACGCGGATTTTTCCGGCGGCTGGGGCAATTATGCCGAGACCAGAGAGGTGTTTACCTCCGATGAGGCGGGCGAGCATACTGTCGTAATCAGGAAAGCACCGGATTCCACAGGGGATGTGTTTACCCTGTTAGGCCTTCTGGCAGCGCACTGACGCTGCCTTGACAGAAGGAAAAAAATAAGGTGACCGAGTTAGAAGAATATTATAACAAATTCAATGAGGATAAGCGGCTTACCAGACGGCACGGACAGGTAGAATACATAACCTCCATGAAATATATTCATGAATGTCTGGAGAGATTGAAGGGACAAAGCCGTGCGCAGGCGGTGCAGGGCGAAGGCGGCGGCTCCCTGAAAATTCTGGATATCGGTGCGGGAACCGGCGCATATTCGATTGCGCTTGCACAGGAAGGCTACGATGTTACGGCGGTGGATCTGGTACGCTGTCATGTGGGACGGTTAAAGCAAAAAAGCAGTGCAGTCAAAGCTTATCAGGGGAATGCGCTTCGTTTAAAACGTTTTGCAGACAATACATTTGATCTGACACTCCTGTTTGGCCCGCTATATCATTTATATACTTTTGAAGATAAGCTGCAGGCACTGCGCGAGGCAAAGCGCGTAACAAGGCCGGGAGGGTATATTCTGGCTGCCTATGTGATGAATGAATACGGAGTGCTTACCTACGGATTTCAAGAAGGACATATCAGGGAATGCATGGAGGATGGCAGACTGAACGCCGAATTTCATTGTGTTTCAAGGCCGAAGGACTTGTACGACTATGTCAGGCTTGAAGATATTGACGCTCTCAATCAGGCGGCGGAGCTTACCAGAGTGAAGATAATTGCAGCGGACGGCCCGGCCGACTATATGAGGGCGGTTTTGCGTTCTATGGACGAAGAAACGTTTCATGCTTTTTTACAGTATCATTTTGCAACCTGCGAGCGGATGGAGCTTATGGGCGCCAGTGCTCATACTGTGGATATTCTGAATAAAATGTAATAGTTACCTCAAATTGTGCACAGGACAAAACAAAAATATTTCAAAATTTACAATATGGATGGATTGTAAAAACAGATCGGTATATGTTATAATCGATTTAGTACCAAAGTAACAGTCGTGCAAAACACCGGAAGGGCTCTTGGATGGGCACGACAGGGCAAGGATGTAATTTTTTAATCCAGCAAATCAAGAAATTCAAAAGCGCAGAAAGTGAACTGCCGCTTTGCGGGTTTCGCCTTTCGGAAATCGGTGCACGATATGAATGACAAAGAACAACAATACTTTTTAAATGCTGGTTTTACAGCGGATCAAATCGCTGAAATTGCAGAAGGCAGGGAAGCAGGCATTAATACCTCTGTCTATGCGAACAAAAAATATCTTGCAATTCAAATGCGCCAGATCCGACTGGGACTGCAGGAGCATTATCCGGCGGAGCTTTATGCCAATCCGGAGTATGACTGGTTCCAGATGGAGGAAATCCGTAAGGGTCTGCGCGATCATGTCGATACGAGTCTGTATGCGTCTCCGGAAATCCCATATGATAAGATGCGCCAGATCAGAAAGGGTCTGCGAAACGGAATCAATCTTTTGAGTTATGTAAAATATGACGCGGGCATTTTAAGACAGCTCCGTAAAGCGCGGATGTCCGGAGCGAATATTTTAAGATATATCAGTGAAGGCTATGATGCGGAACAGCTGTATGAGATCCGGCTTGCGATGGAAAACGGGGTGGATTTGACGCCGTATCTGTCAAAGGAATACAGGGGAGCTTCCCTGGCCGAGATACGAAAAGGGCTGGAAATCGGTTTGGATGTGGGATGTTATGCCAATACCGGGCTTCGCTGGAGACAGATGAGGGAAATCCGTCTCGGTCTGGAGCACCGGGTGGATATCAAGCAATATGCGTCGGTGTTATATTCCTGGGAGCAGATGAGGGAAATTCGTCTCGGTCTGGAACAGGGGATTTCGGTTGATTCTTATAAAAGCCTGATGTATCCGGCAGGGGAGATGAAGAGAAAACGTTTGTCTCTTTTGAATCAGAGCAGTCAAGAGCAGGAGGATACCTACAGCGGGCAGATACAGGCAGAGGATTTCGTGATCACAATCGAACAAAACGGTATGCAGGCATATATCAGTGTCCTTCTGGAAAAGCCGGAATTTATCCGGAAAAAAATTACAAAGAATGGGTTAAAGGAAATCCTTGCCCAGAGTCATATCTGCAAGGGAATTCTGGAAGAAAAGCTGGAACAGATTGCAGCGGGAAATTACGGAAAGACGCCGATTCTGATTGCACAGGGGGAAATTCCTCATAAGGGAGAGGACGGCTGGTATGAATTCTTTTTCCGGACAGATCTGGACAAAAAGCCCAAAATATTGGAAGACGGATCTGCGGATTACCAGAATGTGGAATGGTTCGAGCATGTAACAAAGGATCAGAAAATCGCTTATTATCATGAGGCGCAGGAGGGAACGAAGGGCTATAAGGTAACCGGGGAAGTCATAGAAGCAAGAAAAGGCTTTGAACAGAGCATTCTTACCGGAAAAGGATTTACCTTAGAGCAGGACAGAAAGACCTATTATGCTGCGATCGACGGTAAGATTGAACTGTCGGGAAACAACCTGGAGATTTCCAGGCAGATGAACCTGGATGAGGTTACAATGGCAACGGGAAATCTGGAGTTTGACGGCAGCATCTATATTAAGGGCGATGTAGGCAACGGGACAACGATTAAGGCAACGGATGACGTTGTGATAGACGGAAATGTGGGTGCGGCCACGATTGAAAGCGGCGGACGTATTGTACTCAAAAAAGGAATGAACGCTTCCGGCAACGGATATCTGAAAGCGGATAAGGAAATCATCAGTAAATTTTTTGAAACCGTGAAGGTGTATTCCGGCGGGGATATACAGGTTAACAGCAGTTTAAACAGTGAATTGTTTGCAGAGGGTATGATATATAGTCAATTAATACTGGCAGGAGGAAGGGCATATGCGGAGAAAGGCTTTAAGCTGACCAATGTGGGCAATAAAGCCGGTCTTCATACCATGCTGAGAATCGGAGCAAGCGAGCAGTTTCTTAAGGACAGAAAGCAGCTGGATGAGAATGCTTTTGAAGTGGAGCGTCAGCTGCAGATACTCAAAAATTCCTTTGCAGATCTGCAGCTAAAATATCCTCCGGAGCGCCGTAACCGTATGGATGTTTTTAAGAAAATAGAAAGTGCTATTTATACAAGGGAACAGGAATTATCGCAGATATACGAACAAAAGGATGCGATTGAGAAGAAATTCCAGAAGGCAAACGAAGCAAGGATTGTTATTACCGGGCAGGCTTATGAGGGCACTGTCATTGATATGAACGGACGCAGATGGGAGGCCGGAAATCAGACCAATATCATTCTCAAGCGTGTGGATAATCAAATGGTTGTACTGAACAGCTGACAAAACAAGGGGAAAGCGGAAGGGA
Source organism: uncultured Clostridium sp. (assembly GCA_964437825.1). Classification (GTDB taxonomy): domain Bacteria; phylum Bacillota; class Clostridia; order Lachnospirales; family Lachnospiraceae; genus JBJFCE01. Next base: position 12,841 of record CAYTIH010000017.1, on the reverse strand, counting down.
AAAATTTCGGAAAGGAAAACTATGAGGGATACGATACTGATTGTAGATGATTCTAAGTTCAACAGGGCCATGCTGGGGGATGCGCTGAAGGATGAATACACGATACTGGAAGCGGAAAACGGAAAGGATGCGCTGGGGCTGATAGAGGTATGTCAAAATGACCTGGCGGCAATCCTGCTGGATGTCGTCATGCCGGAAGTGGGCGGCGTCGAGCTTTTGAAAATCATGAATGAAAAAAAGTATATGGACACCTGTCCGGTCCTGATTGTAACCGGAGAACAGTCCCTGGATCTGGTCGAAGAATGCTTTGATTACGGAATTTCCGATTTTATTCGAAAGCCTTTTAATGCGGCTCTTGTCAAAAAGAGGGTCAAGAAGCTGGCGCAGCTTTATATGCAGAAAAATGATTTCAGGGAGAGACTGGAAAAGCAGACTGCGACCCTGCACAATCAGTATAAGCTTCTTCAAAATCAGTCCGTGCAGTTGAAAAAAAGTAATGCCAATATTATTGATATCCTGGGCACGGTTGTGGAATTTCGTAACACAGAGAGCAAAAACCATATCAAGCGGATCCGGAAGTTTACGGAAATCATTGCGATCCATATGATGAGAAGCTATCCGGAATATCGGCTGACGCCGGATCAGATTAAAATGATCGCATCCGCAAGCGCACTGCATGATGTCGGAAAGATCATGATTCCGGACAGCATTTTGCTAAAGCCCGGGAAATTTACCGAGGAAGAATTTGAATATATGAAGTCTCATTCCATCCGGGGATGTGATATCATTGACAGCATTAACGGCATCTGGGATGAGGAATATGTTAAGTGCTGCAGGGACATTTGCCGTTATCATCATGAAAAATATGACGGAGCAGGATATCCGGACGGACTGAAAGGGGATGAAATCCCGATTTCGGCGCAGATCGTATCCATTGCGGACTGTTATAATGCCCTGATCAGTGAGAGCGTATATAAAAATGCATATTCCCTTGACGCAGCCTTTCATATGATTTTACAGGGAGAATGCGGCGTCTTTTCGGATAAGCTGTTAGAGTGCTTTCGAAAAGCAAGGGGTGAGCTGGAGGAATATGCAAAGAGCTGCCAGGATGATACGGATGAAGTGGAGTATCATGCATATTATGATTAAAACGGCTCTGCTTCAAAATTTTATGAATAAAAAAGAAATTCAGGAATGACGACGTAAATTTTCTAATGAGAAATTAGCATTCAGGTTTCGGTATAAAATTCCTTTGTTTACAGATACTAGTATCACGTTAATCAAGATGCTAAACGGATAAATGGAGGAATTTTTATATGAAAGCAACAGGAATAGTCAGGCGTATCGATGATCTGGGGCGAATTGTGATTCCAAAGGAGATCAGACGTACCCTGCGTATTAGAGAAAGTGATCCCCTTGAAATTTTTACGGACAGAGAGGGTGAGATCATCCTAAAAAAATATTCCCCGATCGGTGAGATCGGCGGTTTTGCAAAGCAGTATGCGGACAGCCTGGCGGCAGTGTCAGGGCATATTGCGTTGATTACGGACAGGGATCAGTTCATTGCGAATGCGGGGGGCGGAAAGAATTTTCTCGGAAAAAGCATCAGTCGTATCCTCGAGGAGAAAATGGATAATAGGGAAACCCTGATTGCCGCAAAGGGGGATCGGAAATTCTTTGCAATTTGCGAGGACGTCCAGGAGGAGTATCAGAATGAAGCAATATGTCCTATTATTTGCGAGGGAGATGTTATCGGCACGGTAATGCTCATTAACAATGACCCGAAAGGGAAAATGGGGGATGCCGAGCAAAAAATGATTCAATCGGCAGCAGGTTTTCTCGGTAAGCAGATGGAACAGTAACACGGCGCACAGAAATAATGTACGGAGAAATTCACGGAATTTTCTGTGAATTTTTCTGTGTATCCCTTCATTTTTCTGTGTATCCCTTCATTTTTCTGTGTATCCCTTCATTTTGCACTTGCCCGATATGAATCTATCGGTAATAATAGGAATAGATTGATCAAGATAACGGGTTAGTGGGAAAACGGTTATGAAGAAGTGTTATCATTATACTGCGCTTATATTTGCCGTGCTGATGGCTGCAATCGGGCTTGCGATGGATCTGGATCAGACCTATTATATGGGCGGCATGCAAAAGATCCTGATTTATGTAACACCCATACTGGTTTTGTTTATAGAAATGGTTTATCAGATGCGTCGAACGGATGATGCGGAGCAAAAGAGGAAAATCCAGCGAAGATCTTATATTTATATGTTTGTGATTTATCTGATTGCAGCTGCGACGCTTCTGTTTCTCGGAAGCTCTTTTCGAAGGGCGTTTGGAGACCGCAATATTTGGGAAGCGGAGCCGTTTACCAGGGAGCATTATGAGCTGTACTGCAATTTGAAACCGTTTAAATCCATCGAAATGTATGTGCATGCCTATCAGAAGCAGTCCATGCCCCTGCGTTTGATTGCGGTGAATATTTTTGGAAATCTGGCGGCATTTATGCCCTGCGCACTCTTTATGCCCGTGATCTGGAGCAGGAGGATGACAAAGTATCGTTATTTTTTGCCCGCAGTTATCGTAATGGTGGTGCTTGCCGAGCTGATTCAGTTTGTGACGATGGTGGGGCAGGCCGATATTGATGATGTAATATTAAATACGGCCGGAGCATCCATAGCGTTTGCATTCCGCCCGTTGATCCGGTATCTGGAGGGAAAGTTCGGAGACTTTTATCTGACACAGCAGCCGGGAAGAAGATGAGATAAGCAGGAATTAAGCAGGAATATGGAGGACGCCGTAATCACGCGGACAGATCCACATATACCTGCTGCGGATTGATCAGTCGTCCGGTCTCGTCCCAGAGGGTGGACAGCTCCTTTTGTGCATAGGCTCTCTGGGGAACATCACTGTTCCTTCGGGAATGGCATAGATATCTCCTGTAAATTCAAACGCATGCAGATAATCGAGGAAGTCCTTGTCAAAGATGCCGAGACTTGAAAGATATCGGATATCCGCGTCGGAAAAGTGCAGGTGTTTGATGTAGTCAATGACCTGTTCAAGCCCGCAGCAAATCGCTAACCGCTTTTCATGGGATTACTCCGGTAAAAAGCATCGAAAATGACGGTTTCGTTCTGATCTTCATTTTTGAAATAGCCCTGCATCATGGTAAGCTCATAGAGATCCGTGAGCAGAGTCAGATTCTGTCTGTCCATACTTGTTTCCTTTCTGTGCTCTGTCGGGGCAGACAACGGGCGATTTGCTCCCTGATCAAAATTGGAATTGCGATTAGTCTACTCCCATTTGACAAGGTTTGCAATTAAAAGCGACAAACGACAAGACAGATGAATACTCAACACTCGGAAGCATCAAAAAAGCCCGACTAAACTATAAAAGCAGTATAATTAAATTACAGAACATATAGTTCCATCAGGAGAGAATATGAAAGAGGATAAAGAAATTCCCGCAAAAAATGCAGTGAAAACAAGATGGGTACTCAGGAAAACTTTGCAGAATTGTTTTCCTTATGTAATGGTATATATTTTTATATTGCTGTTGACTACGCTGCTTCAGTTACTCGTATCGGTTGCCAATAAAGAGCTGATCAATCAACTGACGAAGGATATGCAGACAGGGATACTCAGTCGCACATTTATCGGGGCGGTTGTAGTATATCTTGCATTTTATTTTGTAGAAAAAACCAGCGGATTTATAGGGGCATACGGAAATAATTTTTTTCGGTTTCAGGTGGATGGATTTTTTAGAAGAGTGTTCATGTGGAAGTGCAGCAAGCTGCCTCAGGAGTATTTTTTTAAAACAGACTTTATGGATCGCTTTACGCTGGTCAGCCAGCATATTGGTAATATCAGCTCCTATATCGGATGTATTTGCGGCTTGTTGTTTTCCAACATCGGGTATGTCGTTGGAATGCTGGTGCTATTTGCAATTTATGAGCCCTTTTTGATTCCGTATGCATGTGTGATTGCCCTGCTTTCTTTTTGGCTGAACCGTTATATCTCTAAATGTGAATACGAGCTTGATAAAAAGCAGATCAGAAGCCAGAGGAAGGAAAGTTATTTTAACGGGCTGCTCACAGGGCGCGGGGCAGCAAAGGAAATTCGGATCTATCAATTGTCAGGATATTTGATGGATAAGTGGCAAAAGGTTTATCAGGCTTTACGAAAAGAGCGCCTTGATATGAATGTGAGACGGACAAAATTATGGAATCGACAGGCAAGATTTCTGCTTTATGTTCGGATACCGGCCGTGCTGCTGTTGTTTGCAGGAGTTATGAAAGCAAGGTATGATATTGGTACCTTTATCATGCTGTTCGGGCTGGTAAAGTCCTGCGGGGATCAAATGAACAGTCTGGCATATAATATTGTGCAGGGAACCTATAAAGACACAAAATATTTACAGGACTATTATGATTTTATACATCCGATTACGGACACAGATATTCGGGAACTGAAGAAGGATCGGATACCGGAAAGAAAATTGGCTTATGGAAGCTTCTCGGCGCTTGCATTGCGGGATGTTTCCTATACATATCCGAATGGGGAAAGAAAAGCCGTAGATCATGTGTCGTTGATGATAAGGCGGGGAGAAATCGTCAGTATTCTGGGCTATAACGGAAGCGGAAAGACCACCCTTTCCAAATTGATGAACGGCAGTCTGAAGCCTCAGGAAGGCAGAATTTTAATGAATGGGAAACCGGTTGACGAAAGCGAAATATTTCTTTATTTTGGGAATTTGCCGCAGGAATATTCCAAGTTTTCGATTCCGATGAAGGATCATGTGGGAATCGGACGGATCGAGTGGATGGAGGATGAGAAAAAGCGTCAGGATGCTTATCGGAAAGCGGAATTGGACAAGCTGATTTCGCAGTATCAACAGGGAGAAAGCACGATTCTTGGAAAGGAATATGAAGATACGGGGATCAATTTGTCCGGGGGAGAATGGCAGCGAGTGATTTTGGCATCCGCTTATATGGGAGAGCCGGAGATATTGCTGCTTGATGAACCGAGCGCTTCTATCGATCCGCTTCGGGAGAATGCATTTCTGGAGAACATAAGGGATCAATTACAGGGGAAAACAGCCATTTTGATATCGCATCGGATTGCATTTGCCCGTCTTGCCGACCGGATTATCATGATGAAGAACGGTAAGATTGTGGAGGAAGGGAGTCATGAGGAGCTCCTTTTGAAAAAAGGATATTATTCGGAATTCTTTGAAAAGCAAAAGGAACTGTACCGGAATGGAGAGGGGGAAAGGGCGTGAAGGAAAAGGTAACCTTAACTGAATTCTTCCGGGTAGAGTGGAAGGTCCTTTGTGATTTGTTTCAGCAGCATCGGTTAAAGACGATGGTGATTATTTTGTTATACAATGTTTCTGTAGCGGCTTCCTTTACGGAGCTTAAATTTCTGGAGTTTGTAACAAATGAAGCGACAAATGTTTTGGCAGGACAGAAGAAAAGTACAAGTCTGATTTACGGAAGCCTGCTGTTTTTAGGGGCGCTTCTGCTTTTTAAACTGGCGGATAGTGTATTTTTTGTCGTCTCGGAAAAATATGATGATGCGGTCAATGCAAAGATTAAGGAGCGCCTTGCCGGAAAGCTTTCTGTTATTTCTTATGAATATTTTGAACGGCAGGAAACCTTTGAGAAAATCAATATTGCAGGAAAAGCTGTAGAGCAGTATACCAATGCCGTATATGGTTCTATGAAAATAATCAGAACGGTTTTTTTGCTGATCGTTTCCAGTGTCCTGTTGTCCGGCTTGGGGGCGTTATTCAATGTAATGCTGGTTGCTTCGATTTTTATATGTGCATTTCTGAGCGGAAGGGTTTCTGACAAGCAGCTTGATTATTGGAGAAAGCATGTGCATCCGAAAACACGCCGTAACTCTTATTTTAAGGAGATTTTCAGTGCCCGTGTGAATCAGCAGAATATTCAGGCGCAGGGCTCCTATCCTTACTTTGCAAAAAGGTTTTATGATTATAATCAGGAAGAACGGCGCAGTTATCTGAAGCTGAATGCGATTACAGAGCTTACGGAGCTTGCAGGAAATATTTTGTTTGTTGCTGCGTTTTTTTATGTGGCCGTTACGTTGGGAAAGAACGTTGTGCAAGGCTCCTGTGAGCTTGGCTATTTTACAATGGTGATTGCCCTGCTTGGCAGTATGTTTGATAATTTAAAGACGTTTACCTTATTTTTGCTGAATAATAACGAATTCATCAGAATTGTTTCCGACTATTATGAAGTGTTGGAATTTGAAGAGGATGGAAGGTACGTGGAATCGGCAGCTGTAAAGCATCAGGGGCGGGAACTGATTTTAATCAAAAATCTGCAGTATCAGTATCCGCAGGCAGAAAAGCCGGCTTTAAAGGGCGTGGAATTGAAGATCATGCAGGGTGAAAAGGTTGCCATTGTAGGGGAAAACGGATGCGGGAAAACGACTCTGATGTCGATTATTATGGGGCTGCTTACATCTTATCAGGGGATGTGCCAAAGGGGAGAAGCGGTATGTGTGGCGGTGCTGCAGGACTTTATAGAATATGAGCTGACGATCAGGGAAAACATTGAGCTTGGATGCGGTGGAAAGGAATTGTCCGATGAGCGGATTGAAGAAATCCTGAAGCAGGTAGGGTTATATGAGTATGTCCTGACTTTGGAGCAGGGGATTCACACAAAGCTGGGGCAGCTGGATAACGGTACGGAATTGTCGAAAGGTCAGTGGCAGCGTCTGGCAGTAGGACGTTTGCTGGCAAATGAAAAAGCCGACTTATGGATTCTGGATGAACCGGCAGCATATCTCGATCCCCTTGCCGAGATTGATGTTTACAAATTGATTTTTGAACTGGCAGGCAGACGTACAGTGCTGTTTACCTCTCACAGGTTGGGATTTGCCCGTATGGCGGACAGGATTCTGGTTATGGATGACGGAAAAATTACAGAGGACGGAACCCATCAGGATTTGATGCGGCGAAACGGCGTGTATGCCAAGATGTTTGATACACAGAGAAAGTGGTATCAGTGAGAAAAATATTATGTGAAATAAAAAATCTGGGGATGGTAAAAAAGAAGAATTATGCTACAATATTATTATAATTGCGTGCAACAGGCGGAGGAAGATCGTTATGGACCCGAATAAACTTTGTCCGGGATGTATGAAGGAACTGACATCGGAAGAACATATACAAACATGTCCCCATTGCGGATACCAATTTGATGCAGTGTCGGAGGGACAGGCTCACAGACTGAGACCACATACGGTATTAAACGGAAAATACGTCATCGGAAAAGTACTTGGAGAAGGCGGTTTTGGGATTACTTATTTGGGATATGACCTGACTCTGGAGATGAAAATTGCCATTAAGGAATATTATCCGGCGGGCTATGCTACCAGAGAGGTACAAAACGGGGATACGGTAACCGCTTTTACAGGAAAGAGCGCGGAATTTTATCAGACGGGAAAAGACAAGTTTATTCGAGAAGCGAGGGCGCTTGCAAAATTTTCCAATCTGCCCGGGATCGTTTCTGTCAGAGACTTTTTTGAAGCGAATAATACCTCTTATATTATCATGGAATATCTGGAGGGAAACACGCTGAAGCATTATCTGAGAAGTGTCGGCGGCAGGCTCCCCTTAAAGCGTGTACTGGATATGATGGAGCCGGTGATTCGTTCTCTGGAGGAGGTACATAAGCAGGGATTAATTCATCGTGATATCAGTCCCGACAATATTATGATCTTAAACAACGGGGATATGAAGCTGCTTGATTTCGGCGCCGCAAGGGAGGTTGCAGGACCGGAGGCGGATAAGAGTCTCTCTGTTATGTTAAAGCCCGGATATGCACCGGAGGAGCAGTATCGAACCCACGGAAAGCAAGGACCTTGGACGGATCTGTATGCGATTTGCGGAACGATTTACAAATGCCTGACCGGCACGACTCCGGTAGAGGCAATGGAGCGTATGAGGAATGATACGCTGGTCCCGCCAAGCAGGCTTGGTGTTTTACTGCCGCCGTGGCAGGAGGGGGCTCTTATGAAGGGAATGGCGCTGTATGCGGAGGAAAGATATCATTCTCTGGAAGATTTTTACAGGGCATTTTACCTGAATCAAAACTCAGGTTTAAATGATACAAACGATGGCAGAACCGTTGCTATGACAGGAAATATGATAGCAAATCAGACGAGTTCTGCATGGGGAGGTAGAATGAATCAACAGGATAATCAATTTGGCGGACAGCCAAACGGCGTGCAGTATGATCCTGCAACAGGGATGCCTGTCAATCAGGCGAATATGCAAAATCCACAGCAGCCGCAGCCAAACGGAAATCCGTTTGTGCAAAACGGTCCGCAGGCAGGCCCGTACACCATGAACGGAGCGCCGAATGCGCAGCCCAACCCGCAGGCAGGTCAGTATACCATGAACGGAGCGCCGAATTTGCAGAAAAACGATTCGTTTACGCAAAACGGTCCGCAGGCAGGCCCGTACACCATGAACGGAACGCCCAATATGCAGCAAAACGATCCGTTTACACAAAACGTAACACAGAATTTGCAGATGAACGACCCGTTTACACAGAATACACAGCAGAACGGTCCGTTTACGCAAAACGGCCCGTATACCATGAATGGGAACGGCGCTTCGAATGATCCGTTTACCATGAACGGGAATAATTTTGCGGGTCCGCAGTATGCATACGGCGGACAGATGCCGGATCAGAATACGCAGAAGAAAAATAAGGTTAAGCTGGGCGTTATCATCGGTGTGATTGCGGTTATTATCATAGCAATTGTTGGAATTGTTGTTGCTTGGGTACTCAATAAAAAAGACGACAACGAGCCTGTGAATGATACTATGGTAACGGAAATCCCTGCGGAGGTAACCGCAGAACCCGACCCTACAGAGGAACCGGAGGAGCCGACGCAGGCACCGGTCATTGGTGATTCTGAGTTTACCGGTGATTCTTCCGCCGTGATCAGAGGAAACGGACTCGGTACTTTCTACAGCGATCATGTCATCTTAAAAACAGAGTATGGTATCTGCGCGGTGGCAAGACAGTCCGACGGCACTTATGATGGTATGTTCTGGCTTGCAGCACTGAACAGCGGAATCGAAGTGAAATCCATGGCAGTGTATCAGGATTACCTTTACATGGCATGCGGCGAGACCGGCCTGGTCCGCACAAGCCTTGAGACCGGCGATGATATTCCTATCATAGTACCGGAAGATATTACTTCGTTTGCAATTGTCGATGACAGGATTTTCTATATTGTACTTGACGATATATATGACAGCTATGGCGAACTGTATATGTGTGATCTGGATGGAAGCAACAGCCAGCTGATTGAATACGATGTCACATGCCAGTTCTTACAGCATGGAAGTGCGGATTTCGAATATGTAAATGGCGCTGTCTATTATGTTGACGGTGACGGCAACCTGAAGAAAATGAATTCCGACGGAAGCGGAGTTGAGGTTGCGGCAGAGGCTTCCAAGTATGATAATGCATATATCAATGGTGTGTATTATCATGGAGGCAAGATTTATTCCGTAGGGTATGGAGTTATTTATGCCTATGATGTTGCTTCCGGAGCTGTGGAAAAGGTAGCGGATGCTGAACTGTCCACTTATTTTCCGCTTGTGTTTGCCGGAGATGCCCTGCTCTATTGTGACGGGGATTGGGTTTGGCATTCTGTTATTGGCGGTCAGGATACTGTATATGACAGCGATTTCAATAACGAATATCTGTATATGACGACAATTGAAGATGAGTTGTTCTATTTTGCAGATTACAATGAGTATTACAGTGTGGATTATGAAGGCGGTACTGTTAACGCAGAGAATCTGATTGATATTAATTATTATGAAACGCCGGATCTGGACAATGTAACCTCCGCATCCGAAAATGCCGGTGCGGATTACCGTGCGGCTTTCACGGGCTATACGGACAGCAGCATGTCCTATCTTCTGTTAAAGAATAATCAGTGGGAAGATAATACGCTGATTTACACGGATACGGAAAAATATTATGCATTAGTAACCGATAAGAAGGTCAGATATTTTACCGTAATCGGAAATGAGGTATACTATTCAACGTATGACAGTGATACCGAAACCTTTGCTTTCTGGAGGCAGCTGTTAGCGGAGGGATCTACACCGGAGCTTTTACTTGACGGTACACAGGTTTGCGCTTTCTCATATTATAATGGTCTGATCTACTTTGACAATTATGATGATTATTATGAATTATATTCCTATGATCCGAATACCGAAGCAGTAAAGAAGATCGATAATGCTTCTCTGAATTACTACTATATACTGGATGATTATGTATATTTTGAGTGTCTGGATGACGGCGGTATGTATAAGATGAGCTTGGACGGCGCAGATAAGGAATTCCTGTTTTATCTTTCCGATTATAATATTGAGCATCTGGATTGCCTGACTGCATTTTCTGTTGATCGCTCCGTTTATCTGGCGTTTACTTCTACGGACGGTTATATGTATATCACCACGGAGGACGGATCTGCATATGAAGAAATTACAAGCGGACTGAATGACTTTGACCTGAATCAGGATATTTATTATTCTGACGGCTCCTTATACTATTCTGATAATAACGGTACAGAGATTCATAAGCTGGATATTGCAGAATATCTTCAGACGGATGTTTCCACGATTCCCGATACCGTTATCAGCAGGGACAGCTTCATTTTCTTTGAGGTAAACAATGGACTGATCTACATTGAGCTTTATGACGGAAATAATGAAATCAAAGTGATTGATTACCAGACCGGTGAAGAATATAATACATTTGATTTCTCATAAGTCTTGACAATTGAAAGACACGGGCATTATAATGAACGCGTTAAGGTGCTCCCGCCGGGGAACACATAAAAGAATCTGTCAGATGAAAAAGACGCTGACGAAGAGAGTACATGGAATCACAAAATCAAAGCGAGCCGGTGAGGGTGCAAGACCGGTATGAGTAAGATTCTATGGAAAATCACTTCCGAGTCGCAGCTTGAACAGCAGATGCTTAGTAAATGCTGACGGTATCCGCCGTTACCGGAACTCATATAAACTCATATTACCGGAGTTTTTCCGGAGGCAATCCAATGAGAATTTGAAATTGCCGGATTGATGTGAGCCGTATGTCGTAACAGGTGGTGAAACGAACATGGAGCTTCGTCCTATTACAGGACGGAGCTCTTTTTTAGTATCTCTGTATACAGAAAGGAGCAAAATCATGTACCAGAAAGTATCAACAGATTTGAATTTCGTTGATCGTGAAAAAGAAGTATGTAAGTTCTGGAAGGAAAATGATATTTTCCAGAAATCCATGGACATTCGAAAGGACGAACCGACCTACACTTTTTATGACGGACCGCCAACTGCAAACGGAAAACCGCATATCGGACATGTGCTTACCCGTGTTATCAAGGATATGATTCCGAGATACAGAACCATGAAGGGCAATATGGTTCCCAGAAAAGCAGGGTGGGATACACATGGCCTTCCGGTAGAGCTGGAAGTGGAAAAGCTGCTTGGGCTGGACGGCAAGGAACAGATCGAGGAATACGGACTGGATCCTTTTATCAGTAAATGTAAGGAATCCGTATGGAAATATAAGGGAATGTGGGAGGATTTCTCACAGACGGTCGGCTTCTGGGCTGATATGGAGAATCCCTATGTTACGTATCATGATGATTTTATAGAATCCGAGTGGTGGGCGCTGAGAAAGATCTGGGATAAGGGACTGTTATATAAGGGTTTTAAGATTGTACCGTATTGTCCCCGCTGCGGAACGCCTCTTTCTTCCCATGAGGTAGCGCAGGGCTATAAAGCGGTCAAGGAACGCTCCGCAGTCGTACGTTTCAAGGTAGTGGGCGAGGACGCCTATTTCCTTGCATGGACCACAACGCCATGGACTCTGCCATCCAATGTGGCGCTCTGCGTGAATCCGGAGGAGACCTATTGTAAGGTAAAAGCGGCCGACGGGTATACCTATTATATGGCGCAGGCGCTTCTGGATCAGGTGCTTGGATCCCTTGCAGGGGATGGGGCAGCTGCCTATGAGGTTTTGGAAACCTATCTTGGCAGGGAATTGGAATATAAAGAATATGAGCCTTTATTCCGTTGTGCAGGAGAGGCTGCCGAAAAACAGCACAAAAAGGGCCATTTCGTAACCTGTGATTCCTATGTTACCATGACTGACGGTACCGGTATTGTTCATATTGCTCCGGCATTCGGTGAGGACGATGCCCAAGTCGGCAGAAAATATGACCTTCCTTTTGTACAGTTTGTGGACGGCAAGGGAAATATGACGCAGGAGACACCTTATGCAGGACTCTTTGTAAAGAAGGCGGATCCGGAAGTATTAAAGGATCTGGACAAAGAGGGGAAACTGTTCGCTGCACCTAAATTCGAACATGATTATCCTTTCTGCTGGAGATGTGATACGCCTTTAATTTATTATGCGCGTGAATCCTGGTTTATTAAGATGACTGCAGTCAGGGACGATCTTGTACGCAACAATAAAACGGTAAACTGGATTCCTCAGTCTATCGGAGAGGGACGTTTCGGAAACTGGCTTGAAAATATTCAGGATTGGGGCATTTCCCGTAACCGCTATTGGGGAACACCGCTGAACATCTGGGAATGTGAAGGCTGCGGACATCAGGAGTCCATCGGTTCCAGGGAGGAACTGGAGAAATTAAGCGGCAATCCGAAGGCACGAACGGTGGAACTTCACAGACCGTATATTGATGAAATTACCTGTACTTGTCCCGAATGCGGGGGTACTATGAAGCGTGTACCGGAGGTA
>CAYTIH010000016.1:0-46127 GCA_964437825.1 uncultured Clostridium sp. | reverse complement strand
GCCTGTCAAGGCTTTGAGGGGATTTTTATGTGGTTAAGCTGTCAAACTCCCGCAATGGAGAGAATAAAGCTGATCTGATTTTTCAAAATCAAATTATTCAGTGGTATTCGATTCGCGAATGTGTTATATTTTAATAAATATGATATAGGGGAATTACTGCGGATGAAATTATTAAAAACAGTGCTGGGCGTATGTACGACAGCGCTTTTACTGATATCAGCCGGATGCGGAGCACAGGGAAAGAGCTCCGATTTAAGCACCGGTATGGATCAAATAGAGACAGCGGATTATGATGGGGCGTTAATCAGCTTTACGGCGGCAAGGGAAGCGGGCGAGAATGCGGAGCTGGTCTGCCGGGGGGAAGGTCTGGCCTATCTTGGAAAGACCGAGTATGAGGCGGCCGTTGCTTCTTTTTTGGATGCGCTTACATATTGTGACGGAACCGTAACCTCGCTGGAATTTGATATCAATTATTATCTTGCAACAGCATATTATAAGAGCGGTGATTATCAGGCGGCGTATGAAACCTATTGCGCGATTCTGGCGCTGGATGACAAAGAGGCTGACGCTTATTATCTGAGAGGGCTTACAGATCTTGCCATGAATAACCATGATCAGGCGGTTTCGGATTTTGACCGGGCAATCGCGCTTGATCAAAATAATTATTCCATGTGCATTAATATTTATCTGACCATGGATCATTACGGATATACCGAGGAAGGGATCGGATATCTTGAAAATGCGATGAGCTCGGGCAGCAAATCCATGTCGGATTACGACAAGGGGCTGATCTGTTATTACATGGGAGATTATGAGAACGCATGCTCCTATTTGGATAATGCCAATAAGACAAACGGCAGTGAAAAGGTTGTTCTGGCGCTGGGGCAGGCATACGAAGCCACCGGAGATATCAATTTTGCAGCCTCGATTTATACGAATTATATTTCCAATTATGGTGCCAGCGCCTCCATTTATAACCAGCTGGGATTGTGCAAGCTCCAGATCGGAGATTACGAAGCTGCGAGAGAAGCCTTTGAAAACGGAATTGCAATGAATGATATGGATACGATGCAGACCTTGAAATATAATGAGATTGTAAGCTATGAATATCTGGGCGATTTCAAAAAGGCGTGCGTTCTGATGGAAACATATCTGGCGACCTATCCGGATGATGAAGCGGCTGTCAGAGAATATGAATTTCTGAAGACAAGATAATGAAACAGGTAAATAAGCTGTAAAAAAGAATAGATTTTGAACAGGGGGAAATCAGGATATGAATGATTTGTTTCTGCGTGTAAAGGGAATTGTAAAAAAGGATGATAAGTATCTGGTGATTAAGCGCTGGGTGGATGACCGTATTCCGGACCCGTTTGTATGGGAATTTTTTGACGGTGAGGTTGCGCATGGGGAATCCCCCGATATGGCAGTGCTGCGGGCGATCCGTGATACCATTGGCGTGGAAGGAAATATTGAAAAGATGATTTACACCTGGTCGCAGATGATCGGAGATACCCAGTGCGTAGGGATTGCTTATCTGTGCAGCATTGATGCGGATGATGCAAACTTTGTGCTCCCTCCGGAGGAATTTGGCGGATGGGAATGGATTACCAGGGACAGATTTGATTATTATATTGAAAACCGATACGTATTAAAGGATCTGGAGCATGCGGAATTATAAAATGTCATGACATCTCAGGATGTCATGACAGTGTGCAGGATGATATCATTACATAATAGAAATAGGAACAGGCGGAGGAAAGAAAATGATCAACAAGCTGATTGCAGGCATTCGAAAGACAAATGCGCCCATTGTGGTAGGACTTGATCCGATGCTCGGTTATATACCGGAGCATATTCTGAAGAAAGCGTATGATGAATTTGGAGAGACATTAGCGGGAGCAGGGGAAGCAATCTGGCAGTTTAATAAGGCAATTGTGGATGCAACTGCGGATCTGATTCCTGCAGTAAAGCCCCAGATTGCCATGTATGAGCAGTTTGGCCTGGAAGGACTTGCAGCTTTTCAGAAAACCGTGGATTATTGCAAGGAAAAGGGTCTGGTTGTAATCGCTGATGTGAAAAGAGGGGATATCGGTTCCACTTCCGCTGCATATGCAGTGGGACATCTCGGCAGGGTACAGGTGGGAAGCCACAGATACAGCGCCTTTGGTGAAGATTTTGTAACCGTGAATCCTTATCTTGGTTCGGATGGCATAAAGCCGTTTATCGATGTTTGTAAGGAAGAAAAGAAAGGAATCTTTGTATTAGTTAAGACGAGTAATCCCAGCAGCGGAGAATTTCAGGACCGGCTGATCGACGGCAGACCATTATATGAGCTGGTCGGAGAACAGGTTGCAAAATGGGGAGAGGACTGCATGGGCGAGGAATACAGCTATGTAGGAGCCGTTGTAGGCGCTACCTATCCGGAAATGGGCAAAATTTTAAGAGAGATTATGCCCAAGGCATACATTCTGGTGCCGGGCTATGGCGCTCAAGGCGGAAAGGGCGCTGATCTGGTAAATTTCTTTCACAAAGACGGACTCGGTGCGATTGTCAATTCCTCCAGAGGAATTATTGCGGCGTATAAGCAGCCGCAGTATGCAGCCTTTGGGCCGCAGAATTTTGCGGATGCATCCAGACAGGCTGTCCTTGATATGAGAGAGGATATTGCAGGTGCGCTTGCGAAGCTATGAAACTGAACATATCTATACAGGAGGAATGGAACAAATATGGAACAGTATAAACAGGAATTTATCGAATTCATGGTGGAGTGTAATGTACTTAAGTTTGGAGATTTTGTAACAAAGAGCGGACGCAAGACTCCGTTTTTTGTGAATACCGGATTTTACCGTACCGGATCACAGCTGAGAAAGCTTGGCGAATATTATGCAAAAGCGATACATGATGCATTCGGACTGGATTTTGACGTGCTGTTTGGTCCGGCATATAAGGGAATTCCTTTGACCGTAGCGGCAACCATGGCGATCAGCGAGCTCTATGGTACCGATATTCGCTATTGTTCCAACCGTAAGGAAGTGAAGGATCATGGTGATAAAGGAATTTTGCTCGGAGGTCCCATTACGGACGGGGACCGTGTTCTGATCATCGAGGATGTAACGACCGCGGGAACTTCTATAGGAGAAACGCTTCCGGTCATAAAGGCGCAGGGAGATGTAAATGTATGCGGACTGGTGGTCAGTGTGGACCGCATGGAACGCGGACAGGGTGAGAAGAGCGCCCTTACCGAGATTTCCGAAAATTACGGCTTTCCGATAACGGCCATTGTTACAATGGCGGAGGTTGTGGAACATTTGTATAATCGGCCTTATAATGGCAAGGTTTATATTGATGATACAATTAAGGCTGCTATAGATGCTTATTACGAGCAGTACGGGGCAAAATAACAGGCGGACCGCCTTGGAAACAGAACTTATTAGGCGTTTGCGCAATTCAACAAAATTCAGTGAGTTTCGCAATTGCCCGAAAGCAAAGATGTGGCTGAAAGGAGTGCAGGAATATGGAAGAAAAAGCATATAAGACAATGGGAAAGACGGGGGCGTTTAACCTGTCCCTTGGAATTTGTACGTTGGTATCGGGGATCGCTGTCGGAATTGTGATGATTATTCATGGAGCAAAACTCTTAAAATCCAGAAAAAATATTATGTTTTAAACTTATGAGGGGCTGCTTCTACAGGCATCCCCTTTCTTTGTGGCATAGGAAATCCCTTGCTGCGCGAAAGCGCAGGCAATGATCATGTTTCCTCAGCATAAATGCTTCGGAATGGTGGAACGGAATGGAGAAGAAGAAAAAAAAGCATTATATTTTTACAGATAAAAAGAATCCTCCAAGGGCAGTAATGTCGACAATTCTCGGAATCATATCGATTGCGTCCATTATCATAGTGGTATTTTTGACCTTTCGTGCCGGAGGCGTAGCAAAAAGACAGTATGGAACATCCCTGCTTCTGGCGCTCATTTTCTCGATGGTTGGGGAAGTGCTTGGCGTTTTGTCCAAGACAGAGAAGGATATGTTTTATTTTTTCAGCTATCTGGGGATAGTACTGAATCTGCTCGCAATAGCCGCGATTAGTGTGATTTTATACGCAGGGGCCTATGGCAGTGCAATATGATAACGACATCGAAAGGAAATAAGAAATTGGAAGATTTGGAACTTAGAAAAGAGCTTACGGTTCAGCGTCTGTCGGAAATCGGCGGTGAACTGAAAGAAAATAAATTGTTTTCCGATGATTATAAGAGATATTTCACAGAAAATGCGGATCGATTACGGAAACTGTTTGCGGCATATGAACATAGAGAAGAACGAAAGCAATGGAGCCTTAGTCAGTTAGCGGAGGAGAATCTAAGTCTTTATGAGCCGCTTTTGCCGCGGCAGTATGAGGACAGCTTTTTCAATCCGGCTTATGCAGCCGCATGCTTTGGCCTGAAAGAAGGACAGCTTTACAGCTTTTTACAGACAGAGCTGGCCGGTGTGATATCGGAGGCTTTTTTTGGGGATGTGGAGGAGCTGCTGATCAGGGCGGAGCTTTTTTTGGAGGTTTACGGAAGCTGTCTGGAGTGCATGGAGGAGACGGGGACCATGCCAAAGACTGAAAAACTCAGGGAGATTATGTACTGGTTTGTCAGCGATTATTCCGATATAGAGCAGGAGAAGCGGATACGCGCTCTGGTAGATCCTGACTGCCCCGAAAATCGTTATTTTTATGACCTGATCATGAACAGCGATCTTGATGATCTGCGTTATCTGTATCAATATGGCTGTTACATTACCGAAAATGAAAAACGGACCGCGATTTATTTAAATGGGCTGACGGATGAACGGATCAATCTGATGGCGGATACCTTTACGGAAGGGTACCGGATCGGATTTCAGGTGGGAAATAAGGATTTGTCCAAAAAGCAAACCGTTAATATCCGGTATACTGCCGGGTTTGAGCGTGTCATCCGCAGAGCAATACGGAATTTTGAAAATATGGGCTTAAAGCCCGTAATTTACAGAGCTTCGGAGAGCATTTTCCACAAAAAAGGAACGATAAAGGTCGGCTTTTGCGGTGCCGCCGTAAATAAGCAGCTGGATTATGACCACAGGGAGGATGAAGCGTTGTTTCTGGACGGAAATTATAAGACCAGGAAGCTTGAGACCCTGAGGGAGGGCTATGAGCCGGTAAAAGAGCTTGCAAAGCGTCATGCCGGTCCGGCATGTATGGAAACGTTTGGGGAGCCTGTGTTTGAGCCGCTTGATAAGCCTCAGGCCCCCGGACTGAGTCAAGCGCAGCAAAAGCTGAAAGTGGAATATCAGCAGGCGGCGGGGACGCTGACAAATGAATATATACCGGGCGAGGAACGCAGCTTTACGATAATTGCGTTTCCGGTTCCCGAGATCGGCGATGATTATGAACGGATTTTTGATGAGATCATAAAGATCAATACGCTGGATTATCATTTGTATGAAACGATTCAGTCGAAGCTGATTGATGCATTAAATCAGGCGGAATATGTCAGAATCAAAGGAAAGGGCGCAAACCGGACCGATCTGACGGTCCGGTTGTTTCCGCTCGATAATCCCGAAACGCAGACGAAATTTGAAAACTGCGTAGCGGATGTGAATATTCCGGCCGGAGAAGTATTTACCTCTCCGGTACTGAAGGGAACGAACGGTATTTTGCATGTGAGCCGCGTGTATCTGAACGAGCTTTTTTATGAAAATCTGGAAATACATTTTGAGGACGGCATGACAAAAGAGGTGTCCTGCTCAAACTTTGACGATGCGAAGGCAAGCTGCAGCTATGTCAGGGAAAACGTATTGTTTCATCATGAATCCCTTCCGATGGGAGAATTTGCAATCGGAACGAATACTACGGCATATGTTGTATCACAAAAGTACGGGATTGCCGATAAGCTTCCGATTCTGATTGCCGAAAAAATGGGACCTCATTTTGCCGTCGGAGATACCTGCTATTCCCATGCGGAGGATGTACGTGTCTATAATCCGGACGGAAAGGAAATCGTAGCAAAGGATAATGAGATTTCGCTTCGCAGGCATACGGATCCGTCCCGTGCATATTTTAACTGTCATACGGATATTACAATCCCATATGATGAGCTTGCATTCATCGAAGCGGTGAAAAAGGACGGCAGCAAAATTCTGCTGATTCGGGACGGCAGATTTGTTTTGGAAGGGTGCGAAGCGTTAAATGAAGCTTTTGAAGATTTTTATGCGAATTGACAGTTGCGGCAGAGAGTGTTTTTTAGTAAACTAATTATATCTATGTAGCGCTATGGTTTCACAGACTGTACTGCGCAAGAAAAGATATGACATAAGGAGGAGTACCACTATGGCACAGGTAGGAATTGTCATGGGCAGTGATTCTGATATGCCCGTTATGGCAAAGGCGGCAGACATTTTAGAGGAGCTCGGAATATCGTATGAGATGACGATTATTTCGGCGCACAGAGAGCCGGATGTATTCTTTGAATATGCATCAAAAGCAGAGGAAAAAGGATTTAAGGTGATTATTGCAGGTGCGGGTATGGCAGCGCATCTTCCGGGTATGTGTGCGGCAATTTTTCCTATGCCGGTGATCGGTATTCCTATGCATACGACTTCTCTCGGCGGAAGGGATTCTTTGTATTCCATCGTGCAGATGCCGTCCGGAATTCCCGTGGCTACGGTGGCTATTAACGGCGGTGCAAATGCAGGGCTGTTGGCAGCAAAGATTCTGGCGACTTCTGATTCCGGGCTGCTTGCAAAACTGAAGGAGTACTCAAAGAGCCTGAAGGAAAGCGTTCAGAAGAAGGATGCGCGTCTTCAGGAGGTCGGATATAAGAACTATTAACAGGCGGATCAAAATAGAAAAATACCAAGTAAAAATGAGTGCGAGGGATGGAAAAAATGGATTACAAGAATGCGGGTGTTGATATCGAAGCCGGTTATAAGTCGGTGGAGCTGATGAAGAAATATGTGAAGGAGACCATGAGACCTGAAGTGCTGGGCGGAATCGGCGGGTTCTCCGGAGCATTTTCACTGGAAAAAATCAAGGGAATGGAGAAGCCGACATTGGTATCCGGTACGGACGGCGTCGGAACGAAGCTGAAGCTTGCTTTTTTACTGGACAAGCATGATACGGTCGGAATTGACTGCGTAGCAATGTGTGTAAACGATATTGCATGTGCAGGCGGAGAACCGTTATTTTTCCTGGATTATATTGCATGCGGGAAAAATTATCCGGAAAAGATCGCAACGATTGTCAAAGGCGTGGCCGACGGATGCCTTCAGTCAGGGGCAGCGTTAATCGGCGGCGAGACTGCGGAAATGCCGGGATTTTATCCTGAGGATGAGTATGATCTGGCCGGTTTTGCAGTAGGCGTGGTGGATGAAAAGAATTTAATTACGGGCGGGAATTTAAAGGCCGGGGATGTTCTGATCGGAATGGCTTCCAGCGGCGTACATAGCAACGGATTTTCCTTGGTTCGAAAGGTATTTGATATGACCGCAGAGAGCCTGAATACTTATTATGATGAGCTTGGAAAAACGCTTGGAGAGGCGTTAATTGCCCCCACTAAGATTTATGTCAGGGCGTTAAAGAGCATCAAGGACGCGGGCGTTACCGTAAAGGCATGCAGCCACATTACCGGCGGCGGCTTTTATGAGAATGTGCCCAGAATGTTAAAGGACGGCATTCGTGCTGTGATTGACAAAAACAGCTATGAGGTTCCGGCAATTTTCCGGATGCTGCAGGCAAAGGGAAATATCGAAGAAAAGATGATGTATAATACTTACAATATGGGGATCGGCATGGTGCTTGCCGTGGACGCTTCGGATGCGGACAAAACCATGGAAGCAATCAGGGCAGTCGGTGAGACGCCGTATGTCATTGGACGTACTGAGACAGGAGAAAAAGGAGTAACCTTATGTTAAGAGTACTTGTCTGTGTATCCGGCGGAGGCACGAATCTGCAGGCGATTATTGACGGCATTGCAAAAGGAAGCATTACGAATACACGCATTGTCCGGGTCATCAGCAACAATCCGGGAGCGTATGCTTTAGAGAGGGCAAGACAAAACGAAATCGATGCAGTCTGTGTTTCACCCAAAAGCTATGAAAACAGAGAAGCGTTTCATGAGGCTTTTCTGGCGGCTGTGGAGGAAGCAGCGCCTGACCTGATTGTTCTGGCGGGCTTTTTGGTGGTGATACCCAAGCAGATGATTGCTCGTTATGCAGGCAGGATGATCAACATACATCCGTCCCTGATTCCTTCTTTTTGCGGAACGGGCTATTATGGCTTAAAGGTGCATGAGGCCGCTCTGGCAAGAGGGGTAAAAATTACCGGCGCGACGGTTCACTTTGTGGATGAAGGAACCGATACCGGGCCGATCATATTCCAGAAAGCTGTGGAGGTCCTGCAGGGAGATACCCCTGAGGTTTTGCAGCGCAGGGTTATGGAGCAGGCGGAATGGGTGATTATGCCAAAGGCCATTGACGCTATTGCAAACGGCAGGATACAGGTGATTGAAGGAAAAGTGATTGTAAAAGAAGCATAAGCAGTAGTGCAGAAAATCGGTCAAAAATAGATATAAGAGGGTAAACATATGGACATTTTAATCGTTGGCAGCGGCGGAAGAGAGCATGCGATTGCAGCAAGTGTGGCAAAAAGTAAGCGCGTAAATAAAATTTACTGCGCACCGGGGAATGCCGGAATCGGACTGATTGCGGAGTGTGTACCCATCGGTGCGATGGAGTTTGATAAAATTGTGGCATTTGCCAAGGAGCATGCCATTGATATGGTCATTGTAGGTATGGACGATCCGTTAGTCGGAGGACTGGTGGATGAACTGGAAAAAGCCGGAATCCGTGCTTTCGGGCCGAGGAAGAATGCTGCAATTCTGGAGGGAAGCAAAGCATTTTCCAAGGATTTGATGAAAAAGTACAACATCCCTACCGCTGCATACGAGACCTTCGACCGTTACGAAGATGCAGTCGCCTATTTAGAGTCGAAGGCTGAGTTTCCGATTGTGTTAAAGGCTGACGGACTTGCGCTCGGCAAGGGCGTTCTGATCTGCAATACACGCTCCGAAGCACTGAACGGCGTGAAGGAAATCATGCAGGACAAGAAATTCGGCAGTGCCGGAAATCGCATGGTCATTGAGGAATTTATGACGGGACGTGAGGTGAGTGTTCTTTCCTTTGTGGACGGAAAGACGATCAGGATTATGTCCTCGGCGCAGGACCACAAGAGGGCAAAGGATGGGGATCAGGGTCTCAATACCGGAGGTATGGGAAACTTTTCACCCAGCCCGTTCTATACGGAGGAAGTGGATGCATTCTGCAAGAAGTACATCTATCAGGCAACCGTGGACGCCATGGCTGCGGAAGGAAGGCCGTTTCAGGGCGTGATCTTTTTCGGACTTATGTTAACCGAAAAAGGACCGAGAGTTCTGGAATACAATGCCAGATTCGGAGACCCGGAGGCGCAGGTTGTCCTGCCGAGAATGAAAAACGATATCATCGATGTATGTGAAGCGTGCATTGACGGAACGCTGGACCAAATTGATTTACAGTTTGAGGATAACGCAGCGGTTTGCGTGATACTTGCTTCTGACGGTTATCCTGTGAAATACGAGAAAGGGTTCGTCATTGACGGACTGGAAAGGTTTGAAAATAAGGAAGGCTATTATTGCTTCCATGCAGGTACAAAGCTGGATGATCAGGGCAGAATTGTGACAAACGGCGGCAGGGTGCTTGGTATTACGGCGACCGGACCGGATTTAAAAACTGCCCGGGCAAATGCTTATGAGGCAACGCAGTGGGTTGATTTTGAAAATAAGTATATGCGTCATGATATTGGAAAAGCAATTGATGAAGCTTAGGGTGGTGTGTGTATATGAGTGAAAGGCGCAATGGAGGTTTGATCTCGCTGGATAATTATCATAGACCTTCGCATTGTGCTCTCTGTGGAGGAATTATGATCTTTAAGGGGGTCGGAGAATATGAATGTGAAGATTGCAAATACCGTGATTACGATGATTATGGAAAGGTTAGACTTTACATAGAACAGCACAGAGGAGCTACTGCGGTAGAGGTAGAAAAAGCAACCGGCGTTTCCCAGAAAACGATCAGGCAGATGCTGCATGAGGGACGTATAGAGGTGGCGGCGGATTCCAAAGCATTTTTACATTGTGAAATCTGCGGCGCAGATATTCGTTCCGGACGGTATTGCTCGAAATGCATGACCAGTGCGAATCGCAAATTCGAAGAGGAAGTACGAAGCAAGAAGAAAATGCAGGGCTTTGGCGCCTCGATTCAGGGAGAATCCGGAGCAAAACGATTTATCAGAAAAGAGCAGTAAAACAAGAGGAAACGGCATGACGAGAAAAAACAGAAGATACAAAAGTAAACGGTACAAAGCAGTGCTCGGTCTGATTTGCGGAATTGTGCTGTTTATGTCATATGGCACGCGGAATGTTTATGCCTATGAAAATACAATCGGAATTGTTAAGGACGGCGGTGCACGTATCAGGTCTTCGGCTTCCACAGACGGTTCGGTGCTTGCCAGTGTTGTTTCCGGCGACCGGGTTGAAATCTGCGGAGTGGAAACTGCTTCCGACGGTTATACCTGGTATAAGGTATATGTGAACGGAAATACCATAGGTTATATCAGAGGCGATCTGCTCACGGATACCGGTGAGAAAACGGGCAGCGTGACAGATAACAATGCAACCGGAAATCTTTCGCAGGAAGATCCTGTTCAGAATGCGGACAATCCGGAGCAGTCAGAGATGCAGGGGGATACTTCCGGTGACGGCCAAGAGGATATACAGGATCAGCCCGTGGAGCCGGACAATCAGGGAGATGAGGCTCCGGTTGGCAGCACCGAAGCGTATTTGACTGCGCTCAGCATCGGTGATGCGGCAATTACTCCGCTTTTTTCGCCTTATATTACAGAATATACGGTTACTGTAGGAGAGGATATTACGTCCGTATCTGCATATGGCGTTGCCGGCGAGGGAGCCAGCGTCATTGAAAATTACGGATTTACGAACCTTCAAAAAGGAAGCAATATGGCGGTTATAACCGTTCAGGCCGCCGACGGTACTGCCAAAAGCTACTATTTTACGGTAAATCGCGGAGAGGCGAGCAGCGAGATTCATTATTCCCAGCCGGATGCGGCGAACACGGACACGCAGGAAACCGTAAGTACGGTGGAAAAGGGAGGATCTCATACTGCGGTTATTGTTTTTTTGGTGATTGTCATTCTGGCAATGGCTGCGGTGATGGTATTAATGGGACTGCGCGTGCGGGATTACCGCAGAGAACTGTATGGTGAGGATCCGGAAGAATTTCATTTACGGGATGCATTGCCGGAGAACAGCGTTTTTAGCAGAAAAGCGGACAAGAGACAGGATGTCAGAAAACGCAGAAAATCGATAGAAGTAAATGAGGAAGCTGACGATAAAGAAGCATACTCCGGGCATGTATATGAAACCAAAGACAGAATGTATGAGAACGATTCGGATGGGGAAAATGTAAATATCAAATCTAAGATTCCGAATGACTTTGCGATGGGGGAAGACGGATTTCTGTATGATATCAGGAAGGCGTCCGAGGATTCCGCCCAAATTCAGGACCCCGGAATGCAGTATGACGGCCGGATGAGGGAGTCCTCATATCACGGCCCGGATGCAGAGACGAATTTGCAGGCCGGGGAAGCGTATGAGGACGAGGAAGAAGGCGGCGTCGATACCGGGATTGCGCCTGAGGACGATGAGCTGGAGGACATCATGGAGCGGAATGCGACTATTACAGACCAGGAAAACGGAAAAGAGGTGTGGCAGTCCGTTAATTTCATGACTCCAAGGGAGGATCTGGAATTTGAGTTCCTTGATCTGGAAGATGAAAATGAATAGGTTGTAATCGTTGGAGGATAGTAAAAGCGCGGAATTCTGATTTCGCGCTTTTCGGTCATTCCATATGGAAGCACGGTTGATTTACGGCTGTGAAGAGGTTGGGACACAAATGATCATTGAGATAGATTTTGAAAGTGACGAAGCGATTTATATGCAGCTTCGCAATCAAATTATTATGGGAATTGCAATGTCCGCCCTGCATGAAGGGGATGCACTGCCGTCGGTAAGACAGATGGCGGAGGAAATCGGCATTAATATGCATACGGTCAACAAGGCGTATAATATTTTAAGGCAGGAGGGTTATCTTCGCGTGGATCACAGGCGGGGAACCGTAATTTCGCTTGACAGGGACCGGATCGAGACACTGACAGGATTGAAAAAGCAGCTGCGGCTTCTTCTTGCGGGAGCCAGCTGTAAAAGCATAGCAAAAGAAGATATTCATGAATTGATAGACGAAATCTATGAGGAATATGGAGGACTGGAATGATGCAGTCAAAATTTACGGATAAAGCAAAAGCAGCATTGCATCTGGCGGCACGTACGTCAGCTTCCCTATATCAAAACTATGTGGGAACGGAGCATATTCTGGTAGGACTTTTGCGGGAACGTACCGGCGTCGCAGCCAGAGTACTTTCGGATAACGGAGCGGAGGAAAAAAAGATCATTGAAATGATCAAGGATTTGGTAGTACCGACCGGCTCCACGATGCTGCGTGAAAAGGACGGGTATTCCCCCAAGGCAGCGGAAATACTGGAGGAAAGCCACAGACAGGCGGCGAGATTCGGCATGAAGGAAACCGGTACGGAGCATATCCTGCTTGCCTTACTAAAGGATGGGGATAATGTTGCCGTCCGGCTGCTCAATTCTCTCGGACTCAGCGTTCAGAAATTGTATGTGGATGTCCTTGTGGCAATGGGAGAAGACGGCACCTTATATAAAGAGGATTTGGGGCTCAAAAAACAAAAGGGCCGCGGCGGTAAAAAAGAATCCGTCAGTGTATTAAATCAGTACAGCAGAAATCTGACAGAGCTTGCCAGAGCCGGAAAGCTGGACCCTGTGATCGGAAGAGACAGGGAAATTCAGCGTGTGATTCAGATTCTGAGCAGAAGAACCAAGAATAACCCATGTCTGATCGGAGAGCCGGGAGTCGGTAAAACCGCGATTGCGGAAGGCTTGGCAAGCAGAATCGTAGCAGGGCAGGTGCCTGATACGGTGAAGGATAAACAGGTCATGACACTGGATCTGTCGGGAATGGTGGCAGGCAGTAAGTACCGCGGGGAATTTGAGGAACGAATTAAGAAGGTAATCCGCGAAGTAACAGAAGCAGGAAATGTTCTGCTGTTTCTGGATGAGCTTCATACGCTGATCGGCGCCGGAGGCGCCGAGGGCGCAATAGATGCGTCCAATATCCTGAAACCGTCTCTTGCAAGAGGGGAATTGCAGCTGATTGGTGCAACTACCGTTGCGGAATATCGGAAATATATTGAAAAGGATGCCGCGCTTGAGCGGCGTTTCCAGCCCGTTATGGTGGAAGAACCTACCGAGGAGGAGGCCATCGGCATCTTAATGGGAATCAAGGAGAAATATGAAGAACACCACGGCGTACGGATTTCCGATGAAGCGGTTGTAGCTGCAGTGAAGCTGTCCGAGCGTTATATCAATGACAGAAATCTGCCGGACAAGGCAATTGATCTGATCGATGAGTCAGCTGCGGCGCTTTCTCTGCGCGGCATGGAGATTCCGCAACACCTGAAAGAGATGGAGGAAGAAATCAGCCGCTACGATACGCTGATTGAACGCTCCTTAAAGTTTGAGGCTTTTTCTCAGGCAGGAGAACAGAAAAGAGAACAGGACCAGCTGGTAAAGAAGTATGAAAAGGCCATGGACCGTTTCCGCAAGAAACAGCAGGAAAGCGTGCTGACGGTAACGGAAAATGATATTGCTCAGGCGGTGGCGCTTTGGACCAAGATTCCGGTAAGTAAGCTTACGGAAAAGGAAAGCAGCAGATTGCTGAAAATGGAATCCATTCTTCATAAGAGAGTGATCGGGCAGGAAGAAGCAGTTACCGCAGTTTCCAGAGCAATCCGCAGGGGACGTGTCGGCCTTCAGGATCCGAACAGACCGATTGCATCCTTTTTATTCCTGGGACCGACAGGCGTCGGTAAGACGGAACTTAGTAAGGCGCTTGCAGAGGCAATGTTCGGAACGGAAAACGCGCTGATCAGAGTGGATATGAGTGAGTATATGGAGCCGCATTCTGTGTCCAAGATGATAGGTTCGCCTCCCGGTTATGTGGGCTTTGAAGACGGAGGACAGCTCAGCGATAAGGTAAGGCGTAATCCATATTCCGTAATTTTATTTGATGAAGTTGAGAAAGCGCATCCGGATGTATTCAATATCCTTTTGCAGGTACTTGACGACGGGCACATTACCGATTCCAAGGGCAGGAAGGTTAGTTTTAAAAATACGATTATTATTATGACCTCCAATGCGGGAGCGCAGAGAATTGTTTCACCGAAGAATCTTGGTTTTGCCGCACAGACGACGGAGAAGCAGGATTATGAAGCCATGAAGTCGGGCGTGATGGAGGAAGTAAAGCGTATTTTTAAGCCGGAATTTATCAATCGAATTGATGAGATCATGGTATTTGCTGCGCTGAATCAGAAAAATATGGAGCAGATTGCAGCGCTCCTTGCAAAGAATCTCTGTATGCGCTGCAGCCGGCAGCTGAGCATCGAGCTGAGCGTAACCCCTGCTGTTAAGGAATACCTGGTAAAAAAATATGCCGATCTGAAGATGGGGGCAAGGCCGCTTCGCCGTGCAATTCAGACACAGATTGAGGACCCGCTTGCCGAAGAAATCCTGTCGGGAAGGGTGAAACCGGGGGATAAGGTTTCGGCTGCTTTAAAAGCAAAAAAGATTGTTTTTCAGTTGAAATGTACTGAGGAGAAATAGTATAATACAAGATAATATCGATCATTATGAAACGATGCGTTTGTTTCAAATGCCGCAAACGAAAAATGCAAGTCAGAATACAAATTATGATGTCTGAGCGACTGAAATATAAAGTGAGAAAATGGATTACTATAAATACTAATGAATCAGGAGGACTGGAAGATGGCAGTAGTAAAGGAGTTGCTTCGCTCTGAAAGTGACGGAACCATCAGCTTTGGCAATCACAAGCTGGCAGATAAGGCAAAATTGGAGGATTACCCTCATGCAGGCGATCTGTATAAGGTAAAGACCTTTAAAACCATGACCAAGCTTGAGAAAAACGGTATGTTTGTATACGAATCCGTACCGGGAACGAGTGTTTTGAATTTTAAAGAAAGCGATAATGGCGTATCTTTCCTTGTGGAAGGAGAGGAAGATGCCCAGATTACCGTGGGACTCTCCGACGATACCGAATATGAGGTATTCATCGCAGGAGAGAGCGTCGGTAAGATGAAGACAAATCTTGGCGGAAAGCTGAATCTGAGCGTGGAGCTTTCAGGCGCGGGAGAGGTTGAAGTAAAGATCGAGAAGTAGTATGGAACCGGGTGCCGTATGGAGTGTGCTTCATACGGCATTTTCTTTTTAGAATTATGTGGGGATAACGGGAAATTATGATGGTGTAAAGGAATAGAATTGATATGGCAAAAGGAAAAGTTGTGACGGGATATTTTTGTCAGAGCTGCGGGTATGAATCTTCAAAGTGGATGGGACAGTGTCCTGCCTGCAGGGAGTGGAACACCTTTGTGGAGGAAAGGAAGGTCACCGGGGCGGGCGCGAAAGGCGCTGTGCGCGGGACGGAGGAGAAACAGAGAATCAGGCCGGCGTCGCTGTCCGAGGTTTCCATGAATCAGGAAGAACGGATGATGACCGGAATCGGGGAATTGGACAGGGTGCTTGGCGGAGGGATTGTAGCGGGTTCCCTGACATTAGTGGGCGGTGATCCGGGGATCGGGAAATCGACCTTACTGCTGCAGGTATGCCAGAGATTGTCAGGACAGAAGAAACAGATTCTATACATATCGGGGGAGGAATCCTTAAAGCAGATTAAGCTCCGTGCCATGAGAATCGGGGAATTTTCGGATACCTTGTTATTTTTGTGTGAAACCAGCCTGGAGCTGATTGAGGATACCATCAGGCAGACACAGCCTCAGGTCGTGGTGATCGATTCGATTCAGACGATGTTCAGTGAGGAGATTTCGGCGGCGCCGGGAAGCGTATCCCAGGTGCGTGAGTCCACCAATGTTTTTTTACAGCTTGCAAAGGGATTGGGAATTTCTATTTTTATTGTGGGACATGTGACCAAGGAAGGTACGGTGGCGGGCCCCAGAGTCTTGGAACATATGGTGGATACGGTTCTTTATTTTGAGGGTGACAGACATGCGTCCTACCGGATTCTGCGCGGCGTTAAGAACAGGTTTGGCTCCACCAATGAAATTGGTGTATTTGAGATGCGAAAGGAAGGTCTGGTTGAGGTAAAAAATCCTTCTGAATTTATGCTAAGCGGAAAACCGGAGGGCGCCAGCGGTTCTGTGGTGTCGTGTTCGATGGAAGGAACAAGGCCCATTTTGCTGGAGGTGCAGGCACTGGTGTGCCAGAGTAATTTCGGGATTCCGAGACGTCAGGCAATCGGAACGGACTTTAACAGAGTGAATCTCCTGATGGCGGTTTTGGAAAAAAGAGTGGGGCTGAAGATGTCGGGCTGTGACGCATACGTGAATTTGGCAGGCGGCATGAGGATTACGGAGCCGTCTCTGGATTTGGGAATTGCCATGGCAGTGGTTTCCAGCTTTAAAAACCGCGCGGTCAATGAGCGTACGGTTGTCTTTGGAGAAATCGGGCTGAGCGGCGAGGTACGCGGCGTAAGTATGGCGGAGCAGAGAGTAAAGGAAGCAAAAAAGCTGGGCTTTACAACCTGTATCCTGCCCGCGGCCAATCAGGAAACCATGAAGGAGATTCAGGGAATCAGACTGATCGGTGTAAAATCCGTTCAGGACGCCATGGATCTGATCAGAACAGATCAATAAGAGAGCAGGGAGATCACAGGGATGAAGAAATTCGGATTTGGATGCATGCGTCTTCCAATGAACGGGGACGAGGTGGACTTTGAGCAGTTCAATCGGATGATTGACAAATTTATGGAGGAGGGCTTTCTCTATTTTGATACTGCGCATGGGTATCTGGGAGGAAAGAGTGAAACTGCGATCAGGGAGTGCCTTGTGAAACGTTATCCGAGAGAGGCGTATATGCTGACCAATAAGCTGAGTCAGGGCTTTTTTGAAAAGGAAGAGGATATCAGACCTTTGTTTGAGGGTCAGCTTAAGGCCTGCGGAGTTACTTATTTTGATTATTATTTGATGCACGCCATGACGGCGGAGTATTATCCCAAATATCAGAGATGCAGAGCGTTTGAAATTGCCCAGGAGCTCAAGGCGGAGAAAAAAATCCGTCATGTGGGAATGTCCTTCCATGATAAGGCGGAGGTACTGGATCAGATCCTTTCGGAGCATCCGGAACTGGAAGCGGTGCAGCTGCAGTTCAATTATGCGGATTATGATGATCCGGGGATTGAAAGCTATAAGTGTTATCAGGTATGCGAAAAACATAAAAAACCGGTCATCGTGATGGAACCGGTCAAAGGCGGCGGGCT
The DNA here is from genome assembly GCA_964437825.1 of uncultured Clostridium sp. Taxonomy (GTDB): domain Bacteria; phylum Bacillota; class Clostridia; order Lachnospirales; family Lachnospiraceae; genus JBJFCE01. The sequence continues at coordinate 28,567 of CAYTIH010000016.1, read as the reverse complement.
GATAGAACTTCCGAATATGGCCAAAAAGGTATTTGACGATCTGGGCGGGGGAAGCTACGCAAGCTATGCGATCCGTTACTGCGCATCTTTTCCGCTGATTTTCATGGTGCTCAGCGGCATGAGTAATATGGAGCAGATGGAGGATAATGTCAGCTTTATGAAGGACTTCGTACCGTTTACGGATGCGGAATGGAAGGCCGTAGAGCAGGTGCGGAGTATTTTGAAGCATCAGGATACCATTGCCTGTACGGCATGCCGCTACTGCATAGATGGCTGTCCCGGGAAAATTGCGATTCCCGATCTGTTTTCCTGTTACAACGCGAAACACCAGTACAAGAACTGGAACAGCGAATTTTATTATGGCGTACATACCTCTGACGGCGGGAAAGCCTCCGATTGTGTGAAATGCGGCAAATGTGAGTATGTCTGCCCGCAGCATCTGCCGATCAGGGAGCTGCTAAAGGAAGTAGCGGCAGAATTTGAGAAATAAGGTTAAGATTACTCCATAGCAATTTTGTGCTATGATACACACACGGCGTTTTTGTCGTGTGTGTTTTTCTTTTAATTTTAGGCGTCGATTGGCATTTTGCCGCTGACGCTCCGGAATGGGGATTAAGATGAAAATAAAATTTTTTTGTAACGAATCGGAACATCCTTCGTCTAATCAATGAAAAAGGGAAAAAGCGCTTGATTCTTTTGGGAGGTGAGAAAAGGGCATGGATGTGGAAAAGCTTTACAATTTGTATTATATGGAGGTATATTCCTATGTCATGACAATCATAAAAAGTCAGGATATGGCAGAAGAAATTACGCAAAAGACCTTTTATAAGGCGATGCTGAGCAGACAGAGCTTTCAGCATGCATCCAGTGAGCTTACCTGGCTGTGCGCCATTGCCAAAAATCTGGCGTTTGATGAAATGCGCGCACGAAAGCGTTTCTCCGATACGGAACCGGATTTACAGGCCGCAGACAGTATGGACGTTGCGCAAATGGCGGAGAATACGGATACCATGCTCCGGATTCATCAGATTCTGCATACTCTGGACGAACCGTATAAGGAGGTCTTTCAGCTTCGGGTATTTGGAGAGCTTTCTTTTCAGAAAATCGGGTTGATTTTTGAAAAAACGGAAAATTGGGCGCGTGTGACATATCACAGAGCCAGACTTAAGATTCAGGAAAGAATGGAGGAAAATTATGAAATATGAATGTGGAATGATCAGAGATCTGCTGCCGTTATATCAGGATCGGGTATGCAGCGAAGAAAGCCGCAGAATCGTGCAGGAGCATTTGGAGGAATGTCAGGACTGCCGCAAAATCTCGGAAAAATTAGCGAATGAAACATATGATAACAGGCTGCAGCAGGAAAAAGAGGATATCATCGGAAAGCATATCAGACAGGAGAAAAGACGCTCTCTTTTGGCAGGCTGTACCATTGCGGGAATTCTGATGATTCCTGTGGTAGTATGTCTGATCTGTAATATTGCAATCGGACATTCACTCGACTGGTTTTTTATCGTCCTAACATCCCTTATGGTACTTGCATCCGTAACCGTGGTGCCGCTTGTGGCCGAGGTAAAAAAAGGACTTTTCACGATCATCAGCTTTACCGTCAGTTTGCTTTTACTGCTCCTTGTGACCTGTATTTATTCCGGAGGAACATGGTTCCCGATTACGGCCCTGGCTGTGATTTTCGGGCTCTCTGTTGTATTCCTCCCCTATGTGGCATATCAGCTGCCGCTGCGCGGAACGCTTGCCGGACACAAGGGACTTGCGGTCATGCTGATAGATACCATGCTGCTATATGAGCTGATCCTGCTGTGCGGAGGACATTTCAGGCCTGCGATTTTGATAACAAGCTTTTGCCTGCTGCTGCCGTGGGGGATTTTTCTGACCATCCGTTATCTGAAAACGGATAAGCTTACGAAAACCGGCGTCTGCATTATCATTGCAGGTATTTATATGGGTATTATCAATGATGTGATTGACTGGATCTGCGGAAATGACAGAATCAACTCCGGTACTCTGAAAAATGCCGATTTACTTGACTGGAGCAGATGGGAAACCATAAATGGCAATATTTTTCTGATGTTGATCGTGATATCCGTTGTTGCAGGCGGAGTTTTGATATTTGCCGGAAAACTGAAAAAGAAAAATTGACAAGGAGGATTGCCGGATCAATGAACCTGTGATCACAAAGAAAAATGAAAAGAAAGCCTTCCCGCACCGCTTCAGGTACAGGAAGGCTTTTGTGTGTCTGATAGTTTGTGTTTTACGAAACAGATAAAAATGTTATACTATATATAGCAGCATGTAAAATCCGGACAGGAGGCTTGCTATGGGGAGAGATATTCGTCTGATCAATATTTATCTGAAGATACATAATAAACAAGCGCTGATCATGGATGAACTGCGTTATTTGGCACAGCATGATCCGGAATGCTTTGAAAAGACATGTAAAAATGTCGTATACAATATTCCTGAAGCAAAGCCGATTATGGAACCGGAAGCCGGCGATGAAACGGATACGAAAACGGAGTCGGAGCAGGATTTGAATCAGCATATTGAGACCATTCTGGAAAATCTGAAACGTTTGGAAATGAGTGACTTTCCGGCTGCAAATGTTGATGCTGATGAGGTAAAATGTTTATTGGGTGATTTATATATGGAATTATTATTCCCGCATAATGATACCGATTCGTTTTTTTACATGTGGGATGTGGAAAACGGAACAATCTTTGATAAAAAGGCATAAGCGGGATGAAAAAGAGTTTGTGTGGACCGCTAAAAAATTAAAAATAGGACTTGCTATCTGTAATCTGCCTATGCTATAATACAGTTCGGCGGTTCAAGACCGCCAAGTCTTATAGGGGAATCATACAGCGGCAGTATTGCGGTCTCCAAAACCGTTCACGGGGGTTCGAATCCCTCTTCCCCTGCGCCAAAGGCACCGAAATTTCGGTGCCTTTTTTGTGACACAAAAACAATGCCATGTACTGATCGGGATGAAATGAAGCAACAAACGAAAGAGAGCGAACAGAAAATGCGAAAAAACAGAAAAAGAATGTCATGGTTATTGCATTTGTTGTTGGTATTTGTTGTGCTGACATCATGCGGGAGCGCAAGGACGGTGGATACACCTGCGGATATTTCCGAGCAGAGGGAATCGGAAACGTCTGCGCTGCCGACCATCATACCGTCACAGGAAAGTGAGCTGCAGGTACATTTCCTTGATGTGGGTCAGGGGGATTGTACTCTGATTACATGTGACGGAGAAGCAATGCTGATTGATGCAGGGGATAACGATCAGGGTACGAAAATTCAGCTGTATCTGGAGAAACAGGGGATTTCGGAATTAAAATATGTCATTGGAACACATCCGGATGCGGATCATATCGGCGGATTGGACGTTATTTTATATAAATTCGACTGTCAGACAATCCTGATGCCGCAGATTAGCAGCGATACGGCAGAATATCGTGATGTTGTCGATACCATGGAGCATAGGGGGTATCAAAATACGCCGCCTGTCGTTGGCGATACCTACTGGCTGGGTTCGGCCGAGTTTACGGTAATATCTCCCGGCCGGGTTTACAGCGATACGAATAACAGCTCGGTTGCAATTCTGCTGCAATATGGCAGTCATTCCTTTTTGTTTACGGGGGATGCGGAGCAAGAGGCTGAAAACGATATGGTGAATTCGGGTATTTTTCTTCATGCCGATGTCTATCAGGCAGGGCATCACGGAAGCAGTACATCGTCCTCGGAAGCTTTTCTGAATGCGGTTTCACCGCAATATGCAGTAATCAGCTGTGCAGAAGGCAACTCTTACGGACACCCTCATGCCGAGATCATGGACCGCCTTCGCAGTATGGGCGTTTTGGTATATCGGACGGATGAACAGGGAACGATCGTTGCGGTAAGCAACGGCGAAAATCTGCAGTGGAACTGCAGACCCTCCGAAACGTGGAAGTCAGGAGAAGCATCGGAAATAACGTCGGAAGAAGCATCGGAAATAACGTCGGAAGAAGCATCGGAAATAACGTCGGAAGAAGCATCAGGAGAAGCATCGGAAATAACGTCGGAAGAAGTATCGGGAGACACTTCGGAAACGGATGAAAGCGGAAATGACGGAACGTCGGATGACAGCGGTACGGGGACAACGACATATGTCTGCAACACGAATACAGGAAAGTTTCATATTCCGTCATGCTCAGCGGTGGATCAGATGGCGGATCATAACAGACTTGATGTTACTTGGACGAGGCAGGAATGTATCGACAACGGTTATGTACCCTGCAAGAGATGTAATCCGTAAAAGGCGAAAGCGCCGGCTGTTCGGGAATGACGGAATTTAAAATTTCATTTCAGGGGGCGCAATAACATAGGCTTTGTTCTTGCAGAATTGCCGGCTGTCAGCTATAATAGGTAATAACTATGAGAGTCCGGTTTGCGTAATCATGATCGCAACAGCGTACCGAATATAAGATTATTTTTTATGTGAGGAAAACCGACATGAAATATACCTTTGAATCAGTCATCGAAAAAGCCGAAAACGGCGGAAGCATGAAAATTCCCTTTAATGTCTGGGAGATTTGTAAAAAAGAAGGAGACGTTCCGGTTAAGGTCCGGATTGAGAATACGGTTTTTGTATGTAATCTGGAACCGGAAGGAAACGGTTATTACAGGATACCGATTCAGGAGAATATTCTGAAGCAGTTTGAGATCGGTAAGGAGTATCCCGTTACATTCAGAATTACGAAGTCCAGTGCACAGGACAGCCCATACAGTACCTCCAATCCGATCCGCAAAATTGACAGCATGGAGGTTATTATTCAGCCGCATGACGGTCTATGCGGACAGTCCTGCGTGGCGATGCTTGCAGGTATTACACTGGAGGATGCCGTGAATACGATGCACTGCGGCGAGTGGCAGGCAACGATGGATAAAATTGTCAGTGCACTGAATTATTATGGAATCGATCATTCTGAGGAAATTATCTATACGAACGGAAAAGAGAATGTGACGCTTCCGAGGTGTTGTATCATCATGGAGAAGATGGGACGATACAGCCATTATCTGGTGTATTTTGACGGCAGGGGCTATGATTCCAATCTGGGCGTTTTGGAGCATTATGATATAACCAAGATTAAAGGATATATGGAAATCTATGTGTAAGAATGACATGGTTAGCGGATATATGTTATCATGTCGTGAGACATGATAGCGGCCCGCAGCGAAGCAAAGTGGCCATACAGTTACCATAACTGCGAAGCAATTATGGTAATTTATATGTAATGGAAAATCCGGGATGCTGCAAGCGTTCCGGATTCTTTATGAAAGTGCGGAGAAACAACGATGAAAGATTTGACGAAGGGAAAACCGATCAAACTGGTGCTTCAGTTTGCAATTCCCATCCTGCTGGGAAATATTTTTCAGTTGTTCTATTCTCTGGCGGATACCAGAATTGTAGGAAACTATCTTGGAGAACGGGCGCTTGCGGCAGTAGGCGCAACAGGATCCTTAAATAATATGATTATCGGCTTTTTGCTTGGCATGACGAACGGCTTTGCACTGATATCGGCCAGAAGCTTTGGCGCCAAGGATGAGGCACATTTGAAAAAGGCGGCAGCGGCTACTTTTTTGCTCGGAATATTGGCGTCTCTGATTTTTACGATACTGAGCGTGGGCTTTTTGCCGCAGATTTTGACGCTGCTGAATACGCCGGAATGGCTGATTCCGCTTGCAATGCGCTATTTTAGGATCATTTTACTCGGAATGACGGCCTCCATGCTTTATAACGTCTGCTCCGGGCTGCTTCGCGCAATCGGGGATACGATAACGCCGCTTATTTTTTTGATCACTTCAACAATTTTGAATGTCGGTATGGATCTGCTGTTTGTCAAAGGCTTTGGCATGGGAGTGGAAGGAGCGGCATATGCGACGGTGCTTTCACAGGTGCTGGCTTTTATTGCCTGCTTTCTTTATCTGTGGAAGAAATATCCGATTCTGCATTTCGGGAAAGAAGATCTTCGCTTAACAAAGAAACTGGTGAAGGAGATGTATACGGCGGGCCTGTCCATGGGATTTATGGGAAGCTTGGTCAATTTCGGTTCGGTTGCGCTGCAGAGCGCGATTAATACGTTCGGGGAAAATATTATCGTGGCGCATACCGCGGCCAGAAAGATTTCAGAGATTTTCATGCTGCCGTTTTCCGTTTTCGGCATGACGATGGCAACCTTTTGCGGACAAAACAAGGGAGCGCACAGAATGGACCGGGTGAAGCAGGGACTGGTTCAGAGTATTTTATTGGTCTGGGCGTGGTGCCTGCTGGTGATTCTTGCGGCATATGCACTGGCTCCGTGGATGGTTCATATGGTGACGGCGTCTCAGGAAGCGGTTATTATTAATACTGCGGCCAAATATCTGAGAGTCAATACCCCGTTTTATTTTATCTGCACCGTGATCTGTCTGGTCCGAAACTGTATGCAGGGGATCGGCGACAGTCTGACGCCGATTGTCTCCAGCCTGATTGAGCTTGTCGGAAAGGTATTTGTTGCTTTTATTCTTGCAAAATATTACGGATATATGGCGGTTATGATCTCTGAGCCGCTTACATGGGTGTTTATGGTGATCCCGTTACTGGTTATGATCAGAAAGGAAATTCCGGCAGGCAGGATCGTTCAGAAAGAAGCGCGGCAGCGGACGGATGAAGGAACAATATGACAGAGGAAGAGTTACTTCGAAAAAGATTGATAGAGTTAGCCGAAAAATCGTACCATAACGGTATTTATACCTTTACCAGCTTCTTAAGTCCTGCACAGCAGGATCTGTTTTGGCAGACGGAGCGCGAGCTATCCTATGCGGGCGTAACGCTTTTTGGCGGTATGGAGGCGGCGGAGCGGCAGATGATCCGTTTTGGCAGCGCAGAAAATCTGGGTTATGAGGAGGCCTTTCCGATTACCTGTGTTACGGTGGAGCCGCTGATCAAAAAGTTTTCCGATGACCTGACGCACAGGGATTTTTTGGGAGCCTTGATGAATCTTGGCATGGAGAGAGAGGTTCTGGGGGATATCATTGTAAAGGACAGAACGGGTTATATTTTCTGCCTGAAGCGGATTGCGGATTATATCATCGAAAATCTGGATCAGGTAAGGCATACCCATGTGAAGGTATTTGAAACGTACGAGCTGCCGCAGTCTATAGGGCCGCAGCTCCTTGAGCAAAAGCTGATCGTATCTTCGCAGCGGCTCGATGCGGTTATTGCCAGACTGTATCGTTTATCGAGAAGTCAGAGTCTTTTGCTGTTCCGGGAGAAAAAAGTATTTGTGAACGGCAGACAGTGTGAGAATAACAGTTATCTTTGTAAGGAAAAAGATGTGGTATCGGTCAGAGGGTTTGGAAAATTTGTGTTTGACGGGATTTTGGGAACGACGGGAAAGGGCCGGCTGAATGTGCAGATTCTGGTGTATGGATGAGCGGCCCGGTGAGGAATCGGCGGGTACAAGAGGATTATGACTGGGAAATGACAGGAGATCGAAAAAAATGGCGGGAGATCGGACTTTTAAAGAGCTTTATTTGGACGGGAAGGTCGAGTTTGAAGCAATCGACGATTATAGCTATGAATGGGGCATGGGTGAGGATGAAAGAACCCTGGCCCGGTATTTGGGACTCAATGAGGAAGAAGAGGATGCCTGGATCAGTACCGGAGAGGATGCGCTCAGGGAAATGCTGGATGCACAGAAGCGGTGAGGAAGAACGGTTCCGATTCAGGTTCGGATATTGCAGGACTGCCGCGGCGCAGTGAGGAAAATCGGAATGCGGATACAGGCGGATAAGGAGCGGGATAATGAGAATATTGCACACGGCCGACTGGCATCTTGGCAAGAGTCTGGATGGACAGTCGAGACTGAAGGAGCAGGAGCTTTTTCTGCAGGATTTTGTGAAGATGGCGCAGGACTATTGTGCGGATGTCATTGTGATTGCAGGGGATATTTATGATTCCGTGAATCCGCCGGCGAAGGCGGAAAAGCTTTTTTATGATACATTAAAAAAGCTCTCCCCGTCAGGAGAGCGCCTGATCCTGGTGATTGCGGGAAATCATGACAATCCGGAAAGGCTGGTGGCAGCAGGGCCGTTAGCCATGGAGCATGGCATTGTGATGGCAGGGCTGCCGGGATGTATCATACAGCCGGGAGAATATGGCAGACATCTGATCGTAGAAAGCGGTCCGGGATATCTTGTGGCCAAAGTGCGTCTTTTAAACGGAAAAGAGGAAGATCTGACAGCCGTACTGATTCCCTACCCCAGTGAAAAGCGGCTTTCCGAGGTTATTTATCAGGAAAATGACGAGGAAGCGGAGGACGCAAGACGGTATGGGGAGCGTATGAATCGGTTGTTTAGGATGCTTGAGACGCATTTTAGGGAGGATACAGTCAATCTTTTGTGTGCGCATCTGTTCGCTATGGGAAGTGTCGGCTCCGGCTCCGAGCGGAGTCTTTCTCTGGGAAGCAGTTATCTGATTGACGGAGCGCTGTTCCCCAAAGCTGCGGACTATATAGCTCTGGGACATATACATAAGCCGCAGGTGGTACCGGGCACGGATCAAAGAGCAAGATATGCGGGAGCGCCGCTTCATTATCATAAGAATGAGGCAAGCTATGGAAATGTATGTCTTTTGGCGGAGGTGACGCCGGAGGAGGGAGCTTGGCAGAAGCCGCTGCGGATAACGACGATTCCGATTCCGGATTATAAACCGATCCGAATCTGGAGGTGCGGCAGCATCGAAGAAGCTTACAAACGGTGTGAGGAGTATGCGGACGAGGACTCCTATGTCTATCTGGAAATTGAAACGGACCGCTATATTCGCGAAGATGAGATGAAAGAAATGAAGCACAGGAAACAGGATATTCTGGAAATCAAACCGATATTCAAAAGTACGGCGCATGCCGGGGAGGAAAGGGTAAGCATGACCCGGCAGAGCATGGAGGAATTGTTCAGAGCCTTTTACAGACAGGAGAAAGGAACGGAGATTTCCGAGGAAACCATGCAGTTGTTTTTGGAAATCGCAGGGGAGGAGCAGGAAGCTTGAGACCGATTGCATTGACCATCAAAGGAATTAACAGCTTTCGTGAGGAACAGACCATTGATTTTGTGAAGCTGACGAACGAAGGAATTTTCGGTATTTTTGGACCTACCGGAAGCGGAAAATCTACGATTTTGGATGGAATTACGCTCGCATTATACGGCGAGATCGCAAGGAAATCCAAGAACTTTATTCATGTGGGTACGGACAGCGCTTCCGTCAGCTTTACCTTCTCTATTACGGAAAAAGAAACCAAAACCTATCGCATTTTCAGAAGCTTTAAGGTCAAAAAGGATACGGGGTACAGTGTGGCGGCGAAGGCAAGGTTATGTGAACTGACCGGAAATGCTGTTTCGGGAGATTATGATAAGCCGGAAAAGGGCGCACAGAATCCCGGCGATTGTTCCAATGAGCTGGTACTTGAGGATACAATATCCGGAGTAAAAGAGCGGATCCACAAGCTGATCGGGCTTGAATTTGATGATTTTACGCGTACGGTTGTGCTGCCTCAGGGAAAATTCAGCGAATTTCTGAAACTGAGCGGAAGTGACAGAAACCAGATGCTGGAACGTCTTTTTAATCTGTATGATTACGGAATTGCTTTGACGGACAAAGTGAAACGAAAAAGCGACGAAGCACAGCTCCAATATACAGCTTGTCTCGGGAAACTGGCAGAGCATGCAGGCGAAAATAAGGAAGCTCTTGCAGATCTGAAATGCAGTCTTAAGCAGGCGCAGACCGCATTAAAGGAGAAAACGAAGGAAAAAGAGCAAATAGATGAGAAGTATCAGAATTACCGTGTGATCTGGGAGCTGCAGGAGGAGCTTTCCGGCTATCGGCAGGAGCTTTCCGGGCTAAAGGAGCGGAAAGCAGAGATTGAGCACAAAAAGCAGGAATTGGAAGCCGCCGAAAAAGCATTGCAGGTAAAGCCCTTTGACGATCAATACCGAAAGCAATATGAGGAGTATCAGAGCACAAAAACACAGGCCGCTCAGTGCGCGGAGCAGCTTGCAGAGGAAAAACAAAGGCTTGACGGGATTGCGGAAGCTTTTAAGGAGATTACGCAGAAAAAAGAAGCCGTCGAGAGCGCGTATCGGGAAAAGCTGCCGAAGCTGGAGCGCGCAATTGAGATGCAAAAACAAATAGCCGAGGTTGAACAGAGGGTAAATGAGCTTCGGGAAAAGCAACGGGAGCAGGCGAAAAAGGCCGAAGATATGAGTGCGCGGATTTCCAAAGCGCAAGGAGAGCTTACAGCGCAAAAAGAGCAGCTGTCCCGTAAAGAATCCGCATATTTTGAGCATATGAAAGAAGCGGTACTGCAGCACCTGTATCGGCGTATGGAACAGGAGGGCGTCTGCCCCGTGTGCGGCGCGGAGTGCCGCGCTCACGCCTCAGGAGCAATGCCAGGGGCAAAGCCCGGAGCAAGGCTCCTGACGGGGGCAGGTACAGAGTACAGCCCGGAAATAAAAGAGATAGAAGCGTTAAAGAAGAAAACCGCACAGCAGGAGGCATGGCTTTTTGACGCAGGAAATGAGCAGATGGAAATAAAAGCATCTCTTGCATCGCTGGAGGCCTCCCTTCAGTCCGCCGAGGAAATAGCGGCAGCACAAAAAGAAGAATTATGTAAACTGATGTCCGATTGCGGCATCACAAAGCAGCCGCAGGAGTATAAAAAGCAGCTGGAAAAGGATTATCAAAGTACGTGTGTAGCGTATGAACATCTCAGACAGGAGGCGGAATCCTGTAAAGAGGCTTTGAAGCAGCGGGAAATTCTCTGCGCCAGAGAGCAGACTAAGGAGGAAGAACAGCAAAAGAAAACAGAGGAAGCTTTTGCGTTGTTAAAACAGAAGCTGGAGGAATACGGATTTGCGGATGAATCGCAGATGAGAGACTGTTCTTTTACTATGGAACAGAGGAATCAGGCTAAGGAGTGTATCCGTGCCTATGAGGAACGGTATAGTCAGGTATCGAATCAGACTGCGCTTTTGGAAGCGAAAATCGGAGACAGAAAGGTCGGGCAGGAGGACTATGAGAGCGTTTCGGCAGCAAGAAAGGAGCTGGAAGAAGCCATTCATTCTTTCAGAGAGCAGGCGGCGGTATATTCGGAGCGCATGGAAAAGCTGAAGGCGGCCTTGGTCATTGTCGCGGATTTGGAAAAGGAAAAGGAGCGGCTGGAGCATCAAAAAGCGCTTCTGTCCGAGCTGACTGCATTGTTAAAAGGAAAAAAATTTGTGGAATATGTTGCCAGAGAACGGTTAACCTATGTAGCAGGGGAAGCATCCGAGAAGCTGATGGAAATTACCGGGGGAATCTTTGGTCTGGAGCTTCGCGAAAACGGAGAATTTGCGATCAGAGATTATAAAAACGGAGGAATGGAACGTAATGTAAACAGTCTTTCCGGAGGGGAACTGTTTCTGGTTTCCCTGTCCTTGGCGCTGGCGCTGTCGACACAGATCCAGCTGAAGGGAACGGCTCCGCTTGAATTCTTTTTTCTGGATGAGGGCTTTGGGACACTGGACGATAATCTGCTTGATACGGTTATGGATTCACTGGATCAGCTGCATCATGACAGATGCAAGATCGGTATTATCAGCCATGTGGAGGCTATTAAGGAGCGGGTGCCGGTAAAACTGATCGTAACGCCTGCAAAAGCAGGAGAGAATGCAAGCAGAGTGGAAATTGTCCGTTAGATGAGCGGGAAAGTATGTTTGAGTTTGAAAAAACGGTTCGTCCGTTTGGATATTCAGCTTTATGATATTGGGCATTCAGCTTTGTGATATTACTTCTTGAAATTCATGCTCAAAAGAGGTAAAGTAACATTAGAGTTTTGGCAGCAGATCTTTGGAAAAGGTCAGTACAGCAAATGAGATAGGGGTGAATTATGAAACAGGTAACGTATGCTAACGTGAAAGTACATAATGAAATTGCGTTATGTTCCGTAACAAACCGCGAAATTAAAGATAAGATTGAGAAGGAGTTTTTGAAAAACCGGATTTCCTATTGTGAGAAATGGGAGGAACCGGGATTTCTAAGGAGGCTTCTGGGAAGCAGGCCTGAATGCACGATCTGCATTAATGAAATGCAGAAGGAAAAGGCGCAGGAGGTTTTCCTTTCGCTGAATCTCGGGGATAAGGTGGAGATGATCGGAAAACCCGTAGAGAAAACATATTTTTAAAGTCAGGAGCAGCTTGGCTGCCGGGAAAAGCTTCCATGCCTGATTGGCAGGAAATGGTTTCAACCGTCAGGAGCTGCTCTTTTTGTTTTATAGGAAGGCCCTTGTTCCTGTATAGGAAATACAGATGAATAAAAAACTGGTATCTAAATTAAAAAATTGTATAACGATTCTGTTTCTTGCAGTGGCAGTGATTTTTCTGGTAAGGACAGTGAAGGAAAATTTTGTTCAGATCATGGATATGGACTTTACGATTCAATGGCCGGTCTTTGTGTTTTCCATGCTGATTTACTTTGTCTATTTTACGGCGCTTGCCTCTTTATGGCATTATGTCACTGTTCTGAATCAGTCTGCGATTCCCTATGGGGAAGCGATTACTTCGTATGCTTTTTCGGTTTTGGGAAAGTATATTCCGGGAGAAATCTTTATGCTTCTGGCGCGGTTTCCTGCCTATGAACACAGGGGAATTAAGGCCAGAAAGGTCACTGTAAATTTTTATCTGGAAAATCTGGGAACCTTTTTGGGAGCCGCGCTTTTATTTTTGGCTTCCTTATTTTTCTTTCCGAATAATATTCTGGCAGATTATCAGTGGCTGATTATCGGGCTTGTAGTTCTGCTGCTGATCGGAAGCAATCCGAAGGTGATTAACGGTCTGCTGCGCTTTTTGGAGCGGTTTATGAAGAATAAGGATCTGCAGATACCGATTTCATATCCGCAGATGCTTCAGGTGGTGGCGCTGTTTGTACTTAACTGGATTTTGGTAGGCGGCGGTTTTTTTATCCTGATACTTTCCATTTATCCGATTCCGATTTCTCAGTTTTTGTATGCGGGCGGAATTTTCGGCTTGGCGGTAATCCTTGGTATGATCAGCTTTTTTGCGCCCTCGGGACTCGGCGTTAGGGAGGGAATCCTTACGCTCGGACTACAGGTAATCATGCCCTATGAATATGCGCTGATCATTGCACTTTTGGCAAGAATCTGGGCTACGGCAGCGGAATTGTTATTTATTTTGATTGTATATATCGTATATCAATGCAGAAAATTAAGGAGAAAAAAAGTGAAAAAAGCGTGGTGGAAGGAAGCGGTTGTTTATCAGATTTATCCGAGGAGCTTTTGCGACAGCAATGGGGATGGTATCGGGGATCTTCGCGGTATCATATCTAAGCTCGATTATTTAAAGGAACTGGGCATTGATGTGATCTGGCTTTCGCCTGTTTATCGTTCCCCGGGCGTGGATAACGGATATGATATCAGCGATTATCGTGCAATTCATGAGGATTTCGGAACGATGGAGGATTTTGAACTGCTGCTGAAGGAGGTTCATGACAGGGAAATGAAGTTAGTTATGGATCTGGTGGTGAATCATACCTCCGATCAACATGCATGGTTTATGGAAAGCTGCAAATCGACGGACAATCCGTACCGGGATTATTATATTTGGAAAAAGGGACGCAGGGACCCGCAGACCGGAGAAATGACGCCGCCCAATAATTGGCTGTCATGGTTTTCCGGGCCTGCATGGACCTATGATCAGAAAACGGACATGTACTATCTGCATTTATTTGCAAAGCAGCAGCCGGATCTGAATTGGGACAATCCTAAGGTCAGGGATGAAGTATTTGATATGATGGACAGCTGGTTTCAGAAGGGCGTGGACGGTTTCCGCATGGATGTCATCAGCCTGATCAGCAAGGATCCCGATCTGCCTGACGGAGTGAACGGAGACTTTGTACCCTTTGTGGCAAACGGTCCCAAGGTGCATACCTACCTGAGGGAAATGAATCACAGAGTATTGTCCAGATACAATTCCTTTACGGTGGGTGAAACCTCCTGTGTGACAATTGAGGAGGCAAAGAAGTATGCCAATGAGGATGGCAGCGAGCTCAATATGGTATTTCAGTTCGATCATATGGGACTGGATAACGGGAAATTTGGAAAATGGTCCGATGAAAAAATCAATGTCATGGATCTGAAGGCTGTGATGACCAAATGGCAGACCCATCTTTACGGAAAGGCATGGAATTCTCTATTCTGGGATAATCATGACCAGCCGCGGATTGTATCCCGTCTGGGGGATGAAGGAGAGTATCGGGAGGCTTCCGCCAAGATGCTTGCTACATGTCTTCATATGATGCAGGGAACGCCGTATATCTATCAGGGTGAGGAACTGGGCATGACAAATATGCGTTTTGAGAGTCTTTCGGAGGTAAAGGACGTGGAGAGCGTGAATGCATATCATGATCTGGTGGACAGCGGTAAGGTTGCGCCTGAGAAAATGATGGAGTATATTTCCCGAAAGGGCAGGGATGCATGCAGAACCCCCATGCAGTGGAATGAGGAGCCGCAGGCAGGCTTTACGACCGGAACGCCGTGGCTTTCAGTGAATCCGAATTATGTGCAGATCAATGCCAGGGAGCAAATGGAGCGTACGGATTCCGTATACCGTTATTATCAGAAGCTGATAGCCCTTCGTAAGGAGCATGATATTATTGTATACGGCAGATACGAAATCATTCCCGACGGCGGCGAAAACGTATATGCCTATATCAGACGATATGAAAAGAAAAAATTATATGTGTTATGTAATTTTACACCGGAAAAGCAGGAGTTTTCCATGCCGATTGAATGGAAGGACAAAAGAAATACGCTGCTGATTTCCAATTATGAGGATGCTCCATGGCAGGCTCAGGTCCGTCAGGCGCTGCGCCCTTATGAAGCGGTAGTTTATCTGTTTGACTAAGCGGCAGCGGTCGGATCAGCGGATTTGATTCATTCCTGCCGTATCAACGATCTTATCATCCATGAACATATGAAAAACGGAGGGCGTTTGTGGGCTTAAAATTTTATTTCGGAGGCTCAGGTGCCGGAAAAAGTACAAAAGTATATCGGGATGTGATTGACTGGTCATTAAGAGATCCGGAACGGAAATTTTTTATCATCGTTCCGGATCAGTTTACCATGCAGACCCAGAAAGAGCTTGTGTGCATGCACCCGGACCGGGGAATTATGAATATTGATGTCCTGAGCTTCGGCCGCCTGACGCACAGGATATTGGAGGAAGTGGGAGGGGAGGACATTCCCGTTTTGGATGATACCGGCAAGAATCTGGTGCTTCGAAAAGTTGCGGCTATGCAAAAGGACCGCCTGCCGGTCATCGGGCCGCATTTGAATCAGACGGGCTATATCCATGAGGTGAAATCCGTCATTTCCGAATTTATGCAGTATGGCATTTCTCCGAATCAGGTAGGGGAAATGGCGTCCCAGTCAAAAAAAAGAGGGGTTCTGGCCGGAAAATTAAAGGATTTACAAGTATTATATCAGAGCTTTCTGGACTATATCAGCGAGAAATTTATTACATCCGAGGAATCGCTTGATCTGCTTTGCAGGTCGCTTCCTAAATCCGCACTGATTCAGGATAGTGTGGTGGTTTTTGACGGCTTTACCGGATTTACTCCGGTGCAAAATCGTGTTGTGCAGGAATTGATGGTATTATGTAAACAGGTCTGCGTTACTGTAATTCTGGATCCGTCTGAAGATCCTTACAAGCCGGATGGAGAACAGAAGCTATTTCATTTGAGCAAAAAGACAGTAGAATCATTATGTAAACTACAAGAGCAGGCGGGCGCCATGAAGGAAGAAGATGTGTTTCTGCCCTCGGCTCCTGTGCATCGTTATCAGAACAATCCCTGTTTTGATTATTTGGAGCAAACGATCTTCCGCTATGGCAGAAAGCCTTATACAAAGGCGCCGGAGCGGATTTCCGTATATAAATTGGAAAATCCCGAGCAGGAGGTGCGTTTTGTCTGCCGCAGAATCAGGGAATTGGTAAGAACGCAGGGAATGAAGTACCGTGATATGGCAGTTGTTACCGGGGATTTGAATCAGTATGCAGATCTGCTGAAGGCAGAGCTTACGCGTTATGAGATTCCCTTTTTTATGGACCAGCCCATCGGAATCTTATTAAATCCGTTTGTAGAATACTTAAGAAGTGCAATACAGGTGTTATTAAATAATTATTCCTATGAAGCGGTATTTCATTACCTGAGAAGCGGTATGACGGGGATTTCCATGGAGGAAGCGGACCATTTGGAGAACTATGTCCGGGCGGTGGGAATCCGCGGAAGGAAGCAGTACGAAGCTATTTTTACAAAGCATACGGAGAAAACAGCGGGAGACGGGGAGAAGTTAGAATATTTGAATCAGATCAGAGAAAGGTTTGTCTCCTCTCTTGCGATTTTGCACCGCAGTGCGGATACCATGGAAGACAGAGTGAATCTTCTGTATGATTTTATCGTGCAGGCCGGAATGGAAGAACAGCTGTTATTATATGAAAAGCAGTTTGCCGACGCTTCAGATCCTGTGAAGGAAAAGGAGTATGGACAGATTTATCGTCTGGTTATGCAGCTGCTCGAGCAGATGGTAGGATTACTGGGAAAGGAGAAGCTTTCCTGGAAGGAGTTTTATGAAATCCTGGATGCAGGCTTGTCAGAGATTCAGGCGGGGGCAATTCCGCAGAATGTGGACCGTGTGGTTTGCGGTGATATCGAAAGAACCAGATTAAATCAAATACAGGTATTATTTTTTATCGGGATTAATGACGGCATTATTCCAAAGAGTGGGGGAAGCGGCGGTATGATCTCGGATCTGGACAGGGAATTTCTGCATCAGGCCGATTGGGAGCTGGCGCCTACGCCAAGGCAGAAGATGTATACGCAGAGACTCTATCTGTATATGAATCTGACAAAGCCTGTGGAATATTTGTATATGACCTATGCGGGCGTGGGAAGTGACGGAAAATCCAGAAGACCTGCTTATCTGATCGGAACCATGCAGAAAATGTATCCGGAGCTGAAAGTGCGGACCATGGGCAGGGAGGCAGAAGCAAGGGCCGTGGAATCCGCGCAGGATGCCCTTTCGGTTTTTGCTCCCATGCTCAGGGACTATGCGGCGGGCTTGTATGACGATAGGCCGGAGCAGGAAGCGAAAGTTTTTCTGTTATACCATTTGTTAAAAGAAGAATTAAGAAAAGGGAACATCGCGCAGACTGATGAATCGGCGGCGGAAAAGGGCAGTGTAAACCCCTTTGGGTCCGGTATGGACCGGCTGTTAAATGCGGCCTTTTATCAGTACCGGAATACTCCGCTTGGTCATGCAGTTGCCGGAGCGCTGTACGGAAGCGTGCTGGCGAATTCCGTGAACAGGCTCGAGCGCTTCGCACAGTGTGAATACAGGCATTTTCTGGAATACGGTTTGAAACTCAGGGAACGTGAGGAGTTTGAACTTTCAAGCAGGGATATGGGTACTCTCTATCATGAAATATTAAGCAGATTTTCCGACGGGCTGGCAGCCGGAGGGCTTACATGGATGAATTTCACACAGGAGCAGGGGGAGGAAATTCTGACACAGGCTGTCGATGCCTATGCGGCAGAGTTTGAAAAGAGTATCCTATACAGCAGCGCCAGAAATGAGTATACGATTCGCATGCTGAAGCAGTTGATGAAACGCAGCATAGAAACCCTTCAGTATCAGATGAAGAAAGGGATTTTTACCCCCAGGGGCTTTGAAATCAGTTTTCAGACTATGGAGGATCTTGACAGCGTAAATGTGCAATTGTCGCAGGCGGAGAGAATCCGCCTGAGCGGCAGGATAGACAGACTGGACCTGTATGAGGATCAGGACCATATCTATGTGAAGGTGATTGATTATAAATCCGGAAAGAAGGATTTTGATCTGATTTCTGTATATCATGGTTTGACTTTACAGCTGGTGTTGTATATGAATGTGGCAATGGAGCATGAGGCAAAGCTTCATCCGGAAAAACAGATCGTACCCGCGGGTCTGTTGTATTACCGCATGGAGAACCCCATTGTCGAGAAGGATGAGGCTATGGAGCTTGAGGAGATTCAGCAGGCCATTCATAAAGAGCTGAGGATGGCGGGAATCGTGAACGCAGATCCGCAAATCGCAGCTATGATGGATCAGGAAATCGCAGACGGGGGCAGATCGGACACGATTCCGGTTCAGATTAAGGCGGATGGCAGTATGTCCTCCCTTTCCAGAGCATATTCCGGCGAAGTAT
Organism: uncultured Clostridium sp.; assembly: GCA_964437825.1. Taxonomy (GTDB): domain Bacteria; phylum Bacillota; class Clostridia; order Lachnospirales; family Lachnospiraceae; genus JBJFCE01. The sequence goes on along the minus strand of CAYTIH010000016.1, from coordinate 10,234 downwards.
TGAGTACAATATCGAATTATGTAAACTGGAAAATCAAGAATATTTCCGAACATATTTTAAAAGGGGATATAGAGAAAAATCCTTATGAATATAAAGATCAGCACGCCTGCGAATATTGCCAATATAGCGAGGTTTGTTCGTTTGATGAGACCTTGCACGGATACCGTTACCGAAGGATTGAAGGTGAGACGGAAGAAGCTGTATTAAAGCGGATGGAGGAAGTGCCGAAAGAATGAAATTTACAGAAGATCAGCAAAAAGTCATAGAACTTCATAACAGAAATCTGCTGGTATCCGCTGCCGCAGGTTCCGGAAAGACGGCGGTATTGGTGGAGCGAATTATCAGAATGCTGCTTTCTGAGGAGCATCCCGTGGATATTGACAGACTTCTGGTAGTGACCTTTACCAAAGCCGCCGCTGCCGAGATGCGTGAGCGAATCAGTCAGGCGATTGAGCAGCGTCTGGAGCAGGAGCCGGAAAATGAGCATCTGCAAAAGCAGGCGGCGCTGCTGCATCACGCCCAGATTACAACGATTGACAGCTTCTGCCAGTCCGTGCTTCGAAACAATTTTGAGATGATCGGTCTGGATCCGGGGTTTCGGGTGGCGGACCCAAATGAAGTGCGCCTGATCAGAGAGGATGTGCTTTCGGGGCTGCTTGAGGAACATTTTCAGGCGGGAGAAGAAGCATTTCTAAATCTGGTGGACTGCTATCAGGGAAAAGGAAAGGAAGGCAGAATAGAAACCGTTTTGACGGATATCTATGATTATGCGCTTAGCTTTCCGTGGCCTTTGGAATGGCTTCAGGGATGTGTACGGCATTATCATATTCCGGATGCGGGGGCGCTGGAGCAGGAGAAATGGCTCATGGAAATGCTGTCCATGGCAGCGGATAAGCTGAGGGAGCTGTCAGGGCGTTTGGAGGGAGCGCTGACAATCTGCAGGATGCCGGGAGGACCGTTTCCTTATGAAAAGGCAATTCAGGAGGATTTAAATCAATTACAGCTGTTATTAATGAGACAAGATTATACCGGACTGCAAAAAGGGCTGTTTGCATTACAGAAAAGTAAGCTTGCCTCCGTGAAGGCGGGCAGCTGTGACGATGCTATGAAAACCCGCGTTTCCGATATCCGCAAAAAGGTATATGCAGAGCTTGAAAAATTAAAAAAACAGTTTTTTTCGCTGCCTTTGGAACGCTTATGCGAAATTATGCATGCATGTGCGCCGATGGTGGAAATGCTGACAGATCTGGTCATTCAGTTTGACGAGCGGCTGCGCATACGCAAAAAAGAATTGAATCTGGTGGATTTTTCGGACATGGAGCACATGGCGCTGCAGATATTAGTATCCAGAGAGGATGACAGGATGGTCCCTACGCAGACAGCGCTGGACTATCGGGAATGCTTTGAAGAAATCCTGATTGACGAATATCAGGACAGCAATATGGTACAGGAGCTGTTACTGCAAAGTATTTCCTGTGAGGATGAGGGATGGGAAAACCGGTTTATGGTGGGGGATGTAAAGCAGAGTATTTACCGTTTCAGGCTGGCACGCCCGGAGATATTTCTGGAGAAGTATGCCTCTTATCAAAGTGAGGACGGAAAGTATCAGAAAATTGATCTTCATCAGAACTTCCGAAGCCGGAATGAGGTTTTGCACTGTGTAAACGAAATTTTTTACCGGATTATGAGGCCGGAGATCGGACATATCCGCTATGACGATCTGGCCGCATTGTACTCCGGAGCATCCTATCCGCAGCTGCCTGCCGGCCCCTCCGGACGGAGGTCGGAGGATACCGCAGAGCTGCTCTTATTAAAGGAAGACAATGAAAAGGATGACGGAACTGCCGCACGCGGACATTTGCAAAAGGGCGATAAAATCACACTGGAAGCCGAAATGTGCGCCGCAAGAATCAAAGAGTTGGTGGGACATGCACCGGTAACGGAGCGGCGCAGGAATGAAATGACCGGGGAAGAAGAAATGTATTTAAGACCTGCCAGGTATCAGGATATTGTGATTCTGCTCCGGACAGCCGGCGATTGGTTTGATACATTTAAACGGGTTTTTGAAGAAGAAGGAATTCCGGCTTATGTGGCTACGAAAACAGGCTATTTTGCCTCCACGGAAATCCGTACGGTCTTTAATTATCTGAAGATTCTGGACAATCCGCTTCAGGACATCCCCCTGTACGGGGTTCTGGTATCCGGGATCGGAGGTTTTACGGAGGAGGAAATTGTCGGTATCCGAAGCGGCGGAAATCAGTATTTGTATGAGGATTTAAAACAGAAAGCCGTATATGGGCAGGATGATTTAAAACAGAAAGCCGTATATGGGCAGGATGATGAAAAACAGGATACAGAGGAACATATCCGAATGAAAATCAGAGCGTTTTTGGAGCAATATGATAAATTTCGTGCTTGTATGCTGTATACACCGATTCATGAGCTGCTGCGCATGATCATCCGGGAAACGGGGTTTGATCTTGCAGTCGAGGCGATGCCCGGCGGAAGCAGACGAAAGGGAAATCTGGAGGCGCTGATTGATAAGGCTGTCGCTTATGAGCAGACCAGCTTTCACGGACTGTTTCATTTTATGCGTTATATCGACCACCTGCGCAAATACGAGGTGGATTATGGGGAAGCCGATGTTCTGGACGAAAACTCCGATTTGGTCAGAATCATGACCATTCATGCAAGTAAGGGACTGGAATTTCCCATCTGCTTTGTCTGCGGTATGGGTAAGCAGTTTAATACCAGGGATGAGAAAAAAAGCATCGTTACGAATCTGGATTTGGGGATTGGCATTGATTACATCAATCCGATCGAACGGACCAAAACGAGAAATATGTTCAAAAATATTATGATTATGAAGGAGCGCGGAGAAAGTCTCGGAGAGGAACTGCGGGTACTATATGTTGCGCTTACGCGTGCCAGGGAAAAGCTGATTATAACCGGCTGTGCTAAGGAGCCGGAAGAATTTGAAAGTGCAAAGGCCATGATTGGCGAGGCTCAGAATACTCAGATACGGGCGCTTCCGGTTTCCGTGATCCGGGATGCCAAGTGTATGCTGGACTGGATTCTGGCGGCTGTTTACATGGGAGAGATTTCGGACGATATCCTTCATGTTGTCACTGTGGATGCCGATGCCATACAGAGCACGGAAACAAAGCTGGAAGCGCAGACGCATGTCCGCTATCGGAGGCTCCTGGGCAGCGTAATCGGTCATTCACAGGAGGAACAGGAGCTTCGCCGGCGTTTTGCATTTGTCTATCCGGATAAGCAGCTGCAGAAACTGTATACCAAAACTACTGTTTCGGAGCTGAAAATCGCAGCACTCATGGAGGGACGCGAGGAAAATGAGACAGGAGCCTTACTGTTTCCCGAGACCCAGACCAAGGAGTATATTCCGACTTTCAGAAAAACTGAGGACAAGGGCGGCGTGAACCGAGGAAATGCTTATCATAAGGCATTGGAGTTGTTGGATCTTTCGCTGGAGCCGGATGAAAAGATTTTCCATGACTATTTACAGAAAAAAGAGCAGTCAGGCGCGCTTCCTTCGGGATATTTGGAACTTTTGCGCATGGACCGCCTGACCGCATTCAGACAAAGCAGCGCGGCACGGCGGATGGCGCAGGCGCAGGAAAACGGCAGACTTTACAGGGAGCAGCCTTTTGTGCTGGGACTTCCCGCCAGCCGTTTACATGCGGACTTCCCGGAGTCGGAAACCGCCTTGATTCAGGGAATCATTGATGTGTTCTGGGAGGAAGAGGACGGGCTTGTGGTACTTGACTATAAGACTGACCGGGTGGCATATCCGCAGGAACTGATCGAACGCTATCATACCCAGCTGACCTATTATGCGGAGGCATTGGAACATCTGATGCACCGGCCGGTGAAGGAGAAAATCATTTATTCGTTTGCTTTGGGAAAAGAAATTCTGCTGCCATAGCCTGAAATTGCTTTCGGAATCCTCCAAATGGAATTGCTTTCAGAATTGCGTTCGGAATTAAAAAACTCTTTACATTCCGCCATTTTTGGAATAGAATATCAATAGTAAAAATGATAATCATAACACGTTGATGGGGAAAGTAAATGAGGAAATGTCTCAGAGAATGGCGCCGTGAAAACGAGCTGAAAGCGCTTGGCAGGAACTGATTTAAGACCACCCCCGGAGTGACCTTAATAGGGTCCGTGCGCCTGCGTTACGGGCAAATGAGTGGCAGGAACATGAATGGTCTCCTGCAATCAGGGTGGAACCGCGTAATATACGTCCCTTACATTGCTTTGGCAGTGTAAGGGACTTTTTTTAAGCGGAGAAAAACGCCGCTAACGCGGCTCGCCGCAGGCGGAGAATCTCGCATGGCGGGATTCTTTCTTATGAACTAAAGGAGGAATCATATGAAGCTGAACGAAACATTGGAAAAATTGGCAGAAACGACAATCGTCACGAAAAGAGAGCTGGTACTTGGCGCAGCCGCATGTGCACTGGCAGGGATGGTTACCGGAATGCTGGTAACGAAAGTAGTTACGGGCTGGTCAATCAATCTGTGCAGCGGCAACGGTAACGGAAACGATAATCGGGGACTCGGCATGCCGCCCTTTCCGCCTAAGGGTCATGACCGCTGCGGAAAAAGGAAGCATATGAAATCCAAATGCGGTAAGTCTCAGGATGAAAATGAATCAGCAAAAATGAAGCTGTAAAATGAACGAGTAACATGAATCAGTAAAGAATTAGGGAGATAACAGGCAATGAAAATCACATTAAAAGACGGAAGTGCAAAAGAATATGACCGCGCTATGAGCGTATATGAGATTGCAGCCGATATCAGCGAGGGATTGGCGCGCGCTGCATGTGCGGGGGAAGTGAACGGGGAGATTGTGGATCTGCGAACCGTGATTGATTCCGATTGTGAATTAAATATCGTAACCGCAAATGATCCGGCAGGCCTTAAGGTTATTCGCCATACCGCATCCCACGTGCTTGCGCAGGCGGTTAAGAGACTGTTCCCGAATGCAAAAATAACCATCGGACCGGCAATTGAGGATGGTTTTTATTATGATTTTGAAGCCGATCCGTTTTCCAGAGAGGACCTTGATCAACTGGAAGCAGAGATGAAGAAGATTATCAAGGAAGGACATGAGCTGACAAGATTTACGCTTCCGAGAGCCGAGGCAATCAAGTTCATGCAGGAAAAGGGCGAGCCGTTTAAGGTGGAATTAATTGAGGATCTGCCGGAAAATGCTGAGATTTCTTTTTATGATCAGGGCGGATTCGTGGATCTGTGCGCAGGCCCGCACCTGATGAGCACCAAGGGCATCAAAGCTTTTAAACTGACATCTTCTTCTATGGCTTATTGGAGAGGAGATTCCGAAAAAGCACGTTTACAGAGAATTTACGGTACTGCTTTTAATAAAAAAGAAGAACTGGAGGAATATCTGGAGAGACTGGAGGATGCAAAACGCCGCGACCATAATAAGCTGGGCCGCGAGATGGAATTGTTTACTACGGTTGATGTCATCGGACAGGGACTTCCTTTGTTTACGCCTAAGGGTACTAAAATGATTATGAAGCTCCAGAGATGGATTGAGGATCTGGAAGAAAAGGAATGGGGATATGTCCGTACCAGAACTCCGCTGATGGCAAAGAGTGATCTGTATAAGATTTCCGGACACTGGGATCATTATAAGGAGGGCATGTTTGTTCTTGGCGATGAAGAAGTGGACAAAGAAGTATTCGCACTTCGTCCCATGACCTGTCCGTTCCAGTATTATGTATATAAGAATACTCAGAAATCCTACCGTGATCTGCCATATCGTATGGGAGAGACCTCTACATTATTCCGGAACGAGGATTCCGGAGAAATGCATGGACTGACCCGTGTACGTCAGTTCACGATTTCCGAGGGGCATAACGTCATTCGTCCCGACCAGACAGAGGAGGAGCTGGTAAACTGCTTTAACCTGGCATATCATGTGCTCAGCGTACTCGGTCTGGAAAAGGATGTGACCTTCCGTTTGTCCAAATGGGATCCTGCAAACAAGAAGAAATACCTTGGAGATGAACATTACTGGGAATCTACACAGGGTGCGCTTCGCAAGATTTTGCAGGAAAAGAAGGTTCCTTTTGAAGAAGCTGACGGGGAAGCCGCATTCTATGGTCCGAAGATTGATATACAGGCAAAGAATGTATACGGCAAGGAAGACACCATGATTACAATTCAGCTCGATTGTGCAATTGCCGAGAACTTTGATATGTATTATATCGATCAGAACGGCAATAAGGTTCGTCCTTATATTATTCACAGAACCTCTCTTGGCTGTTATGAGAGAACGCTTGCATGGCTGATTGAAAAGTATGCCGGTAAATTCCCGACATGGCTGTGCCCGGAGCAGGTTCGTATCCTTCCGATTTCCGAAAAATATGAGGATTATGCGCAGAAGATCCGTAAAGAGCTTGCCGCAAATGATGTGGATGTCACAGTTGACAGCCGCTCTGAAAAGATCGGCTTCAAGATTCGTGAGGCAAGACTTGCAAGACTTCCTTACATGCTCATAGTCGGTCAGCAGGAGGAGGAACAGGGACTGGTATCTGTCAGAAGCCGTTTTTCAGGCGACGAGGGCCAAAAGCCGCTTTCAGAATTCATTGATCAGATTTGTAAGGAAATCCGCACTAAGGAAATCCGTAAAGAGGAAAATACGGAAGCACAGTATTAATAAACAAAAGATATAACAGTGGAAAAGCGTAAAGCCGGATTTGGTTTTACGCTTTTTTACTTGCAAAAATAGTTCTTTTATCATATACTGGATATAAACATCAAATGTAGGTCAACAACAATCTGATCTATAGACTCTAATCTGATGTTTTGAATTTGTTACTTGAGAAAAAATGTATTAAGATGGAGGGAATATGTATGGGGAAAAGAAAATTTTTGATGTTTGTTTTGTGTATTACGCTATTGCTTGGCTGGTCTGTAGATGCTTATGCAGATTCGGATTCTTTTGCTTCAAAAGTAGAAAACTATACTGTTAATTATTTAATTCATGGTTATTCTGAACACTATAATATAAGCAAATGCAATAGTACTGTGATAAACTGTAATCAGGGTGAAAGTTCGATTTGTGAATATTTATTTGTGACTTTATTTGTATCACAGATTGAAAACGATATAATGGAAGCGCCATATGTAAGAGGTTTGGCAAGTGGAATTGGTATTTGTGATACTACAGACATTTCTTTATCCAATATTTCGATATCAGATATGGAGGATATTGTAAATATTTCTAATGAAGAGAAAGAGATATTGGCTTTTGAAGTAGAAAATATTGTTGGTGAATTATCGCAAAATATTGGTGTTGAAGTAGAATTTAACTTTTATTTAAAAGTGGAAGCTGATATTATTAACGGAATCATTGACGAAAACAGTGTAGTAATTTATGCAGAAAATGATACTGATTATATTCCTGTGGAAAAATTGTTTCCGGCAAGCAGGGAAGCACTATATCAACAAGGCGTAGAAGATGCGGAAAAACTTATCAGGATATGTGAATCCGGTATGGAAGGAATGAGTTATGCATCCATAGCTAGTACAACTGATATCATGCAGAAGCGCACTAATATTGCTGTTTATGCTGATGCATATTCATCAAATCCTACGGTATGTGACTGTGGCAGAACAGATTGTTCGGGAATGCAAAACAAAGCATATTGGAATAATTCTATGTATCCGTATTATTCCGCATTGTTACACAATGATTGTGCGGACTTTGTTTCTCAAGCGTTGTATTATGCGGGCCTTGCAGAAGATAGTACATGGTACGCGGATCAATATACTACTACCAGATCAACGACATGGACTTATGCGCCTGATTTGGTTCCATATATGATTAATAGAGGTGTATTTTCACAAATAAGTTCAAGCAGCATAGGAGTGGGTGACATTATTGTATTTAGTAATAACAGTCACGTAGGAATTATCTCTTTTAGAGATTCGAATAATGTGGTCACAATGACAGCACACACACATGATCGTAAGAATATTAATGTACCATTGAATAACACGTTTTACAGAGTCACTTTTTGAGTAGCATTTATATTAGTATATCTTAAAAGAATACAATAAATCCATGTACTTGTAGTAAGAGATAGGAATAAGATTGAAAAATGAATTTTTCAATCTCAAGTTTGTGTCTGTGCGCTGCTTGACAGCAAACTTGTAATGCACAAAGAGCGGCGCAGAGATAGGAATAAAAATGAAAATTAAGTTTCATCATATGATCAAGAAAAAGGCATACAATTTGATAGGTTTATTCGTTACTTTCCTGTGCATCCTGTTTCAGCATGGAATCATAGCAGCTGCAGGCAGCGACACAGAAATTCCTGAGGAGGCTTTGCAACAGGTATATACCGCATTGGATGATCTATGGGGAGATACCTGGGAAATACAAAATCAGGTGTGCGTCCCTTTCGACAAACAGATATTAAATGAAGATGATTTTTCTTTTCGAATCAATTTATCCATGCAAATCATATATAAAGCGCAGTCAGCATATGATACGTGGGAATTGATCGGAATTTGTGAGGCGCTTGATTTGGACCCCGATATTCTGAAAAAACTTTCGCAGGAAGAGTTGCTTTCTTATTTAGAAGAACAGGGATTTCATGATCCGGAGGAGGTGCGTTCTTTTTTGAATATGAAAGCGGTAAATCAAAATAAGCCGCTGCATCAGATCACGGAAAAAAATATGGAATTGTATGTGGAGGTGTTCCATGACGAAAACGGTGACATATCCGAAATCAAAATTTGGCATCAGATTCCGGAGTGGTCCGACGAACTGCTTGCGCTGGAACAGGTTCTTCCCGGCAGGGAAGCATTATTGGAACAGGGCAGGAAGGCCGTTTTCGATCGTTTTGGAAGCAGTATTTTTTTGGAAATTTATGAAAAAGAGCCTCGCGCGGCACTAAAAGGCATACTCATTCCGGCGATGTATTGTTATTGCGAAAGTAATTAAGAATAAATGAGAATAGAATTTCTTTTTTGAGGTCACACTAATCATGTATCAGAATGAAATCTGATATATGAAAATTACGAATCCGGTATTAAAAATCAGGGTGACAGGAGGAAAAGAAAATGGCAGAACTGAAATGTGCGGCAACAAATTGTACCTACAATTCCGATCATTATTGCAGCAAAGGTGATATTATGGTGGGAGGAAGTCAGGCGGAAAAGAGTGCTGAAACCTGCTGTGAAAGCTTTGTAGACAGAAAGCGTGACAGCTATAAGAGCGCTCTGAATCATCCAAGCAAGACCATCAGCATCGACTGCGAAGCATGTAAGTGCACGTATAACAGCAACTACAAATGCCATGCTTCAAATGTGGATATCGGAGGCGCCAATGCCTGCCATTGCCGCGAGACAGAGTGCAATACCTTTCAGATGCAGAAATGAAGTCTGATCGATAGTCTGACGGGAGCCTTTGCCCAGTCGGTTTATGGATATCAGGAACCGAAATAAAGCGATGAAGTCCCCCATGGAACCCAAAATTCCATGGGGGATTTGTCTGCATTGTGAAGACGGATCTGCCTCGGAAATCCTGAAAGTATTCGGATAGCTGCAAAGATGCCTCCTACGAACGGATCATCGGTCTGAAAGGTTAAGTCTTGCGGAAACCGTATTTTTGTTATGATGGATACAGACCCCGGCACTGCCGGAATCAAGCTTGCACCGTGGAGAACATGCGATGGCTGAGTGCGGAGATGCGGTCAGGGAGCTGGAGGAAGAACTGGGACTTAAGGTAAATCCCGAAGATCTGGAATTTCTGGATTATATTACACTGAAAAAGGATTTGGAATTTTATGGAAGGACTTTTCTTGACAGACAGATCAGTGCAGTGTATTTATACCGGGGAGAGGTTGCCATCAATAAGCTGCAATTACAGAAATCAGAAGTGGAAAGCGTAGTGTTTATGGACTATAATGTCGTTCTTCAAGAAATTTTATCAAAAAATCCAAAGTATTGTATTTTTTCTCAAGAATTTATGGTGCTAAAGTACTATTTATGATATAATAAGCGCAAAAGAAAAACAAGCGACGCGAAGCGGCATTTGTTTTTCATGCGCTATTAACGAGCAAGCAGTCTGCGAAGCAGACGATAAAGCACCGAAGGTGCGGGCTTGCGAGTGAACATGATATAATAAGCGCAAAAGAAAAACAAGCGACGCGAAGCGGCATTTGTTTTTC
>CAYTIH010000015.1:0-47546 GCA_964437825.1 uncultured Clostridium sp. | reverse complement strand
ACCGTCTGGCCATGCCCGCCGTTATCCTTTGTCAATGGAACGAATTGCGGCCTTGATTTAGCCAACTCCCGCATGATTTTATAAGTATCATCCCTGCTTCCGTCATTTATGATGACTAAACGTGAGTTTGCGCCAGTCTTTTCTACTATCGGATACCACTGTTCAATGACATTACTGATTGTATCCCGCTCATTGTAAGCTGGAATGATGATAATAAGTTTATCCATTATATCTCCCTCTACTATTACAATTCCAAAATGTGTACTTTTGGAAACCGCCATTTTCGGTATCACAGATATTGTCATAAAGCATGAAAAAGTATTTAAAAATGGCGGGTTATCGTGTATAATATGACATGGATTTTAAACGCAGGAAGAATTTACTAAAGTACACTTTAGTGGATTGAGAGCAGATTTTCTTTATTCCGCTTTTTCGTATTTCTGGGCTTTTTTCCAGAAAGTACTCTGTGGCCAGCCGCAGATAGCAGCTGCTTCTCTGAGCGTCAGCTTCTTATCTCGCCAATTCCTGTGTATCTCATGGAAGTTGTCGGGATAGGGAAGGGCTGGCTTGCCGAACTTCACGCCCCTTGCCTTTGCAGCGGCTATGCCCTCCGCCTGCCGCTGGCGGATATTGACCCGCTCATTCTCCGCCACGAACGAGAGCACCTGCAGGACAATATCGCTTAGGAATGTCCCCACAAGATCCTTCCCCCGGCGGGTGTCCAGGAGGGGCATGTCAATCACGCAGATGTCCACGCCCTTTTCTTTGGTGAGGATGCGCCACTGGTTCTGTATCTCCTCATAGTTCCGCCCCAAGCGGTCGATGCTCTTGACATAGAGCAGGTCGTCTTTTTTCAGTTTTCGTAGCAGCCGCCTGTAGGCGGGCCGCTCAAAATCCTTGCCGGACTGCTTGTCCAGATAGATGTTCTTGTCCGGCACCCCCATCTCCCGCAGGGCGATGAGCTGCCTGTCCTCGTTTTGATCACGGCTGCTGACACGCACATACCCGAAAGTCATTCCCGCGATACTGCATCACCTCCGTTTCTGCCAAACGATGTCATAGCCCAATGCATCCGCCAGCTCCACGGCCTCGCCATAGCGCAGGCTCCCGCGTCGCAGCTTGCCGGACAGGTTGGGGACGCTGCCGCTCCATCCGTACTCATCGGAAAGAAGCTCGACGACCTCGGTCATGGTCATGCCCGCCCGGACGATGTAGGACTTGATCTCGTTCCTGTAGTTCTCGCTTTTCTTCATAAATACCTCCCGTTTTTGTTTGCCTTGTGGTAGAATGGGTTTGCGGGTCGGCAATCTCCATTCGCCGCAGGGCGTTGTGGCCTCAAGATAAATTTGCCGCTCAAATTCCCGTCGGTGAAGTCCTGTACGTCTCGCTGAATTTTGGCTTTCACTGTCCGGCGCGACATTTTGCGAGACTGTGAAAAGCCACGCCGTATGGGATACCGCGTTCGCTTCCCCGCGCCGTGCTGTTCCGTGAGGGCAACGGCATTGGATGGAATGATTGTTCACGGATTTTCCCGGGAGGGGATTTGAGCCTGTGTTTTTGGTCGCCGCTCTCCCCGAATGTCGTTCCTGCCCGGGAGCTTTTCCCCGGCGTATTGCTCCATTGGCATCGCTCGTGCGCTGTGCAGTCATGGCAATGCTTGTCGGGAGCGTATCCCATTCGGACGGTCATGCGGTTTTCAAGGTACGTTTGCTTGATACAAATACATTGTAGCGAAAAAACACGCCCGCTCCCGTATGTCCGAAAAGATGGAAAAGGCACTGAAAACACAAAAAATCCACGCTCTCGGAATGGGCGTGGGGCATCCTTTTAAAAACAGAAGCTTGGAGGAGCGAGTATGTACCGCGAACTGACGATAGGGGAACGATTGAAGGACATGAGGACGAACCGCCGTCTGCGGCTTGAGGACGTGGCTGAGCAGACCGGGCTGTCAAAATCCGCCTTGGGCAAATATGAGTCGGACGATGCCGGGGGCATGAACCACTACGCCGTGGTGAGGCTGGCAGAGTTTTATGGCGTGTCCACCGACTTCCTACTCGGGCTGACAGAAAACAAAAGACACCCAAACACGGCCCTTGATGAGCTGCATTTGAGTGATGACGCAATAGACGTACTGAAAAGCGGAAAGATCAACAGCCGCCTCCTGAGCGAGCTGATTTCCCATGTGGATTTCCGGCGGCTGATGGTGGACATGGAGATTTACGTTGACCGCATCGCCAGCATGCGGATTCAGGACTTGAACGCCCTTCTGGAGGCTGTCCGGCAGGCGGTGATTGAAAAATATGCCCCCGATGAGGACGACCTTCACCTGCGCACCTTGCAGGCTGCGCAGATACAGGAGGACGAATATTTCAGCCATCTGATGCACGAGGACATGGACAGGATTCTCCGGGACATCCGGGAGGAGCATAAAAAGGACCGCACCACGGCGGACAGCTCCGGCACAGAACAGGCGAAACAATCGCTCGATGAGGCGATCCACTTTGAGGGGAGCGACCAGGAAAAGCAGGTGCGGGTATTCTGTGCCCAGCTTGGCATTGACTACGGCAAGCTGACGCAGGAGGAATTTACGACGCTGATCTCGGTGTTAAAAAAGTCGAAGCACTTGAAAAGCGCGTCCAGCCGGCGGGGGAAGGGTGCGCCTCAAACGGTGCATGGCAAGGGAAAGCGGAGGAAATAGAGCATATCATTTCCAGAATGCCCTAGAGCCAACACATAAAAAACCATGAACAGAGAAATGGACATATGGAAAATGCCTGTACAGATTCCAAAATCAGGAGTCTGGACAGGCATTTTGTTTAGCAGGCCATGAATTCCCATCAATACCGCTGTGCGGGCTGGAGACGTTTCAGATAGCCTCCTAGCCCACCATATAATAATTGTAGCCAATCCTGCGCGGCAGCTGCCATTTGTTCTTGATTACCATCTTACGGCTACCTTACATTTTCTGGATCGTATGGCAAAGCGGATTTTTGCATTTGAGGGAGACGGACAGATCCGCCAATATGAAGGCAATTATACGGATTATCGGATCAGGAAAGCGTTTGAGTCTGACGAAACCTTAGAAGAAGGAAAAACCGCAGACCGGAATGCGCGGTCAGGACCGGAAGGCGCAGGACGGAAGGGAAAGGCATCCGCATCAGGGAAAGAAAATGCCGATTCCGCATCTAAAAGTATTTCGACGTGGAAGCATGAAAAGAAAGTGAAATTTACCTATCGGGAGCAGCGGGAATACGAAACGATTGAGGCGGATATCGCAGCCTTGGAGGAGCGGTTAAAGCAGCTGGACGATGAGATGGCGGTCTGTACCAGCAGCTACTTGCGTCTGACCGAGCTGACAGCGGAAAAAGAAGAAATACAGGGGCGTCTGGACGAAAAAATGGATTGATGGATGTATCTGGAGGAACTGGCGGCTAAAATCGAAGCAGCCAATCAATCATCATGATATGAATGTGCTGCCGGGATCATTAACCCGGCAGCACATGTTTGTTTTTCCGGCCAAAGCTTCATGTCCTATGTAAATGCCGGCGGATTTGGCAGCGCTTTGCCCGAATCCGAGAGGGATTATTTTGACTGCTTATAAACGGGATCGGCCGGGTAACCGCCTTTGAGCTTCTGCATACCCCGCTGAACGGCATCCTTACTGTCTTTCCAGTCATCGTCCTTATGGAGATAGTCAAATTTCTCAATGAGCCAGTTCACATCTTCCTGCAGACGAGCCATGTTGGTATTCATGCGTTCAAATAAAATTCTGTAGAACTCAGTCTTTTCCTTATCTGAAAGTTTGTTGTCCGCTTCCTCGCACAGATCTCCGAAATGAGTCAGGCAAAAGCCCTTTCCGTGAGTAAAAGTATCGCGGAACTTCTCGTCATTTTTGTACATATAAAAGAAGGTATCCAGATAGCGGTCATACATTTGCGAAAAACGGTTACATATGTAGCATGACTGCTCTTTTTCCCTCACCCATTTTGAGATGGAATTGCAGCCTGATTCGGAGGGCTTTTTCATCTTTGTCAGGATGGAGGCTTTGGAAGGCGTAAAATGCTTGGTCTGCTGCTCCAGCTCCTTGCGGATCTGCATGTAATGTGTCTTCAAAATCCATCCGTTTCCGAGCGTATTGCCATAGTCGAACATCTTTTTAAAATGCGCACGGCAAAAGCCCGCCTTGTCCGTATCGGAGCGGACGTCGCTTTCCATATAAGAGGCTCCGGAGCCCAGAACGAAATCAAGCAGATCCTGTTCCACATTCCGCTCTATATAACAGAAAGGGCATTCGTCGTTTGCGTGGAAAGCGTCATTTAGAGGAATTGTATATAATTGTTCTTTCATAAATCAGTTCCTTTCTATTCATAATGTGAATCTAGGCAATTGCGAAACTCATCAAAGCATTGCGTTAATTGTGCAAATTATAGAAACATAAGCAGACCCTTTGAAGGCGTCGGCACTTGGCGAGGTTCTGTCGAGCCTAGTGTTCGTTACGCCTGAAACGGAGCGCAAGCGTGTCTGTGTTGTTTCTATCATTTTTGCAATTTCAACAAAATTCAGTGAGTTTCGCAATTGCCACATAATGTGAATCATCAAAGCAGGTCAATGTATGACTTGATTCCAGTTTATCCTGTTTTCGGAAAAAATACAATGATATTGTCCGGATTCGCTATTGACGGAGTGCGAACATCTATTTTATAGTTAGTAGCAGGGATTTTGGCAACACTATAGATAAAGAGAGAGGAGAGAGTACTATGAGTAAAGAAAAAATTGTCGTAGGTACGCAGGCAATTTATGATGCCCGTAAGCTTGGCGGCGGCAAGATGGCCATTTTGGGAATTCAGCATATGTTCGCCATGTTTGGTGCAACCGTGCTGGTGCCGGCCCTGACGGGATTGAATGTTTCGACGACGCTGTTATTTGCCGGTCTGGGAACGCTTCTGTTCCATTTCCTGTCCAAAGGGAAGGTACCTGCATTCCTTGGTTCTTCTTTTGCGTTTCTGGCAGGCTATTGGGCAATTGCTCCGAACAAAGAGCCTGAGCTTTTGCCGTATGCATGTCTCGGCGTTGTATGTGCAGGGCTGATTTATCTGATTCTGGCGGCTTTCATCAAAGCTTTTGGTTCCGGCAGGGTTATGAAATTTTTCCCTCCCATTGTAACAGGTCCTATTATCATTGCGATCGGACTGAATCTGTCCAAATCCGCCATTGATAATTGTGCCGTAAACTGGTGGATTGCTGTGATTGCGATTGCTGTTGTGGTTGTCTGCAATATCTGGGGAAGGGGCATGATTAGGATTATACCGATTATCCTTGGTGTGGTTGTTTCCTATGCAGCGGCGGCTATTGCCGGTAAGGTGGATTTTTCCCCGGTCAAAGATGCCGCATGGATTGGTCTGCCGATTCATTATGATCAGACTGTCTTAGCGGTATTTCAAAATCCGGATACCTCGCTGATCCTTACGGCAATTATTACGATCGTTCCGATTGCACTTGCAACCGTGGTAGAGCATATCGGAGATATCTCTGCAATTTCCTCCACGGTAGGCAGGAATTATATTAAGGACCCGGGATTGCACAGGACTTTGCTTGGCGATGGTCTTGCTACGATTCTGGCCTCCCTGTTCGGTGCACCTGCCAATACTACTTATGGCGAGAACACGGGCGTACTTACTCTGACAAGGGTATTTGATCCGCTTGTTGTCCGTCTGGCTGCTTATTTTGCGATTCTGATTTCTTTCTGTCCGAAGATCGCGGCTTTGATCGAGTGTATGCCGGCTGCCACCATGGGCGGTGTTTCACTGGTGCTGTACGGTATGATTTCCGCGGTCGGCGTACGAAATGTAGTGGAATCCAAATGCGATTTTACCAAGAGCCGTAATGTGCTGATTGCAGCCTTGATTTTAGTTTTATCCATCGGTATCAATTACTCCGCTGCAGGCTCCATTGCATTTTCCGCAGGGGATGTCACGATTTCCTTAAGCGGTCTGGCAGTCGGCTCCCTGGTGGGCATTATCCTGAATGCAATTCTGCCCGGGAAGGACTATGATTTTGATGCGGTGGAAAAAGAGGTAAGCGACACGATTCAAAGCTAAAGACTGACGAATGTGGAGAGTCAGCGATCCCAAAATCCCGGTTATGACTTAGAAACATAAAAATGATTTTTGAGTCATACCGGGATTTTGTATTGACCTCAGGTTCCGGGTTCTGCAATTCTGCTCACACCGACGTAGATCTGGGAAATTTTATACCAGGTCGGGTAATCCGTGATACCGCTTTGGGGGAGCCCAAAGATGCGCTGAAAGGCTTTGACAGCGTTGGAGGTGTTGGTACCATAGATACCGTCTGCAACAATCGTGGGTATGGCAGGATAATTTCTGGCAATACGGTTTAATTGCTCCTGCAATTGCTGTACCTTTTGTCCGGAGGCGCCTATACCCAGATTGTAGCCGGGCCAGGAGGAGGGAATACCGGAGACGGATGTCGTGGAATTGATATACATATCATTTCCGTAATAATAGTGAATAATATCAATAGCACTGTAATTCTGATCCCCCAGATATTTGGAGCCCCATTGCGACAGTCCGTCGCAGGTGGTGCGGTTTCCGTCGCAATAGGAGGTCAGAATCGGCTGTCTGACGCCGGGACGCGACAGAAAATTGTTGAAAATACTGTCTACAATCCGGTCAATATTTTCGTAAACGTTTCTGCCATAAATCCATTTCTGATCATAGGCTGTGGAGTTGGTGATTGTAAAATTATAGCCCTTGCTGCGGTACCATTCCGTATAAACCCTATTTAATGTAAAACTCAGAATCGCCAGGGTATTGGCATAAATGGTGCTTTCCGGCCAAGTGGCGTATATTTCGGAGGACACGACATTTTTAATGTAATCGGTATATGGAACATAAAAGTTTCTGGCGCTCGAATCGTTTGGGGGGCCGTCATGCACCACAATGTATTCCGGTATGACGACGCGGCTCAAAACGATACTGCCGGATTCATCCATGGGCTTGATTTCGGCTTCCGGAATTTTAGGGGGATATTCCGCGTAGAGCGTATGCGGGAAAATGGTAATATCCTCTTCTGCGGTGCCGGTTTCCACGGGGGTTAATTCTACCGGCTGGACGGCCGTCACATCGGGAAGGATTTCCGTTCCGTTTATGACCGTCGGCTCATAACCGGGCGCTGTAACGGTAATGTCATAATTGGCATAAGGCTGGCTGGAGTTTGGTTCCTGACTGTAATCAAAGGGCGGCGCGGGCAGTTCTATGGTTTCGCTTTGACCGGAATCATTGGTGCTGATTTCTTCTATGATGCTGTCTGTTACGCCGGATGCACGGATGGTGATGGTGGCATTTTCAATGGGAATCAGGCCTATCGTTGATGTAACATTGATTGTCAGATTACCTGTGTCCGGTAAATCGGCAGCTGCACGAATTGGTTGTTTTTGCATAAAATAAGCCTCTGCAAATAGGATTACTTCTAATATATGCAGAGGTTTTTATTTTGCGCATTCAGTGGTATACTCAATGTTAGAAGCTGCGGATTCGGAGAGGAAGACATAAGGCTGTGATCTGCATACAGATATGTATGCAATGCAGGTGTGCATGCAGCCGAATACAAAATAAAGAAGCGGAGGAAGAAAAATGCTGCCACAGGACCCGGTTATGCTGCTCAGCGCAGTAAATGTAAAGCTTAGAGATTTTTATGAAAGTCTGGAGGTAATGTGCGAGGATTTGGAGGAGGATCAGGAGCAGATTGTGAGCAGGCTGTCCCGAATCAATTATCATTATGACAGGGAGAAAAATCAATTTGTCTGAAACGGTAGAAATCATTGTGCACGGAAAATTTCATCAGAGGGATTCTATCAGTAACCGCAAGCTGACTGTGGAAAAAGGTGAGAATCTGTTAAGGGCGCTTAAGAAAAACGGCTGCTATTTGCGGGATTGCAGCGGTAACGGTACCTGCGGAAAATGCAGGTTGCGTTTTCTGTCGCCCGCCCCGCTGCCGACAAGCAACGAACGCGTGTTGTTATCGGCGGAGGAATTACGCGGAGGCTACCGGCTGGCCTGCAGGCACTGCGTACGAAGCGCTGCAGAGATAGAGCTTCATATAGAACCGGTCAGACTTCCGGATGTCATCATGGATGAACCGAAGGGTGCTTTTGATCAATGCGATGAGAGATATTATGTGATCGTGGACATCGGAACTACGACCGTAGCTATGCAGGCGGTTCAGGGAGAGAAAAAATTGGGCTCGTATGCCGCGATGAATCCGCAAAGGAGCTTTGGCGCGGATGTGGCTTCCAGAATTTCGGCGGGAATGCAGGGACATTTACGGGAAATGTCGGATCAGATCAGAGCATGTATCATGGAGGGTATTTCCAGTCTTACCGGACAATGCGGCAGACGTCCGGATTATATGGTAATTGCGGGAAATACCACTATGAATTATATCTTAAGAAGGCTTCCGGTTGAGGTATTGGGCTCTTATCCGTTTACGCCGGCGGACACCCGGGCCGCCGAGCTGGAACTGGGCGGAATCAAGGCATACCTGATTCCAGGACTGTCGGCCTTTGTGGGCGGCGATATTACAGCGGGAATTCTGGCTCAGGAGATGCAGACATCAGAATGTGATCAGCTGCTGCTGGATCTTGGGACCAACGGAGAGATGGTGCTTGGCAGGAAGGGAAAGCTGTTATGCACGGCGACGGCGGCAGGCCCGGCTTTCGAAGGCGGTATTTCCTCCCAGATGATGGGGGCGGATCTGATCCGGATTACTGCACAGCTGCTGAAGGAAGGAATTCTGGATGAAACCGGACTTTTCAGCGAGCCTTATTTTTCAGAAGGAATCTACAGGGAGGGCGTACGGATTACCAATCAGGATATCCGGGAATTGCAGAAGGCGAAGGCGGCTGTTTCTGCCGGAATCGGTATTTTACTGAAGCAATATGGAATCAGCGAAACGCAGGTAGAAACGATTTATCTGGCGGGAGGCTTTGGATATTATCTGGACCCGGAAAGCGCAATCAGAATCGGACTTTTGCCGGAGGGCTTTCGTGGAAAAATTAAGGCTGTCGGAAACAGCGCACTTGCCGGTGCCGGGATGATTGGAAGGAAGCTGGAGGAGGGAAGTTCCTTTTATGAGCTTTTTCAGGAGGTGCAGGATAACAGTACCGTAATCAATCTTGCTGAAGAAGCAGAGTTTCAGCAAAGGTTTCTGGCACATCTGAATTTTTAAGACGGACAGCCGGGAGGGGTTGGTTATCCGTTTTATGGGGTGTTTCTTTTGCTGTCCGGCGCATAAAATATATAGATATGTTGGAATACGCAGTGTTATGGGATGCACTGCGGCCGGGAAGGAAACATCGGGATTGGGATATATTGATCAAGAACACAGAAAGACGGGAAGGAACAAAAGAAGCGTTCTGTTTGTGCTTTCCTTGGATTTGATCATGGCTTTTATGGTTATCTGTGAATATCGGAGAGGAAATGAGGAGAAATATATGGAACTGCAGGAGGCGGAACAGATTACGGCGGATGCCGCTATGCAAGATCAGGTGACCGTCAGGAAAATTGCGATTACCTTTGACGACGGGCCGAATCCGTCCTATACGCCAAAGCTTTTAGACGGTTTGCGTGAGCGGGGCGTGCATGCTACTTTTTTCCTGATGGGGCAGAATGCAGAGGCTTATCCGGAAATTGTAAAAACGATGCATGAGGACGGACATTTGATCGGAAATCATACCTATACGCATATGCAGCTGACGGAGCGGGATGCGGATGCGTTTGAGCTGGAATTACAGAAAACGGATGCGCTGATTTTCGAAATCACAGGAGAGCATACAGAATATGTCAGACCGCCTTTTGGAGTGTGGGACACAAAGTATGAGAAAAAGCTGAATATGCTTCCGGTTTTATGGACGATTGATCCAAGGGACTGGTGTACCTCCAATGCGGATACCGTAATTAACAGAGTTACGAAGGCAGCGGAGGAGAATGGGATTATTCTGCTGCATGACTGTTATGCAAGCTCGGTGGAAGCGGCGCTTAGGATTATCGATATCCTGACCGAGCAGGGATATGAGTTTGTTACAGTGGATGAGATTATCATGGAGTAAACTTGAGATTTGCAATCTTACTTTGGTAAGATTTTGCATCTTCACGGCAGGTCGCTCAGAAACGGGGAATATTATGGACAATATGGATCTTTTTTCTTATATGAGGGAAAAAAATATGGAAAAGGAGTCGCCGCTTGCGGCCAGAATCAGGCCGAGGACGTTGGATGAGATGGTAGGACAGCAGCATATCATAGGAAAGGATAAGCTGCTGTACCGTGCGATCTCAGCGGATAAGCTTAGTTCCATTATTTTATATGGACCGCCCGGAACCGGAAAAACCACGCTTGCCAAAGTCATTGCCAATACGACCAGTGCGGAGTTTATGCAGATCAATGCAACGGTAGCGGGTAAAAAAGATATGGAAGAGGTCGTAGCCAAAGCAAAAGAGGTACAGGCTATGTATGGCAAAAAAACGATTTTGTTCATTGATGAGATACACAGATTTCATAAGGGGCAGCAGGACTACCTATTACCTTTTGTGGAGGACGGAACACTTGTGCTGATCGGCGCCACAACGGAAAATCCCTATTTTGAGGTAAATAGTGCCTTGATATCCAGATCCATTGTTTTCGAACTGAAGCCGCTGAGTCAGGAAGATATCAAGACCCTGATTCTGCGCGCGGTTTATGACAAAGAACGCGGAATGGGCGCTTATGATGCGGTGATCGAGAAGGATGCGCTGGAATTTCTGGCGCAGCTGTCCGGCGGGGATGCCAGGCATGCGCTCAATGCAGTGGAGCTTGGGATTATGACCACAGAGCGTGACAAAGACGGAAAGATTCATATTACCTGTGAGGTTGCACAGGAATGTATCCAAAAGCGCATGATTCGATATGATAAAACAGGGGATAATCATTATGATACAATTTCCGCTTTTATAAAGAGTATGCGGGGCTCGGATCCCGATGCAGCGGTTTATTATCTTGCAAAGATGCTGTATGCCGGAGAGAGCATTACGTTTATTGCCCGAAGAATCATGATTTGTGCGGCGGAGGACGTGGGAACCGCGGATCCGAATGCATTGACTGTAGCAGTCAGCGCATCGCAGGCCGTAGAGAGAATCGGTATGCCGGAAGCGCAGCTTATTTTATCGGAGGCCGCAATTTATGTGGCATGCGCGCCGAAGAGCGATGCCTGTATCAAGGCGATAGAAGAAGCAATGCGGACTGTGGAAGAAACCGGGAATCTGCCGATTCCCGCACATTTGCAGGATGCACATTATAAGGGAGCGGGAAAATTGGGACATGGGACAGGTTATCAGTATGCGCATGCTTATGCGAAGCATTATGTGGAGCAGCAGTATCTTCCCTATGAACTGAGCGGGAAAGAATTTTACAGACCGGACGGAAACGGTTATGAACAGAAAATCAAGGAGCATATGAAGTGGTTGAAGCAAAAAGAAGAAAACGCAGAATGATGATATTGTCCTTTGACGCCGTAGGAGCCAGGGATTTAAAGAATTTGAGTATGATGCCGAATTTACAGAAGCTGATCGAACAGGGAGCATATTGTAATCAGGTACAGAGTGTATATCCTTCCCTGACTTATCCGGCACATACCAGCATGATTACAGGGAGAAAGCCCAATCGGCACGGCATAGTGAATAATACAAAGCTTCAGCCCCGGAAGGAGAACCCGGACTGGAACAGTGATGCAAGCCTGATCCGCGCTGCGACATTGTATGAGGCTGCGGCAAAGAGAGGGGACAGAGTCTGTACGCTGCTCTGGCCGGTAACGGGAAAGAGTAAATATATTAAGTATAATCTGCCGGAAATTCATGCTTACGGGAAGGGACAGAATCAGATTTTGGAAATGCTGAAGAACGGCTCCTTTGGATATGAGCTGCGTCTGATGCCGTATGCAAGGGGACTGCTCAAGGGTGTCAGGCAGCCGGAGCTGGATGATTTTCTGCAAAAATCCGTATTGTATACGATCCGCAAATATAATCCGGAACTGGTTATGGTACATTTTCTGGATGTGGACAGCAACCGGCACAAGCTGGGGCTGGATCATCCCGAGATCGGATGTGCATTAAAAAGGCTGGATCGGAAGCTGGGAGAAATTTTGCAGGCGCTTCGGGAGACCAAAGCGGGCGAATGTCATAGTATGGAGGATACGACTGTGGTGGTATTTGGAGATCATTGCCAGAAAAGCTGCGATACGGTTTTTTATCCGAACTATGTACTCAAGGAACAGGGAATGCTGTCCTGTCAAGACGGCAGAATTACCTCCTATCAGGCGGTGGCAAAAAATTGTGACGGCTCCTGCTATATCTATTTGAACCCCGCAATCCGATGTGATAAACAGCTGACACAGGATATGACACAAAAGCTGATAAAGCTTTTTAAGGAAATGTCAGATCAGGAAAACGGACCAATTTCAAGGGCTTTCACAGGTGACGAGGCTGCCCTTATGGGAGCGGATGATGAATGTGTCATAATGTTGGAGGCAAAAGAGGGCTTTTACTTTCTGGATGATACGGAGGTGTTGACCAGAAAAGTCGATGAACTTCAAAACCATAAAATGCTGGCGACCCATGGATATCTGCCGGATTTGCCGGATTATGAAACCTTTTTTGCAATGAGCGGATATGGCGTAAAAAAAGGTGCAAGGCCCGGGCCGATGCGTTTGTGGGATGAAGCCCCCACGCTGGCAAGGATTATGGGACTCAAGCTCCCTGATACGGACGGACGCGTGATTCACGAGATGTTGGATTTCAATGAGATACAAGATACCTAAAAGAGTTCTTTTACCAGGTATTGGTAAATATCCTGACTTTTTTCCTTCCAGTTTTGACAGACAGTTTGTGCAAATGCTGCAGTGGGTACGGTTATTTCGATGTGAACCAGATCATTTTCTCCGTCCTTTGCGATCAGCTCCGCCACATACTCACCGTTTGCATTTTTGTCATAGTTGGTCAGGATGGACAGTTCGCTGCGGATTTGAATTTCATGACTTTCCAGATATTCTGCAATATCGGCTTTGATACTGTCCTGCAGGCGGTTATCAAAAAAGGAAAGAGTCTTAAGTCCCTCCTGTGTAATGGTATACAATGTGCGGTTCCCCATAGTGGCGGCAGAGAGAAAGGAATCCTCTGTCAGATCGGACAGCACCTGTTGCAGAGTCATAAAGTTGGTATATTCCTTATATAAAATGAAATCTGCAATCTGTGCGCCGGAAAGCGGATAAGCAGCCTTGCTCAGCATATGCAGTATAATCAGTCTGTAAAGTGTCATTGCTTCATTATTCATGATAATCTCCGTTTCTGAGCGACTTGTCGAAAAGAGGCAAAATCTTACTAAAGTAAGATTGCAAATCTCAAATTTGCGTCTGCCGTCAAAGCTATTTGATTTCGCTCAAAAACAATATAGCCAATGCGAATAAATTCGCGTGTGAAAAATCAGCGCATCAGTGTGATTTTTCACATAAGCAGCTCCCCTGTATGATATTTTGTTCCTTTAAATAATGATGAAGTGCATTCAGCACTCCTTTTTTGTCGGTGCTCCATGCCGGCGCCAGCAGTAGATTTTTCGGACCGTCGCCCGTGATTCTGTGTATAATGATCTCCGGAGACAGCAGCTCCAGACAGTGCGCTGCGATTTGGATATATTCTTCCTTTGTCAGCACCCGGAATTGCCCGGAAAGATAATCCGCGGCAAGATCCGTATGCTTTAGGACATGCAGCAGCTGAAGCTTGACGCCAAAGGGGTGAAATCGGTTTATATATTGGATGGT
The DNA here is from genome assembly GCA_964437825.1 of uncultured Clostridium sp. GTDB lineage: Bacteria > Bacillota > Clostridia > Lachnospirales > Lachnospiraceae > JBJFCE01. Next base: position 33,685 of record CAYTIH010000015.1, on the reverse strand, counting down.
TTCATACATATCCTGCGGCGTTTCTCCGGGGAGTCCCAGAATGACGTGGACAATGACCGGGATATGATGGGCGGTCAAATCCGCCATAGCTTTTTCAAATACACTGTTTGGGTAGCATCTGCGGATATAGTCGGCCGTTTTCTCATGACAGGTCTGCAGCCCAAGCTCAATCCAGATAAATTTATCCGGAAATTGCCTCATACAGGTATCTAACACGGCAAGCACGCCCGGAGAAATACAATCCGGTCTGGTCGCGACGGAAATCCCTGCAATCTCCGGCTGCGACAGAGCCTGCGTGTAGAGGGAGAGAAGTCTGTCTTTTGGGGCATAGGTATTGGAAAAAGCCTGATAGTAGGCGATAAACCGCCTGCCCGCATACTTTCCTGACAATAAAAGCCGTCCCCGTCTGATCTGCTCCCTGATGGAGCAGGAACCGGAAACGGCAAAATCACCGCTGCCCCCGGCGGAACAAAAGATACAGCCGCGGGTATCCTTTGTTCCGTCACGGTTCGGACAGGTCATGCCTGCATTGATCGCTATTTTATATAATTTCTCATGATAGGTTCTCTGACAGTAGTCAGAAAAGGATTGATATCGTGTCATTGCTGTTTAGCAGTATTTACCGCTGTTCCTCCGGCAGTATTGCATGCAGAAACTGCATATATAACTTATGATGATCTTTTAATATGAGATTTTACCGCCTCGGCGACTACCTCGGCCACTTGGGGATGAAAGGCCTCGGGCAGGATATAGTTTTCGTTTAATTCAGCATCGGGAACAAGCGCTGCAATGGCAGTAGCGGCAGCCAGCTTCATTTCTTCCGTGATCTGTGCTGCACGGCCCTCCAGTGCGCCCTTAAAGATGCCCGGAAAGGCAATCACATTGTTGACCTGATTCGGAAAATCGGAGCGGCCTGTGCCGACCACACGCGCACCGGCTGCTTTGGCAGCATCCGGCATGATCTCGGGAACCGGGTTTGCCATGGCAAACAGGATTGAGTCATGATTCATGGAGGCAACCATTTCCTGTGTTACGATTCCGGGAGCGGATACTCCGATGAAAATGTCCGCACCCTTTAAGGCATCCGCCAGAGAGCCGGTCTCGTTATTGGGATTGGTGATCGTTGTCATTTTCTGCTGCATCCAGTTCAGCCCCTCTGTAGATTTGGAAACAATCCCGACCTTATCGCACATAATCACATTTTGAAAACCATAGGTGATTAAAAGCTTTGTAATGGCTACGCCGGCGCTTCCGGCGCCGTTTACGACGACCTTACAGTCCTCTTTTTTCTTACCTACAACTTTAAGGGCGTTGATGATACCGGCAAGGACCACGATAGCGGTTCCGTGCTGGTCGTCATGAAACACGGGAATGTCCAGAATGCTTTTCAGACGTTCTTCGATTTCAAAGCATCTGGGCGCACTGATATCTTCAAGGTTGATTCCGCCAAAGCCGGGAGCCAGATAGGTAACGGCCTTGATGATTTCTTCTGTGTCCTGTGTGTTAAGACAAATGGGAACTGCATTCACGCCGCCGAATTCCTTGAACAGAACGGCCTTTCCTTCCATAACGGGCATAGCCGCATAGGGACCGATATTCCCCAGGCCAAGTACCGCTGAACCGTCGGATACCACCGCTACGGTATTGGATTTCCAGGTATAGGTATATGCCGCTTCCTTGTCCTTTGCGATTACTTTGCAGGGTTCCGCTACGCCGGGAGTATATGCCAGAGATAAATCTTCTCTTGATTTAACGGGAGTTTTGGAAACGGTTTCCAGTTTTCCGTTCCATTCCTCGTGAAGCTTCAGTGCTTTTTCATTCGTTGTCATGCCAACCTCCATTTTGAAACGTTTTTATTTTGAACAGGTGTCAAAGGATTGTTCATATTACAGAAGCATTGTATCCTAAATGGGAAACGATTACAAGATGGTTTGCAGCTGGCAAAAATAAAAAATCGCTGTGAATTATTGAAAAAAAACTTCCTATTTTGTCCGGAGTGTTGTAAAATAGAGCTATCGAGAAACCTATCTGTTAAATCGAATATCAAACGACCTATATTTATATGGAAGAGAGCTTTATGATGCGCAGAGCGTCTGTTCTGAAAATAGGATTCTGAAAATTACCCGGATTGTGTTATATATTATGAATATTGAATGGGAACAGGAAAAATCAGATGCATGCAGTTTTTTTGTGAATGAAATAATGGATTTGAAACATGGAGAATGGGAGATCAATGGGTCAAGTTCATTATCGATAGAAAACAATAGAAGAAATAATATATAAAGAAAGGTAACGTATGAGAGAAAAGTATGAATCACTTGCACTTGCCGATTTAAAGGAAATTGCAAAAACAAGAGGAATGAAGGGTGTCTTTACAATGAAAAAAGCAGAGCTGATCGAAGCAATGCTAAAGCAGGATGAAAAGGATAAGTCGGAGGGAAAGGACGTAGAACCCAAGCCCGTGCTTACGAAATCCGGGACACCGAAGCCGGAAACGCCCGAGAAGGAATTTCCGCAGGAGCTTGACAGCGGGATTGCCGCACATGGCATTTTAGAGGTCATGCCGGATGGATATGGATTTATCCGCTGCGCCAATTATCTGCCCGGTGAAGATGATGTTTATGTGGCACCGAGCCAGATCCGGCGTTTTAATTTAAAGACCGGAGACATTGTGGACGGTAATACCAGGGTAAAGACACAGAATGAAAAATTCAGTGCGCTTCTATATGTAAAGAAGATTAACGGAATGCCGCCGGAAGTCATTGCGCGGAGAACGGCATTTGAGGATATGACGCCCATTTTCCCGGAGCAGAGATTAAAGCTTGAAACCGCCGGCGCTTCTGTTGCAATGAGAATTATGGATTTGATGAGCCCTGTCGGAAAAGGACAGCGCGGTATGATTGTATCGCCGCCCAAAGCAGGCAAAACCACCTTATTAAAGGAAGTAGCCAAGTCAATCAAGAAGAATTCTCCCGAGGTACATTTGATCATTCTGCTGATCGATGAGCGTCCGGAAGAAGTAACGGATATTAAAGAAGCGATTGAAGGACCGAATGTGGAAGTAATCTATTCCACTTTTGATGAACTTCCGGAGCATCATAAACGTGTGTCCGAAATGGTAATCGAAAGGGCAAAACGACTGGTAGAATCCAAAAAGGACGTTATGATTCTGCTTGATTCCATTACCAGATTGACCAGAGCCTACAACCTGACGGTTCCGCCGTCAGGAAGAACGTTGTCCGGCGGTCTTGACCCGGCGGCGCTTCACATGCCGAAGAGATTTTTCGGCGCAGCCAGAAACATGCGTGAAGGAGGAAGCCTGACGATACTAGCCACAGCGCTCGTAGAAACCGGAAGTAAGATGGATGACGTGGTTTACGAAGAATTCAAGGGTACCGGCAATATGGAAATGGTACTGGATCGTAAGCTTTCGGAGAAGCGCGTATTTCCGGCAATCGATATTCCGAAGTCGGGAACCAGACGGGAGGATTTGCTGCTTTCCAGAGAAGAACTGGAGGCAATCAATATCATCCGTAAGGCACTCAACGGATTAAAACCGGAGGAAGCGGTTGACAGGATATTGGATCTGTTTGCGAAAACCAGAAATAATTATGAATTTGTTCAGATGGTGAAAAAAATGAAATTTATCTGATAGGATCATAAAAATATATCCGATCATATTGTAAACCTACAAATTTATCTGATCGAATTGTAAAAAACACTTGCATCCGCACTCTTTCTATGATATGCTTAGAAAGCTGTTTATGAAAAGATGAGCTAATTCAGTTATTAAGTAGTATAGAGAGGTGAAAGACATGAGAGAAGGAATCCATCCTGAATATTATCAGGCAACCGTAACCTGTAACTGCGGAAATACATTCGTAACAGGATCTACAAAGCCGGAGATCCACGTAGAAGTATGTTCCAAGTGCCATTCATTCTACACAGGCCAGCAGAAAGCAGCTCAGGCTCGTGGACGTATTGATAAGTTCAACAGGAAATACGGTGTTGTAAACCAATAAGCAGAGCAGTACAGATAGGGTTGAGGTATTTTTATCTCAACCTTATTTTAATTACGGAGGCTTTATTTTGAGAAAAAAGAAAAGAAAAACATGTTATTCCGGAATTGGCGGACAGGCAGTTCTGGAAGGCGTTATGATGAAAAACAGGGATCTTTATGCGGTTGCCGTCAGGAAATCGGGTGGAGAAATTGTGGTGGATACACAGGAATTCGCCGGAATTCTGCATGACAGTGTATTAAAAAAGATACCGTTTATCAGAGGCGTTTTTAATTTTATTGATTCTCTTTCGTTGGGAATGAAGTCCTTAAATTTTTCTGCCGGCTTTTATGAAGACGAGGAAGCGCAGGAGACCAAAACCGATCGGGTCATGAACAAGGTTTTTAAGGATAAAGCGGAAAAGATCTTTATGGGACTTACTATGGTGTTGTCCGTGGCGCTGTCCGTTGCAATTTTTATTGTGCTGCCTTATTATCTTTCGTCTTTGTTTGACCGTTTTGTCAGAAACGTATCTCTGCTGAATATTATAGAAGGAGGAATTCGTATCGCTATTTTCCTGCTGTATGTGATACTGATTTCTCTCATGAAAGATATTCGCAGGGTTTATATGTATCACGGAGCGGAGCATAAATGCATCAATTGTCTGGAGCGGGGCAGAGAACTGACCGTGGATAATGTGATGAGAAGCTCCAAGCAGCATAGAAGATGCGGTACCAGCTTTTTGCTTTTTGTTATGCTGGTCAGCATTATTTTGTTCTTCTTTATCAGGGTGTCAAATCCTGTATATCGTCTGATTCTCAGGATTGCATTAATTCCTGTTGTGGCCGGAATTTCTTATGAACTGATTCGGCTGGCCGGAAAATATGACAATATTCTGGTGCGCATTCTGTCTGCGCCGGGGCTGCTGCTGCAGAGATTGACTACAAGAGAACCGGACCGGGATATGGTGGAGGTAGCCATTAAGTCGGTGGAAGCTGTTTTTGACTGGAAGGAATTCCTGAAAACGAATTTTGATTTGGATGTGGATGCACAGGACAGCTATTCCGAAGAGAATAACGAAGAAGATGAGGAAGATGACGACGATCTTCTTTCGGAGAGAGAACTGCTTATCATGGAGCAGCAGAGCGGAACAGAGGTTCGTGACGGAGAAATGCAATGACCTATCAGGAAGCATATGATTGGGGTAAAAAGCAGTTAGAAGAACGGCGGATCTCGGACGCAGCATTGGATGCCAGGCTGCTATTGGAATATGTCTGTCATACAAACCGCAACGACCTGCTGGTTCACGGAAACCGCCCTTTGGATGATATTGCGTCTGCCTGCTACAAGGCTTATGTTGAGAAACGTGCGAAACATATCCCTTTGCAGCATATGCTGCACAATCAAGAATTCATGGGGCTTTCTTTTTATGTCAATGAGCATGTACTGATTCCAAGACAGGATACTGAAATTCTGGTGGAGGAGGTTATGCGGGGACTTTTCGACGGGATGCGGATTTTGGACCTTTGTACCGGAAGCGGATGCATTCTGTTGTCGCTGCTTCATTATTCCAATGACTGTCAGGGAACGGGAACCGATCTGTCAGACGAGGCGCTTGCCGTAGCAAAAGAAAATGCGGAAAGATTCCGTCTGGACAATCGTGCAAGGTTTATCAAGAGTGATTTATTTGAAAAGGTGGAGGGTATCTTTGATATTGTGGTATCCAATCCGCCTTATATCTGCCGGGATGTGATTGCATCACTGATGCCGGAGGTACGTGATCATGAGCCGGTGATGGCACTTGACGGCGGACCGGACGGATTATTTTTTTACAGGGAAATCATATCGCAGGCGGACAGGTATCTGACACATGGCGGCAGTCTGTATTTCGAGATCGGATATGATCAGGGAGAGGCGGTCAGCCGGCTTATGGAGGAAAACGGATACCGGGAGGTCCGGGTGGTAAAGGATTACGCCGGACTGGATCGAGTTGTATATGGGATTAACGGAAATATGCCGTAAGGCTGGAGGAAAGAGATGTTTGATAAGTTAGATGATCTGTTACGAAGATTTGAGGAAATCATGAATGAGCTTTCGGAGCCGGAGGTGACCTCCAATCAGGAGCGTTTCCGGTCATTAATGAAGGAGCAGAGCGATTTGCAGCCCATTGTGGATGCCTATCAAGAGTATAAAAAGTGTAAACAGGATATCGAGGACAGCCTTGCGATGTTGGAGGAAGAAAATGACGACGACATGCGGGAAATGTTAAAGGAAGAATTGTCGCAGTCCAGAAAGCGGATGGAGGAATTAGAGCAGGAATTGAAAATCCTGCTGCTTCCCAAGGACCCGAATGACGATAAAAACGTCATTGTGGAAATCCGTGCCGGTGCGGGCGGCGACGAAGCCGCTCTGTTTGCGGCTGAGCTGTACCGTATGTATGTGAAATATGCGGAAGGTCAGCGCTGGAAGGTGGAGCTTGTCGGTTGTGACGAAATCGGGATCGGCGGCATGAAGGAAGTTACTTTTATGATTACCGGAAAAGGCGCTTATTCCAAGATGAAGTATGAAAGCGGCGTCCACCGCGTACAGCGCGTGCCTGAAACCGAATCCGGCGGACGTATCCATACCTCTACGGCAACCGTTGCTGTTATACCGGAGGCGGAGGAAGTGGATGTCGTGATTGACGAAAAGGATATCCGCATCGATGTTATGCGTGCTTCCGGAAACGGCGGACAGTGTGTCAATACGACTGACTCGGCAGTACGTTTGACCCATTATCCGACCGGGATTGTGGTATACAGCCAGACCGAAAAATCCCAGCTTCAGAACAAGGCAAAGGCGTTTGCGCTGCTTCGTTCCAAGCTGTACGATATCGAATGCCAGAAGGCTCATGATGCCGAAGCCGAGGCCAGAAGAAGCCAGATCGGAACCGGAGACCGTTCCGAAAAAATCAGAACCTATAATTTTCCGCAGGGCCGCGTTACGGATCACCGTATCAATTTGACGATGTATAAGCTGGATAAGATCATGGATGGCGATATTCAGGAAATTCTGGATGCATGTGTTGCAGCCGACCAGGCGGCGAAACTGGTGAAAATGAATGAATAAGGCTGATTTGCTTGATTTCAGGTATTAGTTACTTTAGTCATTGAAAGATAATATTTGGGTTACTTGTAAACTGTCAAGTCAGCAGTTTACCGTACCTAAAACGTACTAATAGCGGTTAGTGCAGAAATGAAAACAGACAGACTCTATGCGCTTTCAGTATGAGCGGGACACAAAGCTTTTGACGTTGATCGACGCCGAACAGGAGGAAGAAATAGTAACGGTTGCGCTTTCATGGATGGAGGAAGATCAGGAGATTGTGAATATCACAGCCGGTGAAATTTCCGAATTTTTACCGCATCATATTATACCATTGTTCTCAAAGGAAACCATAAAATATTTCGGGCATTTTATATGCTGACATATTGCTGAAAATTTTGATGGGTGTTATACTCTACCTGATATTTTGGAAGAAATCGGGTATAAATGGATATGTCAAATAAAGAAAGAAATCAGATCAGAAAATATTTGGGTGTAATATGCATTATATGCAGCGGCTTCTTTTTTGCAGCCATGACAGCCTTTGTAAAGATGGCAGGTGAGCTGCCGACTGTGGAAAAGGCGTTTTTCCGTAATTTTATTGCGGCGATTATGATGCTTGCGGTGATTCTGAGGAAAAAGGAAAGCTTTCGGCCCGTAAAAGGAAATCTGAAATATTTGCTGGCGAGATCCGTTTGCGGTACGATTGGGCTTGTATGTAATTTTTATGCAGTGGATCATCTGATCTTGTCCGATGCCAATATGCTGAATAAAATGAGTCCGTTTTTTGCTATTCTGTTTTGCTTTATTCTGTTAAAGGAAAAGCTGAATATAGTACAGGCGGTTTCGGTTGTCATTGCCTTTCTCGGAAGTCTGCTGATCATTAAGCCGTCGGGAGATTTTTCGCTGCTTTTTCCGAGCCTGATGGGACTCATCGGAGGACTTGGCGCAGGAATGGCATATGCATTCGTACGGCTGCTTGGCGTTCGCGGCGAAAGGGGCGATTTGATCGTATTCTTTTTTTCCACCTTTTCCAGCTTGACCTTATTGCCGTTTATGATCTGGCAGTTTGAGCCTATGACTGTCCGGCAGCTGCTGATTTTGCTGGCTGCGGGATGTGCAGCCTGCGGAGGACAGGTATGCATTACAAAAGCGTATACTTATGCGCCCGCGAGGGAAGTCTCTGTATATGATTATATGCAGGTTATTTTTTCTTCCGTATTTGGCTATTTCCTGTTTGGACAGGTCCCGGATGGATTTAGTGTGATTGGATATTTTGTCATCATCGGTATGGCGATTCTGATGTTTCTTTATAATAATCAGATACTGCCGAATCAAAAAAGCAACGGACTGGTGAAGTAAATGGAAATTAATTGGAAGCATATTTCTTTGGAGGATAGAGAACTGATAGAATCTTTTTATGAAAAAGAGCAGTCTATGAGCTGTGAATTTACGTTTGCCAATAATCTTTTGTGGTCTCCGTACTATAGTATCCGTTATGCTGTGATCCGGGATTGCCTTGTGTTTATTTCCCATGAATCCGTTTTTTCTGTCAGCTTTCCGCTGGGCAGGGGAGATCTTCGGGGAGTTGTGGATGATTTGCTTTGCTATTTTGAGGAAAAGGGCAGAAAATTCAAGATGCATCTGGTAACGGAGGAGCAGTTTGAGCGCCTGAAGCGCTTATATCCGGACCAATTCCGGATTGACTATGACAGGGACAGTGCGGATTATATTTATGAGGCGGAGAAACTCAGAACCTTAGCGGGGAAAAAGCTGCATGCAAAACGGAATCATATCAATAAGTTTAAGGTGGAGCATCCGGACTGGTCTTTTGAAATGATCACGGATGAAAATACGCCGGAATGTATCGCTATGGCAAACCGCTGGGCAAAAGAGAATGAAGTGGAGACGGATGTGGAGAAGAGTGCGGAATTTTCCATTACTGTCCGGGCGTTAGAGGGGCGTAAGCATCTGCATCTTCAGGGAGGACTGGTCCGGGCGGACGGAAATGTGGTTGCATTTTCATTAGGAGAGCCATGTAATCAAGAAACCTATGTCGTTCATATTGAAAAGGCATTTGCCGGGATTCAGGGGGCTTATCCGATGATTAACCAGCAGTTTGTAGAGCATGTGGCAGCAGGCTATCGGTATGTCAACAGGGAGGAGGATACCGGCTCGGAGGGGCTTAGAAAAGCCAAGCTGTCTTATGTTCCGGATATCCTGTTGGAGAAAGGGCTGGTTACCTTAAAAGCGCAGGATTGATACGAAAATAGCCGGATTGGCGGAAAATACGGGTATTTGTACCGAATGCCCAAAAGGGGGGAATGCGGATGTCACAGAATTATCTATTGGAAGAAAAGTATCGGATTTTAATGGATTTTATGCCGGGAGGAGTTGTGATATACCGGGAAAAGGACGGCGAAATTCTGGAGAGCAACAGGGGATTTGAGGCTATGCTTTCAGATCCTTCCGATCAGGATGAGGCAGAGCAGAAAATTACGAATTTCTATGAGGTCATACCTCATGCGGAGCTTGAGAGGATCAGAGAAATGATTGAAACTCAGTTGGAGTTTCTGCATTCCGTATTTCTGAATATCCGTCTGATCGGTCCGGAGGGCACTCCGCGCTTTTGCGAGTACAGAGGAAGAATTCTGAAGGAGGAAGCGGGTGAGCGGATTTACATGGCAATCCTGAAGGACTGCCATGACGAAACCATGCTCAGACGGACCGTAAAGCAGCTTGAGGAAAAGCTTCAGTCCCGGGAATAGTTCTTTCAGCGGGATACATGTTCCTCAAACGGAATGGGAGGAAAACAATTGATATTCTGGACATTTCCGTTTCGCAGGGTTTTCCGGTACTGGGAAGGCGTGCATTTCAAAAAGTGCTTGAACAGCTTATTGAAATAGCTTACGTTATTGAATCCTACGGAGACTGCGATATCGGAAAAGGACAGTGTATTGCCGGTGTCCTGACAGATTTTCATGGAAGCCATGAAAATTCGGTATTTCATCAGATATTCAAAGGGAGTACAATGCAGTGCGCGTTTGAAGCACCTGCAGCATTCACTTCTGCTGACATGGATGGCGGCGGCAATTTCGTCAAGGGAAATGGGTTCGTTGTAGTGCTCCTGAATATAGATGACCGCATCTTTTGCACGGGATTCTCCAAGGGGCAGGGATTCCCGCGAATCCTGCGGCGTTTTGGCGGAGCCGAATTCCTGCAAAAGCAAAAGCCATAACCGGGACAGACAGATTTTGGTAATGATTTCATATCCGAAGGTCATGTCGTTATTTGCACTTAGAAGCTCCGAGATATATTCCGTCGCCTCATGGAAGTGTTCGTAGGAGAAATTCATGAGGAACGTTTTCAGATTTGGATTGCCTATAATCGGAATCAGGTATTTGGTGTTCATATAGGTCATACTATAGCTGAATAAGACGGCAGGATGAAAAACAATGGCGTCAAATTTCCCCGGCTCATTACCGATGGGGTGGATGGAGTGCATGACGTTCTGGTTGATAAAAATGCAGTCTCCCTTTTCCATTATGAAGGAATCATCCCCAATGAGACATTCCATGCGGCCTTCCGTGACGACATTAATTTCCAATTCTTCATGCCAGTGCCAGCGGACAAATCCCATATACAAATTGTGAAGATCCACATGATAAATGGCAACAGGATATTCCAGATTACCATGTGTTTTTTTTTCCTTCATAAAATCATTTACACGAATGGTTACATTAGTTTCTGACATGACAGGAACCTCCATGATTTTTTGAACTGTATTATAATGTTTGATAATATAATGGAAAAAAAGTGAAATTAATACTAATATATTTTCCTGAATAGCAATATAGTATTATTTAGATTTGATATGAATATAGCATAGCATGTGAAAAAAAAACAGGTGTAAATGTTAAAATTTATAAATATTTGAGAAATGCCGTTCTCTGAAAAGTCATATAATGCTAGTAATCGTTATACAGGAGTCCTATATGAATTCCCCAAAGAAAGAAAACGTTTTAAATTTATCCATGGAGATTACCCCGCAGGAACGTGCGAAATCGGAAGAACTAAGTACCGGATACGATTCGGAGAAAAATACCTGGGAGGTGATTGTCAAATATCAGGAGAGCCTTGATACGGTCAGAGAATTGGGCGTTTTGGCGGAAGAACTGATTGCCGGCTATGCTATTTTGACGATTCCGGCGCAGCTGTTGGATACCGTTGCGGATCTTTATCAGATTGAATATATGGAAAAACCAAAGCGCCTTTATTTCGAATTAATACAGCCCATGGCGGCGGCATGCATTCTTCCGGTCATTTTGAGGGAGCCGTATCTGACGGGAACGGGCGTACTGCTGGCGGTATTGGATACGGGAATCGATTACAAAAGCACGGCGTTCCGAAAAGCGGACGGTACGACCAGAATTTTGAATCTGTGGGATCAGACGATTATGCCAACGCAGGAAAACGGATTCAGACCGCCGGAAGGATATATAGAGGGAAGCGAATTTTCAAGTGAACAGATTAATCAGGCGCTTGCTGCGGGTGCGGACTGGTTCAGTGTGCTTCCGAGCGTGGATATATCGGGGCATGGAACTGCCGTCACGTCAATCGCGGCAGGATATTCGGATGAGCTTGGATTTATCGGAGTTTCTTCACAGTGCAGCCTGCTCATTGTAAAGCTTGGGACGACCAGACCGGGAGGCTTTCCCAAGACGACCCAGCTGATGCGCGGGATTACCTGGTGTCTGAGAAAGGCACAGGAATATCATATGCCCTTATGTATCAACCTGAGCTTTGGCAATACCTATGGTTCGCATGACGGTTCTTCTTTATTGGAACGGTTTCTGGATAATGCCGCGGAAATCGGAAGAACCTCCATTTGTGTGGGGAGCGGAAATGAGGGCAGCACTGCAGGACATGTCGGACGAATTGCGCAGGTAAACCGGGTTAACAGGGAGGTATTGTCGGTGGGACCTTATGAGATGTCGCTTTCCCTGCAGATCTGGACCAGCTCGGTGGACCGCTACCAAATTGTCATTCGTTCTCCGGGCGGAGAAAGTTATACGCTGGAAACAGACAGCGGCATCGGAACTGCCGTTTCGGTGAATTTGGAGAGGACGAGACTGCTTATTTATCTGGGTACCCCAAGTCCCTATTCCACCGATCAGGAAATTTATATAGAGATGATACCGGCGGACAACAGACCGTATATTGACAGCGGAGATTGGATCATTGAGATCACCGGAAGGAGTATTAAGTCGGGAGAATATCATTTATATCTTCCTTCCGCAGAAGTGCGCGGGGAAGAAACGATTTTCCTGCAGCCGACAGCGCAGCAGACCCTGACGATTCCCTCCACGTCATCCAAGGTGATCACGGTCGGAGCCTATAATCATTTAAATGAAAATTATGCGGATTTTTCCGGAAGAGGATATTATTATGTAAACCAAGAAACGAGGCTTGCAGACTATGGCAATGTTAAACCTGATCTGGCTGCGCCGGGAGTGGGAATTCGAACACTTGGGCCGGGCAGCGAATTCGTAACGGTATCGGGAACCTCATTTGCAACGCCGTTTGTGTCCGGGTCCTGTGTGCTGATGATGGAACAGGGAATTATCCGCGGCGTGGATCCGTATTGCTACGGAGAAAAAATGAAAGCATATCTGCGGGCGGGAGCAAGACCGATCAGGGGAGAGGCGCTGTATCCGAATGATAAGGTGGGCTGGGGTGCGCTGTGTCTGGCGGATAGCTTACCCAGGTGATTTTTTTCGCACCCGTTATTTTTTTGAGAAAACTGTCGATATCATAAATGGACCGAAAGTATCGGTAACAGCAAGGATGATGATTACATCGCTTTCGGTTACAAAAAAGGTCAAGGAGGACAAATATGAGTATGAATGCAGTGTCACAGGTAGAAAATGCAGTATATACGGATACTGCAGCAGGCGGCAGCTATGCGGGCAGAGCCGTAAAAAATGACGCAGTGCAGAAAACGGCAAAGACCACCTATGGAAAGACAAAGTCCGCATACGGAAACGTTGTAGGAACGCCTGAACTGAGCGAGAAGGCGCAGAACTATTACGACCAGCTGAAAGCGAAGTATTCCAACATGGATTTTGTACTGGTAAGCCGGGATAAGATTCAGGAGGCCCAGATGTCTGCCGGAGCATTTTCAAAGCCGGGAAGAACCGTTGTTTTAATCGATGAAGATAAGATTGAGCGGATGGCTGAGGACGAGAGCTATAGGGAGAAATATGAGGCCATTATCGAAAACGGAGACAGGCAGCTTGCCCAGATGCAGACAAAGCTCAAAACTTTGGGAAATGTGACAAGCTTTGGAATGCAGGTACAGGATGACGGAAAGGTATCCTTCTTTGCCGTTGTTGATAAATCTCTGGCAGCGCAGAGAGAAAGAATCGAGAAAAAGACGGCTCAGAAAAAAGCGGATCAGAAGAAGGCTGAAAAAGAGGCTGAGAGCGAGCAGCTTGAGGAAAGCCGGGAAAAACGAAAGGCAGAATCAGAAAAACGGTCCCGGAAAGGAACCGGCACTGCCGATACCGGCAGGGCGGGAGCGCTGTCTTCATCAAAAGAGGATCCGGTAACGGTAACGGCGTCCTCCATAGAAGAACTGCTCCGGAAAATCAATGATGTTAATTATAGTGTGCGCAGCAGTTATGTCCGTACTGAAGAAGAACTCCGGGTGGGACAGCATATTGATTTTCGCGGTTAAAACGGCAGCAGGCGTTTTAACCGCAGACAGAAAACATACAAATCTCGGAGAAGTGATTTTGATGATACTGAGGTTCAGGGCCCGAAAGAGCGGATCAATTCATGAAATGCATGAATTGGTCCGCTTTTATCATATCTGACCCGCCGCAGGCGGAGAAAAACAGAAAATAAAATCTAAAAAAATTTACCAATCTAAAAAAATATAAATAAAGTTCTTGACATCTAATGTTGGTTAGCATATACTAACCAACATAGAAATGAAAATAATTACCAACAAGAAAAAATCAGAATGGGTTTCTGACAGCCTGATTTTGAGAGATTGACCGACCAGAAACCGGAACAGAAAGAGAGGTTGAGATGATGCCGTTGACAATGGCTAAGGAAGGCGAGCCTAATGTAATCAAAAAGGTTGGCGGAAAAGAAGAAACCAGAAGATTTCTGGAAAATCTCGGATTTGTAACAGGCGGTATCGTAACGGTTATTTCTATGATAAATGGAAATGTAATCGTGAATATTAAAGATTCCAGAGTGGCAATAGGCAAGGATATGGCAAATAAAATCATGGTTTGACAGCAAAGCGCTCATAAAGACAAGGAAATAAAGAAAAACAGCAATAGAAATAAAGAAAAGAGGAAAGAGGAAAGAGTATGAAAACTTTAAAAGAAGTAGCCTGCGGGCAGACCGTTACGGTGAAAAAACTGTCCGGTGAAGGTCCGGTTAAAAGACGTATCATGGACATGGGCATTACGAAAGGAGTGGAGGTATACGTTAGAAAAGTAGCGCCTCTGGGTGATCCTGTGGAAGTAACAGTGAGAGGCTATGAGCTGTCCATCAGAAAAGCGGATGCTGAAATGATCGAAGTAGAGTAGTTTTTGACATGACGCAAGTACAACGGAAACAATTTTTTTTACTCAAAGGTTAGAAAAACCTAACTAAAATAAGCAGCGTCAACCTGTAACAAGGGATGACGAACAGCAAGGCAAGTCTACATAGTATAGCATAATTGCTTCGCAAACATGCGAATGCATGGCCATTTTGCCGGTATTATGTAAAATCTATTATTTAGATGGAAAAGGAGCATAGAGATGTCAATTAAAATCGCATTAGCAGGTAATCCAAACTGCGGTAAGACAACACTATTCAATGCACTGACAGGTTCTAACCAGTTCGTTGGTAACTGGCCCGGTGTAACGGTAGAGAAAAAAGAAGGTAAGTTAAAGGGACATAAGGACGTAACCATTATGGACTTACCCGGTATTTATTCATTGTCCCCATATACATTGGAAGAAGTGGTAGCCAGAAATTATCTGATCGGTGAAAGACCGGATGCAATCATCAATATCGTAGACGGTACCAATATCGAGAGAAACCTGTATCTGTCCACACAGGTTATGGAGCTTGGCATTCCCGTGATCATGGCAGTTAACATGATGGATATTGTGGAAAAGACAGGCGACAAGATACATACTGATAAGTTAAGCAAAAAGCTTGGCTGCGAGGTTGTCGAGATTTCCGCACTGAAAGGAACCGGCATCCAGAAGACAGCGGAAAAGGCCGTTGCACTTGCAAATCAGAAAACGGCTGCCGCGCCGGTTCACGAATTTTCGGCAAATGTAGAAGCCGTGATTGAAACGGTGGAAGGCAGGCTGGCAGGACTGGTTCCGGATGAACAGAAGAGATTCTTTGCAATTAAGCTTTTGGAAAAGGATGATAAAATCGAACTTCAGATGAAGCAGAAGCCGGATGTATCTGCTGAAATCAAACAGCTTGAGGATGCATTGGATGACGATACGGAAAGTATTATTACCAACGAAAGATATGTATATATTTCCTCCATTATCGGAGAATGCGTTACCAAGAGCAAGAAACAGAAACTGACAACCTCTGACAAGATTGACCGTATTGTTACTAACAGATGGCTGGCATTACCGATCTTTGCAGTGGTTATGTTCTTAGTATATTACATTTCTGTTACTACGGTTGGTACATGGGCTACCGACTGGGCAAACGACGGTGTGTTTGGCGATGGCTGGAGCCTGTTTGGATTGGAGGTTCCGGGTATTCCTGTTTTGGTTGAAAATGGCTTGAGTGCAATCGGATGCGCCGACTGGTTACAGGGACTGATTCTGGACGGTATTGTAGCCGGTGTCGGAGCGGTTCTCGGATTTGTACCGCAGATGCTTGTACTTTTCATCTTCCTGGCATTCCTGGAAGCCTGCGGATATATGGCACGTGTTGCATTCATCATGGATAGAATTTTCCGTAAGTTCGGTCTTTCCGGCAAATCCTTCATTCCGATGCTGATCGGAAGCGGATGCGGTGTTCCGGGCGTCATGGCATCCAGAACCATCGAAAATGACAGAGACCGTAAGATGACCGTTATGACTACGACCTTTATTCCCTGCGGTGCAAAGCTTCCTATCATCGCTTTGATTGCAGGCGCATTCTTTGAAAATGCAGGCTGGGTATCATGGAGTGCATACTTTGTAGGTATTGCGGCAATCATCTGTTCCGGTATTATCTTAAAGAAAACCAAAATGTTTGCAGGAGATCCGGCGCCCTTCGTTATGGAGTTACCCGCATATCATCTTCCTACTGTAGGTGCGGTTCTCAGAAGCATGTGGGAGCGCGCCTGGTCCTTTATCAAAAAAGCAGGTACCGTTATCCTGTTATCCACTATTGTGGTATGGTTTACAACCTTCTTCGGTGTTGTTGACGGAAAATTCAGAATGTTAGAGGATATGGAAATTGATCACAGTATTCTGGCAACGATCGGTAATGCAATTGCATGGATCTTCAGTCCGCTTGGCTGGGGAGACTGGAAGAGCGCGGTTGCAGCAATCACAGGTCTGATTGCAAAGGAAAACGTTGTAGGAACCTTTGGTATTCTCTTTGGCTTTGCAGAAGTTGCAGAGGACGGAGCCGAATATTGGGGATCACTTGCCGGAAACATGACAGCGGTTGCTGCATATTCCTATCTGGTATTCAATCTTCTGTGCGCACCTTGCTTTGCTGCAATGGGAGCTATTAAGAGAGAGATGAACAGTGCAAAATGGTTCTGGTTCGCAATCGGATATCAGACAATTCTTGCATATATTGCAGCGCTTTGCGTATATCAGATCGGTACTCTGATTATCGACGGCGTTTTCGGTATCGGAACGGTGATTGCTTTCCTGTTTGTGATCGGCTTTATCTATCTGTTAGTAAGACCGTATAAAGAAAGCAAAACATTAAAGGTAAATATGAAGAAAATGGCTGGTGCAAAATAAGCAGTCCGGCTGGAAAAAGGGGGATCTGCATGAAACCATGCATTCCCCCTTTTATGTTCCCGCTAAGCAGAAAAGGAGGAAATATGAGTATTCGTGACTCCGAAAAATATCACAGAACCAGAATGCAGAAAGAGCTTATCATTCAGCGCTTAAAGGAGCGCGGGTGCAGGATCACCAAGCAGAGACTGATGCTGCTTGATATTATTTTAGAGGATGAGTGCACCTGCTGTAAGGAGATTTATTTTAAGGCGTCAGCCCGGGACAACAGTATCGGAGTTGCAACCGTATACCGTATGATCAATACACTGGAGGAAATCGGCGCAATCAGCAGGAAAAATATGTATAAAATCATGTGCAATTCCGAAAATGAGAATGAAAATGCCTGTACCATAGAATTGGACGATGATACGGTAATAGAATTGTCTGCCGGAAACTGGAACCGGATCATTCAGTCGGGACTTCGGGCATGCGGTTATATGGGCGATCAGACAGTCAGAAGTGTCGTTGCAAGGCAGTGTGAGCTGTAAGAAAGGAATTAAGAATGGGAACAGAAATTATCATAGGAATTCTGATCGTGATTATTTTTATTGCATTAAGGAGTTCTGTGAAGCATTTAAAGGGACAGAGCGGATGCTGCGGCGGCGGTGATGCCCCCAAAAAGGTAAAAAAACAAAAGCTTGAAACGATTGCGTTTGTAAAACGAATCAAGGTGGACGGAATGACCTGTGATCATTGTAAGAAAAGAGTGGAAAATGCTCTGAATTCCATACATCAGGTGAATGCGAAGGTCGATCTGAGTGCGGGAGAAGCGGTTGTAAAGCTGGGTGAGGCGGTATCTGAGGAACGATTGCGGGAAGCAATTGAGCATGAGGGATATCGTGTGGTTTCCATTACGGATGAGAAGTAAGGAACATCCGGTTTTGCACTTGCAGAAATCATGTCAGAAAAGGATTGACGGAGAGGAGCGATATGTTTCTGGAAATTAAAGATTTAAGAAAAAGCTTTGGAAATGATGCAAATAAAGTAGAGGTTTTAAAGGGAATCAGCTTTTCGGTAGATAAAGGGGAAATTTGTGTATTACTGGGACCCTCCGGGTCAGGAAAATCCACGCTGCTTAATGTGATCGGAGGAATCGATCAGGCGGACAGCGGGTATGTTTCCATAAACGGAGAGAAAACCGCAGCAATGAGGGAGAAGGTATTAACGGGATACCGCAGAAAACATTTGGGATATGTATTTCAGCTATATAATCTGATCCCGAATCTGAATGTCAGGGAAAATATTGAGGTTGGCGCATATTTAAGCGACCACCCGCTTGAGATAGACGACTTGCTGAAAACACTTGGTTTATATGAACACAGGCATAAACTGCCGAATCAGTTATCCGGAGGACAGCAGCAAAGAACCGCGATCGGACGCGCTATTGTAAAAAATCCGGACATTCTGCTGTGCGATGAGCCGACGGGAGCGCTGGATTACAACACATCCAAAGAGATCCTGAAGCTGATTGAGCAGGTCAATCAGAAATACGGCAACACTGTTATCATGGTAACTCATAATGATGCCATTAAAAATATGGCGGATCGTGTGATCAAGCTGCGTGACGGGCAGATCAGGAAGGACTACCGCAACACAGAAAAGATCTCCGCAAGTGATCTGGACTGGTAAAGGCGGTGTCATTATGAAAAAAATAAAGAATCCATTACGGAAAAGACTTCCGCGGGAATTGACCGGGGAGCTTGGAAAGTATCTTGTTATTTTTCTGTTCATGACATTGACCATCGGCTTTGTGTCCGGCTTTCTTGTTGCCGGCGGCAGCATGATCGAGGCATATAACGATAGTTTTGAAAAATATAACATTGAGGACGGGCATTTCATACTGGCGGATCAGGCGGATGATGCGTTGATGGAAAGGCTGGAGGAAGAGGACATACGGATTTATCCTGAATTTTATCTGGAGGAAACCGTACATAAGGATTCGGACAGTGATCATGACAGTACGATCCGGATTTATGTTAACCGAACGGATATTAACCGGGTATGCCTGATGAAGGGTGAATTCCCGCAGCAGGAGGATGAAATTGCAGTTGACAGAATGTATGCGGATAACAATGGCTTTGAGATTGGAGACCGTATACAGATCGGAGACAGGGAAGTGACAATTACCGGATTTGTGGCTTTATCGGATTATAGCGCCTTATTTTCCGATAACGGGGATATTATGTTTGATTCCATCAAATTCGGCGTTGCGGTTATGACGAAGGAGGGATTTGACGGTTTTTCAAGTCCGCTCCATTACAGCTATTCCTGGAAATATAATCATGCGCCCGCAGACGAGATCGAGGAAAAGGAAATGGCGGATGACCTGATGCAGGCGCTTTATGAAACTGCATGGATTACAGGATTTGTTCCGAGATACAGCAATCAGGCGATTCAGTTTACGGGGGAAGATCTTGGCAGCGACAAATCCCTGATGATCGTACTTTTATATGTACTGATCGTGATTCTCGCTTTTGTATTTTCCGTAACCATTAGTCATACTATTGTAAAGGAAGCGGCGGTGATCGGTACACTGAGAGCTTCGGGTTATACCAGAGGAGAGATACTCAGAGCTTATCTGGCAATGCCCATGCTGGTGACGCTTCTGGCCGCACTTGCGGGAAATATTTTGGGGTATACCGTATTTAAGAATCTGGTTGTGGAGCTTTATTATGAAAGCTACAGTCTGCCGACCTATCAGACGATTTGGAACGGGGAGGCATTTGTGCTGACGACTGTTGTTCCCCTGATTCTCATGCTGGTTACCAACGTAGCCTTGCTGGTGAAAAGGCTTTCTCTTTCGCCGCTTCGTTTCCTTCGGCATGACCTGTCCAAAAGGAAGCATAAAAAGGCATTACGTCTTCCGAATTTCAAATTTTTCCATCGTTTCAGGATCAGAATCGTGATTCAGAACGCATCGAATTTTATAACACTGTTTGTAGGCATTGTTTTTTCATCTGTTTTGCTGATGTTCGGAATGATGATGTCGCCGCTGCTGTCACATTATCAGGACGAAATTATAGATAACATGCGTTCACAGTACCAGTATATTTTGAAGGCGCCTGTGGAGGTATCAAATGAAGCTGCGGAGAAATACTGCGCCGCATCTCTCAGATTTTTGCAGGATGAAGAGGATGACGGTGAAGCAATCAGTGTTTACGGGATTACGGAGGACAGTATTTATTTTACGGAAGAGCTTCCGACTGAGGGTGTATACATATCGGACGGCTTTGCGGAAAAATATCAGCTCAAAGCGGGCGACAGCGTTACGCTTCGTGAGGCTTATGGAACCAAGGATTATGTATTTAAAATCATGGGAACCATGGAATATCCGTCCGGGCTGTCGGTCTTTATGACAAATGGGCAGTTTTGCGATGTATTTGATCTGGCAGAGGATTATTTCAATGGCTATTTTTCCGATGAAGAGCTGACGGAAATAGATGAGAACTACATCCTGACTAAAATTACACAGGAGGATTTAACCAAGCTGAGCAGACAGCTGGATGTATCCATGGGAGAAATGTTTTATTTGGTTAATGTATTTGCGGTCGTTTTGACAGCGCTTTTGATCTATCTGTTGACAAAGCTGATTTTGGAACGCAATGCGTCCTCCATTTCCATGGTCAAGATTTTGGGCTATGAAAACAGCGAGATTGCCCGGTTGTATCTGCTCGCCACTACATGGGTGGTTATTCTTTCGCTTATTTTGAGCATGGGAATTTCCACATGGGTTATGAAATGGCTGTTCCGTTTCTTTATGATGGATTATACAGGCTGGCTAAGCTTTTATATAGAGCCGGTTTTATATGCGGAAATGTTTGCAATGTGCATGGCGGCGTATGTGGTTGTAGCAGTGATCCAATTCAAAAAGATCCGAAAAATTCCGATGGATGAGGCACTGAAAAATGTGGAATAGCATATGATTCTGTTGAGATGAAATACCACAAATTCGAAATGCGGCAAAATCGGTGTTTCGGATGCTGTTTTGAACAAAGCCGGCCGTTTGACCGAGGAGGAATGGCTGTCGATTTGCAAGCATCCCGCCATTGGTGCGGAGATTCTCAGTAAATCCCATCACTTGATAGAGCTTAAGGAAATCGTCCTGTGCCATCATGAAAGGTTTGACGGTAAGGGATATCCGATGGGAGTTGCCGGGGAACAGATACCGCTTGGCTCACGGATTATCGCGATCTGTGATTCCATAGATGCCATGGCCTCCAACCGCTGTTATCGGAAGGCGCATGATTTTGATTACTGCTGTCATGAAATCGAAAAGAATCCGGGAAAGATGTATGATCCCATCATCGGCGCTTACGTGCTGGATCATTGGGAGAAAGTGACCGGAGTAGTCCGGGGCAGGAATCCGGCCGAGACAGAGGTCTCGGTTAGCTGAGTTTCGGTCAGCTGAGATTTGCGAAAATCAGAAATATGTGATAAAATTTCTCAATAAAAGGATAACTATAGAAATATAAAAGACAGAAACGTATAATATTCTGTATAAAAAAGATCGGACAAAGGCGGAGCCGATCAGAAAACTCAGGCGACAGGAGGCGGCAGACATGATATTGGATTGTTTGAAAAAAATAAATAAGCGGAAAACGGGGATTTTTGCAGCCGGGGTATTATTCGGTACAGCGGGGATCAAGATTTTGTCCAGTAAGGATGCAAAGAAGGTTTATACAAGTTGTACGGCGGCAGTTCTGCGTGCGAAGGATTCTGTCATGAAGACCGTTACAACGATGCAGGAGAATGCAGAGGACATTTATGCGGAGGCACAGCAGATCAATGAAGACAGAGCTGCATTGGAGTCAGAGGTTTTTGAGGAAGTGACGGAGTCCGGAGAAGACGACATAATCAGTGAGGACTGAAATCAGAATAACCGAACATAAAGCGAAACACCTGTAGAAATCTGCAGGTGTTTTATTCTATCATAGGGAACAATTTACTACGCTAAAGTGTTAAAACACGCTGATTTCCTATGAAATTCCGCAAAGGGAGTGGAGGATAAACATGAAATTTATGATCAAACATGAAATCAGGGGCAGACTCCATATTCATGTTCTTCAAAATAGAATGACCTATGAACAGGCGGATCTCCTGCTGTATTATCTTCGCACGCAGGATATGGTAACCGAGGTTAAAGTGCATGAACGTACGCAGGATGCGGTCATATGCTATCACGGAAATCGGGAAGAACTTCTCCGGATTCTTCAGAAATTTCATTATGACAGTTCGGAGATACCCGAGACAATACTCCAAAATTCAGGCAGGGAGCTGAATGAGCAGTACAAAGAAAAGCTTGTCATGAAGGTTCTGCTCAGAGCGGGAAGCAAGTTATTTTTGCCCTATCCGGTCAGAGCGGCAGTTACCGCAGTCAAGTCCGTAAAATATCTGTGGCTGGGAGTCAGGACCCTTTCAAAGGGAAAAATAGAAGTTCCTGTTCTGGATGCGACGGCCATTGGGGTTTCGATGATCAGGGGAGATATCACGACTGCAGGCTCCGTCATGTTTTTGCTTGGAGTGGGAGAAATTCTGGAGGAATGGACGCATAAAAAGTCCGTGGACGATCTTGCCAGAAGTATGTCGCTGCGTGTGGATAAGGTTTGGCAGCTGAAAGACGGACAGGAAGTACTGGTTGCATCATCCGAAATCAGCGAAGGGGATCAGGTCATCATCCATATGGGTAATATCATTCCCTTTGACGGACAGGTTGTGCACGGAGAAGCTATGGTAAATCAGTCATCTCTGACAGGGGAAGCGGTTCCGGTTCGTAAGTGTGAGGAAAGTTCTGTTTATGCCGGTACCGTTTTGGAGGAAGGCGAGCTGACCATTTCGGTGCGGGAAACAAACGGCCGCAGCAAATTCGATCAGATTGTTACCATGATTGAGGAATCCGAGAAATTAAAGTCCGGTTTAGAGAGCAGAGCCGAGCATTTGGCAGACGCTTTGGTGCCGTATACGCTGGCGGGTACTGCGCTTGCCTGGCTATTTACAAGGAATGTGACAAAGGCGCTTTCCATCCTAATGGTGGATTTCTCCTGCGCGTTAAAGCTGGCAATGCCGATCTCCGTACTGTCTGCAATCAGAGAGGCAAGCCAGTATGATATGACGGTAAAGGGCGGACGTTATTTGGAAGCCATGGCGCAGGCGCAGACAATTGTATTTGACAAGACAGGAACCCTGACAAAGGCGGAGCCGACCGTAGTGGATGTGGTCAGCTTTAACGGACAGGAGCCGGACGAGCTGCTTCGGATCGCAGCATGTATGGAGGAGCATTTTCCGCATTCCATGGCGAAGGCAGTGGTGGATGCGGCCAAGAGGAAAAATCTGGTGCATGAAGAGGTTCACTCCAAGGTGGAATACATTGTTGCGCACGGGATTTCTACAATGATAGAGGGCAAAAAGGCCGTGATCGGAAGCTATCATTTTGTTTTTGATGATGAGAACTGTGTGATTCCGGAAGGCATGAAGGAGCGCTTTGATGCGTTGCCGCCGCAGTATTCCCATCTGTACCTTGCAATCGAGCGGCAGCTTATCGCTGTGATTTGCATTGAAGACCCGCTGCGTGAGGAAGCCCCGCGGATCGTGGAGGGCTTGAAAAAGGCAGGCATTTCCAAGATTGTTATGATGACGGGCGACAGCGAACGGACAGCCGCCTCCATTGCGGCCGGCGTTGGCGTGGATGAATACTATTCCGAAGTACTGCCGGAGGATAAAGCCGGCTTTGTGGAAAAAGAAAAAGCACAGGGGAAAACGGTGGTTATGATTGGCGACGGGATTAATGATTCCCCGGCATTATCTTCCGCTGATGTGGGAATTGCCATCAGTAACGGCGCTCAAATCGCAAGGGAGATTGCGGACATTACCGTCGGTGCGGAAGAACTGCACAGCATTATTACTCTGAAAGAAATCAGTAACGCATTGATGAAACGGATACAAAAAAACTACCGCATGATAGTCGGATTTAATGCGGGGCTGATCCTGCTTGGCGTATGCGGCATCCTGCCGCCGACCACATCGGCGCTGCTGCACAATACTTCCACGCTTGTGATCAGCTTAAAGAGTATGAAGAATTTGCTGCCGGAGCAGAAAACAAAGGACTTAGAATACCCGCCGGCAGCATGCTGATATACATATAGTTAGTTAAGACTAACTGAACAAATCATGTGAAGCAGACTCCATCAGGAATACGTGTACAAACCGCAAAGAATACGAATCCCTCCACTGGAAGAACAACTTCCCTTCCTGTGGGAGTATCTGCTCCCAAAAAAGAAAGGGAGAACGGAAATGAAGAATTTGCAGATAGAAAAGGTGATAGGACGTGAGATTCTGGATTCCAGAGGAAATCCTACGGTAGAAGCCGAGATTACACTGGCAGACGGTACAGTTGCAAGAGGCACTGCGCAAGCGGCGCTTCTACGGGTGAATTTGAAGCGCTTGCATTAAGAGAATAAGAGCAGATATCTTGGAAAAAGTGTTACGAAGGCAGTGGAAAATATTAATACGGTTATCAGTAAGGCCATTACGGGAATGGATGCATTTCATGTAAAACGTTCATAATTCTATCTTTTGGTTATCATAAAAATCCATTCCAAAAAGCAGGTTAAATGTGGAATCTCATCATTTAGCCTGTTTTTTTGTCGGAATATCTGGTATAAATAAGTAATTGCAGTCAACGGCTTTTGCATATGAAGTGTTTGGAAGGTTCAAAAGTCTGAGATTTTTGCAATGACAGATTAGATATAAAGAAGGAAGGAAAGGTATGAATCAATGAACATAGAAATTATCAAGGGAGTATTGATTCCGTTCGCGGGCACGTCACTTGGAGCGGCATGTGTCTTTTTCATGAAAAAAAGCATGAATGGCATGGTACAGCGTGCATTGACCGGATTTGCAGCCGGAGTCATGGCTGCGGCTTCTATTTGGAGTTTAATCATTCCGTCCATAGAACAGTCGGAGTCTCTGGGGAAATTTTCGTTTTTCCCGGCGGTGGCCGGATTGT
Organism: uncultured Clostridium sp.; assembly: GCA_964437825.1. GTDB lineage: Bacteria > Bacillota > Clostridia > Lachnospirales > Lachnospiraceae > JBJFCE01. The sequence goes on along the minus strand of CAYTIH010000015.1, from coordinate 8,555 downwards.
GGCTGGGAATTTTGTTTTTGCTTTTATTGGATACGATTACCCCGCATATGCATATGAACAGCAATCAGGCGGAGGGGCCAAAGAGCAGCTTGAGAAGAACAACGATGCTGGTACTGGCGGTTGCGCTTCACAATATTCCGGAGGGAATGGCAGTCGGAGTCGTATATGCAGGCTGGGTAATGGGAAATTCGGAGATTACCATGATGGGCGCGATTGCATTGTCCATCGGTATCGCCATTCAGAATTTTCCGGAGGGCGCAATCATCTCCATGCCCCTGTGCTCGGAAGGAGTCAGTAAGCCAAAGGCATTTATCTACGGCGTGTTGTCAGGGGCAGTGGAGCCTGTGGCGGCTGTGATTACTATTATCTTGTCGGAAATCCTGGTTCCGGTACTTCCCTATCTGCTGAGCTTTGCGGCGGGCGCAATGCTCTATGTTGTGGTAGAGGAGCTGATACCGGAGATGTCCGAAGGAAAGCATTCCAACCTTGGAACGATTTTCTTTACGGTGGGATTTTCCGTGATGATGATATTGGATGTAGCGCTTGGCTAAAGGAACCGGGAAAACTTAATATGACTGCGATCAAACGGACGGTGATAACTGTCCGTTTTTTGCGATATTTTTACGCAAATTACTGTAATGAGAAAACAAATCAAATTACTCTATTGCATTTTATACGGAGTTTTAACAATATAACTGTTATTAGTTAGTGCTAACCACAGCGGACAAACAGTGTTAATTCCTCAAGAAAAGAAACTGCTATTCTTTTGCCGGGAGGCTGATCACCTCCCCGGCGGAGGAGTTATCAAACAGGAATGGATACGGCAATAGAGGAAATTATGCAGCGTAGGGCTTCGGGGGATAAAGAAGCCAATATGTCGGTCCTGCCCGCACTGAACTGTGCACCGCTGATTAAAAAAAAGCAGTATGGCCAATATACTGACAGTCACGTTCAGCGAATTTTCCGGAATCGGGCGGTTGTTGCAGGGGACGGACATTACATATCGTTTTTGGCGTGTGGAAGGCAGAAAAGCGCTTTTATATCTGTATCGGGAGAAAAAACTGGCGGATTATCTTGGCAGAGAGGATGTCAGAACATTTCTGAAAGATTATGGATATTGCGAGGGAATGCTTCAGAAGGATCTGCACAGGCTTTCCGAATGAGTCCGCCTTTATAATGACGGGGAGGCGCAGTTTCCGCATGAAATCGGAGTTTTTCTGTGATATCCGCTTCCTGATGTCAAGGAATTTATTTCTAACAGCGGACAGAATTTTGCATATCTTGGTTACTGGAAGGTATACCATAATGTCCAGGAGGCCATGAAGCTGTTTCGAAAGTATGATGAGGCCAGGGAACTTGCGGTCAAGGAAATTACACTGGGGAAAACAATTCGCGAAATAGCAGTCTGAATCTTGAGGACAGTGAACTGTAAAAGAAAGGATTGTGAATCGTATGGCTAAAGTGAATATCGTTTATTGGAGTGGTACAGGAAATACGGAGGCAATGGCAAACTGCATCGCAAAGGGCGTAACGCAGGCAGCGTGTGAAGATGCCGGCAGAGCATTGGCGGGACTGGTATAAAGAACGACAGCATATGCCCGGTTACCGAGCAGCAATAGCCTTAGAAGGGATTGAAAGAAATCAATAGACAGCGATAGAAGCAAAAGAAAGCAGGAGAAACTATTCATATAGATCCGCCTGCTTTTTTCGATTTCGTTTTTTCGATTTCTTTTGATTCCTATATTGAAAAAATGATTTACTTATACTAATATTAAGGGGATACATGAATACAATTCATGAATGGAGGAAAGAGGAAACATATGGAAAAGAAAAATTTGGACTGGGCAAATCTTGGATTTGCTTATCGGGTGACAGATAAGAGATATGTTGCCAATTATAAAGACGGAGCATGGGACGAAGGAGTTCTTGCGGATGATCCGAATGTCGTACTGAATGAGTGCGCATGTGTATTTCAGTATGCTCAGACGTGTTTTGAAGGCTTAAAGGCATATACTACCGAGGATGGACATATCGTATGTTTCCGGCCTGATTTAAATGCAAAGCGTATGGCCGATACGGCCAAGAGACTGGAAATGCCTGTTTTCCCGGAGAACCGTTTCGTAGAGGCGGTTTCGGAGGTGGTAAAGGCAAATGCAGCCTGGGTTCCGCCTTTCGGTTCGGGAGCAAGCTTATATATCCGTCCTTACATGATGGGAACCAATGCGGTAATCGGTGTAAAGCCTGCGGATGAATATCAGTTCCGTATTCTGGTAACTCCGGTAGGTCCTTATTTCAAAGGCGGTGCAAAACCCTTAACCATCAGAATTTCCGATTTCGACCGTGCAGCGCCAAACGGTACGGGTAATATTAAGGCGGGTCTTAATTATGCCATGAGCCTTCATCCGATTATGGAGGCGCACAGAGAGGGATTTGATGAGAATATGTATCTGGATCCCAAAACCAGAACCAAGGTAGAAGAAACGGGCGGAGCCAACATTATCTTTATTACAAAGGAAGGCGGACTTGTAACACCGAAGTCGGACAGCATTCTGCCGTCCATTACCAGACGTTCCCTGTTGTATGTTGCAGAGCATTATCTGAATATGAAGGTTGAGGAACGTGAGGTCTATTTTGATGAGGTTCCGGAATTTGCAGAATGTGGTCTTTGCGGTACTGCAGCCGTTATTTCCCCTGTGGGCAAGATTAATGATCATGGCAGGGAAATCTGCTTTGCCAGCGGAATGGAGAAGATGGGACCTGTCATTCAAAAGCTGTATGACACTTTAACCGGTATTCAGATGGGACGCCTTGAGGCACCGGAAGGATGGATCAGGAGAATTCTGTAAGCCGTCTGATCATTGCGGGCTGTCAATTTTGGAACGGATCTATAAGGATTGAATACATAACAAGAGAATTGATAACGGGCAACAGAGGAGCCGCTTTATGCGGCGCCTCTGCTGCCTGTTTTTGAATTGTCAGATACCATAGAAAGATGCTACAATAGATCTGGGAGGAAAAGGATATGAATGAGTTGCTTTCTCAAATGCTGATGGAAGAGCAGGATATAAAAACTTTTTTGATTAGTATGATTGCTTCCTTACTGCTTGGAGGCGTCATTGCGGCAACGTACCGTGTGAAAAGCAGATGCACCCAGACCATGCTGATTACGCTGGTGCTGCTGCCTGCGATTGTGCAGACCGTGATTATGCTTGTAAACGGAAATATCGGGACGGGCGTAGCGGTTGTCGGTGCGTTCAGTCTGGTGCGTTTTAGGTCGGCTCAGGGGAATGCGAAGGATATCTCGATGATTTTTTTGGCGATGGCAGCCGGAATTGCAACGGGAACGGGATATCTTGGGCGCGCAGTCATTTTCACTCTTATTTTGTGTCTGGTTTATACTATTTTGTGCCTTTTTGGAATCGGAACGCGTGCTTCCGAGGAAAAGGAACTGAAAATAACTATTCCGGAAAATCTGGATTACAGTAATTTGTTTGACGATCTGTTTCGCGAATATACAAGGGAATGCAGGCTGATCGAGGTGAAAACGGCCAGCATGGGCAGTGTATATCGGCTTCACTATGCCATCCGGCTGAAAAATGAAGCACAGGAAAAAGAGTTTATCGATAAGCTGCGAAATCGTAACGGGAATTTTGAAATCAGCTGCAGCGAACGCGCTGCGGCGGAACAGCTATAGGAACGGGGAAAAGAGAAGGAGGACAGGATGTTTCAGCTTTTGATCAATCCGAACAAGAAAAAGGGGTATCTCAGACCGGAGCTCCAGGGACATTTTTCCGAGCATTTGGGCAGATGTATTTATGAAGGAATCTATGTTGGGGAGCATTCCGAGATCCCCAATACCAACGGTATGAGAAACGATGTTGTAGCAGCCTTGAAGGAGATGAAAATTCCGGTTTTGAGATGGCCGGGAGGCTGTTTTGCAGACGAGTATCACTGGAAGGACGGAATTGGTCCCAAGGACAGCAGAAAAAAAATGATCAATACCCATTGGGGCGGTGTGATCGAGGATAACAGCTTCGGTACACATGAATTCATGGAGCTGTGCAGGCAGCTGGGATGTAAAAGCTATGTCAACGGCAATGTGGGAAGCGGTACGGTTCGTGAAATGAGCGAATGGGTGGAATATATGACCTTTGAGGGCGTATCCCCTATGGCGGATCTGCGAAGTGCAAACGGACATGAGGGAGCCTTTCCGCTTCATTATTTCGGAGTCGGTAATGAGAACTGGGGCTGCGGAGGCAATATGACCCCGGAATATTACGGGAATCTGTTCCGCAGATACCAGACCTATATCAGAAACTACCGTCCGGATCAGCCTGTTTTCAAGATCTGCTGCGGTGCAAATGCGGATGATTATGACTGGACGGAAGGCGTAATGAATACCTGTTTTCGCCGTGCGGAACATGCGCATGGATTTATGGACGGTCTTTCTCTGCATTATTATACAGTTCCGGGTGACTGGGAGCATAAGGGAAGCGCAACCGATTTTGACGAAAAAGAATGGTACAGAACCTTAAGCAAGACCCTATATATGGAACAGCTCATTGAGCGTCACGGTGCGATCATGGACAAATACGATCAGGAGCATAAGGTTGGCATGATCATAGATGAGTGGGGAACCTGGTATGATTGTGAGCCCGGGACTAATCCCGGATTCCTTTATCAGCAAAATACCATGCGGGATGCGCTGGTAGCCGGGATCAATCTGAACATCTTTAACAGGCACTGCGACAGAGTCAAAATGGCTAATATTGCGCAGCTTGTCAATGTGCTTCAGGCTGTGATTTTAACCGAAGGGGAGCGGATGGTTTTAACACCGACTTATCATGTATTCCGTATGTATCAGTGTCATCAGGGCGCGGAGCTTCTTGACAGCTTTATGGAAACGGAGCTGATCGGAATACAGGAGGAATACAGGGTGCCAAATCTGACGCAGTCCGTATCCCTTGGCAGCGATGGCAGGATACATATTACCTTGACAAATCTGTCGCCGGACAGGGACTATGAAATTGAGGGACGATTGGCGGATACGGAGATTGCGGCTGTCAGCGGCATGATAGTAACCGGGGAAATGCATGCGCATAATACGTTTGAAGCACCGGATACCGTTGCTCCAAAGCCGTTTACAGAGTGTAAGGCTTTGGATCACAGACTGCTGTTTACCATTCCGGCGTGCAGTGTACTGCATTTAGCGGTTACGGTAAAGCAGAAGTCATCAGAAAAATGAAGAATGCAGTGGAACGGGAGGATGATCATGAATCAGGCAGAAAAAAATAAGCAGTCCATTGAGTCTGCAAGGACTGCGCTTGGAATTGAATTTGGATCGACAAGAATCAAGGCGGTACTGATTGGAGAAGAACATACGCCGATTGCGCAGGGAAGCCATGAATGGGAGAACAGACTGGAGAATGGGATATGGACGTATTCGCTTGCGGATATCTGGACAGGACTTGCGGACTGCTATGCAAAGCTTGCGCAGGATGTCAACGACCGGTACGGACTGACGCTGACCAGAGTGGGATCTATCGGCTTTTCCGCTATGATGCATGGATATATGGCATTTAACGAGGCGGGCGAGCTGTTGGTGCCGTTCAGAACATGGAGAAATACCATTACGGCGGAGGCGTCCGAAAAGCTGACGGAATTGTTTGCATATCCTATTCCTCAAAGGTGGAGCATTGCGCATTTATATCAGGCGATTTTAAATCAGGAAGAACATGTAGCGGATATTGATTTCCTTACTACGCTGGACGGTTATGTGCACTGGAAGCTGACCGGAGAGAAGGTACTTGGCGTAGGGGAGGCTTCCGGTATGTTTCCGATTGCTCCAAAGACAGGAAATTATAATGAAAGAATGCTGACACAGTTTGACGCACTGGTATCGGATCGGAAGTATCCCTGGAAGCTTGGAGAAATTCTTCCTAAGGTGTTACAGGCAGGCGACAGTGCGGGAGCTCTGACAGAGGCGGGAGCAAAGCTGCTGGATGTGTCCGGAAATCTGCAGGCAGGGATTCCTCTGTGTCCGCCTGAGGGGGACGCCGGAACCGGAATGGTGGCAACGAACAGTATTGCCGTCAGGACCGGTAATATTTCTGCCGGAACCAGTGTATTTGCAATGGTTGTGATGGAACGGGAGCCGAAAAAGGTACATGAGGAAATTGATCTGGTGACCACACCCTGCGGCAATCTTGTAGGGATGGTACATTGTAATAACTGTACCTCCGATTTGAATGCATGGGTGGGACTGTTTCGGGAAGCGCTGGAGAGCTTCGGAGTAAAAACAGAGACGAGTGATTTGTACGAAACCTTATACCGGAAGGCTTTGGAAGGGGATGCAGACTGCGGCGGACTGATGGCATATAACTACTTTTCGGGAGAGACGATCACCGGATTTGAGGAAGGACGTCCCGTGTTTGTCCGCGGGCAGAATTGCAGATTTAACCTTGCAAACTTTATGCGGACACATTTGTATACTTCTTTAGCCGCGTTAAAGACAGGCCTTGATATTCTGATAAAGGAAGAAAGCGTTCAGATAGACCGGATGCTCGGGCATGGCGGTTTTTATAAGACGAAGGGTGTGGGCCAGAGAGTTACGGCGGCAGCCATGAATGCGCCGATTTCCGTTATGGAGACTGCGGGAGAGGGCGGAGCGTGGGGAATGGCGCTGCTTGCGGCCTATATGCAAAACAGGACGGAGGGCGAGACGCTTGAGGATTATTTGAATCACCGTGTATTTGCAAATCAGTCTGCGGTCAGAATGGAGCCTGATCCTGAGGATGTGAAAGGGTTTGAGGCATTTATGGAAAAATATATGGCAGCGCTGCCGATTGAACGCGCCGCAGTGGAGAATTTCTAAAAAGGATTCGGCCTCCGGATACGGATAGGTGGCTGAAAGGATGCTTTGCGGTTGGGAGCGCAGCTGCTTTGAAAGGGAGAGGAAACATGCTGGAAGAATTAAAGAAAAAAGTATATGAAGCCAATATAGAGCTTCCGAAATACGGTCTGGTTACCTTCACATGGGGAAATGCCAGCGCCATAGACAGGGAAAGCGGTCTTTTTGTGATCAAGCCAAGCGGTGTTCCTTATGAGAATCTGACGCCGGAGGATATGGTGGTTATGAATCTGGAGGGAGAACGCGTGGAGGGACGTCTTCATCCCTCCTCCGATACGCCGACGCATCTGGAGCTTTACAAGGCGTTTCCGGAGATCGGCGGAATTGTGCACACCCATTCCTCCTGGGCAACCAGCTGGGCTCAGGCCGGAAGGAGCATTCCGTGCTACGGAACGACGCATGCGGATTATATCTATGGCGAAGTGCCGTGTCTGCGGGCGCTGACCGGAGAAGAAATTGCTGAGGCTTATGAAAAAAATACAGGGCTGCTCATTGTAAACGAAATGAAAAAGAAAAATCTGGATGTTGCTGCGGTTCCGGCCGTTTTGTGCAAGAATCACGGCCCGTTTACCTGGGGAAAGGATGCTGCGGAGGCTGTTCACAATGCGGTTGTGCTGGAGGAAGTTGCCAAAATGGCGGCCAGAACGGAGCTGATCAATTCCGAGGTACAGCCGGCGCCACGGGAACTGCAGGATAAGCATTATTTCAGGAAGCACGGCTCAGGAGCCTATTACGGACAAAGCAATTAGAGAAACGGGATCGATATGCAGCAGGAAAAACAGCTCGGAACCTGCAGAAAATGTTTTTTGCGGGAGTTTGATGAAGCCGGGTACCGGGAAAAACTGGAAAAATATATAATAGGAATGGATGAGGACGTTAAGGCAGATACTACGCTGTATCAGAAGCGGCTTTCTGTCTGCAGGGAATGTGAGAAGCTTTTTCAGGGAACCTGTTTTGCCTGCGGCTGTTATGTGGAGCTTCGGGCAGCGGTCAGAACAAGCCGATGTCCGGAGAAAAAATGGTAACGGATGGCAGAAACGGGATGATCGGCACTTGGCTGCTTGACAAGGGACTGACAACTACAGATCCTGTATTCTTTTTTAACAAGATCCTGTATTTTTTTAACACATGATATTGACATAAAACAAAACTCTGATACAATATGTAGTATAATACGTTGTGCGTGAGCGCTCCGTAAGAACAAAAGAGCAGCCGCCGGAAAAGTGCATATGTGTAGAGAGGGTAGGGGTAAAAATGAAGATCATTAAACGAAGCGGTTCAGAAGTAGTCTTTGATATGGAAAAGATTGAAGCCGCAATTCGCAAGGCGAATGCCAGTGTAGTTGAAAGTGAAAAGATGACGGATGAGCAGATCAGGAGGATTACGCTTAGTGTCCAAAATGCCTGCGAGTCCATGCAGCGTTCGCCGAGCGTTGAGGAAATTCAGGACATGGTGGAAAACCAGATCATGAATCAGAGAGCGTTTTCCGTTGCCAGAAATTATATTACTTATCGTTATAAACGGGCGCTGGTTAGAAAATCAAATTCTACGGATGAGCAGATTTTAAGCTTGCTGGAATGTAACAATGAAGAGGTAAAGCAGGAGAATTCCAATAAAAATCCGACGGTGAACAGCGTTCAGCGTG
>CAYTIH010000014.1:0-49136 GCA_964437825.1 uncultured Clostridium sp. | reverse complement strand
CGGGAACAGAGAATGATTGGACCTATAATGTACCCATAAGCGTGGACACACCATCGGATTCCCAATGGATTTATTGGCACTTGATGACAATTTGCAAATGTGGGTTGATGCAGAGGATAGCCTGGAAGTGTGGTAATAAACTTTAAACGCCTGCGATGTCTGTATCGCAGGCGTTTACCTTATATAATTTGAGTTTTAAGAAATTAGGCTATGTACCGCCTCATAAATCTTGTTTGCAATATAGGCATTATTCATAGTATAAAGATGTATTCCATGAACACCGTGTGCAACCAAATCCGCAATCTGGTTTATTGCATATGCAGTTCCTGCATCCCGCATAGCGATTGGATTATCGCCGTACTTATCTCGACAGGAACACGAATATCCGTATCAAGCGTTTTATAAATTGTGTCAATCGGCGCATCGAGCTTGGGAGGAAAGACCTCAAAAGACAGCACCGCTTTTTTATCAAACAGCTCCGTAGTTTTCATTTCTTAATTCTTTTGCCGCTGCAACAAGATTTTCCAGACTTTTCGTAGTTTCGCTGACACCCCTTGTTTTTAATCCGCAGTCGGGATTTACCCACAATTTTTTCACATCAATTTTTGCAAGCATTTTGTGAAGGGCGGTTTTTATTTCCTCCACAGACGGGATACGGGGCGAATGGATATCGTACACGCCGGGACCGACTTCCGTTTTAAAATTGTTTTCTTTTAGTGAATCCAAGATAAGCAAATCCGAGCGGGACGCCTCAAAAGTAATCACATCCGCATCCATATCATCAATGGCGGAGATAATATCCGAAAATTCACTATAACACATATGTGTATGTATCTGCGTTTCCGCTTTTACTCCACTATGAACAAGGCGGAATGCGGGAATTGCCCAGTCAAGATACTCGCTGTACCAGTCAGATTTACGAAGCGGCAGCTTTTCACGCAAAGCAGCTTCATCAACTTGGATAATTCTGATTCCGTTTGCCTCCAAATCCATAACCTCATCACGGATTGCAAGCGCAATCTGTAAAGTGCTTTCTTTCATGGAAATGTCCTCGCGTGGGAAAGACCAGTTAAGGAGTGTGACGGGACCTGTCAGCATTCCTTTCATTGGTTTTTCCGTAAGGCTCTGGGCATAAACAGACCATTCCACCGTCATCGGATTTTCTCTCGAAACATCGCCCCAGATAATCGGCGGCTTTACGCAGCGTGTACCGTAAGACTGCACCCACGCTTTTTCCGTAAACAGATATCCGCTTAACTGCTCGCCAAAATACTCCACCATGTCATTCCGCTCATATTCCCCATGAACAAGCACGTCAAGACCGATCTGTTCCTGCAAGGAAACGCACTCTGCAATTTTTTTACGATTAAAGACGGTATATTCCGCTTCATCAACGCTGCCTTTCCGAAATGCGGTGCGGTTCGCCTTTACATCGGCAGTCTGCGGGAAAGAACCGATTGTAGTTGTCGGGAACAGCGGGAGCGCAAATTCTTCTTTCTGTATTTTTTCCCTTTCCGCAAATGCAGGCAGACGTATAAAATCACGCTCTGTTATCTTGCTTACCCTCTTTTGCACCGCCTCATTCGTACAGTTTACCCTATTTCCAAAAAGAGAGGCATTTTCAAGAAACAGTTTCGATTTCTCGTAATTTTTTGTGTCTGCAAGTTCTTTTAAATGGGCAAGCTCAACCAGTTTTTCCTGTGCAAAGGAAAAATGTCTTGTATATTCTGCGGTCAGCTTCGATTCATTATCCAGCGTATAAGGAACATGAAGCAGGGAGCATGAAGTGCTGATAACGATACCTATTCCTTTTCCCCGCAGTTCATTGAGCAGGGAAAGTGTTTTTCCGTAATCATTCCGCCAAATATTTTTACCGTTCACAACTCCCGCAAAGAGCAGCTTGTCTTTTGGGAAACCGTGTTCTGCGATTAAGGCGGCAGTCTGTTTTCCCTCTATAAAATCAAGACCGACTGCGTGAAAATCCATTTGCGACAATTTTTCATATATATCACGCACATCGCCAAAATAGGTCTGTAAAACTGTTTTTAAATTCCCCTTTCTGCCTAAAATATTTTGATAGAGTTTTTCAAAGAGGGCAATATCTTCCTCGTCTAAATCATGGACAAGATATGGCTCATCAAACTGTACCCATTCTGTTCCAAGAACTTCCAATCTGCCCATATAATCAGCGTATGCCCCGATGATATCATCGGCATAATCCTTTGCATTTTTCTCCCCCGTATAACGGAGGAGTTTTAACAGGGTAAATGCTCCGACAATAACGGATTTCGTCTGTATGCCGAGTTCTTTTGCCTCGTTGTATTCATCAAAGGGTTTTGTGCCTGTCAGTTTTATTTCTGTCCTATCGTCAATTTCAGGCACCATGTAATGGTAGTTTGTATTAAACCATTTCTTCATGGCAAGCGCCTTTACATCGCCGTTCTCTCCTTGATACCCTCTTGCCATTGCAAAATAAGTGTCAAGATTTGACAGCCCAAGTTCTCTATACCGTGCAGGGATAATATTAAAAAGGTAAGCGGTATCAAGTACATTGTCATAAAAGGAAAAATCATTAGAGGGAATAAAGTCAAGACCGCTGTCCTGTAAAGTTTCCCATTGTTCTTTCCTGATATTCTTTGCTGTCTGTTGCAATTCGCCGGAAGTAATTTCATTTTTAAAATATTTTTCAGTAGCAAATTTTAGTTCCCTTTGGGCTCCTACCCTCGGATAACCCACAATCGATGTAAACATCATTTCTCTCCTTCATTCATAGCAATAGAAAACGCAGGTTTTCTTTTGTTTGCTTCTTCATAGTTACTGATTTTTGATTATACGCTAACAGGTTTTTGCTGTAAAATACATAAAAACAGCACTTCGCCATAGCTTAAAGTTATAGCAAAAGTGCTGTGCAAAATGTTATGTTCTGTCTGATAGTTCAATCTATTTTATTACGAATGGCATATTTCTTAATTGCTTCTACATATAATTCCCCAAGTCTGCTTAAATGTGCTTTTCTGTGCGTCAAAAAGCCAATGTGCATATCGCCTTCCGCCTCCAATGGAACAGCCACTATATTTTTTCCGTTCAGCTTCTTGTCAATCACACCACTACAAACAGTGTATCCATTCAAGCCAATCAGCAAATTAAAGAGCGTTGCCCTGTCCCTTACACGAATATTTTTAGAACGGATAACCGTACTGAATATTTCTTCCGAGTAGTAAAAGGAATTATGTTCCCCCTGCTCAAAAGACAAATAAGGGTAGGGCGCAAGTTCTTCCATTGTAACGCTCTGCCTTTTTGCAAGAGGGTTTCCCGTACTCACAAAGATATGCGGCTTTGCCGTAAAAAGTTCCGTGAATTTTAGGTTATTTGCTTTTATTTCTTTCATCAGAATGGGCTTGTTAAAATCATTGTAATACAAAATCCCAATCTCGCTTTTCATTCTTGCGACATCTTCAATAATCTCATAGGTCTGTGTTTCCCTTATGCTGAAATCATAAAGATCACTTCCGCAATTTTTGATTAAATCGACAAAAGCATTTACCGCAAAAGAATAGTGTTGTGTGGATACACAAAACTCACGTTTCACGTTAGAATGATTTTTGTATTTTTCTTCAAGCAATGCCGCCTGTTCGATAACCTGTCTCGCATAGGTAAGAAATTCCTCCCCGTCCTTAGAAATGCTGATACCTTTATTTGTTCTGTCAAAAATAGTAATTCCCATTTCTGTTTCCAGTTCTTTGATTGCTTTGGTAAGGCTTGGCTGCGAAATATAAAGCTCTTTTGCTGCTTTGGTTAAAGAAGCCTTCTCTGCAACGGTTATGATATATTTAAGCTGCTGTAAAGTCATTGCTTTCTCCTTGGTTTCGGTTATATTGCCTTTTATTATAGAGGACAATCTTTTCAAAATCAATGAAAGCGGACGAAAATGCAGCCAATGTGCATCAAACGCCCGGACTTGTGCAACAAAGCAGTTTGTGTTATGATGAAAAAGATAAAATGTTCTGGTGCGGAATCGTATGGAAGAATATCGATTCCCTTTGGGGACATGAAAAAGCCGCAGACATTAATCTGCGGCTTTTTAGCTGATTTATTTCATGGAGGATGATAATGCTTTTCCCAAGTGAGGTTTTCCTATTTGTTTTTTTGCCGGTTGTACTGGTTATTTATTACGGTCTCTTAGTAAAAACCCGGAGACTCAAAAATATTTTTCTGCTTGCTGCGAGCCTTTTCTTTTATGCATGGGGCGAACCGGTCTATGTATTTCTGATGATCGGAACCATTATTGTAAACTGGCTGTATGGGATACTTGCGGATCATTTCAGAGAGCAAAAGACAGCAGCAAGAATCATATTGGTGCTCATGGTACTTACGAATATAGGAATTTTGGGATGGTTTAAATACAGCGGATTTGTTGTGGCCAATATGAACAGATTTTTGCATACGACGTTGGTGGTACCGATGATAGAGCTTCCCATCGGCATTTCATTTTTTACTTTTCAGGCAATGTCCTATGTCATTGATGTATACAGAGGACACGGAAAGGTTCAGAAAAATCCGCTGCAGGTCGGATTATTTATTTCTTTATTTCCGCAGCTGATTGCAGGTCCGATTGTCCGGTATGAAACCGTGGCGGAGCAGATTGAACACAGACAGGAGAATCTTTCGGATTTTTCGGCCGGCGTAACGCGTTTTTGTATAGGTCTTGGCAAAAAAGTACTGATTGCAAATAATATGGCCGTGGTTGCGGATGCTGCTTTTAATCTTCTGATTGGCGGTGAGTTTCAGTCCTCTGTCTTAATGGCATGGCTTGGAGCGATTTCCTACACATTTCAGATTTTCTTTGATTTCTCCGGATATTCCGATATGGCTATCGGTCTTGGAAAAATGTTTGGATTTCGTTTTGAAGAAAATTTCCGTTATCCCTATATTGCAAAAAATGTTTCTGAATTTTGGAGAAGATGGCATATATCCCTGGAGACATGGTTTCGGGATTATGTGTATTTTCCGCTTGGCGGCAGCCGCGTATCCAAGAAAAGACTGGTGCTGAATCTGTTCATTGTATGGACGTTAACCGGTATCTGGCATGGGGCGTCATGGACGTTTATTGCATGGGGACTTCTGTATTTTGTTTTGCTGACCTTTGAAAAGCTGACCGGTTTGAACAAAAAAGAGCATTGGTTCGGACATATTTATACGATGTTTTTTGTCATCATCGGATGGGTTTTATTCCGTTCTCTTAACATGGGTGAAGCGATTACCTATCTTAAGGCCATGTTCGGAATCGGCGCAAAGGGTGTGATTGACAGTACGGTTCCTGCATATTTGCGACAGAATTGGCTTTATTACGTGATCGCACTGATCGGCTGCGTACCGGCATTACAAAAGCTTGATGAAAAACTTTCCAAATACAAAGTCTGGAATATCGTGTATGCTGTGGGGATACTGGCAGTATTGATTATTTCGGTATCCTTTATCAGTAACAATGCGTATAACCCGTTCATATATTTCAATTTTTAAACGTACCGGACTATTATGATATGCGTGAATGGCGAGCCGGGCAGGCGTGCCCTCAAATGAGAAAGGAAGCTTTCAGTATACTATGAAAAAAGACGATTTTTTGTTTTTCAAAATCAATCGGGATAGACTCATAGCGGCAGTATTCATAATATTTATTTTATGTATGCCTGTTATTACGATTGTGTCCGACCTGCTCCCGAAGGGATCGGAGGATCAGAGTCAGATCGGGAATGCCGTATTGCAGGGAAACGGAACCCTGCAGGGAAACAATGATGCAGCAGATGGTGAACAGACAGAGGAAGATGCGGATACATCGGATAATACCGGAGATATGGAAGCGGAAAAGCAAACCTGGTTTGAAACGGTGCAAAGCAGTATCAATGATTTTACGGAGCGTTTGTATTTCAGAAAAAGCCTGATCGCTTTTAACACCGATTTAACCGCATGGATCACCGGAAATTCCTATATAGAATCCACACAGGTTCTGCTTGGAAAAAACGGATGGTTGTTTTATAAAACGGAGAACGACGGTCATCCGATTTATGACTATATGGGAATTAATTATTTTACGGATGCTGAGCTTTCGGCGATGGCGAATAACCTCACGGCAATGAGGAATTATTTCGAAAGCGAAGGGATCGAGTTTGTCATAATGGGTATTCCAAACAAAGAAAATGTATTTCCGGAATATATGCCGGGTACAATTCCGAAGGTAAATGAAGAATCGCGTGCGGATCAGGTGGCAGAGTATCTCTGGCAGAATACGGATTTAAACTATGTTTTCCCGAAAGAACAATTTTTGACGGAAAAAGAAAAGTATCAGATTTATTATAAAACGGATACTCATTGGAATCAGATCGGTGCTTTTGTCGGATTACAGACAATGTTCTCGCAGTTATATGGAACATATGCCGACCCGGGGAGTGTGAGCTTTGTGGAAACCGGATACGGTTATGCGGGAGATCTTGCGAGCATTGCAGGCATCATGGAGGATTACAGTACGGACACCCTGTATGCCTTTGATGTCAGCTCGGTGGATCAGGCGCAGTATCGGGATGAAGTGGTACTGATTGTAGGTGATTCTTTTTCCGGATTTCTTTCCGTAGTGGCGCAGCCCTATTATAAAGAGGTATATGCGGTTCGGACGGGAGAATTTCAAATGTCCATGCTGGAGGAGTATCAGCCGGATGTTATCATCTGGGAGAGTGTAGAACGATATATTGATTATTTTATGAATGTTAATCTTCTGGCACAATAGGAAAGAATCTATGAATTATATTATTTTTGATCTGGAATGGAATCAGGCAGACCGAAAATCCTGTGAAGATCCGCGGCTGCCATTCGAAATCATCGAAATCGGTGCAATCAAATTAAATAGCAGATTTGAAAAGATCGGGGAGTTTTCCAGACTGATCCGTCCTACTGTTTACCACACCATGCATGGAATTACGCAGGACATTATTCATATCAGTATGCGGGAACTGAAAAGAGAGCAGAAATTTCCGGCTGTTATGAGATATTTTCAAAAATGGTGCGGTGAGGACTATCTGTTTGGAACCTGGGGGCCTCTGGACCTAACGGAGCTTCAGCGGAATATGGAGTATTTCGGCTTTCCGCCTCTTTCCGAGGGGCCGATTCCTTTTTTGGATGTTCAGAAGCTGTATGCGCTTGCCTATGACAGTGAAGATCCCAAAAAAAGAAGGGCGTTGAATACGGCTGTGGACGCATTGCATATTGAGATGGATATTCCTTTTCACAGGGCCTTTGCGGATGCCTATTATACGGCGAAGGTGCTTCGGCGTATTTCCGAAGAGCCTTTTGCACAGAGTATCCTTCAGAAGATTTCCTATGATGTGTATCATATTCCGGAGAATAGAAAAAAAGAAATTCATGTTACCTTTGATACCTATACAAAATATATCTCCAGAGAATTTCCAAATAAACAGGCGGCAATGGAGGATAAAGAAGTTTCCGGAACCAAGTGTTATATCTGCGGCAGAAACTGCCGGAAAAAAATCAGGTGGTTTACGCCCAACGGAAAGCATTATTATTGTCTGGCTTTCTGCGGTAAACACGGTTATATAAAAGGAAAAGTCCGTATGAAACATACGGAAGGCGATCAGGTTTATGTCGTAAAAACCTTAAAGCTCATTGACGAAGCGCAGGCAGAGGACATTCGCAGCAGGCAGGAAAAGGCGAGGGAGCTTCGCAGACAGCATCGAAAAATAAAGGCGAAATAAAATTCAGTTCTTATCATTAAGCAAAAACTGTGCTTATTGTCAAAGCTTATTACAAAGTAACATCGATATGTTGACAAGCGTGATTCCGGGTGATATTGTATATATATTATATATACACAATATCATCTTTTTATGTATGTAAAACGGCCAAGGGGCAGGAGCAGGGTCAGTCCTTACAGTTACAGCATCAGGCATGAAAAGAGGAAATATGGATATTATTATCAGCAATAACAGTTCCAAACCGATTTATGGACAGATTACCGATCAGATCAAAGAAATGATATTGAACGGGACGCTGAAGGAGGGAGAAATGCTTCCTTCTATGAGAAGTCTGGCAAAGGATCTGCGAATCAGCATTATTACAACCAAAAGAGCGTATGAAGATCTGGAAAGGGATGGATTTATCGAATCCTATACGGGTAAAGGCAGCTTTGTGAAAGCGGCCAATAAGGAGCTTATGAAAGAAGAGCTGCGCTGCCAGATCGAAGCTTTACTGGAGCAGGCATGCATGAAGGCAAAGCTGGCAGGATTGTCTTTTCATGAGCTGGAAAGTACGCTGGAGCTTTTGTATGAGGAACAAAAGGACGGAAAGTAACGGTATGATCAGCCTGCAGCTTACCAAATACGTTCCTGCAGAATTACTTGCTTTGAAATGTAGAATTACTGATTTGAAATGGAGACAGCATGATGGAAAATGTGTTAGAAATTGACGGCTTAATCAAAAAGTATGATGGTTTTGAACTGAAAAATGTATCATTTCAGCTGCCCAAAGGCAGTATTATGGGATTTATCGGACAAAACGGCGCCGGTAAAACAACGACGATTTATTCCATATTGGATATTATAAAGCCGGAAAGCGGCAGGATCAGTGTATTTGGTCTGGATCATGTGAAGGATCAGCGCCGGATCAAGGAACGGGTCGGAGTTGTATTTGATGAAATGGGCTATCATAATAATATGACGCCGCGTCAGCTAAACCGCATGATGAAGCAGGTGTATCAGGAATGGCAGCAGGAAGCATTCTTCCAATATATGGAGAGATTTGCGCTTCCGTTACATAAAAAATGCGGGAGCTTTTCCAGAGGAATGCGGATGAAGCTTCAGATTGCCGCAGCGCTTTCTCATCAAGCGGAGCTTTTGATTATGGATGAACCTACCAGCGGACTTGACCCGATTGTCAGAAATGAAATTCTGGATATTTTTCAGGAATATGTAGAACAGGAAAATCATACCATATTGCTTTCTTCGCATATCATTGGAGATCTGGAAAGAATTGCCGATGAAATTACTTTTATAGACAGAGGAAGGATACTGCTTTCCGACAATAAAGATGCCATTTTGGAAAATCATGGCATGATTAAGTGCAGAAAGCAGGATGTGGAATTGCTTCGTCAAGAGGATATTGTAGGGATCAAGAAATCCACTTACGGAGCACAGGTACTGGTTCGTAATCCGAAAGAATGTATGCGGAAATATCCGGAACTGATGATGGAACCGGCTTCGCTTGAGGAAATTATGCTTTATTATGTAGCGGGAAAGACAGAAATCGCTTAAAAAGGATGTGCTTGGGATGAAAGGTCTGATTATTAAGGATTTGTATATTCTGAAAAAATCATTGTGGGTTTTTTTTGCGGTATCCGTCGGTATTATGGTACTCGGCATTCTATTTATGCTTAGCTGCAGATACGGAAATATCGCTCGTTTCATGGAGTCAAACTCCATGGAGTTTGACTCCATTGGAGAGGAAGCGTTTTTTGCCGTATATAAAGGAGCCATATTGATGGTATTGATCATTCCGATGGCATTCCTATCCATGATAAAAGAATGCTTTAAAGAGGATGATAAAGCGGGCTTTGGGAAGGTATTGGGAACGCTTCCCGTAACCGAAAGAGAAACTGTGACGGCAAGATATCTTACGCTCCTGATGTTGTCAGGGATAGGGATTGTTAGCTCCGCATTTACCGGTTTCATGGTTTCACTTGCAACGCCGGAGTATTCCTTGTCAATGATTTTAGGGTATACGTGCAGTATCTTCTGTATTATTTTGATATATATTATGCTGGTAATGCCATTGTTTTATTACTTTGGCGGAAAACATGCGGATAATATTTTGTTACTGCCATTGATCATTGGCTATTTTATGATTGCCTTCTTCGTAATCAGTCGTGCCGACAGGATTGAGAATATAGATGCTTTTGTTTTCGGCATTTTAAACAAGATTGACCGATGCTTTAGAGAAGATATTTTCTTTTTCTTCCTTGGCGTTTTAGGAATCGGGATCATATCCTTTGCGTTGTCATGTCTGATTTACAGAAGGAAGAAAAAGCAAGACAGCATATGTAAAAAAACGATTATTTCCAAAAGAAAGAAGGTAATCCAATGATCGGTTTTATGTATAAGGACTTTGTCTGTGCCAAAACGGTGTGGTATCTTATTATGGCAGCAGCCGTATTTCCGGTGATACTGATTGCGCAGCTTTTGCCCGGACAGGAGCTTTTGGAAGGCATTGTTGTTCTGCTGTTATCGGCTTATATTATAATACTTTACCTGATTTTGATCAGCGTCGTTTCTAAAGCGATTTTTCGAACCGATGAGGGAAAAAATGCGGAAGCCTATATGAGGGGATTACCGATTGGAAAAGCCCGCTATATTATGGCGAAATATGTACTTTTGGGACTGCTCTTACTATTTACTATGCTGATTGCGATGCTTGCCTTTCTGCTTGCGCAGAAGCTTACCGGTATCCCGCTGCTTGACGCAGTGAACCGGAAATTACTGCCTTACCTTCCGGCAGTTACCGGATTGTTTTTGATGATTCCTGCAGTGGAATTTCCTTTTTATGCAAGATTCGGCGTCCGCGCCGGTGAAAATATCAGAATACTTTTGATTGTTTTCGTATTTTTTGCATTTCTGGTTTATATCATGTTCGGAGATCTGACCGTATTTGACAGACTTACGATCGAGAACCTGCTGGATTTTCTGGCTGTGCATTCTGATTTTGCAGATAAATGCAAGTGGGGCATTCCGCCGGCGGCTCTTTTCGTATATGTCCTGTCAGGCGCCGTTTCTGTGAAATTGTATGAAAAAAAGAAGCTGGGCGAGTGAGCGCAGCTTCTTTTTTTATAAATTCTTATAATGTCACAATGATTTCCGTACCGCAGTCTGTCAGAACCGTATCGTTGCCGTCCACGCACAGAGATGCGCCGGTTACCTCTGAAGCCTTTACATTTACAAGGCGGACGGAACAAGTCTTGGCAGCATCCACGTTAATCCTGATCTGACTGCCATTCTTAACAGCCTTTGCCCTCAGAGCGACCTGATTGTCCATGCCGTAGATTTCGGCAGAGGCTTCGCTGCCGTCTGCCAGACTGTAAATACGAAGCTCCGCACCGTCCGCATAATCATAATCGGGCTTATCGTCATGAGCGCCAAGCGCTACGATAGAATTTTCGCGCACCATCAGAGGAATGCTCAGATAACCATGCTTTTCGGTGATCCACTGACCGCCGTTGACAACCTCGCCGGTAAAGAAGTTTGTCCAGGTTCCCTTTGGCAGATAATATTCTGCGATGCCCTGATCATTAAAGATCGGAGCAACTAAGAGACTGTCGCCAAGCATATACTGCTTATCAAGGTAATGGCAGGTCTTATCCTCGGTATATTCAAGAACCATTGCCCTCATGCAGGGAATACCTGTCTGGTTTGCCTGAATTGCGGTTTTATACAAATAGGGCATGATCTTTGCTTTTAATTTCGTAAAGTAACGCAGCACATCTACCGCTTCGTCATCATAAACCCAGGGTACACGGTAGGATGAGCTTCCGTGCAGACGGCTGTGGGAGGACAGAAGTCCGAATGCAACCCAGCGTTTGTATACATCCGCGGTAGAAGTATTTTCGAATCCGCCGATATCGTGTGCCCAGAAGCCGAAGCCGGACATACATAAGGACAGACCGCCGCGAAGGCTTTCTTCCATGGATTCATAATCACTCCAGCAGTCTCCGCCCCAGTGTACGGGGAATTTCTGACCGCCTACGGTTGCAGAACGTGCAAACAGAACGGCCTGACCTTTTCCGCGTTTTCTTTCCAGCAATTCATGAACGCACTTATTATAAAGATAAGTATAATAATTATGCATCTTCTTAGGATCGGAACCGTCGAAATATACAACCCCTTCTGTCGGGATTCTTTCACCGAAGTCTGTTTTGAAGCAGTCAACGCCCATATCCAGTAATTTTTCCAGCTGGCTCTGATACCACTGATACGCATCAGGATTCGTAAAATCTACAATAGCCATGCCGGGCTGCCACATATCCCACTGCCAGGTATCGCCGTTGGTACGTTTTATAAAGTATCCTTTTTCGCAGCCCTCGGTAAACAGTTCGGATTCCTGACCGATATAGGAGTTAATCCATACGCAGATATTTAGTCCCTTTGCCTTAATTCTCTTTAACATACCTTCCGGATCCGGGAATACACGATCATCCCAGATAAAGTTGCTCCAGTGGAATTCTTTCATCCAGAAGCAGTCAAAATGGAAGGTACGAAGCGGAATACCGCGGTCAAGCATACCGTCTACAAAGCTCATTACGGTGTCTTCATCATAGTTGGTGGTAAAGGAGGTGGACAGCCACAAACCAAAGGTCCAGGGTGCCGGAAGCGATGGCTTTCCGGTCAGGTCGGTATAGTGAACCAGCGTATCCTTCATGGTAGGTCCGTTGATAAAGAAATAATCCAGATATCCGCCCTCCACGGAGAAAGCGGAACGTGTTACCATTTCGGTAGCGATTTCAAAAGAAACCTTTTCCGGATGATTTACGAGAATACCATAGCCTTTATTGGACAGATAGAACGGAATATTCTTATAGGACTGTTCCGTGCTGGTGCCGCCGTCGGCATTCCAGATATCCACGGTCTGTCCGTTCTTGGTATAAGGTGTAAAGCGCTCGCCAAGACCGTAGATCAGTTCGCCGACGCCAAGGGATAACTGCTGGCGCATGTAGGTATTTTCCGTATCGGCGGCATTGTCATAAGCAAGCCCTCTCCAGGATGTTTTCATGCAGGCAAGGTCACGTCCCGAAGATTTGGTGATCACCTCATCGCCGCGTTTATAGGTCATGGACCAGTTTTTCTTGGTGATTTCCAGGGATAAAGTACCGCTTTTTACGATGATGGCATCCTCGGAATCGGTAACGTCAAGGGGCAGCGCTTCGTTTAATTCAAGCTCAAAGTGCGGTCCTCTGTTCAGGATTCCCATATGATGATAGGTCTGGAGACGAATAATCTCCGGCGCAGGCGAGGTAATGATCAGGGTCAGATTTACATAGCCCAAAGTATCACCTCTGTGATTGATACGGTTGGTGGGTGCGCACAGGGTTACTTTATTTTCTTCGATTTTGGTAAAGTAAACCTGCTGTGGTGCAAAGCATTCGATTCCTTCTTTCTGAAGCCAGCATCCGTTGCTGAATTTCATGGCAGTTACCTCCTATCTTACTTATAATTATAAGTTCCGTACGAAAACCGTCCGGTATCATTTCATGATAACAATCGAAAATCAGACAGGCTGTTTCGGACGGATCACTAAACTCATGATGAATTTATTATAATGAATTATTTTCGAAATGACTACATGATTTATTCCAGTTATTTTTATGGATAAACTCAGATTTTGACAATATAGTGTTAAAATCCGGCACTATTTTCTCAAATTTTATGAGGATAGGGTTTCTTTTTGGAAAAGCAGTTGGTATCATAAAATATAATTGTTGTATGTCATCGAGCGTCATCGCAGTAAACCGCTCTGACATGGAGGATTCGTGTGAAAAGCAAAAGACAGCGTAAAAAAGATCCTGATCAAACCAATAACCAATATGAAAAAACCGGAGTCAGCTCTGCAATCATACAGAAACTGTTCGGCTCCAGAAGTATTAAAAAGCAATTGTATGCCACCTATCTTGTGGCGCTCTGTATACCGATTGCAATTCTGGGGATTTTTCTTGTGACCAATACACACCGGCTATTGAAGGATTACAATATGGACCTTGTAGCCGCCGATAATCTGAGGGTAAAGGCGATATTTTTTGAAATCACGACACAAATTTATAATATTTCGGAAAATATCAGCGGGGATGACCGTGCCGTTGAGATTTTGGGAACCCGTTATCGGGATCATGACAGTTTTCGAAGAGAAGCGGACACATACCTCGACGGCAGCAGCTATATCTATAACTATGCCGAAATTGAGGAGCTTACGATTTATACGGATAATCCTACCATTACGGATTACCGCCTTTTTCAGTATGCGGGCAGTGAGATCCGGGATACTGATTGGTATAAGCAGGCAGTAAATCAGGCGGATATATTCTGGATGCCCATGGAACGAAAGGATATATATGGAAACAGTTATTTCAATTTATGTCTTGTCCGGAGAATTTCGCTGCTGAATTCGGAGTATCATGCGGTGCTGGTCATTAAAATCAGCGACAATTATTTGAGAACCCGGGTGGAGAACAGTGAGTATGAGACGGTGGTCGGTATTGATGACGATCTGATTGTCTATGCGTCCGACAGAACCCGCTACGGAACGGAGATGTATCTGGATATTGATTACGATAATCAGCACTTTGCTTACGAAGGCGATATGGTCATTGACGGGGAAAGGTATATTACGGATATTGTGACCCTAAATATGTATCAGTCAAAGTCGCGGTTATATATCTGCACGTTGGATAAGGAAGCCTATCACAATATCAGGCATATTACCATGATCTGTCTGCTGATTGTTATTGCGGCGCTGGTGCTCCCCGGTATCATGATTATTTTATATACCAATTACTTTTCCGAGCGTGTGGATGCGCTGCGTAATGAGATGCATAAGGCAAGCAGGGGGGATTATAACATTGTTCCGGACTTTCGCGGACAGGATGAGCTTTCCGAAGCCTTTGCGGATCTGCAGGCCATGGTGGAAAAAATCCAGGAAAAGGACGCGGCGATGTATCAGGCCCAGAGCAGTGAAAAGGATCTGAAAAATAAGCAGCAGGAAATGGAATTTAAGATGCTTGCCAGCCAGATCAATCCGCATTTTCTGTATAATACTCTGGAGACAATCCGAATGAATGCTTTTACGGCGGGAAACAGGGATGTTGCGACCTCTATTAAGCTGCTTGGAAAGTCCCTTCGTTATGTGCTGGAAAATACCGGGACGGCTTCCACCACCTTAAAGAGTGAGCTGGATCATATTGAAAACTACATCAAGATTCAAAAGCTTCGCTTTGGTGACCGGATAAATTATAAACTGGAGGTGGAGGACGGCATTGTACTTGAGGATTATCATATCCTGCCGCTTTTGCTGCAGCCCATTGTCGAAAACGCGATTTTACACGGATTGGAGGAGAAAGAAAAAGACGGTCAGATTACGATGTATGTTTATTCGAAGGACGAGCTTCATATCGATATCTGCGACAACGGCTGCGGTATGACAACGCAGCAGGTGCAAAGTCTGCGTAACAGTATTATTTTTAGAAATCCGAATATCAAAGCCAGTATAGGATTATATAATATCAATCAGCGAATCAAGCTGTGTTACGGAAATCGATATGGTCTTCTTATCAGCAGTATGCCGGGAAAGGGAACGACAATCTCTCTAGTAATCCCCGCCAATAGCGATTCCCTGCAGGACGGACCGGAGGACTAAGGACGGAAAAATATGGTTTTTCTCTAATAATATTTGTAATTAATGTAAAAAATAAACAGTATTTTTCTTGACAGGGATATTATAAAATCTTAAAGTAAGTTTGTTCGGATACCGAACAAGGCAACTTTTATAGGAGGATGAAAAATGAAAAAGACACTGAAAAAATTTTTAGTGACTCTTCTTTCTGCAGTAATGGTATTCTCTTCACTGACGATTACCGCAGCAGCCGACGAAGCCGATGGATATACTCTGTTTATTGGATTTGGTGGTGACGCAGCAGAAGGTGGAGACTGGGGCTATGGCTATGCCGGTCCTGAAAGCGACAATGCAGGTGATATTGACGCTGTAGTAGAAACAATCAAAGTTGGCGAAACAAAGACAGTTTCCCTGACACTTCCTTCCGAGTGTATTTACACTTGGTGGTTAGCACCCGTTCTTCTTGCTGAGAACGTAACAGATCTGGACGTAGACATTCAGGTTTCTATTGACGGAAACGATGTGACCGGTGGTGTTGATTTTGCAGCAGGCGATGCTTGGTGGTATGAAGGAACAGGTAACTATGATGATACAACGGCAATCCGTCTTGCAGGTGGATACAATGAATGGGGAACAGCGTATATGTCTTCTCCTGTATTCACAACTATTGAGTACACAGTTACTCTGAACAGCATTACTACCGGTGAAGCAGCACCTGCCGGTGATCTTACAGAGTCCACAGAAGAATATGATGTATTCCTTGCATTCGGCGGTGATGCTTCCGATAGCGGTGACTGGGGTTACGGTTACTATGGACCCGGCGCTGATAATGCAGGTGATATTGTAGCAACTGATGCAAAGATTACCTCCGGCGGAACGGCTACTGTTTCTCTGGAGTTCCCTTCACCGGTTATTTATACATGGTTTGTTGCACCTGTTATCTGCGCTTCCGATATTGCCGAGGCAGATTTTTCTGTTCAGGTACTTGTTGACGGCGAAGATATCACTGATACCATTGATATGACAGCAGGCGATAACTGGTGGACAGAAGATACCGGCGCTTATACGGCAGAGAACGGCAATCAGCCTATCCGTGTTGCAGGCGGTTATAACGAATGGGGAACCAGATATATTGCAGAATCTCCTGCAGGTTTCTCCAAGATTGAATTTGTCATTACAGCTAACAGCATTATGCTTGGCGATGCAGGCGAAGCTCCGGCTGAGGAAGAAGTTGGTACCGCTGCATCGGTTGATCTGGACGGAACCTATAATGCATATATCGGATTCCAGACACCGAAGTATTCCTTCCGTAATGCTTTTGATGACGCTTCCTATGGTAGAGATACAGACTTTTTCAATCAGGTAACCGGTTGGGACGGAAGTGATCCGGTTGCATTAGACGGTACTTTCACTGATACACAGATCACAGGAAACGGTACCTATACGGTATCCGTAGACGGTTTGAGCTTCCCGGACGGCGAGTTCGCTGACCAGGAATACATGAATCTGATCTTCTTATCCACAGATATTCCGAACAGCGGTGAAATCACGATTTCCGATGTTCAGTTAAAGGTTGACGGTAAGACGGTAGATTTGGCAGCAGCAGGTGCAATCGTAAGCCCTGATTCTCTGGACTATTTAAATATCTTACTTCAGAATATCTGGAACGAAGAAGTTTCAGAGATTGGATACTATGCAGTACCCATGAGCAGCATCAGCATTACGTTCACAGTAAGCGGCTTTAATTATGATAATGAAGCAGCTGCTGAAGAACCTGCAGACGATACAGAAGCAGCAGCTGCCGAAGCTCCTGCAGAAGAGACTACAGCAGATGCAGAAGAAGAATCCGGAAGCAATACCGGTCTGATCATCGGTATCGTAGTAGTTGTTGTAGTAGTGGTTGGCGTTGTAGCCGGTGTGGTAGTTTCCAAAAAGAAAAAAGCAAAATAATCTGATTCGGAAATAAAGAATGAAAAAATGAAAAATAAGAAAGGACAGAATCCACGGGTTCTGTCCTTTTTTTGTAACGGTATCGGAAATCCGATCCGTTTTTGATCCGGCGGATTTGCGCTCCGGCAGGAGACGTGCGGCCGGCTATTCTCCAAATACGGCGCCATGCTCTGCTACGGCCCGGCTGATCTGATATGCACTGTGTTCGATCAGCGCCGCAATATTTCTGCGGGCGTCATTGGTCAATCCGTGCTGAAGGCCATATTGCAGAACCTTGCTGATGTCCGGCGCGATATCGGGAGAAAAAAAGGTTTTCAGTCCTTTCTCTAAAATTCCTCCTTTCGTGGCGTGTTTTGCATTATTTTCTTCGATTTCCTCATTGGTTAATTCTTGGGCACATTGAAGAAAAATATCTACCTGGGGGTGGATGACGGCATCGCTGATAGAATCATCCATACCGACTTCCCTGTTATAGTACTTCATACCGTTTATCCAAGCGTCCGTACAGAGTATGACCAGGGACCTCAGATGCTCGGGGATTGCATTTAGGCTGCATGGAAGCGCTTGTTCAAAATGTCTGTTCGAGATACGGAGCAGATGTGCGCGCATGCAGGAGGCGACATTCTTTCTGGACTGGTGCAGACCGTCAGCCATAGCCATGGTCAGTTCCTGAGTTATGTGGGAACAGATAAAACAGCCCAGACCGGAAGTGGTATGCGTAATCGGCATCTCCAGAGTATATCCGAGAGGGCTGAAAAAATCATACAAACGGGACAAAGAGGCATCGCTCCATACCGATTTATCCGCAAAGGTCAGGATGGAATAGCTCTCTTTATGAATATCACGTCCGTTTACCATAGCAGACATATTCGGAAGGAGATTTACCACCGGTGCGTCAGATCCCAATTGCTCCAGATAATAAGTACCGATCGGTGAAGGGGGAAATACATACAAGTCCGGCAGGGGCAGATGCATGGCCCGCAAATGTTGATAATAAGGAACCAATACCTGCGTGGTCATGGATTTGGCAGCGCTTGGGGGCGGTGAAAAAAGAATGATATCCGGATGTCTGTTCGTCAGCGTTTCCAAATATTGTCCGCAGATAACCGGAAAGCCCATGGATGATTCTTTTTCGGCGATTGTGGAAGCTGTTCTGGTCATTGCAATGACGGACTGCGAAAGCTCCTTTCCAAGAAGATGATGATAGCATGGCTTCAAATAGGCCATTAGATAGCCCATGCCTAAAATGGCCAGCTGTGTGTTATGTGTCATATCCTATTCCTCCTGTTTCTTTCAGTTTAACTTTTTTATTCTTTTTGTAAATGTATTTTTTAGAAATCTTTCAAAAAAGTACTGTATTTTTTATCAAGTATTTATGGTATTTTTCAAAAATGGAATCTTTTATAATAAAGCTAAATGTGAAACTATGAGTTTCTTGATAGAAAAATCAAGGAGGTATTAAATGAAAGAGGAATTATCCCCAAAGGAGAAAACTGCGAATAAGCTTTATATACCGCTTCGTATATTAATGCTGATTTCCGCAGTTTTATTGTTTTTCCCGGCTATTAATCCGGCGCTGATGATTACTCAGGCAGGACAGGCAAAGGTGAGCGGAAACGCTTCCCTGTTTACGTGTGCGATTTCCTGGGGAAGCCTGACAAACGGTCTTTCCAGAGCTTTCACAAGAGGATGGCTTGAGGAGTGGAACTTTATCCTGCTGTTTATTTCCTGTATCCTGTTGGTGCTGGGTATTGCAGCAGCCGGCGTTGCAGGTTGTATGACAATCGGGAATTTGAAACTGAAAAAGCTTGGCAACTGCATTGCCATTGCGGGCGGTGGAGCTGAAATTCTCGGTTCCGTAGGTATTTTGGCAGCGTATTTTCTGATTCAAAATACTGCGGATAGCAGTAAAATCACGATGAATTTCCCTGCCTGCATTTGGATCTATCTGATCCTTTCTCTGGCTGTATTTATTTTGTCGGTGGCAGTGCAAATCATCCTTCCCAAGGCGGATAAAAATACAGGATTTGAAATGGAATCAAAGTATAAGCTGTTTTTGATGATTATGCCGTTCCTTGCGCTATGCTTTGCATTCTGCTATCTGCCGCTGTTTTCATGGAGATATGCATTCTTTGATTATACGGCAGGAAGTACGCTGACAATGGATAGCTTTGTTGGATTTAAATGGTTCAAGGTTTTATTCCAGAATGCTACATATACAAAGCGTATGTTAACGGTGCTGAAAAATACACTTGCAATGAGCGGTCTGGGACTGCTTACCAGCTGGCTGCCTATGGCATTCGCCATTTTCCTGGCTGAGGTAAAGAGTACCAAATATCGCCGTTTTGTTCAGACATTTACCACGATTCCGAACTTTATCAGCTGGGTTTTGATCTATGCAATTGCGTTTGCGATCTTTAATACCGACGGATTTATCAATACCATGATCAACAGCCTTGGCGGTTCTGCCAATACAAACTATCTGGGCGGAAATTCCCATATGTGGCTCAAGATGCTTGCATGGGGAACCTGGAAGGGCGTCGGCTGGAGTGCAATTATATATATTTCCGGTATTTCCGGTATCGACCAGCAGCTGTATGAAGCGGCCACCGTTGATGGTGCGGGACGTTTTCAGAGAATGTGGCATATTACGCTGCCGGGTCTGCTTCCTACCTATACGGTAATGTTGATTATGTCCGTTGCCGGAATTTTAAGCAATGGTATGGATCAGTATCTGGTATTTACGAATGCCCAGAACAAGTATACAATTGAAGTGCTTGATTTGTATGTATATAATCTGGGTATCGGAGACGGACAGATTCCGTTATCAACGGTTGTGGGTATGTCGAAGTCCATTATATCCGTAATTCTGTTGTTTATCGCCAATAAGGTTGCAAAGCTGGTTCGTGGCGAGAACATTGTATAGGGGGTGATCAGTTATGGCGAAAACAAAACAGGAAAAGCTTGATGCAAAAGCAGAAAAAGCTTATGAAAAGACTCATAAAAGAAAATATAAACTGACACCGGGAGATATCATATTTAATATTCTCAACTATGCATTTTTCGGTATCTTTACACTTAGCTGTATTTTTCCGTTCTACTATATTTTTATTAATACCATTTCCAGTCGAAACGCAGTTGCCCGCGGTGATGTAACGCTGATTCCGATTGGCCTTAACATTAAGAACTATATCGATATTCTGAAGGTAGATGACGTATTCAGAGCGTTTGGCGTTTCGATCGGAAGAACTCTTTTAGGTACAATATTGATGGTACTGGCAACCGGATTTATCGGTTATCTGGTTACCAAGCAGGAAATGTGGCACAGAAAGATCTGGTACCGTTTCCTGATCATTACCATGTACTTTAATGCAGGTATTATTCCGTGGTATATGAACATGAATATGCTGGGATTGACCGGACATTTTGCAGCATATATTATTCCGAGTATTGTAGCGCCATACAATATCATATTGGTAAAAACATACATAGAATCCATACCGGCGGAGTTGGAGGAAAGTGCCTTTATGGATGGCGCCAGCTACTTTACCGTATTCAGGAAAATTGTTTGGCCGCTGTCTCGGCCGATCCTTGCAACCATTGCGATTTTCGGCGCGGTAGGCCATTGGAATTCCTTTACGGATTCCCTGATCTTAATGCAAAATACGCCGGAATTGTATACCTTGCAGCATTTGCTGTATAATTATCTGAATAAGGCAAGTAACCTTGGTTCCGTTATGAACTCCGGTAATGCGGCTGCCGCTTCTTCCGCAATGGCAGATATTCTGAATAATAAGGTTATGAAGTATACGGTAGCAATGGTTTCCGTAATCCCGATTCTGTTAGTATATCCTTTCATGCAGCGTTATTTTGAAAAAGGTATTATGCTGGGTGCGGTTAAGGGTTAATCAGGTGTGTTATATGGAACGGAGGAGATTCGTTCCATAAAAGATAGAGTTGACACAAAAAGGAGGATAAAAAATGAAAAAGATGATGAAAAGAATCATCGTGCTGATGCTGGTCGTAGCAATGGTTCTTCCCACCATGACCGGATGCGGAAGCCAAAAGAAGAAAACCATTACTTTGACCGTATACAGCCAGCTGGCCAATTTTTCCGGCGAACAGAAGGGATGGTCTGCACAGATTTTACTGGACAAATTTAACGTTATTATGAATATCGTTCCTGATGCGGACGGCGTGTATGAAACACGTATGGAGTCCGGAGACCTTGGCGATATCGTAATCTGGGGTTCTGACGGTACCCAGTATCAGCAGGCGGTAGAAGCCGGTATGCTGTATGATTGGGAGGAAGAAGATCTGCTTCATGAGTATGGACCTTATATTGAAGAACATATGGCAAATGCCCTTCAGAAAAACAGGGATTTAAACGGGGGTACCTTGTACGGCTTCGGCCATAACGTAGCTACCTCTGCAGAGGATCATGAGGCATTCTTCTATACATGGGATCTTCGTTGGGATCTGTATAAGGAGCTGGGATATCCGGAATATAATACCTTGGATGAATTTGTAGAAGTTCTTGCACAGATGAAAGAAATTTGCCCGACGGATGACAATGGCAATGAGACCTATGCAGCTTCTCTGTGGCCGGATTGGGACGGTAACATGGTTATGTATGTAAAAGCTATGGCGACTGCATATTATGGCTATGACGAACTGGCACTTGGACTTTATGACAGTGATACCGGTACTTTCCATGATGCACTGGAAGAAAACGGACCGTATTTAACCTGTTTGAAATTTTTTAATCAGTTATATCAGAGAAACTTACTTGACCCGAACTCCATGACTCAGACCTATGATGAAATGAGCGAGAAGCTTCAGGCCGGCGGTGCGTTTTTCTCTATCTTTGATTATGCCGGATCTCTGTTATATAATGAGAAGCATATTGATCAGAACAAGATGATGCTTTCCTGGGCACCGGGTGACGCAACACCGATCGCTTATGGTTTAAGTACGCTTGGCGGTAACCGTGTATGGAGTATCGGTGCAAATACCGAATATCCTGAATTGTGTATGGAAATTATCAACTGGTTCTGTACTCCGGAAGGAACCATGACTTACAACTATGGTCCTCAGGGCTTATGCTGGGATTATGATGAGGACGGATATCCTTATTTTACCGATTTTGGCAAGCAGGCGTACTTTGATAAAGAAACCGACATGATTGGTGATTATGAGGGAACCGGTAACTTTAATGACGGTACCTTCCAGTTCAACAACACAACCTGGACCATCAATGCAGAGAACCTTGATTCTAACGGTGAGAGATACAATTATGCTTACTGGAAATCCTACCAGCTGCCTGCACAGTGCGATATTGAGCAGGATTGGAGAGATATTACCGGTACAAGCAGTACACAGGAATATCTGGACAGCAGAGACTACAAGGTAGCTCCCGGTACCGCATATCAGGAATCCAAAAAGGATGGCGATTTGGATACAACATGGAGTGCTGTAACCGATGTCATTGTTACCTATTCCTGGAGAGCAATCTACGCATCAACGGATGAAGAATATGATCAGATCGTTGCGGAAATGATCTCAGAAGCAAATGCTTACGGATATGATAAGTGTTTGGAGTGGTCTTTAAATGAAGCAGCAATCAGACATCAGGCTGAGCTTGACGTAACACAGTAATCGTGTTTTGAAAGGAATAATTGGGGGAGGCTGTTCGACTACGGACAGCCTCTTTTCAAAAAGAGAAAAACAGATCAGGAAGCAGTAATCCTGAACAGTAAATTGAGGAGTATTACATGAGTTTTTTTAGCCCCGATGGTGCATTTTATCGTTTTATTGTCCGCTTTTGGGATATGGTGAAACTGAATTTTATGTGGCTGTTATTCAGTCTGCCGATTTTCACAATCGGTCCTGCTACCGTAGCTGCATTCTCTGTAACGCTCAAAATGATTGATGAAGCAGAGGGATATGTGGCGCACCAGTTTGTAAGAGAATTTAAAAAAAATCTAAGGAATGGATTTCCGCTGGGAATTATTTTTCTGTTTTGTATAGAAGTCGTTAGTGTGGACTTTCAGCTGTTTCATAAACGGGAGGGACATCCTATGGCACCGCTTGTTTTTGGAATCATTGCCCTGTTTGTTTTTTTGATGGGCTTTATATATGCGTTTCCGCTGTCGGCACGGTATGAAAATACTACTTTAAAAACGATTAAGAATTCGGCGGATATTGCTACCAGATATTTTGTCAGAACGCTTCTTTTGTTTTTTGCAATTGCAGTAGAGATTTTACTGATATTTTTTAATTATACTACGATTTTGATTGGAGTTATAATCGGACCGGCATGTATTTTTCTTACCATATCCGGAGTGGCGCTTCCTTTCTTCCGTGAAATTGAGAAAGAGGAGGGCGCTGTAACGTATCTGCCCACGCAGGCGGATCGGGATTATAAAATGCCGGAGGAGTCGCCGGAAGAGATGGAAAGACAAAAGAAGAAGAAAAGTAAAGGCAGTCAGAAATAAATGTTAAAAAGGTATGATATGTGAGGAGGGTTGATCAGAATGAGGAAAAAAGCCGGCAAATGGAGAAAAGCTGCTG
Organism: uncultured Clostridium sp.; assembly: GCA_964437825.1. Taxonomy (GTDB): domain Bacteria; phylum Bacillota; class Clostridia; order Lachnospirales; family Lachnospiraceae; genus JBJFCE01. The sequence goes on along the minus strand of CAYTIH010000014.1, from coordinate 25,184 downwards.
CGGCTTTGCTGGCGGCGGTTATGGCGTTATCCATGGTTCCGGGCAAAAGTGTAAATGCAGAGCATGGCAGTACTGCAACGAGCAGGGAGCTCTTGGCAATGACGCTGGATTACTGTGCGGGCATGGACAGCAGTAAATATACACAGGAAAGCTATGCGGCTTTTGAAGAAGTATTGGCGCAGGCACAGAGTGCTTATGATGAGAATGCGTTAAGTGACGAGGAATTTTATGAGCTGAGAGATACTTTGGAGAAGGCAAAAGCAGAGCTTCTGTTTGTAAGTGATTCGCAGGAGCAGGCAACCCCGGTACCGTTTCGGGAACTGTCAATGGATGAAATTGTTGCGGAAATGGGAACCGGCTGGAATCTGGGAAATACCATGGACGGACATACGGGCTTTACTCCGAACGAGACGCTTTGGCAGAATGTAGAAACGACCAAGGAGCTGATAAAGGCGGTTCATGATTTGGGATTTAATACCGTTCGTGTGCCTGTAACCTGGGGAACTATGATCAATGATGAGGATTATTCCATTGATGAAACCTGGATGAGCCGGGTGCAGGATATTGTGGATTACGGTATTTCTCAGGATATGTATGTGATTATCAATGTCCATCATGACGGCGCCGAGCAGACCGGATGGCTGCGTGTTGCTGCGGACGATATCGACAGTGTATACGATAAATATGAAGGCGTATGGAGAACCATTGCAACCAGATTTAAGGATTATGATGAACACCTGATATTCGAATCCATGAATGAGGTGCAGGGAGACGAAACCACAGGGGTACCCCATGACACGGAAGTAATCATGAACTTAAATCAGATATTTGTAAATGTGGTGCGCTCCACGGGTTCTAATAACGCAAAACGCTTTCTTTCCGTACCCGGAAGATACACCAATATTGCGAATACTACAAATCCGCAGAACGGATTTGAGCTGCCGCAGGACAGTGTGGAAAACCGTATCTTTGTTGCGGTTCATTATTATGACTGGCAGTTTGGAATGGCAGAAAATACAACGGCGACAACCTGGTCCTATCAATCGGCACAATCCTTACAGAACGAATTTGAAAAACTGGTTGATTCCTTTACCTCAAAGGGAATCCCGGTCATTGTGGGAGAGTATGGCTGTATCAACAAAAATAATCCCGATGACAGAGCTTATCATGTAGAGGTTGTTAATCGTATTAGCAGTCAGGACGGCGCTGTCCCGGTATATTGGGATCAGGGCTGGTATGACAGAAGCATAGATCCGGTCGATTACAGCTTTACCCTGATCGACCGTAACACGGGAGAAACTATTGACAAAGAGATTACGGACGCCATCATGCGCGGTATGTTTGTTAGCGGTGCGGACGATTTATCCGACATTACACTCGCACCGACTGTAACAGAGATCACCGACACGGATTTGCCGGATCGTATATCGCTTGAGATCGGAGATACTAAAACGCTGACGGCGGCTTTGCAGCCTGCGCAGACAAATGACGTACTGCTCTGGTCCACGGATGATCCGTCCATTGCAACCGTCTATAACGGTTATATCAGAGGACGCGGAATCGGTACCACAACGCTTCATGCATATGCTCAGAGCGGTTCTTATGAAAAAACAATCACGGTAACGGTTTCGGGGCTTCAAACCGATTCGGAAAATCTGAGTATTACAACGGGCTATGATGACGGCGTCACCTTGGAAGAAGGAAAAAATATATATTTGGATGCTGTTTTGAATGGTGCAAATACCATTGTCCCCGATGCGGATGCAGCCGGAAGTGACGGTGCGGAAACGTCCGTGTATAATTACCTGACTTATAAATCCTCCGACGAAAGTATAGCAACCGTTTCGAGCATCGGTAAAATCGTAGGGAAACAAGCAGGAATAACTTATATTACCATTACTGCTGCCAGCGGTTTGACAAAAGTAATTCCGGTAACGGTAGAAAAAAGTGCAGATGTAAAAGAAATCAGCTTATCATTGAACGTGTATTTCAATGACAGTGATGCGAACTATTTTAGTAACGAGTGCGGTCAGGCAATTCAGGTAACCGGTGACGGCGAATATGAGCTGACCTTTGATTGCGCGGCGGATTTGTCCGATCAGGCGTTGGCAGCAGGCGTTACGGGACTGAATAATCTGACAGCAATCTATATTAAGGATCAGTCAGTTACCGATGGAAAAGCGAAAACATCTCCCCTTGACAGCTGTAATATCCTTTATAACAGCGTTGTTGTAGACGGCGTGGAGTTGACAGTTACGCAGACACAGCCGAAATCGGCATTAAAGGCTTCCGGTATCTTTGATACGAATGATCCGCTGAACAGCTGGGACGGTTCACAGGTTTCGGAGGTCACCGTGGATAACCATGTTCTGAATATTACGGGTGTGGATAACCCACAGAAAATTACTGTGAAATTTACGCTTTCCGATATGGTATTTACTGAAGGCGCTGAGACAGAAGAAACAGTGGAGACAGCGGAGGTAAACCAGATTCATGTGCCAGAAACCTTACATGTAACCTCGGACCCGGCCACGCAGATCTTGGAAATTTCCATCGATGGCGATGACGGCGTAAGCCTGACTGTTGTACCTGCGGATGCTTCTGTTGGATCAGTTAATACAACGGCGGTAACGGTAGCAGACGGAAAAGCGGAAATTCAGATTGTACCGTTAAAGACTGCCGAAACAACCGTTACGGTTTATGCAGAGAATGGGACAACGGCCTCCTTTACGTTAAGCGCAGAGTATACGGCAGCAGAAGATCAGGAGTTCTCTGATGACATACAGGAGAATGACCGTGAGGATACTGTCCTGACAGAAAGTGATGCGGACGAACACAGACCTGCGAAATCCTCCGGTCAAACCAATTGGGCGCTTGTCATCATCATTGCACTTGTGGCAGCCGTTGCAGCAGGATTTGCCGGTTACTTTGTTACCAACAAGCTTGATGATAAAAAGAAAAAAGCAAATGAGAAAGAACAGACGGATCAAAAGGAATAACGCCTGAAACCAATCGCAGCAGCGATAGACTATCATCAAAAGAGGACCGCTTCATTGATTTTACAAAGCGGTCCTCTTTTTGATACCCGAAATTCATAGAGATGAATGCTTTCTGTCAGATACCCGAATTTCGTAGAGATCTTTCCGGCAGATCCTGAATTCAGCAGAGTTTATTGCCATCCGGCTGCTTTCGATATTCGGCAGGGCTTTCACCCACATATTTTTTAAACTTCTTATGAAAATAATCCACGTTCTTATAGCCCACCTGTTCTGCAATTTCATAAACCTTCAGCTTATTTTGCAGTAAAAGCTCCTTGGAATGCTCGATACGCATATGGTCCACATAGGAGTTAAAGCTTTCGCCCACGGTTTTATTAAAAATTTTGCCCAGATATGCGCTGTTATAGCCAAAGAGAGGTGCAATGGTTTCAAGCTTGATATTGGTCTGATAGTTATGATCAATATAGTACAGAATATCATCCAGAACGCTGTCCCTTGAGGAATTTCCGATGGCATTCATGATCATTTCAGATTGCTCGGAAAAGAACAGAATGATTTCGTATAGGTAGTACTTTTTATTGATAAAATCCAGAACTGCAGTATTGGTTGGAAATGGAATATTCATCGTATTGTAAATATGATTCATTTTTTCCTTCACCTGTAAGTACAGATCAGAAAGAAAAAGCTTCACGTCCGCAATATCATTACGCACCTGATACAGATATTCCTCCAGTTGAAACAGCGTTTCAGCGACCTTTTTGCGGTTATATGTCTGCAAAAAGTCCGTCAGCAGACCGCAAAATTCCGTCATCTTTTCCTCAGACAGCGCCATGTGTATGGCTTCCACATTGGGAAGCTCTTCATAGCCGAGGGTATGCTGTCCCTGAACGCAGAAGAAACGCCGACTGAGCAAGGTTGCGGCATCTAAATAGGATTCGTTTATACTCATAATGTCACGTACAGGTCGGCCGTATGCAATGAAGAGGGAGTCCATGGGACTGCCCTTCTGAGGGGGGGTTTTTTCATAATGATCCAGAAAATTCTGAAACCGTTCCAGAGCAAAGGAGCCTTTCAGCAAAATGACATCCTTTCTGTCCTCCTCAAAGTGTTCAAAGAAATGAGAGTCCTGGTTTGTTACTTTTAATAAATCGGCAAAGTTATAGGTTAAATCATTCAGTAATACGCTGAAGTTTTCATAAATTACAATTTGATAAATATCTGCATCCAGCTTGATATTCTCTTGTTTGATATCCGCAGGAGATGCAGTGCCGGTCACCAGATCATGTAAAATGACATTTCTGACCTTCTCTTTATATCGTTCAATATCATCGGAAGTATCCGTATCTTTTTCCAAGTCATTTTTTACATGGAGAATCGCATCGTACAATTCATCCTCATCAATGGGCTTGGTCAAATAAAAATCTACACCGTTTCGGATTGCCTCCTGTGCATATTTAAAGTCGGAATAACCGCTTAGGATAATCACATGCCCGTGAAAGCCCTGTTTGCGTAAATGATTGACCGTATCCAGGCCGGTCATGCGGGGCATCCGAATATCCAATAATACAAGATCTGGTTTCAGCTTTAAAATATCGCGCAGGGCGTCCTCGCCGTTTCCGGCTTCCCCACAACAGGTAAAGTTCAGAGATTCCCAGTCAATTATGCATTTTAAACCGTTACGGATGGAAACTTCATCATCTGCGATAAAAAATGTTTTCATATAACACTCCGATTTTCTTTTTGCTATTCCATTTCTACTTTGATTACAACGGGTAAATCCGATTTTACCTGCGTTGTCTTGAAGTGCAGGCCTTCTTTATCCTTGGTGTAAGAAATCTGTTCATCAAAGCCCAAAATCGAAACGGCCTTGATTAAGCCATGGAACAGAGGAAGGTTTTGGTCCGGACTGTCTGCCAGCGATTGAATGGTTATGTTACCGTCCTTTGGATATTTCAAACAGATGGCGTATAGATTACCGCCGCTAACCGTGAAACGAAAATCCTTTGCCGTATAGTCTTTTGCCTTGCCGTCACTGAATTGACCGGAGGTTTCCTGTGTAGGCCCCTCCTGAGAATAACGCCATACACGGCTTCCATAGATCGCTTCTCCGTTAACAGCAAGCCATGCACCGATTTCCTTTAAGATGGCGGTATCCTTTTCGGGAATAGTGCCGTCTGCCTTGGGTCCCACATTTAAGAGCAGGTTACCGTTTTTGCTGACAACATCAATCAGATAGCAAAGAATATCATAGCTGGTTTTATAATCCAGAGAGGTGGTATAGCACCAGGAATTATGCGCAATTGCGGTATCCGTCTGCCAATGATAAGCTTTAGGATCAGCGAATTTGCCGCGTTCCACATCCACAATACCGGAACCGAACATCATGGCGTCATGCTTATAACAGATTCCTACGGGTGTGCCCCACTCCAGACCTTTATTATAATAGAAAGCAGCAAGTTTTTTCAAATAGGGTTTCCAGGCTTCATGCTGAATCCACCAGTCAAAATAAAGAATGGCAGGTTTATATTTGTCAATCAGCTCAACCGTTCTGGCCAGCCAGTCTTCACAAAATTCCCGATCCGGATAAGGAGTATCGGTCAGACTCTGCTGATCGGGCTGCTTTTGTACGGAGGGCCAGTAAAAATCGCCGCATGTCAGAGGATCCTTGATATCGGAATCGAAATCCTTGCCGTTTCCCATGAACCACCAGTGTTCCGCACGATGAGAGGAGGTGGCAAAAACCATGCCTCTATCCGTAACGGCCTTTCTGAGTTCACCGAGGCAGTCCCGCCTGGGGCCCATTTTGACTGCGGTATATTCTGACAGATCGCTGTCGTACATCTGGAAACCGTCATGATGCTCCGCTACGGGTACCACATATTTTGCGCCGGCTTCTTTAAATAGATCGGCCCATGCTTCTGGATCAAATTTCGGTGCCGTGAACATAGGGATAAAATCCTTATAGCCGAAATCCTTATGGGGTCCATAGGTAGCGATATGATGCTCATATTCCGGAGTTCCCTGGATATACATATTTCTGGAATACCATTCGTTGTTGAAAGCCGGTACGCTGTATAATCCCCAATGAATGAAAATACCAAATTTCGCTTTTTCGAACCAACCCGGCATCTCAAATTCACAAAGAGACGACCACCGGGGTTTGTAGGAACCCTTTGCAATTACCTCCTCCAGTTCCTGCAAATACTCTGTTTTTGTCATACGCTTTTTTGTTCCTTTCTTGTATTGGTTTATTAGGCAATTGCGAAACTCACCGGATTTTGTTGAAATTGCACAAATGATAGAAACAACACAGACACGCTTGCGCTCCGTTTCAGGCGTAACGGAAACTAGACTCGACAGAACCTCGCCAAGTGCCGACGTGTTTCTGTAAGAAAATGATGCAGTTGAGTCGTGTTAAGAAAGCAGACTGCTGAGTCTGCCCTTTTCAAAGGGTCTGCTTATGTTTCTACAATTTGCACCATTAGCGCAATGCTTTGATGAGTTTCGCAATTGCCTAATTGGTTTATGATTACTGTGAGACGGCTGCAAAACGGGCTTCATTTTGGGCCATGGCGTCCGCCAGATCTTTTTCAAGAATCTGCTCATATCCAAGTGAAGCAAGCTTTTGCTGCATAGTATCCAGAAGCTCATAAAAGGCTGCTTCGTCCTTGGCAAAGACCATTTTCCGGTAAAGAGGTATCCATGGAAAGCACGGATAGCCATGAGGAATAGTCATAGGAATATCCGTTCGGCGTCAGGTCAAGCCGCGAGACAGGCTTATAATTCAGTGCCGATACACCGTCTTCCCATGTGCCGCCGCCCCATTCCTCCGGAACGGCAGTACTGCCGTCAAAAAAAGCCTGTATGCCGAATTCTGTTAAATAGGGATTCCCCTGATCGTCGAGTTCCCAAGTCAGTCCCTGCGGTCCTGCGGTTCCCTCGGTGTTTTGCGCCATCCCGATCATGATACCCTCCGGGGAATACAGCCAGTCGATAAAATTTGCAAGACGTTCGAGATCCTTGGCGTTTCCACCGATACACATTACAATTTTCTGATTTCCATCGGGATTGCATTCCCTGGAAGTTGGCCAGACTGTCAAAAACATCCACGACAATAAAATCCTCATAAGGACACTCGGAGGTATTTGTGCTGTTATGGCTGTCGGCGCATCCGCAAAGGGCGCCGGACAAAAGAGAAAAGCATAGTAAGATGCTAAGCAGTTCCCGTTTCATAATCGGTTTCCTTTATCTGTGCCGTCCGGTTCGGTGCCTTGATTTATTGAATTTTAATTTTGTCGGTGCGGTTGTCCGGCGTCTGGTTCGATAGGCATTTTTCCTGCGGCGGCGCCGTCTACGATCTCTGCGGCGGACCGTAAACTGGTAGCTTCTGACATAGGAAATACCGTAAAGCAGCAGAGCGGCAATCACGGCAATCGCAACGATTGTAAATAAAATTTTCTTTACATTGATATAGATAACCTTTTCTTCCGGTTCTTTCGGATTGTCCTCTGCAATAGTGATCTGCTCGGATAAATCCGATGGGGAAGCCTCCATATTTTCATCGGAAGTATCAAAGGAAAAGGAATGCTGATCCTGATCGGTCATGCGAATACAGGTGGAACCCACAGGCTGTCCGTGATACGAATAGGAAAGTGCAGCAATGACGGAATCATCTTCAGAGTCATAGGACAGTTCACAGGTAAGATCATCAAAATCAACAGTGGCAGGTATGACAACGTAGTCGGAGCTGTCGAGAGACATAATTGCCTGGGATGATCCGAAAATATCCGTGTCCGTATCGAAAAAATCCGTATTATTGATGGAATAGGTAGATTCATTCTGAGCAATATTCAGTTTGTTAAAATTACTGAACCCATAATCAAACAGGGTAATCGTATCCGTGAACTGATTTGGGGATTCTTCCTTTAAAATCACGCAGATCAGACGCATTCCGTCCTTTTCCGCACAGGATACCAGCGTCTGTCTGGCAATGTCGGTATAGCCGGTTTTAGAACCGATCAGGTATTCATAGGCATACTGCCGGTCAGGCAGCAGGCGGTTATGAGAATAAATCGGAATTTCATCCGGCTGCATGTCCGAGGGTGCGATATAGTAATAATAAGTATCGGACATTTTACACAGCAGCTCATAGGAAAAAAATTCTCTTCCGATCAGTGCCAGATCATAAGCACATGTATAGTGATCGTCGTCATAGAGCCCGTTGGCGTTGACAAAATGGGTATTGACACAGCCAAGAGCGGCGGCGCGTTCGTTCATCAGATCTGCAAAGTCGGTCATGGAGCCGGAAATGTGCTCGCCTACCGCATTGGCGACCTCATTTGCGGAGCCTACCAGCACGCCATAGAGAGCCTGCTCCATGGTTAAGGATTGTCCCTCATCCATACCTATCTTGGAACCGTCCAAGGGGACGGAGAAAACCGCATCATGGGAAAAGGTTACGATTTCACTCATGGAACAATGCTCCACAGCCAGAAGCGCGGTTAAAAGCTTTGTGGTGCTGGCGGGATATTCTGTCTGATAGATATTCTTTGCATACAGAATCGTACCGGTTTCGGCTTCCATAAGGATTGCGGCGTCGGCGCCGATTTCCGGCCCCTGCGGCCAGTTTTCGATTTCATTGGTTTGCACGGGCAGGCTTTTTCTGGCTTCTGCCTCGGCGTTATAATCAATTACCTCTGCGTGTGCAGGAAGCACTCCGGCAGTAAAGGAAAGAATGCATGACAGCAGAAGCAGCAAAGAGAAGAATTTATGTTTGTTTCTGTTTTGCAATTGTATGAAAATCCGCATAAAAATACTCCGAATAATACTTTCTATGATCATTATGATACACTATTTTGGGGCAAAACCAAAGGTTCTTTCGAAAAAAATGTAAAGTTTTCTTTTTATGCTTTCCATTTATATAAAAATGATGTAAAATACTATACTCGAGAAAAAGAATGAACATACATAATAAATAGGAAAAGGTTGGTTTTTTTTGATATGCGGCTGCGTAATATCAGCGGTGCCCGGGATGTGATAGCGGAGAGCTGCTATGTGATTCATCAACCGGAACAGCAAAAAGGAAATTGGAGTCAGGTTTTTGGGAATGAGAACCCGATATACGTGGAAATCGGTATGGGTAAAGGGAAATTTCTTTATGCGCTTGCAAAACTGAATCCGAAGTGCAATTATATAGGCATCGAAAAGTATTCTTCCGTATTGCTCAGAGCGATCCAGAAAATGGAGGAGGAAGCGCCCCCGAATCTTAAATTTATCCGTATGGATGCGGAAGAAATTACGGAAGTATTTGAAAAGAAAGAGGTCGCCGGAATTTATCTGAATTTTTCAGATCCATGGCCCAAGGACAGACATGCGAAAAGAAGGCTTCCTTCTGCACAGTTTTTGGCCCGTTATGATCGGATTGTCAAAGAGGGCGGACGTATTGAGTTCAAGACGGACAATAGGCCGCTCTTTGATTTTGCTGTGGAGGAGCTTTCGGATTCCGCGTGGAAGGCAGATGTGATAACTTACGATCTGCACGGGGACACGGCTTTGTCGGAGGGAAATATTATGACGGAGTATGAGGAAAAATTTTCCGCTATGGGGAATCCGATTTGTAAATATATTCTTACGAGAAAGTAAAAGGAGAAGGAGTGGGACAAGTATGTTTTTGCTGTTGTTTTTTCTATGGGTCATTTTTAACGGCCAGCTCACTTTGGAAATTGCATTATTTGGAATTGTCATAGCCGGCGTCATGTATGCATTTGTTTGCAGATTTATGGAGTACAGTATTGACAGGGATATCTATATTTTCAGAAAAGCGTTTAAGATCCTGCGGTATATCCTGGTGCTGATCCGGGAGATCCTGAAGGCAAATACTGCAACCATAAAAATTGTATTATCCGTTCGCAAGAAGCCTTCACCGGCGATTGTAACCTTCACCGTGAATTTAAAGACGGACGCGGGAAAGGCGCTGCTTGCCAATTCCATTACATTAACGCCCGGTACGATTACCGTTGCCCTGGAGGGAAACCGGTATGTCGTGCATTGTCTGGATAAGTCCATGGCGGAAGGAATTGATTCCTCTGTATTTGTTCGTCTGATTACCGATCTGGAAAGTGATTATGAGGATTATCAGAAAAAAGTACAGCTAAAGAAGGAAAGAAAGGCAGGAAAGCGGGCATGAACAGTGGAATAGAGTCAATTATCACAGCGTATGATTATGTTTTCACAGCGGCACTGATAGTTCTGGCAGTTATGGCCGTTTTATGTCTGATCCGTGCAATTCTGGGCCCCAGAGCGGCGGACCGGGTCGTTGCCGTTAATATGCTTGGAACCCTGGTTATGGTCATCATTGCGGTTCTGGCATTGAAGCAGGAAGAGGGATATTTGGCGGATATCTGTATGATATATGCCATGATCAGCTTTCTTGCGGTAATTGTTTTAACCAAGGTATTCCTGGGTATCTACAAGGAAAGAAGAAGCAAAGGAGGAAACGATCATGGAAATTCTTGAATGGATCCGGTTTGGAATCGGAAGCGTATTTCTGGCGGCAGGGCTGGTTACGTTTGCACTGGAGCTGTTTGCGGTATATCGTTTCCGTTATGTGCTTAACAGAATGCAGGTGGCCGCTATGGGGGATACTCTTGGCATTGGGATTTCCCTGGTTGGTCTTATGATTTTGAGCGGCCTTAATTTTACGACTTTAAAATTGGCTCTGGTAGTGGTGTTTCTCTGGTTTTCTTCGCCGGTTTCCTCACATTTGATTGCCAGACTTGAAGTGGCGACAAATCCCAGCCTGTCCGATGAATGCGAGCTTCCGGAAAATTTAGGTGAAGAAGTGGCCGCCAGACAGACGCATCAGGACGTTCATTTGGAGGCGTTTGTGGATATTGATCATAAGGAGGAGGAATAGAATGAATATTTTCATGTATATTCTTTTAAGCTTTCTGGTTGTATGCGCAGTGGCAGTGAGCTTATCCAAAAACTTATTGAATTCCATTTTGATTTTTATGTCCTACAGCCTGATTATGTCCATTATCTGGATTTTGCTGGAATCCCCCGATCTGGCGATTACGGAGGCGGCCGTAGGTGCAGGTGTTGACACGGTATTGTTCTTTGTAACTTTGAAAAAGTTACATACGATGAAAAAACAGGAGGAAGATCATGAAGCGGATGCTTCACAGACAAATACTCCGGCAGTGATTGAAACACAAACAGGAGGAAAAGACCATGAGTAAGAAAAAGACTCCGCTGCAGAAATTTTCCTGTTGGTTCTATGGGGATGAGGACCCGTTTCTGGATGCCATGCCCGTAAAAGAGCAGAAGGAGCATGTGGTTGATCAGGAGATACAGAAGAGATACGAGCAAGAGCGTGAGCAGAGACATAAAAGGATTTTTGACTTGTCCCATAACAGGATTCAGAAGCTGTTTAGAAAAAGCTATAGAGTTTTGGGAGTTGTGCTCTGTCTGGCAATGACCTATATCCTGCTGACAGCGGTTTCCTATCTGCCAAGGACGGGTAATGAGGCCAATCCGGATAATAATGAGGTTTCCAGAGTGTATATCGAAAACGGACTTCAGGATACGGGAGCCGTGAACGTTGTAGCGGGAATGATTCTGTCGTATCGTGCGTTTGATACCTTTGGTGAAACAAATGTGCTTTTTATTGCGACATGCTGCGTCATGATTCTGCTGATGCTGGATGAGAAGAAGCTGCAAACGTCAGCCTTTTCCAATGACCGGTTTTATGAGCCTAAAAATGACGTCATACTTCAAAATGTAGCGAGAGTACTCGTACCGGTTATCATTATGTTCGGAATTTATATTATGCTGAACGGGCATATTTCGCCGGGAGGCGGTTTTTCCGGCGGAGCGGTTCTGGGAGCGGGACTGATTTTATATGTAAATGCCTTCGGATTTAAAAAGACACAGCGTTTCTTTAATGAAACCATATATAAGGTGATTAAGGTGGGCGCATTATCTTTGTACGGAATTCTGATTACTTATTTTTATATTATGGGTGCAAACGGACTGGAAAATCATATCCCGCTTGGTATTCCGGGACATATCTTAAGCGCCGGATTGATCCTGCCGATCAATGTACTGGTTGGTATGGAGGTTGCCTGTACCATGTATGCATTTTATGCATTATTCAGAAGAGGAGGACTGTAAAATGGGAGCGAATTTATTTGCTAATTATGGCGAAGCGGTTGCCATGATCCTGTTTGGAATCGGTTTCTCCAACCTGTTGTTTCAAAAAAATCTGATCAAGAAAATTATCGGACTGAATGTTATGGATACCGCGGTCTATCTGTTCCTTGCGGAAAAAGGCTATATCGCGGGCAGAGTTGCGCCCATTATTACAAACGGGGATCAGAGCTTTGAGAAGTATATCAATCCGATTCCGAGTGGTCTGGTTTTAACGGGTATTGTTGTATCCGTATCCGTAACGGCGCTTATGCTGTCTCTGACGATTCGTCTGTACCAGAGATATCATACGGTGGATTTGGATGAGATTTCCACAGCCTTGGAAAAGGAGGGACGATAATATGGACATAATCCGTAATTTTCCCTGTATTTCCATTGTTATGTGTATCTTTGGCGGGATTATCAGCTCCGCTGTAAAAGGAAAAGCCGCAAGGGTTTTGAATATGGTCATTCTGGTAATTGCGGCCGTGATGTCGGCCTGTGTGCTTGGTTATACCTATGGTACCGGCGAGAGCTTTGTCTATGTCATGGGACCGTTTCCGGCGCCATGGGGCAATGAGCTGAGAGCCGGAGTCCTTGAGGGAGGGATGGCATTATTTTTCTGCATCATTATGATATTGTCCCTGCTTGGAGGAGCGGAGAAGTTAAACGAGGAAGTGGAGCATGAGAAGCTCAGTCTTTACTTTATCATGGTGAACCTCTTATTGAGCTCCTTATTGGCACTGGTATATACCAACGACTTATTTACCGCTTATGTCTTTGTAGAGATCAATACCATCTCTGCCTGCGGACTGATTATGATTCGTCAGACCGGACGAACCATTGAGGCAGCGACAAGGTATATGATTATGAGCCTGCTCGGTTCCGGTATGCTGCTGATGGGTATTTGTATGTTGTATGACATGACCGGACATCTGCTGATGCAGAATATTCACGAGAGTATTATCACCATCGTTGCCGACGGACGCTTCCATGTGCCGCTTATGATTACCATTAGTATGATTTGTGTGGGTCTTGCAATTAAAAGCGCCCTGTTCCCGTTTCATACCTGGCTGCCGGATGCTTACGGCTATTCCACGGTTTCCTCTGCGGCAATTTTATCAAGCCTGGTATCAAAGGGCTATATCTTTTTGCTGATTAAGATTATCTATCGCGTGATCGGGTTTGACGTCATTCATGACAGCAGGGTAATCGATATTTTGTTCGTATTCGGTCTTGCGGGAATGATTATGGGTTCCCTGTCCGCAATCAAGGAAAACGATATCAGAAGGATGATCGCGTATTCTTCCGTAGCGCAGATTGGATATATCTATATGGGCTTTGGCTTGGGTACCCAGGCTGCAATGGTGGCAAGTATTTTCCATATTCTGTCCCATGCAGCGACCAAATCACTGCTGTTCGTTTCTGCGTCCGGACTGGTGGATGCTTCCGGCGGCAGTAAGAAATTTATTGATTTGACAGGGGCCGGTTATCGCAATAAAATTGCGGGAATTGCATTCTCGGTAGGCGCGTTGTCCATGGTGGGCGTTCCGCTTTTTTCCGGCTTTATCAGTAAGCTTCTGTTTGCGGAAGCCGCAGTCAGAAATTCCGGCAAGATGCTCCCGGCGCTGATCGTACTGGCAATCAGTACGATTCTGAATGCGATTTATTTTATGAAGACGGTAATTCGGATTTATACACCGGTGGAATCAGAGTATCCGGTGATTTCAATGAAGAAGCATAAGGTGTTTACGGTTGCCATGCTTTGCTTTATCGTACTCAATGTATATTTGGGATTATATTCCGATGTGTTAGTGGAAGTAATTGAAACCGGTTTGTCCATGTTTGCATAAGGAGGGGATGGAATATGTTTACAATATTATTACCAGTCATTTTTCCTGTAATCTCCGGCATCATACTATTGCTTAGTCCGGAAAACTGGTTTGTAAAGCAGCATAAAAGCGCCGGAACAAGACTTTGCATCATTACGGGAGCATGTCTTTTGCTGACCGGAATCTTTACGGGAACTGCCGTATACGGCGCTTCGCAGAAGGATGCTGCATATATTTTGTTTTATCTGACAAGGAAGCTGCCGGTTCAATTCCATGTAGATCAGTTGGGCGGGATTTTTGCCGTTTTGATAACCATTGTATGGATATTGGCAGGAATTTTCTCTTTTGAATATATGAAGCATGAGCATAAGGAAAAGCGGTACTACGGATTTTATCTTGTATTATACGGAGTACTGAACGGACTCTGCTTTTCCGGGAATATGGTTACTTTTTATCTGTTCTACGAATTGATGACGCTCGTCAGTATGCCGCTTGTACTGCATGAGCAGACAAAGGAGGCTCTGCTTGCCGGGCTGAAATACCTGTTTTACTCTTTTGCCGGAGCATATATGGTACTGTTTGGATTGTTTGTTTTAAACAGATTCTGCCTGTCCAATACGCTGACCTTTGGCGCCGGAGGAATTCTGGACATGAATCTGGCAGAAGGGCATGAAACGCTGTTGCTGGTTACGGCATTCCTGATGATACTCGGCTTTGGCGTAAAGGCCGGCATGTTTCCGATGCATGCATGGCTGACAACGGCGCATCCCGTTGCTCCTGCGCCTGCATCCGCAGTGCTCTCCGGCATCATTGTAAAGGCCGGTGTGCTTGGTATCATTCGTGTGGTTTACTATTTGTTTGGCGCAGAATATCTGCGCTGCACCTGGGTGCAGTATACATGGTTGATTCTGACGCTGATTACGGTACTGATGGGTTCCATGCTGGCATATATGGAAAAAGGATTTAAAAAGAGACTTGCTTATTCCACTGTCAGTCAGGTTTCCTATATTCTGTTTGGACTTGCCCTGATGAATCAGACTGCCTTTACCGGTGCGATGCTCCATACTGTGTTCCATGCGTTCATCAAATGTGCGCTGTTTTTAACGGCGGGAGCCATTATATATATGACCGGAAAGAAACAGGTGTCGCAGTACAGGGGAATCGGAAAGGAAATGCCGATTACGATCTGGTGCTTTACCTTTGTAGCGCTGGCGCTTGTGGGAATCCCGCCTGCCAGCGGATTTATCAGTAAATGGTATCTGGCAATGGGATCGCTGGAAAGCGGTATTCGTGTTTTCGCTTATTTGGGTCCGGTGATTTTGCTTGTCAGCGCACTTTTGACGGCGGGGTATCTTCTGCCGGTTACCGTGAAGGGCTTCCTTCCCGGAAATGATTATGATTACGAAGCACTGGAGAAAAAAGAACCGCCCCGGCTTATGACGGTACCGTTAATATTGCTGACCCTGCTGTCCGTGGCGCTGGGTATGTTCCCGGGCGGTCTTGTTCGTATCATCCGGAACATCGCGGAAACATTGATGAAATAGAAAGGAGGAGGCATATGAGTCCGGTATTATTGTTTGTTGCTGTTTTAATCCCTGTTGTGGGCGGCGCTCTGATTGCGTTTCTTCCTTTCAGAAACAGGAAACAGTTTGAAATTTATACGGAGGTCATTGTAATCGCAACGGCAGCGTTGGTATTCGGGATGATCATCCGAAGACCCGAGGAGGTTTATACGCTTGTCCGTTTTCCGAATAATCTGACAATTGCTTTTAAGCTGGACGGTCTTTCCATGATCTTTGGCGGAATGATTTCCTTTTTGTGGCCGTTTGCAACACTGTATGCTTATGAATATATGAAGCATGAGCATAATACATTGGGAATTCGTCACGAACGCAGCTTTTTCGGTTTTTATACCATGACTTTCGGAATTACACTGGGAATCGCCATGGCAGGAAATCTGTTAACCATGTATTGCTTTTATGAAATGCTGACGCTGGTGACAGTGCCCCTTGTTATGTATACGATGACCAGAGAAGCAATCCTGGCTGCCAGAAAATATATGTATTATTCTCTAGGCGGTGCGGGATTTGCATTTATTGCACTGATCTTTATGATCGTGTACGGTAATGTTAATTTCCAATATGGCGGAACGTTGGACCCGGCAATGATCGGCAACAGGAAAAATCTGTTGTTGTTAGTTTACGTATTCGCTTTCTTTGGCTTTGGCGTGAAGGCCGCCGTGTGTCCTCTGAATTCCTGGCTCCCCCAGGCGGGCGTGGCACCCACGCCGGTTACCGCGCTGCTGCATGCGGTTGCGGTTGTTAAGTCCGGTGCCTTTGCGGTACTGAGACTGACTTATTTCTGCTTTGGTATGGAATTCCTGCGCGGAACCTGGGCACAGTATGTGGTGATGGCGGTTACGATGTTTACGATTATATACGGTTGTTCCCGTGCGGTAAAGGAAACGCATTTTAAAAGGCGGCTTGCTTATTCAACCATATCCAATCTGTCCTATATTTTGTTCGGAGCCTCCATTATGACACCGCTGGGTCTGACCGCGGCGTTGTCCCATATGCTGTTTCATGGCGTTATGAAGATTTGTTCCTTTTTCTGCGCCGGTGCTGTGATCTGTCAGACGGGCAGAACATATGTGACGCAGTTGGATGGCATGGGAAGGAAGATGCCGAAGGTATTTGCCGCATTTACGTTATCGTCATTTGCACTCATGGGTGTTCCGGGACTGTGCGGCTTTATCAGTAAATGGAATCTGGCGAATGCCGCGCTTGAAAGTAATAATGTACTTGCATATTTTGGAGTAGGAGCACTTTTGATCTCGGCAATTTTGACGGCTATTTATATGCTGACCGTAGTGATTCGGGCATTTTTCCCGAAAGAGGATTTCGATTACGCTGCTTTGGACGGGATCCAAGATCCCAGCTGGTATATGCTGGTACCTCTGGCTGCATTTTGTCTGGTTATGATATATTTTGGTCTTCATTCCGTTCCGATTATGGATTTCCTGACGAAGGTCGGAAACGGATTCCTATAAGGAGGGTGTGAGATGGAAGGAAATTTGATATTGTTGATTCTGGTATGTTTTCCTATGATCGGCGCCCTTGCCGCATATCTGACCGGCCGTATTTGTAAAAGAATCACAGGCAGCGTAAAGTGCAGGGACTATGTTGCGCAGATAGTTGCAGCTTTAGAATTTTTCATATTTCTGGTATTATTTTTCCGATATCGTGAGGGAGCAAGTATCTCTTTTGTACTGAAGGATTTCTGCGGCATGGGACTTCATTTCACTTTGGACGGTTTCCGTGTGCTGTATGGCTCCATAGCGGCGCTGATGTGGATGATGACCACGCTGTTTTCAGAGGAATATTTTACGCATTACCGGAACAGGAACAGATACTATTTGTTTCATTTATTAACATTGGGCGCGACAGTGGGAGTATTTCTGTCCGCGGATTTGTATACTACTTTTATCTTCTTTGAAATGATGTCCTTTACGTCCTATGTATGGGTTGCACAGGATGAAAGAGCGGAGTCCCTGAGGGCGGCAGCCACATACCTTGCGGTTGCTGTGATCGGCGGTCTGGTCATGCTGATGGGATTGTTTTTGCTGTATTACACAATCGGTACACTGGATATGGCAAGTCTCCTTGAGGCCTGCAGGGCGTGTGAGGATAAGGGAATGCTGTATGCGGCGGGAGTCTGCATACTTGTTGGCTTTGGCGCTAAAGCGGGTGCGTTTCCGCTCCATATCTGGCTGCCGAAAGCGCATCCGGTTGCGCCGGCGCCTGCATCTGCATTATTGTCCGGTATTTTGACGAAGTCCGGTATATTCGGGATTCTAGTGGTAACCTGTAATATTTTCCGCGAGGATGTAAACTGGGGCGCACTGATTTTATTTCTGGGCGTGATTACCATGTTTGGCGGTGCTCTGCTTGCGGTTTTTTCCGTGGATTTGAAGCGGACTCTTGCATGTTCTTCCATGTCCCAGATCGGATTTATTCTGGTGGGTGTGGGGATCCGGTGCCTGCCCGGGGCCGAAAGCGGACTGGCGGCAAGAGGAACCTTACTTCATATGATGAATCATTCCCTGATCAAGCTGGTACTGTTTATGGTAGCAGGCGTTGTCTTTATGAATCTGCATAAGCTGAATCTGAATGAGATCCGGGGCTTTGGGCGAAAGAAGCCGCTGCTTCATTTTGCATTTTTGATGGGTGCGTTTGGCATCGGCGGGATTCCGCTTTGGAACGGATATATCAGTAAAACGCTGCTCCATGAGGGGATTGTGGAAGCGGCAAACGAATCGGCGAAGCTTGCAGGCAGCGGTGCGTTTGAGGGGATTAACGGATTTGCAGAGATCATGACCTCGTCAGGAATGCTGCATGTGATAGAATGGATTTTCCTGATCAGCGGCGGAATGACCGTTGCTTATATGACCAAGCTGTATGTCTGTCTGTTTATAGAGAAAAATGCGGACGAAAAAGAGCAAAGCCGTTTTGATGAAATGAAAAAGTATATGAATCTGAAGAGTACCTTTGCTATTGTAGGGAGCGCGGTTTTACTTCCGATGCTTGGCTTTTTTCCGAAGCTTATCACACAGCCGCTCGGAGCTCTCGGCGATAGTTTTATGCATCTGACAGAAGACATGGAGGAGGTTTCTTATTTTGGCTTTGAAAGCTTAAAGGGTGCGCTGATCTCTATTTTGATCGGAGTGATTCTGTATTTTGGCGTGATCCGAACCTGTCTGATGAAAAAGAAGAAGGGAAGCGTGAAGGAGTACCTGAATTTGTGGCCGGAGAAATTGGATTTGGAGAATGCAGTATATCGCCCGCTGTTATTAAAGATACTCCCGGCAGTGATCGGCTTTTTCTGCCGGATTTGCGATACCCTTGTGGACGGAATTTTGCTGCTTTTGCGAAAGACGGTTTACAAAGAAAGCCCGATTCCGTATGAAAGGGAAGAAGGAACGCTGTTTACGGATATGATGGGTTCCGTTGGGGATTTTATGAACCGATTGCTTAACAAAACCGTCCGGAGAAAGAATCCGAAGATTCTGAAAAACAGTTATCGCCACGTGTTCGCATGTATTCGTGAGGACCGCCGGGAAAATTATATGATTATATCCAGAAGTTTATCCTTCGGATTGCTTCTGTTCTGTCTTGGTTTTATTTTTACGGTAGTGTATATTTTAATACGCAGCTGACAGGAAATTGCAGAGCCTTACCGTTATTTTATGCATTTGCAATGGTATGGCTCTGTTTTTTAAGGTATAATATGATATAATGAACGCAAAAGAAAAACAAGCGGCGCGAAGCGGCATTTGTTTTTCGTGCGGGCAGCAAATAAGGAGTTCTATGGATAAGATAAAAAAATATTATACTAAATATCGTGAGTTGATCGTATATCTGGTCGTCGGCGTAGCAACTACTATTGTAAGCTGGATTGCATACGCTGTCTGCACATTCATCATGGATGTCAACAATCCGATCCTAATGCAGATTGCGGTAATTATCCGCTGGGTTGCAGGCGTGACATTCGGATATTTTACAAACCGCGCATTTGTATTCCAAAGCAAAAATCCCAACATGTTAAAGGAAGCGGCTTCTTTTGCATCGGCCCGCGTGGTAACGCTGCTGATGGACATGTTCATTATGTGGCTGCTGCCTACCATATTCCATGTGGATGATTGGATTTCTACCTTTATTGCGGCAGTTCTTGTGACAATTACAAACTATATACTCAGTAAATTTATCGTATTTAGGAAGAAAAAAGAAGGATGAATCAATATGCTGTGGGGCGTTGGAACGGAAACCTCATAGTATGGATACCGATAGGAAAACGAAAATGGCGAAGCAGGAAAACAAAGATGAACTGAGAAGGATTTTGACTCAGATGAAAAAAGAGGAACGTGCGGACCAATCAGAGAAAAGAAAGCAGTCTGAAGCCAAAAAACAGACCGGCAGGGAAGGTCGGTCCTTACAACATACGCAGAGAAATCACGGCGGTAAAAAGCAGAGTCGGCAGCAGACAGGTTTAAAGCAACAGCTGATCAACGGCTTACCGGCAATGCTCATTGATACAGTGTTATTGTATGTGGGCACGTATATTTTTTCGCTGCTCTATAAAACATTTGTGAAATATGAATTTTCTACGGGTACGGATATTACATATTATGTTAGTCCGGCAACAGGCTTTTTCGGCATTCTGCTTTTTTTTGTTCTTAAAAACGTATATGATATCCGTTTTTATCGGATTCAGCTATGGGCAAAGGAAACGAGGCAGAAGTGGATACGCGCGGGAGAATGGATTGCCTACGTGTTCTTTATGTTTTTTCTGGAGATGATTTCATTTATTTGTTTCAGCTGCGGAAATAACTTCTTTGATACCTATACCTTTGAAAATGCGGTCTTTGGTAATATGGCTTATACTCTGTTGTATGTAATCATTCCGCTTTTATATCCGATACAGGCAGTCGTCCGTTTGATTTTCCGTAAGGCGGAGAGCCGGGATACAATGTGAGCCGGCTTTGAAGACGCAATTGCCTAGAAGACGGAATTGTGGAAAGGAGAGAGGATTATGGAGAAGTCCACGGTTTATTTCACAAATATGAGAACCTCGTTTCATGAAAATCTGCCGCAGAAACTGGAGCGTCTGATCAAAACAGCGGGTATTGGGAATATTGACTTTACAAACAAATATGCCGCGGTCAAGATTCATTTTGGAGAACCGGGGAATCTTGCATATTTAAGGCCGAATTATGCTGCTGTCGTCGTGAAGGTGATTCGGGAGCTTGGCGGAAAGCCGTTTTTGACGGATTGTAATACGCTGTATGTGGGCGGTAGGAAAAATGCATTGGATCATTTGGATGCTGCATACCAAAATGGGTTTTCGCCTTTTTCAACCGGATGCCATGTGATTATAGCGGACGGTTTGAAAGGGACGGATGAAGAACTGGTGCCGATCGAAGGCGGAGAATATGTAACGCAGGCTAAAATCGGTCAGGCGATTATGGATGCTGATATTATAGTTACGTTGAATCATTTTAAAGGACATGAAGCGACAGGATTTGGCGGCGCACTCAAAAATATCGGAATGGGCTGCGGCTCCCGTGCAGGAAAAATGGAAATGCACAGCAGCGGTAAGCCGAGCGTTAATCAGGATGTGTGCGTAGGCTGCGGACGCTGTATCAAGATTTGTGCCCATGATGCGCCAAAGATTACGGACGGCAAGGCATCTATTGATATTGATAAATGTGTGGGCTGCGGACGCTGTATCGGAGCATGCCCCATGGACGCGGTTGCCCCGACCGGATATCATGCCAACGATATTCTGAATAAAAAAATTGCAGAATACAGCAAAGCGGTTCTGCAGGGAAGACCGAATTTTCATATTAATCTGGTAGTGGATGTGTCCCCGAATTGTGACTGCCATGCGGAAAACGATATCCCCATTGTGCCTGATGTGGGGATGTTTGCTTCCTTTGATCCGGTTGCACTGGATCTTGCCTGTGCGGATGCGGTCAATCGACAGCCGATTACTCCGAATAGTCAGTTGGAACGTATGCCTCATACACATCATGATCATTTCACGGACTCGGCGCCGGATACCAACTGGAGAGTTTTAATTGAGCATTCATTGAAGCTGGGGCTTGGAAGCGATCAGTATGAATTGATTGAGATATAACAAAGAGGAAGCTATGAGAACGATACAGGTAGAGGACATTACGAAAGCAATCAGGGAAATGTGCATAGAGGCAAATCATTTCCTGACACAGGATATGGATCAGGCGATGAAGCAGGCGGTCGAGACGGAAGAGGCGCCTCTCGGAAAACAGATTTTGATGCAGCTGCAGGAAAATTTGAAGATTGCCGGGGAGGATATGATACCGATCTGTCAGGATACCGGAATGGCAGTTGTATTCATGGACATCGGTCAGGAGGTGCATTTTGAAGGCGGAGCTTTGGAGGAGGCGATTCAAGAGGGAATCCGTCAGGGCTATATGTCCGGATATCTTAGAAAGTCTGTGGTAAAAGATCCTTTGATAAGGGAAAATACAAAGGATAACACGCCCGGAATCATATATTATTCGATTGTTTCGGGGGATCAGGTTAAGATCACGGTAGCACCGAAGGGCTTTGGCAGCGAGAATATGAGCAGAGTATTTATGCTTAAGCCCGCGGACGGAATAGAAGGAGTCAAAAATGCGGTTTTATCAGCCGTGAAGGATGCGGGTCCCAATGCGTGTCCTCCCATGGTAGTAGGGGTGGGAATCGGAGGAACCTTTGAAAAGTGCGCCCTTATGGCCAAAAAAGCACTGACTAGACCCGTGGGCTCTCATTCCGAAATTCCGTATGTCAAAGAGATGGAAGAAGAACTCTTGAAACATATCAATCGTACGGGCATCGGTCCGGGAGGCCTGGGAGGAACGACAACGGCGCTGGCGGTTCATATTCTGACTTATCCGACGCATATTGCAGGACTTCCTGTAGGAGTCAATATCTGCTGTCACGTAAACAGACATGCACAGCGTATTCTGTAGAAAGCAAAGCTTCCAGAAAACCTGCTATATATAGAAGAAACGCATGCAATATGGATCAATATATATGGTTTATAGAATACAAATACAGAGATCGGACGGGAGTTTCCTGTTTTGGAAAATGAGAATGATAGATTGAAAAATAAGCTTGATAGCTTATTTTCAATCGGCTATTTGTTTCTGAGCGAAAACAAATAGCTTTGATGGCAGACGCAAATTTGATATTTGCAATCTTACTTTGGTAAGATTTTGCCTCTTTGCGACAAGTCGCTCAGAAATGGAGATTAGCATGGATCAATATATTACGGCACCGCTTGATAAGCAAACTGCATCGAAGCTGCATGCAGGTGATTATGTGTATATCTCCGGAACGATTTATACTGCAAGGGATGCTGCACATAAGAGAATGTCGGAGACGCTTTTGCGAGGAGAAGCGCTTCCAATGGAGATAAAAGAAAATCTGATTTATTATATGGGACCTTCACCGGCCAGAGAAGGAAGACCCATTGGCTCCGCAGGACCGACAACGGCCAGCAGGATGGATAAGTATGCGCCTGCACTATTGGATCTGGGACTCGGCGGTATGATCGGCAAGGGGAAACGTTCCAAGGAAGTGACGGACGCCATTGTTCGTAATGGCGCAGTATATTTTGCGGCAGTGGGCGGAGCAGGCGCGCTGCTCTCCAAATCCGTTCTGTCATCCGAGGTAATTGCTTATGATGATCTGGGTGCAGAGGCAATTCGAAAGTTGGCGGTAAAGAATTTTCCGGTCATCGTTGTGATTGACAGTCAGGGAAATAACCTTTACGAAACAGCCGTTACAAAATATCGCAAGGAATAGAAAAAGAATATTTTGGAGACAGTTGTTTCAGTTATGCAAGAAAGGTGCTATTGATTAGAGTATGAGAAGAATCGTCATGATGGTGCTGAGACTTTTTCTGAAAGCGCCATATTATCTGTTTCGTATCTGGTTATGCGGTAAAAAAAAGCCCGTGGATTATCCTCATAGCTATGCGGTGATTCGGCATGTATGTAAAAAAGCAAATCATGCCGGGAAAGTTACCATTGATGCGCACGGGACGGAGAACATACCTGCACAATCCGGATTTATGTTTTTCCCGAATCACCAGGGACTTTATGATGTACTGTCCATCATTGATTCCTGTGAGATGCCCTTTGCTTTTGTCATCAAAAAAGAAGCAAGTCATGTTATTTTATTGAAGCAGATTGTGGAAGCGACCGGATCTATTTCAATTGACAGAGAAGATATCCGCCAATCCCTGGAGGTAATCAAGCAGGTAACTGCGGAGGTAAAAAACGGAAGGAATTTTCTGATCTTTGCGGAAGGTACCCGAAGTAGAAAAGGGAATGAATTAAATGAAATGAAAGGCGGCAGCTTTAAAAGTGCGACAAAGGCCAGATGTCCCATTGTACCTGTTGCGCTTATTGATTCCTTCCGCCCCTTTGATGAGAAATCCATAAAACCGGTGACTGTTCACATATATTATTTAAAGCCGATTCCTTATGAGGAATATAAAGACCTGAATACCACGGAAATTGCAGGACTGGTTAAAAAGAGAATAGAAGAACAGATTCGGCTGCATATGATGGATCAAAATGGAGAAATTTAAGATAGGGTAATCGGACCGGAGAAGAAGACATGGATAGGTCCGCGAAGTTGATGCAAAATCCGATCCGCCAACAAACACAAGATGCGGAATGCCGGCAGGACAGGAAACTGAAAAAAAGAACGGCAGGACAGGAAACTGAAAAAAAGAATTGACAAAAGAGATGGATATCATTATAATAAAATCTGCGTCACTTAGTGAGGCAAAATTGGTAGAGGATGTAATTCAGACTATGGAGAAATACTCAAGAGGCTGAAGAGGCGCCCCTGCTAAGGGTGTAGGTCGGGTGACCGGCGCGAGGGTTCAAATCCCTCTTTCTCCGTTTTGACTACCAAGAAAATATCAGAAGTGCTGAAAACCGGCACTTCTGTTTTTTTGCTTTTTATGAGCCTCCGTGCGGAGAATCGGAAGCTGTATAGTGAATATTGGAGAAACCAAACTTGAAAAAGAAAATATTTTTAATCGCTGTGATCTTAGCGGCAATTTGGACCCTTGCCGGAGTAGTTGACTTTAGTAGAGTTCATAGTTTTGAAAAGCCGATATTTTCCGTTGGAGTCGAAACTGCCGACGATGGCGGATCAGGGCATTATGTTGGTTTAGGCTATTCTTTTGACATAGAAGGAAACTTTATGCCGGAGGATGAATTGCAGGGAGTGACAGAATATAGTTTTTATTTGTTTGGATTTAAGGCAGCATCAGTAATAAGAGATTGATAACTTCGGTTTTGCAGAACCGTCATGAATTGATTCATAAAAGGCATAGCGAAATGTCAGAAATCAGCTTTCAAAAAGCATTCAAAATAGCAGTCTATAAAATTAAAAAATTTATTGACAAATAAAAACAGGAATGCTATTATAAAAACCCACCGCGAAAAACGGTGAACAGTTCAACTTTTTCGTACCTATTAAAAAAGATTCGAAAAAGAATAAAAAACTGTTGACATGTGAAAAACCGAGTGATAAGATATCATCGTTGCGGTTCACAAGGC
>CAYTIH010000013.1:0-50479 GCA_964437825.1 uncultured Clostridium sp. | reverse complement strand
ATACAGGTAAATCCACGTTGCTACAAATGTGAGGTCACTTCATATTGTCCAATAATTTCTGCACATATTCATTGCAACCTGAAAAAGCCATGCTTTTTCCTTCTGTTTGCATTCAAAAGCCGGTGATTTCGTCAGGTATTTATAAAAGACTTCCTGTGTTACATCCTCTGCATCATGCAAATTTTTTAAATGCATAAATGAAAATCTGTAAATCATCGTATAATATTCATTTATTTTATCTTCTTGTACCGTCCGGTCCATATATATGTCCTTTTCACATGTAATATAGATATAACACCTTAACTTTCTAAAAAATCCCACTATTATTATAAGTCATTTTTGCGAATAACACTATGATTTTTAACTATTTTAATAGTCCGTTGAAAGTAGTATAAAAAACGGAGATATTCTAAGACCGCTTCGTCTCGGAATACCTCCGCTCAAATCAGATAAAATATTTCATTTTTCACATATATAATAACATGGTTAAATTCCGGAAAGCAAACTCAATACTCTGTCCCTGTGGCTAGCATAACCTTATAATCTATCGTTTTTCCAAGTATTTTTTCAATTCATTTATTAGAGCCTGATAACAGTTTTCTTCTAGAACACAAAGCTTACTCATATATTTCCAGATGCGTTCCTGAATCTTATCTGTATTTAGCAATTTATTTTTTATTACTAAATTCATAATAATATTTGCATAATTCACTATACACTTCATCAATTCTAATAAATATGGATACTCTTTCTCATCAAAAACACCATATTCATACAAGAATTCCATTCTAAATAACATACATTCCTTATGTTCTTTCATAAGAAAAGCTATCCGTAAATCATTAAGAAATATTTTCCGGTTATCATTATTACTTAAAATTTCACTGTAAATCTTGTGTCCAAAAATCCCTCTATCTTCTTGAGCAATATATCTATAATCCTCGGTAGAATTCCTTCCTACAAGATAATCCTGAAGCTGCTTACATATATGCTTTATCTCTATATTATAGCCAATACCATCTGGCGAAAATTCAAATGTTTGTATTGTATGATTATTATCATATGCATTTTCCCATGCTTTTTCTACTGCATCTATCGAGGCATCTATAAATACAGGTTTGCCTTCTATAAAAGAGATCAAACTTACTTTTTTAACCTCATCATCGAAACCAAAAATCAGACTTTCATGAACAAATGTGTGCTTTTTATACGCTGTTAATCCTTCAATAAAATATTCATCCAACCATATCTCAAGAAATCTGTCATTACAAATATTATCTACAATATAATTCCATAAGCCTCTTTGCTTAATCATTTTATGTTTGTCGTAAGAAAATTTAACTAATGGATTAATTGAGTAATTTTTCCAATCTCTATTCATAAGTCCTACATAATCAATAGGTTTTCCCGCATTTTTATCAAATCTTATTTGAATAAAATTATTACAAATCCATTTTTGATACTGGTTTTCATATAAATGAATATGAAAACCCATGTTCGCATTTTTACCCAGGAAATCTAATACTATAGAATCAATTATTACCCAATTTTTCCCCTCACAAGAATAATATATATGTAATTTATCATCATGCTTTTGAAGCTTATACCATCTAGGAAATGCACCTTCATATCTATTTATTTTGTAATAAACATTCCTTCCGTTAATATCAACCCGCCAATCACCACAACAATGAACGCAAAACTCAAAATTATTGAAAACTTCTTCTGAAAATGATGGTGTTTTTTTTGTATCATAAAAAAACACAATTTTATAGATTTTCGAGTTTATTGTGGTCCGGACATTCAGTTAAGCCAACGCTCAAATTAAGCACGTGGAAATCAACATTATTGTAAATATATTCCAAAGCATTGCATAAATCGGAAAAATCTATATAATAGCTATCATCAAATATTTTTACCATAAATATTTCTGCGTGGGGAACAAGATTTTTAATGATGCCCGTTATAGCCGTACCATGCCCTAATCTATCCTCTATATTTCTTGAACCGTTTGTTATGTTATAGCCGTTAAATGTGTACTGAGCCAATTTGGGGTGAGTTTTCCTTACTCCGCTATCAAGTATGGCTATTTTAACACCCTCGCCGTCTTTACGATACCAACTGTTGTTTTTATCAAACATAATAAATTCCTCACTTGTACATATTCGCTTGCATTAAATACATTTTTTTATATTGTCCGTTCATTTTCATCAAATCGTCATGCGTCCCTTCTTCCACGATCTCACCGTTATCCATCAAAATAACACGATCCGCTAAACTGGCTATCCCCATGCGATGGGTAATGATTATGCCCGTTTTATCATTTAATAGTTCTAAAAACTTTTTAAATACTTTGCTCTCTGTTAATGGATCTAGGTTGGAATTGGGCTCGTCTAACAGGACAAGGTTCGCCTTTTTTATAAACCCTCTTGAAAGCGCGATCTTCTGCCATTCGCCGCCCGACAGCTCGACTCCTTCAAAATCCCTGCCCAATTGTGTATCAAGCGAATAATTCACTTTTTTTAAGTCAAAATCAAACCATGCTAATGATTTTTTTAGTTCTTCATCGTTATTAAGAGTGCTGATTTCACCGAAAGACACATTTTCTCTTAATGTCAAATAATATTTACAAAAATTCTGAAAAACTATTGCACAATCCAGCATTACGTTATCCGGACGTTGCTTATGATTATAGATAACCATACCAGCGGTTGGATTGTATAAGCCTGCTATTATTTTTGCCAATGTAGATTTTCCCGCTCCGTTTATACCTATCAAAGCAATTTTTTCACCATGTGCAATTTTTAAGTTAATATGATTAACAGCAGCATTATCAGCGTAAGGATAAGAAAAACAAACATCTTTCAATTCTATATCTGTATTAAATAACTCTTTTTCTATTTCCATATCTTCCGATTTATCTAAAAACATAAAATAATCATTCGCATATTTTAGGCTTCCCGCAATATCGCCGCTGCGGGAAACAACTACCTCTATTGTCGCATGAGTAGTACCTAACATACCTGTTATTAATACAAACATACCAACGTCTATAGAACCATCAAACAAATACATTGCCGCTATGAAAATAGCGAATATGTAAATAGAATACTTCATTAAATTCATTAATGTGAACACGATACTGAGTTTTCCGTTCACCTTTTTTTCTTCTCTGCAAATCTCACAATATAAGCTGTCCCACTTATTCAGGAAAAACGATGAGGCGCGTAATGTCCTCGTTTCTTTGTTGTTGACACACCCTTTATAATACTCACATTCGCGCCGCTTTTCACTTTGGCAATAATTTAGTCTGTATAAATCTCTGCCGCGCACTATCCTTGTGATCAATATTGGAATTATTGGCATTATTACAATGAAAGCAAAAATCGGTTTTGACCGCATCACGTATGTACCCAGCGTACTGATTCGTCCAAATGCCATTACATAAATTCCGATAATACCGGACAAGGAAACAATCCCGTCAATCGCATTTTTGGCAAGGTCTATTTGAGTATAAAGTTCGGAGTTTTCAAAATAAATGACATTTAATTTTTTGCATTTATCATATAGTCTATCCTCTAACTTTTCAGATAATTTGCTATTTAATAATGTATAGAATGATTCTAATAGCATTCTGAACAAATCCATAAAGATATATACCAAAAGATTTACAGCTAAAGATAACAACAAAATTTTAAAAGTAGTTTGCTTAGTTATAAATTTTTCGGTAGTATTAACGGCATACTGCCATGCTATTAATACTAACGTCTGAAGCAAGCCTACCGACAATTCTGAAATGAAAACGATAAGCAAAAAAAGCGGAGCCGATCGGAATATTATCGAAAAGGTTCGCGCCAGTAGTTTTAATCTACTGATTATACCATTGCCGCTGCTCGTTATACATTTGTGCATATACCCCGCCCCTTTCCATTAATTCATTGAATGTACCGACTTCAACAATTTTGCCCTCACTAAGAACCAAAATCTTACTGCAAAAGACAGTCGCACCGAGTCTATGGGTGATTAATAACGCGCTTTTTTGTGATAAAACAGATTCAATTTGTTTGTATAACTGTACCTCGCTTATAGGATCTAAAGACGCGGTTGGTTCATCCATAATGAAAAAAGGAGCATTCGAATATAACATCCGCGCAAGAGCCAACTTCTGCGATTCGCCACCGGAAATATCAATTCCATTGCCAAATAATTTTCCAACTATTGTTTCATTTTGATTGGGGAGTTTTGAATAATCAAAGGCTAAATTATTTAAATATGAGTTTACTTTATTTTCGTTATCTTCTAACGGATTTGAAATAGTGATATTATCCTTCACAGATATATTATACTTAATAAAATCCTGATAAGTAACGCCAAAATAACTAACCTGTTCGTTAAATGACATTTCCTTCGTGTTTTTTCCATTTATATAAATATCCCCACGATCAGGTCTATAAAGGCCAAGCAACAACTTAGTTAATGTTGATTTTCCCGCACCGTTTATACCAACTAACCCACAAAGTTCATACGGATTTATTTTGAAACTTACCCCCTGCAGAACATCATGTTCCATGTTGGCATATCGAAAATAAACATCGTTAAATTCTATGGATATACAATCAATATTAAGATTTTGACTCTTATCATTCGGCGATTTTTTTACCTCATCAAAATTCATTAACATGTTGTATTCTTTCCAATACTCTTTATTCCGTGAAAAAAAAGAAAATATCGCGCTAAAGTTCCATAAAATAAGATCTTCAATACTCGATATAGCTTTAGAAAGTCCAACAAAAGTACCAATCGTTATAGCATTGCTTATTGTAGGTATTAACATAATAGCGTATGTGGCATATTCGAAAATGTTTAAAAGGAAACTGGACATGACGGTATTTTTCCATGCCTTCATTTGAACATAGAAATCTTTCTTCCTTAAATCTTCAAATTGAGTTTTCCATTTCGATTTTAAATGAGGGAAAAAATCATATTCTTTTATTTCAAATGAAGTGTTTTTATCAGTAAATAATGAAGATAAATACTCTAAAAACCTTCTGCTCTTACTGTTCTTTTGATACCAGTCGTGGATAAACTTGCCATATTTAGATGAAATCCAAAATATTGGTATAGCTACCATTATTACGATTACGGCTATTATGTAACTGTACGTAACAAGCAGTAAAAACACGCCGATAATTTTTATGATTCCTGATAGGAAATCGATAACATTGACAAACAGATCAACAGCATTGTTTCCTGATGCACCTTGGACCCTATTGATTAAGTCTAAATCCTCACTATTTTCGAAATAGGAATATTCTGTGTCTTTCAATTTATTTGCTATTCGCTTATCAAACGAATAATTTACGCGCTGCCTAATCAAAAAATCCGCATAATTTTCTATAGGTTCTTCAACAGCATGAAAAATATATATCCCAATGACAAATAATAGCGAAGTAATAAAAAATTCTATTCCCCGTTTACTGCTATAGGCTGCGATTATATTGTCAATCAGCTTTTGATATGCATATGCGGTAAATGGCAATATCAAACCCATTAATAATTTGCACAGCAAGAAAACCCAAGAAGCAGCCTTACCGCTCCTTATTACCGATAAACATATCGCCGCTTTGTTTTTATACTCCAACTATATCGCCCCCTTATTTCAAATAATACATTGGCAAGCAATAACGGACCAATGATTTGACATTTCCTTAGTCCTTGAGAACAGGCTCTGTAAATACTACTTACTACTACGATAACAACACTGATAACCGGAACAGCATTTATCTCAGATGAAATATAGTCTACTGCTTTAAGAGCAACCGTAGGCTCCCCGCCAAACCATGTAACGATTATTCCGCTATATTTGGGCAAAGTATTTTTAACAAATCGAACCACCTCTTGCTGGGTTTCAAAATTCATATATAATGGTTTATGTTCTTCATAACAATATACGCAATCAAAATTGCAAAAACGGGTTGGCACGATAAACAAATTCAGAAATTTGGGGTTTATCTTTTGATTCAGGTAATATTCAGCTAGCGCAATTTCATTCGTTCCTTCTTCAACCAGAAAACCAAGTTCAACCAATTCAGGATCAACTGCTTCGCCCGACCGTATTTTTTCAAAGTGTTCCTGCTCACGCACAACGCAATATGTATTTGATAAACAATTATACAAAACATAATTGTCATCAATATCTTTCTGCGCTATGTTATACTTAGAATAAATATAGCTCATACCAATACATCTCCTTTTATTTGTTTTTTGGTAGGTAATTGCGAAACTCCTTCCCGTTTATTGATACACTCCGTTTCAGGTGTAACAGACACAAAGCTCAAGAGTCCCCCGCTAAGTACCGACATGTCTTTGCAACAAAATGATGTTTATCATTTAATATATAAAACACATCACCTTCGAAAAAATCTCACCGAAACTATATTTTTTATTATGAAAGCTGATACCCGGAAATAGGTGCCAAAAAAAAGACCAGTCCTACAGATACTGGTCTTTTCCCTCTGTTTTTAATTGTTCCACAAGATTCTTCACTTCCTGCGCCTTATCCTTGTGGCAGACCAGAATTGCATCATCCGCCTCCACAATAATCAGATCCTCCACTCCCAATGCCGCGATCAGCTTACTCTTTGCATAGGAAATGCAGTTTCTGGTATCGATATGCACCTGCTCCCCATAGATAATATTGCCGTCCTCATCCGGCTCATACAGCGCCTGCAGCGCATCCCAGCTTCCCACATCATTCCAGCCGAACTCTCCCATCAAAACCACGACATGATCGGCTCTTTCCATGATTCCGTAATCAATCGAGATTTTCGGTATCGTCGGGTATACCTCATGCAGCGTCCGCCGTTCCTCGGGCGTATTCATGGCTTTGCCGATTTCACAAAGCTTTGCGTACACATCCGGCAGAAGCTTTTTGAAATAAGCCAAAATAGTCGAGGCTTTCCAGACGAACATCCCGCTGTTCCAAAGGAAATTTCCGCTCCTCACATACGCTTTTGCGGTACGGATATCGGGCTTTTCCACAAAGTCCACCACATCGTAATAATCTTTGCTTTTTCCTTTTTTGTATTGAATATAACCATATCCCGTAGAAGCAAAGCTCGGTTTGACGCCGATTGTCACTAACCTTTCGGTTTTTTCCGCCACCCCGATGGCACGCCTCATGACCTCGGAATACGCTTCGGTTTCTTTAATATAATGATCCGACGGCAGGATACACATGATTCCGTCGCCGTGTTTTTTTATGATCTCCATGGCCGCATATCCGATACAGGCCGATGTATTCCTTGCCGCAGGCTCCGATAAAATATGATCCGGCCTGACCCGGTCCTTGGTAACCTCCAGCATAAGCGGTGTTTGAGACTCGCTTGTTACGACGAAAATATCCTCTTTATCCACAAACTCTGCCAGCCTGTCAACCGTCTCGTTGACCATCAGGTCCGAACCTGTCAAATTCAAAAACTGTTTCGGCAGATCCTTTCTGGAAAGCGGCCAAAACCTTGTTCCTCCGCCTCCCGCAAGTATGATTCCGTATTTCTTCATCCGTCCAGCCTTTCCTTTACAGCCCAGTTTTTTCTGCGATACCCGCTGCAGCCTGAGCTTTTTGCTTTATCGCCGCAGTCTTTCCCTTACATCCTTGCCTGATCCGCATGCTCCTGAAACCACTGATAGGCAAGCGCGATTCCCTCCTCCAGCTCCACCTTATGTGTCCAGCCAAGTCCATGAAGCTTACTCACATCCGTCAGCTTTCTCGGCGTACCGTCCGGCATTTCAGAATTCCACACAATTTCACCCTCATATCCGACCGTCTTTTTCACCATCTCCGCCAGCTGTGCAATGGTTACCTCTTTTCCTGTTCCGATATTGACATGCTGCTCCCCACTGTAATGCTCCAGCAGGAAAACACATGCATCCGCCATATCATCCACATATAAAAACTCACGCAGAGGCGTTCCCGTTCCCCACAATTCCACAGTCGGAGCAGCGCTCACCTTTGCTTCATGGAATTTGCGGATCATGGCCGGCATGACATGGGAACCGCTCAAATCATAGTTATCATATGGTCCGTACAGATTTGTGGGCATACATGAGATGAAATCATCTCCATACTGACGCTTATAAAATTTACACATCTCAAGGCCCGCAATTTTGGCAATCGCATAAGCCTCATTGGTAGCTTCCAAAGGGCCTGTAAGCAGCGCATCCTCCGGAATCGGCTGGGGCGCCATCTTGGGATAGATGCAGGTGCTTCCCAAAAACAATAATTTTTTTACCTGAAAATCATGACAGCATTTGATTACATTACACTGAATCTGCATATTTTCATAAGCAAATTCCGCAGGCGTGGTATTGTTAGCATTAATTCCGCCAACCTTCGCTGCCGCCAAAACCACAACATCCGGTCTCTGATCTTCAAAGAAAGCCCTGACCTGCGCCTGATTCGTCAGATCCAGCTCCTTATGCGTTCTGCCGATGACATTCCGAAAGCCCTTTGCCTGCAGATTTCTCACAATCGCGCTTCCGACAAGTCCTCTGTGCCCTGCCACATATATTTTATCCTCTTTCCCTAACATGAAAATATCCTCCGCCTCTATGCCTGCTGCTTTTTCTCTTTATTTTCTTTGCTTTCTCTATATTCTTTACAGCTCATTCCGGCAATCTCACGCAGGTCGGCGTCCATCATCATGCTGACCAGACCCTTAAAGTCCACCTCACGCTTCCAGCCAAGCGCCTTCTCCGCCTTCGAGGAATCTCCCCAGAGGAACTCAACCTCCGCAGGACGATAAAATTCCGGATTGACGTCTACCAGAAGTCTTCCGGTCTTGGCATCATATCCCTTTTCGTCAACGCCGCTGCCTTCCCAACGTATGGAAATTCCAAGTTCTCCAAAGGAGACCTCTACAAATTCTCTGACCGTATGGGTCTCATTCGTAGCCAGTACATAGTCCCCCGGCTTGTCCTGCTGCAGCATCAGCCACATCCCTTTGACATAATCGCCCGCAAATCCCCAGTCGCGTTTGGCGTTCATATTTCCCAGAGAAAGCTTCTCCTGCTTACCGGCAATGATATTCGCAATCGCCAGCGTGATTTTACGTGTTACAAAGTTCTCGCCGCGGCGCGGGGATTCATGGTTAAACAAAATTCCGTTGCAGGTGAACATATTGTAGGATTCCCTGTAGTTTACGGTAATCCAGTAGGAATACAATTTTGCCACGCCATACGGACTCTTGGGATAAAAAGGAGTCGTTTCGCTCTGAGGCGCCGTTTCGGGAATTCCGCCAAACAGCTCCGAGGTGGAAGCCTGATAATAACGGCAGTTTCCGCCGTTGACCCTAAGCGCCTCCAACAGCTTTAAGGTACTGGTTCCGGTTGCATCTGCAGTATATTCCGGCACTTCAAAAGAAACGCCCACATGGGACTGCGCAGCCAGATTGTAAACCTCCGTCGGACGAATTTCGGACACCAGCCTCATCAGATTGCTTGAATCCGTAGTATCCGCAAAATGAAGGAAAAACTTAACTTTATTATATTTCGAATGAATCAGATGGTCGATTCTGACCGTGTTGGAAATGCTGTGCCTGCGGATCAGTCCGTGTACCTCATATCCCTTTTCCAGCAGAAATTCCGCCAGATAAGAACCATCCTGTCCTGTAATTCCTGTAATCAATGCAATATTGCTCATGAATTCTCTCCTTTTCAAAATTTGACGATTTTGCGATTCCAAATGGCAGTATACTATTGTATACTAGTGGTATCAACTCATTATCTTGCGTATAAATTGTAAAATATTGCGGAGGTATTTATGGCCAAATCAACCTCGGACCGTATCCTTGTTACTCCCTCCTCCTATGCCAGAAAGCATTATCTGTACGTACAGGAGGTCGGCTCCTTAAAAAGTCTGGAGCCCCATATCAGCAGTCGTAAAAACTTAAATTCTTATTTATTTTTTGTCGTAGTAAGCGGGCGCGGTACTCTGACCTTCCGCGGCGAAAAACAGGAGCTTACTGCCGGCGACTGCGTCTGGCTGGATTGCCGTACTCCCTATGCCCATGAAAGCTCCGAAACAGACGCCTGGTCACTAACCTGGGTTCATTTTAACGGAATCGACGCCGATCATTTCTATCAGTCCTATGTGGATCAGGGACGGCCATACCTGTTTCATCCCATTAGTATCCTTCCCTTTGTAGAGACAATCAATTCGCTGTACCAAAACTGTCTCTCCCAGGATTTCCTTTCGGAGCTCAGGGTAA
Source organism: uncultured Clostridium sp. (assembly GCA_964437825.1). Taxonomy (GTDB): domain Bacteria; phylum Bacillota; class Clostridia; order Lachnospirales; family Lachnospiraceae; genus JBJFCE01. The sequence goes on along the minus strand of CAYTIH010000013.1, from coordinate 40,211 downwards.
ACCGCTGCCTCACGGATCTGATTACCATGATTTTCGACGAGCAGAGCCGTCAGGAGATCACAACCTCCGGAAAGCTGTCCCAAATCCGCACTTATATTGAAAGTCATTTTGCCGAAAAGCTGTCCCTAGACTCTCTGTCAGAGCAGTTTTTTATCAGCAAATATCATTTATCACGGGAGTATCATCATGCATATGGCACCACGATTCTCAGCGATATCACGAACAGGCGCATTTCCCATGCAAAATCCCGCCTGCGTTTTTCCGATGATCCCGTGGAACAGATTGCGGAAGCCTGCGGCTTTCAGGACAGCGCCTACTTCATTCACGTATTCAAAAAAGCGGAGGGAATTACGCCCCTGCAGTACCGCAAGAAATGGAAGAGCTGAACCGCCGGACTTATTGATGCTGTTTCCCGATCAGCTTCTTTCTCAAAAATCCGGTAAATCTCACCTCCACAAGCTCATAGCATACTGCCGCAGCCGCAATCGTAACCGCCGCGGCTGCAAGTGTAATCAGGATTTCCCGGACGCCCGCCCGTGTCACATTCCCCAGAAATTTATTCAGCAGGCGCATGGGATAATAATGAATCAGATATAGGGAAAAGCTGAGATCTCCCAGCTTTACCAGCCACCGGGGCGCCTTTAAAACACAGCCTGCATAAAACACTGCGCATAAAATGACGAGCGCCGGAATCCCCCATCGGATCACTTCCGGCAGCGCACAGACTGCAGGACTTTCATACGACCACCATAAAAAAGCAAACAGCAGTATACTGAGTACCCACATTCCCCCTGCCAATGCCTTCCTATGCCGGAAATCTGTTTGTTCTGTCCGTGTAAAAATCAGGCGGAAAAAATAGAACAGCCCCATGCCTGCGGCAAATTCAAGCAAAATACTATCCGTCCAGAAGTCAAGCGGCTCCATGCCCTCCGGCACTGCCGCCCCGGCAAGCACCAATGCCAGCAAAAGCCCCGAGCAGATCAGGGCGCGGTAACGCAGCGATATCTTCATGGATATAAAAAACAGCAGATAAAACAGAATCTCATAATTTACGGTCCATCCCACCCGCAGCAGCGGCTGCGTCGCTCCCTGCATGGAAAAAGGAATAAACAGCAGGGATTTGACCAGATAAACGGGCGAGGCCGTTGTCTGCTCAAACAAACCGGGCACGACTAACAGTGCCAGATAGGATACCAGCGTCATTGCATAATATAGCGGCAGAATCCTTATCAAACGCTTCATCAGAAAGTGCCGCGTACTTTTCTGCGTCACATACATCATGATAAAGCCGCTGATTAAAAAAAACAAATCCACGCCGAAGGAACCCCTCTGCAAAAAGCAGATATGCTGCATAACAACAAAAAGAGCGGCAATCCCCCGCAGAGACTGCACACTCTCAAATTTTTGATTCAGAAATACCTGATTGTCAGACCTCTGATTTTGGCTCACTCTTTTTCTCCATCACAATTCGTAATTTATTTCTGCAATTCCCTTTTCAAATATTCCGCAATTGCCTCCTGCCAGGGTGCAAAACGGAACTCCGTTGTCAGCCGGAACATATAATTGTCCAGCATGGAAAAGGCAGGGCGTTTCGCAGGCGTCGGATATTGATCCGTTGTAATATAGTCCACCTTTGTGTCCTTGCCGGCCAGACGGAAAATCTCGGTTGTAAAATCCGCCCATGAGCAGCTTCCTTCACAGGTGCCATGGAATAAACCGTAATTATCCGACACAAGCAGATACGCGATCGCTTTTGCCAGTTCCCGTGCACTGGTAGGATTTCCGATCTGGTCCGATACTACTCTGACCGTATCATTCGTCTCCGAAAGGCGCAGCATCGTACGGACGAAATTCCTGCCTTCTCCGTAAAGCCATGCGGTTCTGATAATAAAATAACGATCCGCAAATTCTTTTACAAAATTCTCCCCCGCCAGTTTACCGGTTCCGTATGCACTGACAGGTCCCACAGGATCAAATTCTGTCAGCTCTTTATTTTCATTTCCCGGAAAAACATAATCCGTGGAAACCTGCACCAGCTTCGCGCCGGTCTCGGAAGCGGCAATTGCAAGGTTTCTGGGCCCAATGGCATTGATTTTGAACGCCAGATCCTTTTCGGACTCACATTGATTGACATCCGTATACGCCGCGCAGTTCACAATGGCGTAGGGCTTTACCTCTCTTGCAAATGCAAGCACTGCATCCACATTCGTAATATCCAGCTCCCCAACATCCGTATTAATGCATTCATATTCCGTATTTCCTGCATATAACTCATTCATTGCATGCCCGAGCTGTCCGTTACAGCCCGTAATGATGATCTTCCTCATATTCCTCTCCATTCCGAGTAATCACTCATAATGATTCTATTATTATAAACAGTTTTATTTTTCCTGTCCAGCCATTCCCAAACAAACCTGCATTCTCAAACAAGGCTGAACGAATCGGATGAGGCGGATCTCATCATGCTCTGCGCATTCCTTTCCGAAACAGTTCCAAAAACAGCTCCTTCAGATATCCGAATTCCTCCGTTTTATGATAACACAAAAGATATCCCGCATTCGGTATCAGCAAAACGAAAAGCACCTTAACGGCAAAACCGGGCACTCCGGAAACCGGAAGCGCCTGCGAAATCCATACGGTAAGTGCCATGAGCGCTGCAGTCAAAAGCGCGGCTCTGACATATTCCAGAAAATATCTGAGCGCGGAGCGATGAAACACATTCCTGTAAATCATTACGGGATCATACCACCACGTAGTCAAAAGCCAGCTTATGATCGTTCCCAATATCACTCCGGAAAGTCCGATGAATCGAACCAGCACAATCGAAATGATAATATTCAAAAGCGCGGTAGCAACCGGGCGAATCTTCCCCTTCCAGAACAGACCGCAGGCATCCCGATAAATAAAGGAGGTTCGCTGAAAACCGTTTATGACAAAATAAATCACCTGTAACAGCACCAGTTCCATCGAAAACAGCCTGCTGCCTCCAAAGCAAAGCCCGATGACCGGATTGACCAGCACCAGAATTCCGATGCCGACCAGGGAATACACCCAGTAGCACAAGAGCTGAAGACAGCGGAATACAAATTCATTTTTGTCCTCCGAATCCTCCACATTCAGATTCCCGATGCTGGCGGTCACTCCGCCAAACAACTGCATCACAACCTGAGAAATTCCCGAAATCACAGTCTGATAATTTCCGTATAACGCTACGGTACGCACATTAATAAACGCGGAAATTACAAGATTATCCGTAGAATTTACTATGGTTGTATTAAATTTAAATAAGGACATTCCGAAAACATCCTGAAAAATGCTTCTTTTTTCTTCCCTGCTTAGGGGAACCGTATCGGTTTCCCTGATATAGGGATACTGCCGATCCACGGTATACGCCGAAAGCAGATTGGTCAGGATATTCACCAATAGTCCGAGCACGCAGTAGAGCAGAAAATTCCGAAATACCGCCAATAATGACAGCTGAATCACTGTGATGATGACGCTTGCAATCAGCTGATAGCATTTGGTCAGATACAATTTTTGGTCAGCCTGAAGCAGAATGCTCTTATAAGCAAAAAACCAATAGGATACTGCTGACTGAAGCACATACAGCACATAAATCAGCCTGACGTCCACCAGGTCCGTAGTTCCGTTCATCAGCCGGGGCAAAAAAGGAAGGAGCAGCAGTCCGATTCCCATGACCACAAAACCGATGATCAGATACGCTCTCTTGAAAAAACGCATGATGGATTTGATTTTTTCCCTGTCCGCACTGGCCAGGGGCCGATACAGACTATGACAGATCGCCGTCCCGATCCCAAGCTCCGCCAAGCTCAAAATTGACAGAATATTGGTAAAGAGACTGGAAATTCCAAGATACTCATCGCTTAAAAAGCGAATGAATATCATCCTGCTGACAAACTGCAGCACTCCTGACAGAAGCGTCCCCAGTCCGCCGGCCATCGTATTCACAAATGCCTTACGGGTTCTCATTTCCTTCTCCCTGATTTTCTAAAATCCAAGTCTGGAACAAATTGCTTTCCAATATAAGTTCAGACGTTTTCGTTCTTTTTTTCGTTGTATCACATCGAATTTTTCCAGCTCTCCCAAGCGGATCTCAGCGATTTTTTGCTTCAGTTCCCTGATGTCCCGTTTTCTGACGGGAACCATAAAACCGGATACCGGCTCCAAATCGCCGGGCAGTCCCTGCTCCACACTTCTGCCGCCATGCTGCGCGGCATAGATCCGGTTATTCCTGATCTGTCTCTTTTTTTCCTCCATATGCTGCGACTTGGCAATCTCGGAAAACTCCGCGGAGGCATAAAGAAACTCCGCCTGACATTCCTCCCATATCTGAAGTCCGAGACTGGTGCGGATCACCAGACTGTTAGAGCCTTCCTTCGGCGCATTCCTGCCGGTATAATTATCCCCCACAGAGATATCCGCCTGCGCATTCAACTTATCATAGCAGTAAAGGCATCTTTGCATCTGACAAAAATCCTTTACGATCATTCTCTCCTTTGCCGGGATATGCTGATAGGAGCCGTCCTCAAATTCCAGACGCATATTCCCCGGCCAGCCCCCTGCTCTCTTGTCGCGGAAATAAAAGCCGGTCAATTTTGAATTCCATGGCCTCATCCGCTTCACATATTCATAAACGGAATAATTCATACTCCTGTCACAGAACAATCCGATCACAAGCACATGCTCCCGTCCCCGTCCTGATTCGTGTAGTGCGCGCAGCAGTCCGTGGACGGCACAACCGGTTCCCACATAAATAATATTCTCCTGCGGATGCTCCAGAATATAGGACACCGCTTTCGTTTGAGAGACCGGAAGATATCTGGAACGCTGCGTCAGAGACAATGACTCCCCCTGATGCACCGCTTGTGTCATCATCTGTTCTTCATACTGATAGCCCGACGCCAGAAACGCCGTTGTATAACTGCTGTTATTTAACAATTCCCGTACCAAGGCCGTCACAAAACCGCCGCTGGTCGCATTTCGTAAAACCTCTCCGTCCTTGGTTCGTGCCGAAAGGCAAAGCGGCCGGAGAAGCTTATCGGATCCGGAATTTGATTCGGAGTTGGATTTGGAATCGCCCGGTTCTGACTTGGGTTCCGGTTCATAGGAATATGCATATCCCGGACAGACCCTCAGGCATTTTCCGCAATTAATACACCTGTTATGATTGATTCTGGGCAGATATGTCCCTCTTGCTTTCTCAAAACGGATACAGGATACCGGACATACCGCCGCGCAGATTCCGCAGGAGGTGCACAGATTTTCGTCCACCGTGGCGGATATGGTCTCTGCTCCCTGCTTTGCCGCTTCAAAAATATCAAACGCATTTTTCCGCTGTATTTCTCTGAGCTGTTTCAAAATAACTTCAGATTCCGCGGCATAACGCGCTTCCATCCTGCGCACTTTCTCAGAAAGCGCCTCCGGACTGATCCTGACCCGCACATCAACTGCATAGTCCTGTTGGTAAAATTTATTTAATAACTCCTGATATTTTATTGCCCAGCCAAGTACGATACACGGTACTCCCTGCTTAAAAGCATGTACGATTGCATGATACCTTGATGCTACCAGATAATCAAACTTCGTAACAAGCGCTTCATATTCCAAGCAGGTAAAATCCTGATCCAGCAGTACTACTTCCGGTTCCTTCTCATACAGCTCCTTGATCTGTCTGCAAAGTGTAAGATCCTCCGTTGCATGGCGCACCAGATATACCGTTCTGCCCACGGACAGCTGAATGTCAATGATCGTCCGGTATGCTGTCAGAAGACTCTGTAGATCTCCGTACTTCGTATTTCTGATATTGGGCAGAACGGCAACGCTGCCCGTTTTCACTTCCGGAAGCTTCATTTCGGGAATCTCTTTATATATGTGCTCAAGATTGATTCCCCTGTTTTGCAGCACAAGGTCCTCCGAAAGCCTTACATTCCGAAATCCGTAGCCATTCGTAAGCAGGTCGTACCCCTCCTGCTCTCTGGCATACAGGACTTTGGCATAGGGAAGCCATGCCGCCAAGAAACGGTCCGTCAGCTTTCCCATGATGCCCTTCCACTCAAAAGGTCCGAAAGACTGGGGCATAAAATATATCGGCGCCCCGTATTTTCGGGCCCGCCGTGCGCGGTACGCCGCCAGCAGATTTGCCATCCAGCCCCAGTTAGAGCCAAAGGTATAGCCGCTGATATCCACGATCATATCCACATTTCTGCTGATCCTTGCGGCATCTCCCATGCGATCCAGTTTTCCGTACCTGTGCTGTACCAGCTTATATTTTTTTCCGTACAGGCATACGCTGTCGCGGAATGAAAAACGAAAAGACTCCGTCAAAGCTTCCGAAGCGGCTGCATCCGGGTCCGAGATCACAAGAATTTCCTTGTCGGGAAATCTTTTTTTCATCTCATCCACGGTGATAAAAATCATGGACTGCGCACCTTTATTCTTCAGATTTCCTCCGGTAATCAGTATATAACCCATCCTTTTCCTCCCACAGCATTACCGCCCGCAGACGTGAAGGGTTCCGTCCCCTGCAAGCTCTCCGTACAGCGCTTCTATCTGCTGCGTATTCATCTCTGACAAAAATTTCCCCGATGCATACCGGAAAGCATTTTCTCCCATCCGCCGTACAAGCTCAGGCTGCTCAAGCAGCTCCTGCATACACTGTGCCAATGCCCGTGCATTCCCTTCTTCAAACAAAAGTCCGTTTTCTCCGGATACAATCAACTCCGGATTCGCCCCTGCATCCGAGGCAATTACCGGATTGGACGCCATCATGGCCTCCACGGTAACCCTTCCGAACGCCTCCCTGCTGGAGCAGACAAGTTCCGCATCCGCCCTTTTCCGCAGAGAAACCATATCGGATACATAGCCGGTGAACTCCACCAGATCCTTCATCTTATGCGAAGCCATGCTTCTTAACTCTTTTTCATATTCCCTGGAATCAGCCATCCCCGAAGGCGCTCCCGCAATCACAAGCCGGAAATTATCATATCCTTCCTCCATTAATATCTCACATGCTTTCAGCGCAAGATCCTGCCGTTTTCCCCGGTGCAGATTGCCGGAAATCAGAAACACAAGCTTTCTATTCCCCATTTGGGGCAGGCTTCCTTTTGGGATGAGAAACTGCTGCGATATTCCGTTATAAATCACCCTGCAGCTATCATCCGGAATTTCTTTGTCATAATAACGGCGCAGATTCTCGGAAATAAATACCAGCTTTCCCGGCACCTTCGTCATGAAGCTGCAGCTTTCCGAACGCCCCTTCAGAAATTCCAGACGATAATCCAGATCCCCAAACTCCCGAATATGCCATACATGGGGAATTCCCGCCCTCAGGGCTGCTTTTGCTCCCACATCAATTGCACTGGAATTGGAATGAATGATCTGAATATTATGCTTTTTTGCAAGCAGAGCAATACGCCTGACCGATATCCGCTCAAAGGCATAGAGGATTCGAAACAGCATCTTCATCACGGGATTCCAGTAAGAAGGCATCATCCACCATCCGAAAAAAATCCGAAAAACAGGAATGTTCTTTTTCTTTAGCTCCCGATAAACCTGCCCGGATTTCATGGGAATAACAACTGTTACTTTATTCCCATGCTCCTGTAACTCTTCTGCAAGTGTCACTAACGATCTGGATGCGCCGCCGAGATTTCTCTCATGTGCTACAAACAGAATATTCATACGAATCCTCCATGTCAGCAGTTTACTTCTTCTTTTTCTGTTTTAGGATCACCACTGCGAATTCTGTCCAATTCTTCTTCCAATACTCTGATTCTGTCCTCACTTAGCGCCGCCGCCTGCGCCAGCTGCTTGATTCTCTCCGAATGTCTGGACTCAACCATAGTCATGGTAAACAGCAGACAGATCTGAAAGCATAGCGCCAGCAGAAACAATGCGTTCACGGGAGTTGCAATTCCCATGAGATCCGCCAGTCCGGATAACAGTCCCGGAAAACAATCCACCACCAGAGCCATACATGCAACGGCAAGCCATGGCAATGCATATTTCAAATCAATTCTTCTCTTTCTGATCAAACGAATGATGTATAACGCCTCAAGGCACAGGGCAATCGCTGATATGAGTTGTATTTTTGACATTGTTTCCTCCCGTACTATGATTTCGTCCTGATTTACGAAACGTAAGTTCTTCCTGCGCACTCCTAATATCTTCTCATTTTTTCCATCAGGATGGCAAAAGTTACCTTCAACATATAATAAATGCTCTTCTTAGGCGAAATGGATGAAATTCCCGCTTCCCGCTCCCGCATTTTCACAGGATATTCTTTCACCTTCTTTTTTCTCCTAAGCAGCATAACAACACTCTCCGGCTCCGGATAGTCCTTGGGATAGTTCCCGGCAAAAATTTCAATCACCGACCTGTCAACCATACGCATACCGGAGGTCGGATCCGTAATTCTCGTTCCCGTCATCAACCGAATCAGCCCGGTAAAATAACGAATTCCCGCACGCCTGAGACCGGAAGACTGAAAGCCTTCCTTTTCAATAAAGCGGGAACCAATGACCATATTGAGCTTCTCCGATACCAGCATGTCCCTCATCTTATGAAGATATGACGCATCATGCTGACCGTCTCCGTCAAACTGCACTGCAATATCGTAGCCGTTTTTTGCGGCGTACCGGTATCCCGTCTGTACCGCTCCGCCGATTCCGAGATTCACCGGCAGATCCAGCACATGAAGCCCATGCTCCCTGCACATTTGGAGCGTGTGATCCTTTGAGCAGTCATTGATAATGATATAGTCAAAATCCGCCGCATACGTTTTGATATCACTAACGGTCTTTACAATATTGAGTTCTTCATTGTAGGCGGGTATGATTACCAGGCTTTTCATTCGTATTCCTCTCATTGCAGCATACGCAGTCGCTATTTTATCAAAAACTGTAACAGCACCCTTCCGATCCGGCATAAATCCGTAAACCATGCAAAAGAAACATGATTCTCCTTTAACGCCCGGTGTCCTTCCTTTAACGAAAGCAGATAGGCTGACAGACCGTTATTACTGGTTCCGCCATAGGACATATGTATTAACACCTCGGGAATGTAGGACAGCCTGACTTTTCCGTCCTTCAGGATTCGCACCATAAATTCATAATCCGCCGAAACTTTGTAGTCCTCTTGATACAATCCGTACTGCTCATACACCTGTCTGCGCAGATAAAGAGTGGGATGCCCCGGCATCCAGCCCGTTCTCAGATTCCCCTGTCCCTGATGCCATTTCCTGACAACCTTGCCGTCCTTCATATAATACAGATCCGCGTGGACGCCGTCCGTCCCTTCCGCTTCTATGGCGCCGGCCAGCTTCCTGACCGCATCGGGCGAGGTATATTCGTCAAAGCAGCAGCCGATGATATCTCCCGTGGCAAGGCGGATTCCTTTATTAATCGCATCATAAATTCCATGATCCGGCTCGGAAACGGACCGAAAGCGTTCTCCGAAATATGCGGCAGCATCCGCAATCACCTGCTCAGTTCTGTCCGTAGAGGCTCCGTCCACAATGATATATTCCAGATTGTCATAATCCTGTTTTTTTACCTGAGCAACAATCCGTTCCAAATTGTCCGCATCATTATATGTGGTTGTGATAATGGTGACCTTAAGGCTCATCTGATCCGTCTCCCCGTAAATGACTGCCTTGGAATGACATATAGAATTATCATACAACCAATTTCCCTTACATGCAAATATTTGCAGGAATTATCTTGGAAGATCTTGGAAGATTCAACTTTTTTTCATGCTGAAACGCCAAAATAAAATATGACAGATACTATATGTTGTGATATACTGTAGATATAGAATTCTATATTTATATGAATGTAAGAAAGGAAAACCAATGAAGAAATTACAAGTAGCACTCCTGATGGCGCTTACTTCTGCTCTGTTTTTCACCGGATGCGGAAACAGCAGCAGCGAAAGCGAGTCGGAACAGGAACAGACCCCAAATATCATTGTCAATGATGATGATCCTCTTGAATCGGATGATGCACAGCCCACGGAAACTCCGGCTCCTGACGTTATAGAGGAAGAAACAAGAGAAGGTTATGTGAAAAGTGATCTGACAGGTGAATGGATTGATGAATCGCTTGCGGATTCCAGACCGTTAGCCGTTATGGTTCCTGATAATAAGACCGCTTTGCCTCAGTACAATATTTCCAAAGCCGGTGTCATCTATGAATGCCTTGCCGAAGGTAAAATCAGCCGTCTGCTTTGTATATGGGATGACTGGAACGATATGGAGCGAATCGGTAACGTCAGAAGTGCACGTGCCTATTATGTATACTGGGCATTGGAATGGGACCCGATTTTCTGTCATTACGGCAATGTTCTGTATGCAGATCCTATTCTGGCTGCGGATGCCTGCGATAACATCAACGGAACCAAATCTCCTTACGGTTATTATCGTATCAAAAATGAAGGACGTATTTCAGAGCAGACCGCTTATACCAGTACGGAGGATGTTTTAAAAGCATGTGATTATTATGATTACAGTCTGACGCATACTCAGTACTATACACCGGATCACTGGCAGTTTGCATCTGCTTCCGATCCCGAGGATTTGAGCAGTTATTCCGAGGCTTTCGACTGTACCTATATCGACTGCAGCAGCGCTTATCCGGATGACAAGCCCTACTTTGAATACAATAAAGAGGACGGGCTGTATTACCGTTATCAGTTCGGCGCTCCCCACATGGATGCCGCAACGGATTCCCAGCTGACCTTCAAAAATATTTTAATCCAGTATTGTGATTACACAGTTCTGGATGAATATGATCATTTGGAATATGCAATCAACTCTACCAATCAGGGTTATTATATTACAAACGGAAAAGCCATTCCCGTAACCTGGACCAAATCCGGGGATCTCGCTCCTACAAAGTTCTACGATACGAACGGAAACGAGATCAGCCTCAACACAGGCAAAACTATGGTTTGTGTAATCGGTTCAGGCTCCACTGTTAATTTACAGTAGCCTTTCACTCGAAAATAATACCGCCCGAAGCAGCAATGTCATTCTTTCGTATATCACTGCTTCGGGCTTTTTTATCTTCTGTTTATAAATAATACGCCGAAATTCCGACCTTCCAGATGCAATAAAGCAGAATCAAGCTGCAGATCCCGAAGATCAGCTTATAATACGCCTCCCTGCTCCATTTCCACGAAAGCCCTGCATTCATCAGACACATTCCTGCAGGCAGGAACAACGGAGAAAAATAACGGTCCTGAACGCCCTCTATGCTGGGATTTGCTACGGCATTGAACGACAGATACAGAACAGTCCAAATTACCGCGGACATGCAAAATACCATGACCGCAGTCAGAATCACAAATTTCCTGCCGATCCCTTTTCTTTCCTCCGCTGCCGGACCGACTGCGGCAGCAAAAATCCAGACCGCAAACCAAATCCATGTATACAAAGTGCCCGGTGTTCCGAGATAGCCATACATGATAAACGCATGTCTTCCCGTAAACCAGTTTCCGATCCTGCCAAACATGGATGTCAATAACAGCTTGACGTAGCCTAACGGATTTTCCAGAATGTAACCGATCTGTCCCATGGTATTGGCTCCCTCGGTTCTGGAATCCCCCGCATGGGACAATGTTACGGCCGCCGAGGTGCCCGAATAGGAAGGCGCCAATACCTCATACACCATAATCAAACACAGCGCAGTCAGAATCACCTTAAACAGAACGGCTTTGGCCATAGACGGGAACTTTCTGCAGCTGAAGAACAGCATTAGAAGCGCCATCAAAATATAAACCTGTTTGGAATAGCTTCCTATGATAAAGCAGGCCAGAATCGCGGCCATATTCCCCGGTCTGACGCTCCTTTGCGGTTCCAGAATCTCGTTCATAACTAATACCATCGCCAGTATCAAAAAGCAATTCACACACGGATCATAGGAAAACTGTGACGCCGAAAAAATACTGTTAGGCAAAAGAGAAACAACCGCGACAAGTCCCTTTCCTTTTTTGGCAATTCTAATCGCCATTGCACAGATCAGAGTATACATGAGCAGATTTCCAAGCTTTGCAAAGGACAATAATCCTGCAAAAGGCAGCTGAAGCAGTCTGGCAAATGCCATACAGACAGCCATGGGCAGATATGCTCTTTTTTCATAGCTGATCATCTTGGTCTGATAAAAGATATTGGCGGTATCATAGCGGTTAATCTCATCCAAATGCGCTTCTACCAGCCTTTTTTCCCAGATATTATCGAATACGGGAACCGTCAACGTCTTACATTCCAGAGACGCCTGCGTATCATAAACCGTTCCGACAAAGGACAGATTCCATGTTTTGGCAACATGTGTCTGTTCATCGTAGCTGATTTGATTGGTACCGCTGATGAGGATCAAAAGAATTCCCATGAGAAAGCAGATCACCATGAAAACAATCTCCGGTTTTTCCTCAAACAGTCGGTGCCCCAAAAGAAACCATGCCGCTAAACCAAATGCCGACAGCAAAAACGTCAGGCGGATTGCGTTCCACTCAAAGAAATTGGCCGCCGTTATCCTATATACACTCTCAGGCGCCTGCTCCCATGTAATCTCAATCCTGCTTCCCACATCCCGTACATTGACTATGCATTCATCCAGTCTGGCATCTATCTGTTCCCGGATACTCATGGAAAGCGTACCGTCTGCGCGGTATATCCGCAATTCAAACGGCATATGCTTCTCGCATACCATATCAAGCGTAATTGTCTTAATATACCGATCCTCTGAAAGCTCCAGAACCGTTTCCGTTTCCCCTGATTCCGTACTGAGTGTATAACGCTCCTGTTTCCATGCATGATCGTTAAAAACAAAAATTTCTATCAAAACCGAAACGGCCGCTACGGATATCAGCGCTGCCAACATTCGGCAGATTCCGTTTCTCATGCTAACTGTTTTCCGTTCTGAGCTATGACCATCTTTTTTGTCCATGCTTACATTCGCATTATGCTCTTGCATCCGTGCATCCCTCCCTGTCAGGTTTCTTTCGTGCATGCACCGTCTTTGTCGTAAAACCGACTGCCAGCAGCATAAGCATCATCATTCTGGAGTCAAAAATCAACGGATATGTAGACTTCCAGGACGCATAATACATCAGAAGATCCCCCTCTAACTCGGTTCCGTCGACAAAGGTTCTGCTGGTGTCCATCCCCCTGTCCGTTGCAATCACGCAGGGAACCGACTCCGAATCCGAGGCGGCAGCCTCATAACCAATGGTAAAGACCAGTCTCCCCTTTAATTCATTTTGATTCGGTATTTCGGCATAAGCATATGCTTTTCGAAGGCTCCCATCCATATGAATGCGCGTACCTCCCACATACGCCTCCGCGCCGGGATATCCTTCTTCATGCCAAGCCTCTATCACGATGTCACCCTCCGGACAGGTATCCTGTCCCCAGTCAAAGCAGGGCTGAATCCCGCAGATAGCCTGGTCCTCTATTTCCAGATAATAAGTCACTACTGTGCCGGCCGTTAACGGAATGGCGATTTCGCTTTCGTTATCCTCAAGCACCACATGGTAAGCCGTCATTTCATATGCATATTTGGGAAACAAGTAGCTGACTGCCATCACCAAAACGCAGCAGATTGCCAATCCCCATATGATCAGCGTTCCTTTTTGCTCTATGCATTGCTTTGCTTTTTTCCATAGCTTCATTTTCTCATACCCGCCTTATCTTAAAGACAGTATATACTGCTTTCTCCTCTTTCGTCACCCTTTTTTATCAAAAAAGCGCAAAAAACATCGGAAGGAATCCTTTTTCCTCCCGATGTTCTATTTCTATCGATACAGCCGTATCATTCTTCTTTTTTCTCTTTTCGGCTTCGCAGCTTCTATTTCGCGCCGAGACCAAGACGATTAATTGCCGAGAAAATTGCGCGGACAGAAGCTCTGGTGATATTGGAGCTGACGCCGACGCCATAGGTAACCCTGCCATCCTCTGAATTTAACAAATGGATATACGCCGCTGCCTGTGAATTGGAACCGCTCTGCAGTGCATGCTCCTCATAATCCAAAATCTTAATGGACATCCCGAATGTTTCCTGCAGGCCTCTCTGAACCGCATCAAGCGGTCCGTTTCCGACCGCCGTATATGATTTTTCTTCTCCATGGTCCGTATAAATCACGGTAACTCTTGTATCAAACTCAGAAGTCGTTTCGCCGTTTAAATCATCCACCTTTAATCTGCGGAAATGAATCGGCTCCTTCCGGTCAAGGTATTCCGTGCGGAAGCTCTCCATAATCAGATCCGGAGATACCTCTCCCTGTCTCTCGGAAATAGCCTGAATCACATTGGCAAACTCACGCTGCATTCCTTTCGGAAGCTTGAATCCGAAATAGGTATCCATTACAAAAGCAACGCCGCCTTTTCCGGACTGGGAATTGATACGTACAATCGGCTCATACTCCCTGCCGATATCCGCAGGATCAATGGGCAGATACGGCACCTGCCAATATTCGCTGTTACGCTCGCGCATTGCTTTGACGCCCTTATTGATTGCATCCTGGTGAGATCCGGAAAATGCGGTAAATACCAGCTTACCCGCATACGGATGTCTCGGATGAATCGGAATCTTGCAGCATCTTTCATAAATCTCAATAATTTCATTGATATGTTCAATCTTTAACTTAGGATCGATTCCCTGTGAGAACATATTATATGCCACTGTCAGCACATCAACATTACCGGTTCTTTCTCCGTTTCCGAATAAGGTTCCTTCCACCCGGTCCGCTCCTGCCAAAAGAGCAAGCTCCGTAGCTGCCACGCCGGTTCCCCTGTCGTTGTGAGGATGCACACTTAAGATAATGCTCTCCCGATTCTTAAAATGCTTATTCATCCATTCAATCTGATCCGCATAAACATTGGGGGTATTCATCTCTACCGTAGACGGCAGATTGATAATCATGGGGTCTTCTTTGGTAGGCCCCCATACATCCTGAACGGCGCTGCAGATCTCAAGCGCAAAGTCTAACTCCGTCCCCGTGAAGCTCTCCGGAGAATACTCCAGAACGATTTTTCCCGGGAAATTCTTTGCATACTCCTTCACCCATTTGGTTCCCTGCACGGCAATCTGAATAATCTGCTCCCGATCCATATGGAATACAACGTCTCTTTGCAGAGTCGATGTGGAATTATAAATATGCACTACTGCCTGTTTACAGCCCTGAATGGACTCGAAGGTGCGGGCAATCTGTTCCTCACGGCACTGGCTAAGCACCTGTACCCATACATCATCCGGAATCATCCTGCGTTCTACAAGCTGACGTAGAAAATCGTACTCAATCTGGCTTGCGGCGGGAAATCCGATTTCAATTTCCTTGAAGCCAAGCTTGATTAGGTACTGAAACATCTCAATTTTTTCTTCCACAATCATGGGATCAATCAGCGCCTGATTACCATCACGTAGATCTACACTGCACCAAATCGGTGCTTTTTCAATTTCTTTTCCGGGCCATTCACGCTCTGGATAGTTCACTACGGGATTCTTTTTGTAACGCTTGTAGTTCAACATGTTCCTACTCTCCTTCTTGGTTTTTTTAGTTTGCGACTCACACAAAATCAGCCCGAATACAATTCGGGCTGATGGTAAACAAAATTTTTATTCTCCCAGACCGCTTTCAATCGCGCTGATCAGGGATTTCAGGGCTTCCTCTTCATCCTCGCCTTCGCATGTGAATTCGATCTCATCGCCGCATTTGACGCATGCACCAAGAACGCTTAACACGCTCTTTGCATTCGCTGTATTTTCACGAAACGTAAACGTTATCAACGATTTAAACTGCATAGCCTCCTTACATAGGATGCCAGCAGGTCTTAGATGTAGCCCCGTCGGATTTTTGATAGTTACCTTTTGGCTTACCATGACAATACCTCCACTTTTCAGTTCCCAGCCTAAGAAATTATCTTCTCTTATGTATTTACCGCATGAATCCCCAATTCAATGCCGGTAATTTTAGTATAGCATCATACCCGGATATTCACAAGCACTTTACCAATTTTTCACTTTTGTGATATCCGATTACAACATGACGTTTTGAATCAAATCCGCCAGCTTCTGCGCCTCTTTCTGAATCATTGTCTGATCCTTTCCCTCGATCATGACACGCACCAGCGGTTCGGTTCCGGAAGGGCGTATGAGCACCCTTCCTTCTCCTGCAAACTTATCCGAAAGCGCTTCTATTGCCGCAGCGATTTCCGGATAATCCATATAGCTTTCCTTTTTATGATTCGGTACTTTCGCATTGACAAGCGCCTGCGGAAGCACCTCCATTACGGCTGCCAGCTCGGAGAGAGGTTTTCCTGTCTCTACCAGCACCTGCAGCAGATGCAATGCACTTAACAGTCCGTCCCCCGTTGTATTTTCATCCAGAAAAATAATATGACCGGACGCTTCGCCTCCAAGGTTTGCACCGATTTCTTTCATCCGTTCCAATACATAACGATCTCCGACCTTCGTCTGCTCCACATGGATTCCTTTTTCCTTTGCCATCAAAAAGAAGCCAAGATTACTCATAACTGTCGCAACGATCGTATTATCGTGTAGCTTGCCCTGACTCATCATGTGGTTTCCGACAATGGCCATGATCTGATCGCCATCCACCTTTTTGCCGTTTTCATCCACTGCCATCAGGCGGTCCGCATCTCCGTCAAACGCAAGTCCCAGCGCTGCTTTTTCATAAACGACACGCTCCATCAGTTCCTGTAAATGAGTCGACCCGCAGTTTGCATTGATATTGGTTCCGTCCGGGTTATTATGAATTGCCACGACCTCTGCGCCAAGCTCCTTAAAAGCTTCAATGGAAGTATAAAAAGCAGCGCCCTCGGCACAGTCCACAACAATTTTCATTCCGTCCAGATTCACGGATACGGACCGAACGGCATGATTAATATATTCTTCCCTTGCATCCGTGCGATATTTAATTTTTCCCACGCCGGAACCGGTCGGAAACTTAATATCCTTCATACCGCTTCGAATCACCGCCTCAATCTCATCCTCCAGAGAATCGGAAAGCTTATATCCGTTGCCGTCGAAAAACTTAATGCCGTTAAATTCCACAGGATTATGGGAAGCCGAAATCACGACTCCCGCATCCACTTTATACTTTCTGGTCAGATATGCAATCGCAGGCGTCGGGATCACTCCCACAAAAACTGCATTTGCCCCTACGGAACAAGCGCCTGCCATTAATGCATTCGCTAACATATCTCCAGAGATTCTGGTATCGCAGCCAACCATAATCGTTGGCTTATGCGCATTCTCCTTTGTCAGGACATAGGCTCCCGCCTGCCCCAGCTGCATTGCAAGAAGCGGAGTCAATTCGTCATTTGCAACTCCTCTGACACCGTCCGTACCAAATAATCTAGCCATCTTTCTCTCCTTATCAAGATCTACCCGTTACTATTCATCCTCCTGCGTCTGATCCCGCGTATCAATCAATCCGACAACCACATACAGTTCCTGCACCTGTGTCACATCCTGAGGCATTCTAAAGCTTACCCTCATAAGATATGCTCCGGTTTCCGGTTCGGCAATTCCCGCATCTTCCAAAGCTCCTGACACATCCACGGTTCCGACAAAGTCTGCTCCCTCCAGATCCTCTAACAGGGAAGTAATTGCACGCACCCCGATACTGCTTGTTTGGTCATACTCCAGAATGGAAGCCTCAAATTCCTCCGGAATATTTTCCAATATAATATTCTCCTCGAGAATCGTCAGGCTCTTCGTTTCTATTTTTTCAATTCCTACCTCTACCGCAATTCTGCCGTTAAAGCTTCGGTCTGCAAGACTGACACCGCTTGGCAGGTAATCATTGATGTTCAGTATGACGTTCATATTTTCGGTCTGACCTGTTACATTCAGCGCCGTTTCGGGAACTTCAATCATTTCAATCTTGTCAATGACATTCTGCTGGCCCGCAATCACAATTTTCTCCGGAGTTGCCGTAATCTCTCCGTTCAAGCTATAGCCATCCGCAGGGGTTCCCATTGCCTGATACACCACCGATACTGTCTTTGTTGCGAGAATAGAAACATTGACATTAACGGAACTGATATTTGCCGTAATACTGTCATTGATTATTTGCTTTCCTTCTGCATCATACAGCCGCAGCTCCGAACTGGTACTGATATTCTCCCTCATACCGCTGACGTCCACGAGTACCTTTGCCGAACTGATTCCGGAAATGACGGACTCCGGACCCGACAAACGTACCACGTTCTGCTCGGCGCTTACATTGCCAATCAAATATCCGCTTGCAGGCTCACCACTGGTTTCCGTCTCGATCACAAGCTGTTTGCGTCTGATATTCTCGATATTTAATCTCAGATATTCCGTATTGGAGCTGATACTTTCAATAGAGCTGTTATATTTATTAGAGGACAGCTTGATGCTGACTGTATTGGTAAGTGTTACCTCGCTCAAGTCGGCAACCGCCCGTATGTTGTCCTTATTCAAGGTATCCAGAATAGAACGCTTTGCAGCAACAGTTACGGTGATTACATTCGTATTATCCAGAATTTCATAAACCTTGCCTTCATCCGTAATCGCATCCGCATTGATCACCTCTACCTGAACGCCCGTAAACTGCTGATAATCCACAGGGTCATTAATATTCAAAACGATCAGCCACAGAAAGAAGGCGCAGATCACCGACAGAAATTTCAGTCCAAGATTGTTCATCAGTCTTTTTTTCATGCTTTGGACCTTCCTTTCCAGACAAGATGTTTTTTCTCTTCCGTGCCGGTTTTACTTTGTAATATCGCAATCTTCTCCTTCACTTCATCGGCATCCAGCTTCCGGTACAGCTCTCCCTTATATGCAATACTGACATAACCCGTTTCTTCGGATACGATCAACGTCATGGAATCCGTTGCCTCCGATATACCAACACCGGCGCGATGTCTTGTTCCCAATTCTTTACTTAAATCCCTGTTATCGGACAGGGGCAGATAGCAGGTCGCCGATGTCACCCTGTCTCCCCGTATGATTACCGCACCGTCATGAAGCGGCGTATTATGCTCAAAAATATTGATTAAAAGCTGACTGGTTACGATACCGTCCACTTCGATTCCGGTACGCTCATATTCCGCCAGTGTCTGATTCTGTTCCATCACAATCAGCGCCCCTGTCCGAACCTTCCCCATTTCAAAGCAGGCTCTCACAATTTCATTGACTGTCTTATCGGAATAACGGCTATGATCCTTCTTTGTAGTCTCAAACGGGAAAATCGAGTTCAGATAATTCCGGCTTCCTAACTGCTCTAAGGCTTTTCGAAGCTCCGGCTGCATCACAATAACGAATGCAATCACACCGATACTGATTACATTCTCCGCAATCCATAAAATTGTTGTCATATGGAACACTGCAGCAATCGCAATAAAAATAAGTATGACAAGAACTCCTTTTAACAGCGCCCATGCCTTGGTATTTTTAATCCATACCATAATCTGGTACACTAAAAAGGAGATAATCAGAATTTCTACAATATCCGTTGTTTTGATGTAATTAGGAATGTGTATTGCCGAAAGATACTTATCGGCAAACGCCATAAAACTTGTCATATTGTTACCGTTTAGTCCCTGCTATTTCTCGCGATGCTCCTGTTGTGTTCTGCTAACTTCACTGTTTACGTTCTGCCTGATCCCTGATGCCGCACGATTGGCGGCAATCGAACCGCTCCTGGTCTGACTGCTATGAGCGGAAGTACGGCCTGATGCAGAGCTTGCGGAGCTCACACCGCTTCGGCTCACGCCTCCGGCAGAGGAGAATCCGCTGCGGTTTGCTGCAGTACTTCCGAAAGTTGTGCTGCTCCTGCTCACACTGCCGCTTCCCGTGCTTCCGGATGCAGCGCGACTGCGTGTTCCCGACGCACTGTTCTTATTTCCCTGTACCGAATACTGATCATATACGGGCTTTTTTGTATCAATCCTGGTCACGGTTTTTTCGGAAATCGCAACGCTCATTTTGGGCACTGCCTTCACATAATAATAATATTCATCATCCTCGTATTGTATATGCTCCGTACGGCTGTAATCCACATTAAATACAAAGAATTGCAGCACCTTCACGATTCCTATTGCAACAATGCTTCCGATCATCGTTCCGATAATAGAAATATTGGTTCTGAATTTCAGATCTCCCAGCATCAATATCACGACATTGGTAAGTGCGCCTGCAATCATGGCGTAGGTCCAACAATGATCCACAGGAAGTCTGCGGATGATATACACCAGTATGATCGTAATCGCAAACGCAATCACAGCCATCAGCATGGCCTTATTCCCCATAATCCCGTCCGCCAGATATCGGAATCTTGCAAGCGTTCCGTCCGCATCGAGCGAATTGATCATCGTAGCATTCTTGCTGATGAAATCAATGACATAATATACGATCACGCCGCAGCCCACCGAAATCACGGAGGCAGGTCCTCCGACCAGTCCCATTGCAAGCGGCATCACTGCAGGCACCTTCAGCACAAAACAAATCGGCGTCAATATTACTACTATCGTATCCTTAGGAGAGAACCGGAAGTATAACAGGAACATAACCATAAACAACACCAGTACTCCGACTGCGCATTCCAACGACAGCTTATAAACATGCCCCAGCGTAAACATTGCCGATACTACAATTATGAAATTAAACGGTAAAAAAGAACAGAATAATGCCGCAACCAGTACGATTGCAAAGCTGTCAAGCTGCGACATAAATCCCAGCTCCCGGTTCACCAGCAAAAGCGCCGTAAGCGCAGTAATGAACTTTAATACCGGTACAATATACGCTTCAAATTTGCTGTAAAAGCTCTTTAAGTGTTCTTTTATTTCCAGTAATGCTGCCATGATGATTCCTTTCAGGTTTACTGCTTATTTTTCGCTTCTTTCTGATACATTTCAGAAAGCTGTCTTAAGTGCGCGGCATACAGCTTTTGCTTTTTTCTTGCCCTGCCATACTGAAAGGAAAAAATAAAGTAAGAAATCAAAGCATACACTGCCACCACTACAATATAAGCTATGATAATTTTGTGCGCTACGCCAAAAAGATCAATTTCATACAAGCTGTCCATAATCTCGTCGAAATGATACAGAAATATTACGCCGCCTGCCAAAATAAAGGAAACTGTAGCGCTGATGATGGATTTCAAAACCTGAAGGCCGATATAATCTCCACGGAAATAGCTGCCTATGGCGCCATTTCTCTTTCCTTCGCCATTTTCATACGCGGCCATGCGCGTCATCAAGATAATTCGTTCTTCGTTTAACATACTGCTCCTATATCAGGTTCTATCCAGAAATCTCATTTTCGGATCATCATGCGGATTTTTCTTTACCTGCTTTACCGGTTCATTTTTCTTGGTAACGCTGCCAAGCTGTGTCGCCATCTCTTTTTTACATTTTTCGCAAAATCTGCCCGTCTTAATCATAGCGCCGCATATTTCACAATTAATTCCGACGGGGGAATCATCGGTAAAGGTAAGCCTTTCTTCTCTGATCCACTGCCGGATCTGACTCGTCTCTACATGACAGTGCTCGGCGATTTCATGAATGCCCGCTCCCTTATTATCATACACAAATTGTTTTACTTCCTGAAATTTGGCTTCACGTTCCTCTTTGCAAGCAGGGCAGATCGGCACGCCGGTCACATAATTAAATATTCTGCCACATATTCTGCAATTTCTTACATTCATCAGCTTTCCCTCTCTACTATATTCCTTTTCCAATTGCTAACGTAATAAAAAAAGCACGTTCCACACCGGCGCTTTCCAATACCTTGCACAGTGCGTCCACGGTACTTCCCGTTGTATAGATATCATCAACAATTATAATCGTCTTTAATTTTACATCATTTTCCTGTATTTTAAAAGCCCTTTTCAAATTATTTTGGCGCTCGGCGGGCGCAAGCTCCTTTTGGGGAATCGTGTTAATCACTCTGCCGACAACTCCGCTCCTGACAGGTATCCCCATTCCGGCCCCTATTCCCTCGGCAATCAGCTGCGCCTGATTATAGCCCCTTTTTTTCAGTCTGTCAGGGTGAAGCGGAACCGGTATCAGCGCATCGGGATGAAAGCTCCTGATCTGCCCTCCCAGATACCGTATGATTTCCTGCGCATAGAAGTCCGCATATTCCCTTCGCCCCTCATATTTAAACCGGTAGACGGACTCATGAATGCAGTCATATTCATACAGTGCAATTCCCCTGATATATCTATGTGTCCTGTTCCTGCAGTCAACGCACAGCTCCTGCTCCTGTTTTGACAGACCCTTCCCGCATTTCCGGCACCGCGGCTCTCTGACCGGCTGCAGCTTTTGATGACAGCTATAGCAGATCAAAGCTCCGGCAGGCGAAACCGCCTTGTCGCACACCGGGCATCTTGCAGGGTACAGCAGCTTCCAAACATTATTCAGATATTTCATTCTCCTTCTTTCCGACCAGTTCTCTCAGTCTTTCCGTAAAACCGCTATATCGCTTCTGTTCCCGGGCGTTATGGATCATTTCAAGCACCGTATCACGGCTGCCCAGAATCGTCACGCAGCCCTTTGCCCTGGTAATTCCCGTATAAAGCAGATTTCTGTTAAGAAGCATTTTCGGCGCGGACAAAAGCGGCATGATAATACCGGGATACTCGCTTCCCTGGGACTTATGGATCGTTATGGCATAGGCCAGCTCCAGCTCCTCGAAAAGGGAAAAAGGATAGGTTACTCTCCTTGCCCCGTCAAATTTCACAACCAGCGTCTGCGCATGCTCATTGATTTCTTCCAAAATCCCCATATCACCGTTAAATACGCCGACCCCCTTATCAACCGGAATCCCGTACGCCCCAAGTACCTCCCATTCCAATTGATAATCATTCTTGATCTGCATGACCTTGTCGCCCTCACGAAATACCATGTCGCCGACGGCGTGCTCCTGTTTATCCTCCCCCGGCGGATTCAGGTATTTTTGCAAAATCTGATTGAGCGTATGCGCGCCAAGCAGCCCTTTTCTCATGGGCGTCAATACCTGAATATCAAGCGGCCCGGCGTTTACATAGGAAGGCATCTTCCCGGTAATCAGCTGAATCATATGCTTATAAATAACCCCTGCGTCATGCCGTTCCAGAAAAAAGAAATCCCTGCTCTTATTGTCCAGCCGGATTTCCCTGCCTTCATGAATCCTATGTGCATTCACCACGATATCGCTGCTCTCCGCCTGACGGAAAATCTTATTCAGCACAACCATGGGAAAACATCCGCTTTCCATCATGTCCCTCAGCACCTGCCCCGGCCCTACGGAGGGAAGCTGATTGGCATCCCCTACCAAAATCAGTCTGGTACCGACCTGTATTGCCTTTAATAACGCCTGGAACAAATAGATGTCCACCATGGACATTTCATCGATAATAACGGCGTCCACATCCAGCGGATTTTCTTCGTTTCGTTCAAACGCCGCTTTCTTTCCGTTTTCAGAAGCCAGTCCGTTTAATTCCAGCATTCTGTGAATGGTGCGGGCTTCATATCCGGTCGTTTCCTGCATCCTTTTTGCAGCTCGTCCGGTTGGAGCCGCCAGAAAAAAATCCATTTGTTCTTCCTTGAAGTATTCAATAATCATTCTGGTTGTGGTCGTCTTTCCGGTACCCGGTCCGCCGGACAAAATAAACACGCCGTTTTTGACCGCTTCCAGAACCGCTTTCTTTTGAAGTTCGTCCAGCTGTAATCCCATATCTTCCTGCCGCTTTTCTATTTTGTGAAGCAGCAGGGCGTCCTCCGACGGCAAAGACTCCTGTGACGCCAGCATCAGGTCATGAAGCATCTTCGCACAATTCAGTTCCACATAATATGCATTCATGCTGTATACCGCCGTAACCTCCTGCTGTTTTTTCATCACCAGCTTTTTATCCATGGTCATATTCATAATTATGGGCTCCACGGTTGGCTCGGGCAGGCCCAAAAGCTCCGCCGTCCTTGCGGTCAGCTGCTCCAGCGGTAAATACATATGTCCCTCTCCGGAGGCCGACAGCAGAACATAGAGAATACCGCTCATGATACGGTATTCGCAGTCCACATGAATACCGATTTTGGCTGCAATCTCGTCCGCAGTTTTAAATCCGATCTCATCAATATCCTCCGCGAGTCTGTACGGATTTTCCTGTAATATTCCGTAAACCTCCATCCCGTACTGCTTATAGATTTTCACTGCCATCGTATTGGTAATTCCGTATTTCTGCAAAAAAATCATAGCATCCCGTACGCCTTTTTTATCTTCCATCTGGGCGGCGATATCCCTGGCTTTCCGCTCACTGATTCCCTTAATCTCGGCCAGACGCTCCGGCTCCTGCTCAATCACCCGGAAGGTATCCGTCCCAAAATGCTTCACGATTCTTGCAGCCAAAGACTCTCCGATCCCCCGGATTGCTCCTGATCCAAGATAACGCTCCATGGATACCGTATCCTCCGGAAGCAGGCTTTGATACGAAGAAACCTTAAACTGTTTTCCGTACAGCGCATGCTTGACATACTCTCCCTGCGCCTGAATATTTTCACCGGTATCAATGCTGTCAAAGGTTCCAATCACCGTTACGGCCTTTCCCTCCGCCATAAGCTCCAGTACCGTATAAGCGTTCTCGTCATTGCGATATATGATATGGTCCACATAGCCTTTTATCGTTTCCAAATTCTCACCCCGTTTTGAAGCGCAGAAAGGCTGCTTATCAATAAGCAGCCTTTCCATATGTATTTTCCTATTTCCGTTTTCATTATTTCAGTCTGTCCGTATGAATACGCCGGTCAGCGCAGGGACCTACAGGCTGTTGCGTTTCATGGACTCATACAGCATCTGAGCGATTCCCAGACCACCCTGCTCGGTAGAAGAACCTGCAAGCTCCGCAATGGTCTGATCCTTGAAATAATCCGTCAGTGCATTGGATGAACCCGATCCGAACATAGAGCCTTCGTCATCGTCATCAAAGGAAATTGTCTTTTCCATTTCTTTAAAAACCTGCTCAAGCAGATAGGATTCAAACTGCTTGCAGGCGTCCATCAATTCTTCATCCGTACTGTCCTCATTCAATCCGTTGGCAGTACTTTCAACCTTCGATGTGGAAGCATTGCTCTGCATCTGCAGATAATCCGTATAGCTTGATGTCAAATTACCGATATCCATTCGTTACTCCTATCCTCAGCTCTTGAGCTGATTAGCCGTCTGCATCATTTCATCCGTCGTTGAAATGGCCTTTGAGTTCATTTCGTATGCTCGCTGCGCCACAATCAGATTTACCATCTCATCCACAACCTGCACATTGGAGCCCTCCAGACGCCCCTGCACGATTTTACTCTTTTTCAGGTCTGTATTGGCTGCCTCGTTCATGGCCTCTCCGCTGGCGTCCGTCACTTCAAAATAACCGCCGTCGTTTTTATACAGACCACCCGGATTGTTAAACTGATATACGCCTATCTGGAAGCCTAACTCCTGAGGGTTATTGGTCTCGTCCGGATAGCAGAAGCGTCCGTCACTTGTAGCCGTAATCTTATTGGCAACCATATCGCTGTCAAACACAATCGGATCGCCTTCGGAATCAAGCACAGGATAGCCCTCGGCCGTGCACAAAGCCAATCCGTTCTCATCCTGAGAAATAAAAAAGTTGCCGTTTCTTGTATAATAGGTTCCTCCGTCAACCCCTCTGATCGCGAAGAAGCCCTCGCCCTCAATCGCAAAAGCAGTATCACTGGAGGATTCCAACAACGCTCCCTGCGTAAATATTGTCGTGATGGACGAGTTTCTTACACCAAGCCCCACCTGTGCGCTTCCCGGCTTGGTTTCACCATTTGCAGAGGTCGTACGGGTCTGCAGATTCTGATACAGCAAGGACTGGAATTCAGCCACTGCCGTCTTATACCCCGTCGTATTAACATTGGACAGATTATTTGCAATCGTATCCACATTTGTCTGCTGCGCAATCATTCCTGTTGCCGCTGTCCATAAAGAACGTACCATAATTTCCTCTCATTCTGCCGCTTTCGCGGCCCGTAGCATGTCATTAGACATTTTAATCCCCATTCCGGAGCGTCAGCAACGGGGCGGCGGGAAATCCGCGAAAGCGGTTTCCCGTCTGCCATCAGGGCTATTTGTGACGCTACACTATACCTTGCCAATCTGATTGACTGTAATGTCGAGTGACTTGTCGTATGTTGTAATTACCTTCTGATTCGCTTCATAATTTCTCTGAATCGCAATCATATTGACCATTTCCTGCACAGTTTCCACATTGGACTGTTCCAGATATCCGGAATGCACCTGAACATCCGCCTCCGTTGTCTGAGCGCCCTCGATCGCCCGATAATAATTCTCTCCGAATTTTTCCAGATAATTATAATCCTCAAAATCGGTAATCATCAGTGTCGCAGCCAGTTCATCATCCTGAAAGATATTTCCCAATTCGTCCACTTTGGTTTCCTTCGTCGGGTCCAGCTGAATTCTTTCCTGCGTTCCGTTTCCTGTCTCGCCCAGAACATAATCCCCGTTATCATTGACAAGATAACCGTCCTTATTGAGTGTAAAGCCGCCGTCTCTGGTATACAGGGTCATGGTATTACCGCTTTTATCCGTATATTCTATATTGAAAAAGCCCATGCCGCTGATTGCCATATCATATGTATTATCCGTAGGCCTGATGGAGCCCTGCGTCCAATCCGTATAGTTTTCACCGATCTTGACGCCAAGCGACATATTTCCGATATAGGCTCCGTTTCCAGGTGTGGTGACATCCTTAAGGCGATATGCAAGTACCTCGGAGAAGGCCTGGCTCGTCGCGCCCTCCTTTTTAAATCCTACCGTATTTACATTCGCCAGATTATTTGTCATGGTATCCAGACGTTTCTGCTGATTCACCATTCCCGTATACGCAGTATAAAGTCCTCTGAGCATACCGTACCTCCCGCTTCCAGCCTTTTTCTGTTATCGTAATACAAATGTATAGGAATACTATCCTTTACTGTTAAGATTCCTCACAATATCCCGCAAGGAACTCCACATAACGTCCGGTACCGATCGCAACGGCCGTCATGGGATCCTCCGCCGTCATGGTATTGATTCCGGTTTTACTGGAAATTAAATCCTCAAGCCCGCGCAGCAGGCTTCCGCCCCCTGTCAGTACGATTCCTCTGTCAGCAATATCCGCTGCCAGTTCAGGCGGCGTTTTCTCCAAAACGCTGTGAATAATCTCAATAATCTGAGAAGTCGTTTCGCGCAG
Source organism: uncultured Clostridium sp. (assembly GCA_964437825.1). Classification (GTDB taxonomy): domain Bacteria; phylum Bacillota; class Clostridia; order Lachnospirales; family Lachnospiraceae; genus JBJFCE01. The sequence goes on along the minus strand of CAYTIH010000013.1, from coordinate 12,956 downwards.
AGCCTCCTCGGTTTCCTCGGAAGAAACCTTCACCGTACGGGGAAGTCCCGTTACCAGATTACGTCCGCGCACCTCCATATAATCCACTTCCGCTCTTTTGAAAGCGGTACCTATTTTTATCTTAATATCCTCTGCGGTTCTTTCACCGATCAAAAGATTATGTTTTTTACGCATATAACGAACAATGGCTTCGTCAAAATCATCGCCTGCAACCTTAATGGATGCACTGACTACCGTTCCGCCTAAAGAAATCACTGCAATATCGGAAGTGCCGCCGCCGATATCGACAATCATATTGCCGCAGGGCTTGCTGATGTCAATGCCTGCGCCGATGGCTGCTGCAATAGGCTCCTCTATAATGGACACCTCTCTGGCGCCTGCCTGATAAGTCGCATCCTCCACTGCTTTTTTCTCGACCTCGGTAACTCCGCTGGGTACACAGACTGCAATGCGCGGTTTCCGGAAGGTTCTCTTTCCCAGAGCCTTTTGAATGAAATATTTCATCATTTTTTCCGTAACGGTATAGTCCGAAATAACGCCCTGGCGTAAAGGTCTTACTGCAATAATATTTCCCGGCGTTCTGCCGAGCATCAGTCTTGCATCCTCGCCAATTGCCTTTATTTTATTGGTATCCCTGTCAAACGCTACTACGGACGGCTCCTTTAATACAACGCCTTTTCCCCTGATATAAACAAGAATACTCGCAGTCCCTAAATCAATTCCGATATCTGTATACTGCATCTCCTAAACCCCTTTCGTTACAGTCCTGTCTATTTTAATCATTACCAAATCTGTTTTAAGTTAAACATACGAAATAATTATAACCCAAACAGTCGTAATTTCAAAGGGTTTGTGCAAAACTTCATAAAATATTTAAAAAATATCTTCTTTACTGCCTGTCTCAAAAAAAGGACGCAGAAAAAGCACACGGTTCCTTCCGTACTTTTTTGCGTCCATGCATCCATATTATTTATCGGCCAAAAAAAGCAAAATATTTATAGCCCGGCGCTGCTTTTTTTATCCCGCTTGAATGTAATACTAAATTCCACTTCTGTTTTTATCCCGTTCCAGCATCTTTTTTACATAAATACCGGTATAGGAGCCGGGCGTCTGCGCTACCTGCTCCGGAGTTCCCTGCGCAATCACAGTTCCGCCGCCGTCTCCGCCTTCCGGTCCCATATCAATGATATAGTCCGCAGTTTTGATGACATCCAGATTATGCTCGATAACCACTACCGTATTGCCGCCGTCCGCCAGCCGGTGCAGGATATCCACCAGCTTATGAACGTCCGCAAAATGCAGCCCTGTGGTAGGCTCGTCCAGAATATAAATCGTATGGCCGGTATCCCTCCTGCTTAATTCCGTTGCCAGCTTGATTCTCTGCGCCTCGCCGCCGGACAGAGTGGTTGAGGGCTGTCCGAGCTTGATATAGGACAAACCGACATCATACAGCGTTTCTATTTTTCTGCGTATAGAGGGCAGGTTTTCAAAGAAAGAAACCGCTTCCTCCACCGTCATATCCAGCACGTCGTAGATGCTTTTTCCCTTGTATTTTACTTCAAGGGTTTCCCTGTTATAGCGTTTGCCGCCGCATACCTCGCAGGGTACATAAACGTCCGGCAGAAAATGCATCTCGATTTTCAGGATTCCGTCGCCTCCGCACGCCTCACAGCGTCCGCCCTTGACATTGAAGCTAAACCGTCCTTTACTGTACCCCCTCGCCTTGGCATCCGTAGTTCCCGCAAATAAATCTCTGATCTGATCGAAAACGCCGGTATAAGTTGCGGGATTTGACCTCGGTGTACGCCCGATCGGGGACTGGTCGATATCAATGACCTTATCGAGCTGTTCCACGCCCAGAATCTTATCATGCTCTCCCGCTATGGTTCTGGCACGATTCAATTTCTTTGCAAGCGATTTATATAATATTTCATTTACAAGAGAACTCTTTCCCGAACCGGACACGCCCGTTACACAGGTCAATACTCCTGTCGGAATTTTTACATCAATATTTCTCAGATTATGCTCCCTTGCGCCTTTCACGGTCAGATAGCCCTTCGGTTTCCTACGCTTCTCAGGCACGGGAATCCTCATTTTTCCGCTTAGGTACTGTCCCGTAACAGACTCCGGCACCTTCATGATCTCCTGAGCCGTTCCCTGCGCAATGACCTGTCCGCCATGTTCTCCCGCACCCGGACCGATATCCACGATATCGTCCGCCGCCAGCATGGTATCCTCATCATGTTCCACCACAATCACGGAATTGCCCAGATCCCTCAAATTCTTCAGAGCGGTCAGCAGCTTATCATTATCCCTCTGATGCAGTCCGATACTGGGCTCATCCAGAATATAGCAGACTCCTACCAGACCGGAGCCAATCTGAGTTGCCAAACGTATTCTCTGCGCTTCGCCGCCGGACAGGGTCCCTGTCGCTCTTGCCAAATCCAGATACTCAAGCCCCACATTGATCAGGAAGTTCACTCTTGCCCTGATCTCCTTCAAAATCTGATCTCCGATCAGGTGCTGCTGCTTTGTAAGCGTCATATCTCCCAGAAAATCATAAAGCTTCTTAATGGACATGGAAGTGATTTCATAAATATTCTTGTCACATACCGTCACGGCAAGCGAGGTTCTCTTTAGCCTCATACCGCCGCAGAGCTTGCAGGGCGTAATCCTCATAAAGGTCTCATACTCCTGCTTCATAATATCCGAGCCCGTCTCTCTGTAACGTTTCTCCATGTTTTTGATCAGGCCTTCAAAGGCAACGGGATACACGCCCTCTCCCCTCTGTCCCTTATAATGGACCTTGACCTGGCGCGTTGTTCCGTGAATCAAAATATCTCTGATCTCTTGAGGTAATTCCTCATATGGCGTGTCCAGTGAAAAACCGAATTCCTTTGCCATTGCACGCAAAAGCGCATTGGTAAAGCTTCCCGCCTCATTACTTGACTGCCACCCCATGGCGATAATTGCGCCCTGGTTCAGACTGAGTGATTTGTCCGGTATCATCAGTTCTTCATCAAATTCCATCTTATAGCCAAGGCCAAAACAATCCGGACAGGCGCCGAAGGGATTATTAAAGGAGAAGCTCCTCGGTTCCACCTCATCCACGCTGATTCCGCAATCGGGGCAGGCAAAGCTCTGGCTGAAATTGATCGTCCCTGAGCCTATCACATCCACCATCATAAGCCCTTCTGCCAGTTCCAGTACATTTTCGATAGAACCGGTCAGTCTTCCTTCGATGCCCGGCTTTACCACCAGTCTGTCCACTACAATTTCAATATTATGCTTCAGATTTTTTTCCAGCTTGATTTCTTCGGACAGCTCATACATGCTTCCGTCCACGATGACTCTGACATATCCGCTGCGCTTTGCGCGTTCAAGCACTTTAACATGCTCGCCCTTTCGGCCCCTGACAACCGGTGCCAGCAGCTGTATTTTGGTTCCTTCTCCCAGTTCCATAATCTGATCGCACATTTGATCCACCGTCTGCTTTTTGATCTCTCTGCCGCAGTTCGGACAATGCGGGATTCCGATTCTGGCATACAGCAGCCTGAAATAGTCATAAATCTCCGTTACGGTTCCTACCGTAGATCTGGGATTTCTGTTCGTTGACTTCTGATCGATGGAAATTGCCGGCGATAATCCCTCAATTTTCTCAACATTAGGCTTCTCCATCTGCCCCAGAAACTGCCTTGCATAGGAGGAGAGCGATTCCATATACCTTCGCTGCCCCTCCGCATAAATCGTATCAAAGGCAAGAGAGGATTTCCCGGAGCCTGACACCCCTGTCAGAACTACGAGTTGATTTCTGGGAATATCCAAATCAATATTTTTCAGATTATGTTCATTCGCGCCTCGGATTCGTATGCACTCCGAAGGCGGAATCATTTTTTTCGTCGCCATGTGGTTCTCTCCTTTGTTTTTTATAGTATTTACCCCCAAAGAGCATTCATTCCATCAGGTTCAGCTTCTGCTTCAACTCAATCATCTTATCCCTGAGCTCTGCAGCGGCTTCGAAATTCAGCTCTGCAGCGGCTTTTTTCATTCGCTTCTGAATGCCCGCAATCAGCTTTTCAAGTTCTTCGCGGCTCATGGATTCCGGATCTTTCTCAAACCGGACTTCTTCTTTTGCAATCTTCTTGCTGATACTGATCAAATCCCTGACCGCCTTATGAATCGTCTGCGGCGTAATGCCGTGGCTTTCGTTATACTTTTGCTGCAGCTTCCTTCTTCTCTCGGTTTCCTCTATGGCATTTTTCATAGAATCCGTCATATTGTCCGCATACATAATGACATGTCCGTCCGCATTACGGGCCGCACGTCCAATGGTCTGGATCAGTGAGGTTTCGGAACGCAGAAAGCCCTCCTTGTCCGCATCCAGAATCGCTACCAGAGAGATTTCCGGAATATCCAGTCCCTCCCGCAGCAGGTTAATTCCGACCAGTACATCAAATACATCCAGACGCATATCGCGGATAATCTCCGCACGCTCCAGGGTATCGATATCGGAATGCAGATATTTAACCCTGATTCCTACTTCTTTTAAGTAATCGGTCAAATCCTCCGCCATCCGCTTCGTCAGGGTAGTCACCAGAACCTTGTTCTTTTTATCAGTTTCCTTTCTGATCTCGGCAATCAGATCGTCAACCTGTCCTTCAATAGGACGCACAAATACCTCAGGATCTAAAAGTCCTGTGGGACGGATAATCTGCTCCGCGCGAAGCAGCTCATGCTCCTCTTCATACTTGGCAGGCGTTGCGGATACAAACAGCATTTGATCGATATGCTGCTCGAACTCCATGAAATTAAGCGGTCTGTTGTCCAAAGCCGACGGCAGACGAAATCCATACTCTACAAGCGTTGTTTTTCTGGATCTGTCCCCCGAATACATTGCCCCGATCTGAGGAATTGTCATATGGGACTCATCAATAATAATCAGGTAATCTTCCTTGAAATAATCCATCAGGGTCAGCGGAGGCGCACCCGCCGGAAGCTGATTCAAATGTCTGGAATAGTTCTCGATTCCGGAGCAAAATCCCGTTTCCCTGAGCATTTCTATATCGAAATTGGTTCGTTCCGCAATCCGCTGCGCCTCTAACAGCTTATCCTCGCCCTTAAAATATTTGACACGTTCCTCAAGCTCCCGTTCGATATCATCACACGCCTTTTTGATTTTATCCGGCGCCACAACATAATGGGAAGCCGGAAATATCATAACATGCTCCAAAACGGCATGCGTCTTGCCGGTCAGCGGCTCCACCTCCGTGATCCTGTCAACATCGTCTCCGAAAAATTCAATTCGAATCAGGAAGTCTCCGCCCTGCGCGGGATTGATCTCAAGCACATCCCCCCTGACCCGGAAACAGCTTCTGTCCAGCTCCAGATCGTTTCTGACATACTGCATGTCAATCAGCCTCCGGATGACCTCATCCCGGTCCTTCTGCATACCGGGGCGCAGGGAGACTGTCATCTCATAATATTCGTCCGGACTTCCCAGTCCATAGATACAGGATACGCTGGCAACCACCACCACATCCCTGCGTTCCGTCAGCGCCGCGGTTGCAGACAGCCTCAGCTTATCTATCTCGTCGTTAACGGAAGAATCCTTTGCAATATAAGTATCCGAAGAAGGCACATAAGCCTCCGGCTGATAATAATCGTAATAGGACACGAAATACTCGACGGCGTTCTTTGGAAAAAATTCCTTAAATTCACTATAAAGCTGAGCCGCAAGCGTTTTATTATGAGCAATAATCAGCGTAGGTTTATTTAATGCCGCTATCACATTCGCCATGGTAAAGGTTTTCCCGGAGCCCGTAACCCCCAGTAAGGTCTGAAATTGATTGCCTTCCTGAAATCCTTTCACTAATGTTTCAACGGCCTGGGGCTGATCCCCTGTGGGCTGATATTCGGATACTAATTCAAAATGATCCATGTATGGTTATCTCCTTTATCATTCATATGATATCCATGAATGTATCAATATCTTTCTTCTTTCATTCTAATCCCCATTCCGGAGCGTCAGCAACGGGACGGCAGGAAATCCGCGAAAGCGGTTTCCCGTCTGCCACCAGGGCTATTTGTGACGCTCCTGCACAAATAGCTGTGTGAAAAATCAGCATATCAATGTGATTTTTCACACTAACCTTGTCTATTGTATCACTACCTACGCCCCTTTGCAAACATTTGTTCGTTTTTAGGGAAATTTTAAGGTCTTTTCTTTGAAGTAAGAAAGGATCCCGCTATGCGGGATTCTCCGCCTGCGGCTGGTCGCGTTAGCGACGTTTTTTCCTTTCCGCCGCAGTGCGATCCGCGCGGAGCGTTTTTATATCATAGGAAATCAGCGCACTTCGTACTTTAACGCAGCAAGGTATTTCCTATGATATAAAAAAGCAGGCGGAGAAATGCACTCCGCCTGTTCACATAAGCTTTGATATTCGGAATCAATTATTTTAACCGATACTCATATAATTTCCGGACTTATAATCCCAGCTTTTCCCGCATAATCCGCTGAGCTTCCTCAAGCTGGTTATCGGTACCGTCATTTTGATACGCATCGGCATCAAATTCAACAACCACATCCGGTTCAATTCCTGTCCCGTGAATATTATATCCGTTCGGGGTATAATATTTGCTGATCGTCAGCTTGATGGCAGAGCCGTCTGTCAACTGCATGAGCCGCTGAACGATACCCTTGCCAAACGTCGTGGTTCCCACCAATGTGCCAATGCCGTAGTCCTTAACAGCGCCTGCAAGGATTTCGGAAGCGCTGGCGCTGTTTCCGTCCACAAGCACTACAAGCGGCACTTCCAACTGACGCTCCCCATTGCAGGTATATTCTTCCCTGTATCCATATTTGTCTTCCGTGTATACAATCATACCCTTCGGAAGGATCTGCTGTGCAATGGCTACTACCGTTGATAAATTACCGCCGGGATTTCCTCTCAAATCGAGGATGAGTCCCTTCATGCCGTTTCCTCTTGCCGTTGCCAGTGCATCGGTAAACTGATCCGTTGTAATATCGTCAAATTCTACGATTTCTATATAAGCAATATCATCATCAAGCATCCTGGATACTACCGTCGGACTATTAATCTTAGCCCTTGTAATCGTGATATCAATATACTCATAGGCAGATCCGCTGAGTCTGGCAACCGTTATGTGTACGTCCGTTCCCTCTTCACCCTTGATTCTGGATACCACTTCCGTGGTGTCCATACCATAGACGTCCTCATCCTCTACGCGATAAATCAGATCTCCGGCCCGCAAATCACTGGCCGCAGCCGGGGTATCATCAATGACCCTGGAAATATAAGGATAGCCTGTGGTAATATCGATTCCGATATAGGCGCCGATTCCGTAATAAACCCCCTGCGTCTTTTCATAGATCTGCTGCAACTCCTGTGCGGTATAATATACCGAATAAGGGTCATCCAGCGCTTCCAGAAGTCCCGCGTACATCCCTTCTTCCAGAGTCTCTTCATCCACCTCATTCAAATAATACTGTTCAATGGTATCCTGCAGGATCTCCAGCTTTGACGTAGAAGTATCATTTACGACGGAAGCTTCTTTCTCCGCTTCTGTGGAAGCACTGGTATCGTTATTACGATCCCGTATGATGACCCGCACAAGTATGACACCGCAGAAAATCACAACGGATAGAAATATTCCCGCCAAAAAGCCGGTAAAATAATATTTCTTATCCCTGCTTTCCCTCTGTTTCTCCAAGGATTCCCGGTTTTCAGAAAGCGTTTCCTTTATCTGCATATGCGGCTCCACACCCTGCATTTCCTCTTTTTCATCATTTTTCTGTTCTTCCATGGCACTTTTTTCTTTTTATCATTTTATGTCTTTTCTCAGGAAAAAATCATAAAATCCTTTATCCTTATATTCTTTTTCATAAACAGCTGCCGTTATTGCTGCAATTACGGTGAAACATAGTCAAGCGGCGATACATATTCACCGTTATATCTGACGGTAAAATGCAGATGCGGTCCCGTGGCAAGTCCCGTAGATCCTACCGCCGCAATGTTTTCGCCCCGGCTGACATACTGTCCCTCCGTTACATATAGCGCCGAACAATGCATATAAATGGTATACAGTTCATTCCCATGATCAATCATAATATAATTGCCCATTGCGCTGGTGTAGGAAGCGGCAACCACAACTCCGTCATAAGCGGCCACAATGGAGGCTCCGCTCTTCGCACCGATATCAATTCCGTTATGAAACCTTTCGATTCCCAGAATCGGATGCTTTCTCCAGCCGAAAGGCGAAGTAATAATTTTACAGCTGGGGCACGGCCAAAGAAACGCACCGCCGTCATAGGTCTGCTGCGGCTGATTGAGTTCCTCCAGCCGCTTCTTTTCGGCAGTGATCTGTGCTTCCAACGCCTCAATCGTGGCTGTCTGCGCTGCCAGCTGCGCATTTAACTGCTCTATCGTTTCCTTCGTTTCATCAATATCGCCCTGCATTGCTGCAATATTCATCTCTGCAGCCGCTACCAGGTCCATCTTGGTTTCCTGTTCCTCTTCCAGAGTCTCCTTCTGTGCCTGCAGCAATTCCTGCTGTGCTTCCAGCTCCGCCTGACATGCCGCAATTAACTGTTCATTCAATATATATTCTTCCAGCTTCTGCCTGTCATATTCGGACACAGCCTCGATATAATCCGCTTTATTTAACATATCCGCAAAGCCGTTTGCGGAAAATAAAAGCTCCATATAATAGGTATCGCCTTCCTCATACATGAACTTGATGCGGATCTTCATAGCCTCGTACTGCTCCTGGGCCACTCTCTGCGCCTCCAAAAGCTCTGCCTTGGTATCTTCAATCTCCTGTTCCTTGATTTCGATTTTGTCATTCAAATCCGTAATATTGGTTTCGATTTCCAAAAGGGCGGCGTCCATCTGCTCCACATAGGCGGCCAGATCATTCTGCTGGCCCTGCAGCTGATTCAAATATGCCTTGGAATCACTAATTCCCTGTTCCAGATCCTGTTTTTCCTGTTCAATCTGCTGAATCTGACTCTCCTTCTGCTGAATATAGTCATTTGTAAGATTCGAATTATCTGCATAGCTGGTAGAACCGTTAAGAGACATTACCATGCATATAAGCAGCAAAAACGCCGCTGTTTTTCTGATTCTATTCTTTGTTTTATACCTCACGATAAACTCCAATCCTTACTATACATGAAGATGTCTGCGCACGGTCACAATACTGCCCAATAAGCCGATTCCGGCGCCCACGCAAACCGTGATCGGCGCCAGCGTCGCAAATACCTCATTCACATCCAGAAAACGAAGCAGGCTGCTCAGTACGGAAAAACGCCCCATTACATAAACAATCGTCCTGTTATACAGCTCATAAATGACAAGCAGCGGAATAACGGAACCGATCAGGCCGATGATCACGCCCTCCACGACAAACGGCGCCCGTACAAAATAATCTGTAGCGCCGATATACTTCATAATCGAAATTTCTTCTTTCCTGACAGAAATACCGATCATAACCGTATTGCTGATCAGGAAAATGGACACGAACAGCAGCAATGTAATAATTCCTATGGTAACATAGGATGCCAGCGAATTCATTCCCGACAGCATATTTGCGGTAATCGCCGATTGATTGATCCTTCGAACTCCATCCAGTGACTTGATATAAGTAACCAATGCGCTCTGCATGGAAACGTCCCGCATATAAATCTGAAAATTATCCGATTTCTCAAGCGGATTTTCGGTAAAACCTGCGGAATATTCCTCTCCGAAATAATCCTGTGAGAATTCTTCCCATGCTTCCTCCGCCGATACATATGATACTGATTTTACCTCTGTCCGCGCCAAAATCAATTGTCCAATTTCTTCCTTTCTGGCGTCGGTAATATCGTCATTAAAGAATACGGTAACACAAACTCCTTCCTGTGCGGATCTGACGATATGCTGAAAATTTGTCAAAATGCAGAAAAACACGCCGAACAGAAACAGGCAGGCACTGGTAGTTACGATGGATGCCAGCGAAAACCATTTGTTTCGAAATATATTTTTGATTCCCTGCTTGATTGTATAAAAAAAAGTACTAATCCTCATCGATATACGCTCCCTGCTCTTCGTCGCTTACAATAACGCCCTTTTTCATCGTAACAACCCTTTTTTTCATGGCGTTCACAATTTCGCGGTTGTGCGTAACCACCAAAACCGTGGTTCCCTTCTCATTGATTTCCTCCAAAAGCTTCATAATCTCCCATGAGTTTTTGGGGTCCAGATTTCCCGTCGGTTCGTCAGCCAGTAAAATGGGAGGATTGTTCACCAGAGCTCTGGCCAGCGCTACTCTTTGCTGTTCTCCGCCCGATAACTGCCTGGGCTTTGCCTTATATTTCCCTGCCAGGCCTACCAGCGAAAGCATCATCGGTACGTTCTTTCTGATATCCCTGGTTTTTGCCTGAATGACAAGCTGGGCAAAAGCAACATTATCATATACATTTCTATCCTTCAATAAACGGAAGTCCTGAAAAACAACGCCGATATTCCGGCGGAACTTCGGAATCTTGCGTCTGCGCAGCTTTACTACATTCGTTCCGTTTACGGTAATGGTGCCTTCTGTCGGAAGTAATTCCCTCAGCAGCAGTTTGATCAGTGTCGATTTGCCGGAACCGCTGTCGCCTACCACAAAGACGAACTCTCCCTTTTTCACAGTCAGGGAAACATCATTCAGGGCAGGAGCGCCGGAGGAATATGTTTTTACAACATGATCCAGCACGATTACCTCATCCGCAGCATTTCCGGTTCCTTTTCTCTTTTTCCCTGTCGTACTTACCTTTTCTTTCAATACTCAAAACCATACCTTTCCTTAATATTCAAAGGTTTCCATATATTTCATATATTTCGCAACCATAAGCGCAATCTTAAAGGTGATTGCATCCTCAAAAACTCTTAAATCAAGCCCTGTACTCTTCTGAAGCTTGTCCAGACGATACACCAGGGTATTTCTGTGGATAAATAACTGTCTGGAGGTCTCGGACACATTCAGGCTATTTTCAAAAAATTTATAAATGGTAGTCAACGTTTCGTCATCAAACTCATCCGGGCTTTTTCCGCCGAATATCTCCTTAATGAACATCTTACAAAGCGGAATCGGCAGCTGATAAATGAGCCGCCCGATTCCCAGCTCAGAATATGCCACAATATCTCTGTCATCAAAAAAGATTTTCCCGACATCCAGAGCCATTTTGGCTTCCTTGTAGGAATGGCTGACTTCCTTAATTTCGCCAATCACATTGCCATAGGCAATACGAATGCCCTCAATGCCCTCTTTACGAAGAACATTCTCAATATTTCTCGCGGCCTTGTCAATTTCCTGCGTACCTTCTCCTTCTGCAAGCTCTTTTACCACGATCACGCTATTTTCATCAACTGCGGTCACAAATTCTTTGCTGTTGCTTCCGAAATAAGCACGCAGCAGCTCCAGAACGTTGTTGTCCTTGCCCTTGCCGGTCTCAATAATTAAGGCCACACGCTTTGCATCCGTCTGGATATGAAGCTTTTTGGCCCTACTGTAAATATCCACCAGCAATAAATTATCAAGCAGTAAATTCTTGATAAAATTATCCTTATCAAATCTCTCCTTATAAGCAACCAGAAGATTCTGGATCTGGAAAGCCGCCATTTTACCAACCATATACAGGTTTTCTCCGGTTCCCGTAATAATCAGAATATACTCCAGCTGCTGCTCGTCATATATTTTAAAATACTGAAATCCCTGAATTTCCTGACTATCCGCAGGCGATACGACAAACTCCAGCACATCCCTTCTGTTTTTTTCCATCCGGTCATCCGTCGCCGCCACAACCTTGCCATCCGTATCCACGACGCAAAGCTCCACCCTCGCAATTGTTTTCAATCCGTCAATCGTATTCTGTAAGATCTGATTAGATATCATATACCCTTCTCCTCTTCTGTGAACATAACCCCTTATTAATATTATTATTTGCCCCTGTCGTTTTTGTTCACTTTCACAATACATTCGCCCTGTAATCATTTCAAAATACTCTATCTGTTTTCCATATTAATATAAATACACAAAAAAATCTACAGTATTTCACATTTTATTTATGCATTTTTTACCTTTATTTACAGAAAATATGAAAGAGGCTTATTATACAACCTTCACAAAACATAAAAGGACGCTGCCGGCGGCAGCGTCCCGTGTTATTTCTGCTCCTCTGTATTCGCCTGATTGTATTTCGTAACCCTTTTGCGAAAAATCCGCTTCAGATATTTTTCCTTCAGGCTTTCCACGAAAGTATTTGCATGCCCGCCCGTAATCTGACTTTCAATCAAACCAAGCCACACATTTGCATTTACCATCCTGCGGTATTCATGCATATATTTTGCCTGAATTTCGAACGGCAGGCAGGAAATTACCACTCCGGGCGCCACATCATTGATTTCATTAATCATGGAATCCTGCTCCCCCTCCAGCTCGCCCACCAGATAACTCCCGGCTATCACAGGATTTTCCCGATCCTGGAGTACCTTGCTTTGCAGATTTTGCATGCCCGTTTCGGAATCTGCAAGCAGAAACACGGTCTTTTTTTCACGCACGACCCGTTCCATAAATTTTTTAAAAAACTCATCATTTTCCACTTCATGAATCCGGGATCCGTTATCGATTCCGGCCGCCTTCAGGATATCCGTATTTCCAAACACAGTCATATCCATCTGTTCAATCCATTCCTTTTGCTCGGGCACCTTGCCGGCATTGATCAGCACCTGATTGGAAAGATATGCAATTGTATTAAGCGTTCCGCTTTTCAGATAATCATTTGCGATTCTGATCCCTTCACGCAAATAATAATCCCTTACATGAATTCCCAGGATATCCAACTGCTTCATAAGTCTAATCCTTTTCTTTTGCTCTCATTATATCATGAATCTGCGATTCATGATCCAATTCGTCGC
>CAYTIH010000012.1:47327-50628 GCA_964437825.1 uncultured Clostridium sp. | reverse complement strand
GAGATTATAAAACAGAGACTGCGAAAACAGACTTCCATTGGCTTTGACGCGGAGCTTAAGGATCGATATGATAAGGAACAGGATATTCTGTCCAAGGTAACGATTGAAGACTTAAAGCAGTTCGGACTGATTCCGGAATTTATCGGGCGTTTGCCGATTATCTGTACGCTCAAGGGATTGAACAAAGAAAGTATGGTTCAGATCCTGAGTGAGCCCAAGAATGCAATTTTGAAGCAATATCAGAAGCTTTTGGAGATGGATGAAGTAAAGCTTGATTTTGACCGGAGTGCGCTTGAGGCCATTGCCGAAAAAGCTATGGAAAAGGATACCGGCGCCAGAGCATTACGGGCGATTATCGAGGAATTTATGCTGGATATCATGTATGAAATTCCAAAGGATGATAATATTGGTCATGTGACAATTACAAGGGATTATATCGAGGGAAAGGGAAGTCCCGTTATTGAGATTCGCAGTAATGAGCCTTTGACGCCTCTTTTGGAACAGAAACGGGATTTTGAAGCGGATCGTCCCTGATATGATAGAAACAAAAAGAAGGAACCCTGCATATGTTATGTTAAAGACATATGCAGGGTTTTTTATGGCTTTTGGGGAAGTACCCATAGTATATGGGCTTATGCAGGACGAAAACATGTATAGAGAATCCTTCGGGAACTTTGTCTTTGATCCAAGCAGCTTGATCACAAGCGGAGTTCTGGAAATTCAGGCGCCGCCTCTTGAACTGAGCGGTAGAAATGTGCTGTTAGGGTTTCTCGATACAGGAATACGGTATGATCTGGATGTATTTCGAAGAAGCGATGGAAGTACGCGGATCCTGCGTCTGTGGGACCAGGAACAGGACAGAGTGTATCGGGAGGAGGAAATTAATGAGGCGCTGCTTGCAGAGGACCCGTATCAGGTTGTACCGGCGGGGGACCCCGAGGGACACGGGACTGCGATTGCCAGCGTTGCGGCAGGCAGCAGGCTGAACGGCGGGAGGGAATATGTCGGTGCGGCTCCGGGAAGCGGTATTTTGTTTGTCAAGCTAAGACAGGCAAGCCGGGAGGTGCGTGATTATTATTTTGTACCGGATCAGGCGGTCTGCTATAGCGAGGATGCGATTATAGAGGCGCTTGAGTTTCTCGATGCGCAGGCGGGAGAGCTGGGGCTTCCGCTGGTCATCTGCTTTGGACTCGGAACAAATCTGGGAGCGCATTCCGGGGATGCAGCGTTGGAAGAGTATATGAATCATTTGGCCTTTGAGAAAAACCGGGTCATCATAAACTGCTGCGGCAATGAGGGAAATAAGCAGCATCACTTTGCCGGACGATTTTTGACCGCGCCCGGGGATGCATTTGGGGTGCCGCAGTCCTCCGTAAGGCGGATGGAATTTCGTGTTTCGGATGGCGTGGAAGGGTTTACGATGACGCTATGGGCACAGCAGCCCTTCCAGTATCAATTTGTCATTCGCTCTCCGGGAGGGGAAGTGATCCGCGATATCCGCACGGAAACGGGCGCCGAGGTGGAGTACGGTTTTGTTTATGACAGAACAGCGCTTTATCTGGAGACGCAGCGGGTGGAGAGAAGAAGCGGAGCGCAGCTTTTGTTTTTGCGCTTTCAAAATCCTACCGGAGGATTGTGGACGGTTACCGTGAGCGAGGCGGAGAATATGCGAAATTCCCTGTTTCATGCATGGCTGCCCATCAGTGATTTCCTGACGGCACCGGTGACTTTTTTGGAGCCAAGTCCTGATATCACGCTGACCATACCTTCCACAGCCGCCAATCCCATCAGCGTATCCACCTATGATGATCTGAACGGAAGCTTTTATACGGCATCGGGGAGAGGTTATACACGGGACGGAAGAGCCAAGCCGGATCTGGCGGCTCCGGGAGTGAATGTTTCCACTGCTCTGGGCAAAATGACCGGTTCCAGTATCGCAGCGGCCATTACCGCCGGCAGCGCGGCTCTTTTCATGGAATGGGCAGTGGGTCAGGGCAGAATCCCGGATGCAAATACCATCGACGTAAAAAATTATCTGATCAGAGGCGCCGTTCGGGAGAGCGATATTACGTATCCGAGTAAAGAATGGGGATACGGGCGCCTGAATCTGGGAGGAACCTTCCGGAGCATGACTGTATGAAAAAAGAATATTCTTATGACAATCGTTATAACGGCGCTTGGAAATTATTTGAAAAACTTTTGTAGATGATTTTTAAAAAACGTATTGACAAATTACCTGAAATCTTCTATTATAGGTCTAACAACAAAACATACTAATCCTACCTGATAATAGGGAATAGGGAAAGGGGAGCGTTATGGGAAATATTTATAGGGGAACATTGGGACTGATAGGAAATACACCGCTGGTAGAGGCTGCGAATGTAGAAAAAGAACTGGATTTAAAGGCAACCATACTGGTAAAGCTGGAATATTTTAATCCCGCCGGCAGTGTAAAGGATCGTATTGCAAAGGCTATGATTGAAGATGCGGAAGCAAAGGGATTGATCAAAGAAGGAACGACCATTATTGAGCCGACCTCCGGTAATACCGGTATCGGTCTTGCCGCCATTGCCGCAGCCAAGGGATACAGAATTATTCTGACCATGCCTGAAACAATGAGTGTTGAGCGCAGAAACATACTGAAAGCATATGGTGCGGAACTGGTTCTGACAGAAGGCAGTAAGGGAATGAAGGGCGCCATTGCCAAGGCGGATGAGCTTGCAGCAGAGATCGAGAACAGCTTTATTCCGGGTCAGTTTGTAAATCCTGCCAATCCTGAAATCCACAGAAAGACCACAGGACCGGAAATCTGGAATGATACGGACGGCAAGGTTGATATCTTTGTAGCAGGTGTTGGTACGGGCGGTACGGTTACCGGAACCGGTGAGTATTTGAAATCCCAGAATTCGAATGTGAAGGTTGTAGCAGTGGAGCCTGCAGGAAGTCCTGTTTTATCTGAAGGTAAGAGCGGCGCACATAAGATTCAGGGAATCGGTGCAGGCTTCGTGCCCGATGTGCTGAATACTTCCGTATATGATGAAATCATTAAGGTAGAAAACGAGGATGCCTTTGAATATGCCAAGCTGCTGGCAAAGAATGAGGGAGTATTGGTAGGAATTTCCT
This sequence comes from uncultured Clostridium sp., assembly GCA_964437825.1. GTDB lineage: Bacteria > Bacillota > Clostridia > Lachnospirales > Lachnospiraceae > JBJFCE01. The sequence continues at coordinate 47,505 of CAYTIH010000012.1, read as the reverse complement.
CCGGCGCGGCACTGTACGCAGCGATCCAGCTTGCAAAGAGACCGGAAAATGCAGGAAAAACCATTGTTGCGCTGCTTCCGGACAGCGGTGACAGATATTATTCTACTCCGTTGTTTGTTGAAAAATAAAAAGAACCTGAAACAAGAATTTCATGAAAGAATTTCATGAAAGAATTTCA
>CAYTIH010000012.1:0-47227 GCA_964437825.1 uncultured Clostridium sp. | reverse complement strand
TGAAAAAATTTCATGAAAAAATTTCATGAAAAAATTTCATGAAAAAATTTCATGAAAAAATTTCATGAGGCGCTGTGGAATTTACCATGGCGCCTTTTTAGAACAAAAGTTTTACAAATATAGGAGAAAAATGATTACATTTGATGAATTGAAAAAAGTACCTTTGATAGATATCCATGCGCACAGAATTCATCCTGATCGCGCACAGGATTTGTCCCAAGTGAGCGGTTATATACCCGGACCCGGGCAGGAGATCCATTCCAGAAATACCCTGCTGTACGGAATGATCATGGAAAGGCTCCGGACGTATTTTAGAATGCCCAAGCAGGCATCCTACCGTGACATAGAGGCCGAACGGGACAGGAGATATCATGAAAATCCGCAGGCATATTTTCGCGAGCTGATTTCGGACTGCAATGTTGCCATGTACTGTATGGAAGTGGGAAGTCCCTTATTTTGCCCATCATACACAGAGGAGGAAATTGCTTATTTTAATGCATCTCTTCCGGAGCAAAAGCAATGCCGGATCGTCCGGATTGAACGGCTGATGGATGAATTATTGCCGCAAAAGCTTCCGTTTGGGGAATATCTGGATACCTTTGACCGTGAATTTACAAATCAGCTGAAGGAAGAACGTACGGTAGGAATCAAGTCCTGCATTGCCTATTACGGCGGTTTGGATATTGAGCTTTATACGCTTAAGGAGGCGGCAGAGGCGTATGAAAGAATCCGGTGCGGGAAAGCCAACGGGCAGGATACCAGGACGCTCTATCAGTTCTTTTTGCTGCACGGAACCGATTTTGCCGCAGAATATGATCTGCCGATTCAAATTCATACGGGGCACGGTGCAGGCAGCTATGTGGATTACAGGACAATGAATCCGATCTTTATGACGAAATTTCTGCTGGACAGCAGAGTAAAGGACCGGGTCAAAATCGTGCTGCTGCATGCAGGAAACCCATATGAGGAAGATACCGGAAATCTGGTACTTCAGTTTTCCAATGTGTATTCGGATTTTTCGGGAGCGATATGGTCAACTTCCGTAAACGGTCCGGGCAGACTGAGAGCCCTGCTGGAGCGGGCGCCTTTGGATAAGATTATGTATGGCAGCGACGCCAATATGCTGCCGGAATTGTATTGGTTTAGTCCGGACAGATTTCGTGAAATTCTGGTGAAGGTTTTGAATGAGCTTACAGAGGAGCATGCTCTTTCAGAGAGCCGTGCATATGACGTGGCCGGAATGCTGATGTATGAAAATGCACTTTCGTGTTACAGCAAAATTGTAAAAATCGTAGAAACATAAGCAGTCCCTCTTGAAAAGGGCAGACTCAGCAGTCTGCCTTCCTCTGCAATTTGTATCATTGGTGCAATGTTTTGATGAGTTTCGCAAACGCCTAATACTGTTTGGATAAGGAGAGATAAACAAATGACTGCAACAGAAAAAATCAAATATATGCTGACACATGACCATACGGACTTTATCGGAGCATGCGGCTGGATCCATACGCCGGAGCTTGACCGCGGAGAGGCAGAACCGTTTGCTCGGAAAGTGATTTCCATGACGGATGAGAACGGGTGGGATTTCATTAAGCTGATGAGTAACGGCTGGTACACGATGGAAGCTTATGGTGAAAAGCTGACGTTTTATGAGAGGGAGATTCCCCCGGAGTATCAGAAAATCAAGCGTCTGGCGGATGTAAGGGAGAATCTGATTCAGAACGAGGGAGATTTGGAAACGCTGCCCGTATTGCATGCGGAGGAAAACCGGGTAATCGGATATAATACGGAAGTCATCAGAAGGATTACCGCGCATTATCAGGGAAGTATCCCTCTTGTGGGAACCATATTTACGCCAAGTACGCTGCTTCCTGATTTATGCGGAGGAAACGAACGGTTTCTGCAATATCTTGAAGAATGTCCGGACAAGGTACATAAAGCATTGGAAGCATTGCTGCAAACGGATATGAATATTGCAGATGCATTTTTGAATGCGGGCGCGGCAGGATTATTTATATCAACGAAGCATAGCTCACCGGCTATGATGCCGGAGAAATACTTTGAAGAATTCTGTCAGTCCTACGAGGAGAGACTGATCGCGCATTTGAAAGGGAAATCCTGGTTTAATATCCTGCATGTTCACGGGCAGAGGGATATGTATATGGAAAAATACGCCCGTTATGACGTTCAGGCAATCAATTGGGAGAATGTTCCGCATGGCTTGTCGGGGAAGGGAATCACTTCGGTAGCGGATCTGAGAGCTATGACGGATAAAATTCTGATCGGCGGAACGGATCAGTTTTATGACTTTTACGGGACGCAGCAGGAGGTACTTTCACGATTCAGGCAAAGGGTAAAAAATGCAGCCGCAGAATCGGGGGACAATCGCTTTATTTTTGCACCGGGCTGCTCCCTGCCGCTTGATGTTGATCCCGGGAACATTCATCAGCTTCGCGTTGCAGCGGATGAATATAATGCGGGACCGCAGTATCAGCGGATCAGAAGACAGGCAAAATGAAAAAAAATACCGGTTCCTGTGTGTCGGCAAACGGAAGCACAGGAACCGGTATTTTCGATTTGTCTTATGCCGTAATCAGTGTACCTGCTTTTCCTTTGATGGCGTCCGATACTTTTGCAATCGAAGTGATCAGGACGCTTCCGGACGGAACCTTTTCCAGATAAGTAATGGCGGCTTCAATTTTCGGGAGCATATTGCCCTTTCCGAACTGGTTATCCGCAAGGAGCGCCTTTGCTTCGGCGAGATTCATTGCGGCAATGGGCTGCTGATCTTCTTTTTTGTAATTCTTGTAAACCTCATCGACGCTGGTCAGGATGATGAGCTGGTCGGATTTTAAATTTGCAGCAAGAAGTCCGGCAATGCTGTCTTTTTCAATGACAGCGGAGGCGCCCTTTAGGGCATGCTGCTGTTCAATCACGGGAATACCGCCGCCGCCGCAGGCGATTACGATCTGCCCTGCATCGGCAAGGGCCTTGATCGCTTCGATTTCTACAATGTCAATCGGCCTTGGCGCTGCAACGACACGGCGAAAACCGTTTCCGGGCTGGCCGATGACATAATTTCCTTTTTTGGTTTCCGCATCGGCTTCTTCCGCAGAAAGGACACGCCCGATCACCTTGTCCGGTTCATAAAATGCTTCGTCGTATGGATCCACGGTAACCTGGGTTAAAATGGTGCTGACAGGCGTGGAAATCCCGCGCTCAAGTAATTGTGTTCGCAGGGAATTTTGAATATCATAGCCGACATATCCCTGACTCATTGCAGAGCAGACACACATGGGAGCGGGCGTATAATCCGCATAAATTCTGTGCAGCTCACTCATGGCCTTATGGATCATACTGACCTGAGGACCGTTGCTGTGAGTAATGGTCAGCTGATAATCTGCTTCAATCAGGTCTGCTAATGCTTTTGCTGTAATTTTAACTGCAGACTGCTGCTGGGTTGTGTTATATCCGAGTGCTTCGTGTCCCAAAGAAACTACGACTTTTTTTTTGCTCATGAAAAATACCTTCCTGATAAAATATTTGCTAAGATGCTGCCGCCTTCTGTTTCGGTTTTATAAAAACAGTATAACAAATCCTATTCCGTTTGTATAGTAAACATCTTCTGAGTTTTTTTGAAAACATGGAAGAATGCAGGGATCAGGAAGGCATCGGCACAGATCCATGCAGCCGGACTTGCAAACCCGACGGCTGCAAAACCAAATACGGGAACCAGTAAAAAGCCGACCAGTGCTCTTGCTGTCATTTCACAGACGCCTGCCAGCATGGCAAACTTGGAATATCCCATGCCCTGAATCAGGAATCGGACAATATTGACAAATGCCAGAGGAATATAGAAACAGACATTTGTGACAAGAAAACGGTATGCGCGCCCGATAATAACCGTTTCATCGGCATCCAGAAACAATAAAAGGAGCTTATGTCCGAGCGGAAGAACGATGATCAGCGCCAGTACCGAGTAGATTACGCCAAGGAGTGAGCATGAGGCAAGCCCGGATTTAATGCGGTCAAGCTTTTTGGCGCCCACGTTCTGTCCGCCGTAGGTTGCCATGGTGGAGCCCATGGCATCAAAAGGACACATGAGAAAGCAGCCAAGCTTGCTTCCGGCAGTAACTGCGGCAACGGAGGTTGATCCGAGGGAGTTCACTGATGTTTGCAGGATGACCGAACCGATGGCGGTTATGGAATATTGAAGTCCCATAGGAATTCCCATATTACAGAGAATCCGTGCGCAGTGGGAATCAAAGAACAGCTCATGCTTGTCGGCCGGTCTGAGGATCGGGAATTTCCTGATCATATAGATCAGGCAGAGAATACCGGAAATCAGCTGTGAGATCACAGTTGCATAGGCAGCGCCTTCCACATTCCTATGGAATCCCAGAATGAACAGCAGATCCAGTCCGATGTTGATCAGGGAAGCAAGCACTAAGAATATGACCGGCGTTTTGCTGTCTCCCAGGGATCTGATAATGCCGGATAAAATATTATACAGATAGGTTACCGGGATTCCTAGAAAAATAATGAAAATATAGCGGTAAGCCTGATCGTAGATATCCTCCGGCGTCCGCATCAGGGTCATAATCGTATTACAATAGAAGCAGACCAGTATTGTCATAACGACGGAGAAGATCACGGACAGCCATGCGCTGTTATAAACCATTTTGCGAAGTCCCGCATAGTCGCCCGCGCCAAAGCGCTGGGCTGCCGGAATTGCAAAGCCGTTGCAGACTCCCATACAAAAGCCGATGATCAGGAAATTGACCGAGCCTGTAGCGCCAACGGCCGCAAGCGCATTGACATCAATGCATTTTCCGACAATAATGGTATCAACCAGACTGTAAAACTGCTGGAACAACAGTCCGAATAAAAGCGGGATGGAAAAGCCTAAAATCAGTGACATGGGTTTTCCGTTTGTCAGATCCTTGGTACTGCCTGTGCGCTGTTTTGTTTGTCTTAGCTTTAATTCTGTTTCATCCGTTGTTTTGGGCATAAGAATCTCCGTTCCGAAGCGATAGCGGCGGGGCAAAGCGCAATTTGCGGCACTCCGTTACGTTTCATACAGTTATTTTTGTGGAACACCAATTTAATATAACAGAAACGAAAAAAAGCTCAATAGCAAGACCTACCGAAAAAATAGAAAAAACGATTGACTTTTATAGCAAATGTAGTAAAATACATTTATTCCTACAGAATAAGTAGGAAATGAAAAAAGAACTGAAATCTTAAATAAGGAGACTTGAATAAAGTCATGGGGCGAACCGTATCAACACAGGAGGAAGGCATAATGAGCAGATTTGATGAAGTAATTGACAGACACGGAACCGGAAGCCTTAAATGGGACGCCAATAAAAACAGGCATGTTCCAGAGAGCGCGATATCCATGTGGGTTGCGGATATGGATTTTAGGGTTCCGGATCCTGTGGCGGAGGCTTTGCATAAGGCGGTCACACACGGGATTTTCGGATATTCCGATGTGGATGAGGAATATGCACCCGTTGTATGCAAGTGGTTTGAAGAAAGCTTCGGAGCATCCGTGGAACCGGAATGGATTGTCAGAACGCCCGGCGTTGTATTTGCAATTAATGCGGCAATTCATGCCTATACCATGCCCGGGGACGGCGTGCTGATCCAGAAGCCGGTTTATTATCCGTTTGCCGCATCCATTATCAGAAATAACAGAAAAGTAGTAAATAATGAACTGATTTATCATAATGGCGTATACTCCATAGATTTTACGGATTTTGAAGAAAAAATTGTTTCGCAGCAGGTGAAGCTTTTCATTTTGTGCAGCCCGCATAATCCTGTGGGCAGGGTATGGAGCAGGGAAGAACTTAGCAAAATGGCGGAGATCTGCATCAGGCACCATGTATTTGTTGTCTCTGATGAAATTCATTGTGATTTTACGGGAAACAGATTTCAGCATATCATGTTTCAGACGCTTTCCGAGCAGGCTGCGAAGAATTGTATAGTATGTACCTCTCCCAGCAAGACATTCAATCTGGCGGGACTTCAAATCTCAAATATTTTTGTACCGAATGAAAACCGCAGAGAAGCTTTGCGTAAAGAAATAGCCGCAACGGGATATGATGAAAGCAATCTGATGGGAATTGCAGCATGTAAAGCGGCTTATCAAGGCGGCAGGGAATGGCTGTCGGAGCTCAAGGAATATCTGCTCGGCAATCTGGATTACGTCAGAAGCTTTTTGAAGGAAAGACTGCCCATGCTGCATTTGGTGGAGCCGCAGGGGACCTATCTGATCTGGATAGATTTTTCCGAGCTTTCCATGTCGGATGCGGAGTTAAATCGCTTTATCATTCATGAGGCGGGACTTTGGCTGGACGGGGGATCCATGTTTGGAGAAAAATCCGGACAGTTTCAAAGATTTAATATCGCATGTCCGAGAAAAACGCTGAAGAAAGCGTTTGAGCAGCTGGCAGATGCCGTGGAGAGGCTGCGGCCGGCGGTTACACAGAGAAGCAGATCAATGAGGGAAAGGAAGGAACTGGTACGATGAAAATATCAACAAAGGGAAGATATGCGGTCCGGGTTATGATTGATCTGGCCACATACGGAAACGGAAAATGTGTGGCTGTCCGCCAGATTGCAGAACGCCAGCAGATATCGGAAAAATATCTGGAGCAGATTATCGGAGTTCTGAATAAGGCGGGATATGTAAGGAGTATCCGAGGCGCACAGGGCGGTTATAAATTAACCAGAGATCCGGTTGATTATACCGTGGGAGACATCCTTCGTCTGACAGAGGGGAGTCTGTGCCCGGTCAGTTGTCTGGAGGGAAACGGAAACGAATGTGACCGCTTTGATACCTGTGCGACGCTGAAGGTTTGGAAAAGGCTGCAGGATGCGATCAATGATGTAGTGGATCATGTGACGATTCAGGACCTGTTATATGAGGAAACAGGAGGAATGGATTATTCCATCTGATATAATATGAGTATTTTAAATGTAGAGCACCTGACCCATGGCTTCGGCGACAGAGCGATTTTTCATGATGTATCCTTTCGGTTATTAAAGGGAGAACATATCGGACTGACCACAAAGCATATCGAAAGCAAGGTAAAGGTACTGAGCGGAGGAGAGCAGGCAAAGGTTCGCTTGTGAAAGCTGATCAATCAGGAAAGTAATATTCTGGTGCTTGACGAACCGGCCAATCCTCCGGATGCGGAGGCCAAGGAGGAATGAAAGCGTGCGCTTTTGGAATATAAGGGAAGTATCCTGATGGTATGTCATGAGCCGGAATTTTATGAGGATCTTGCCGCGGATGTATGGGACTGCACGAAATGGACAACAAGGGTGATTTAGAGGATTGATCAGAATGAGAGAGCTGTCGATTGGAGAAATCGATGGCTCTTTTTGTCTCCCGAAATACATAATAAAAGGAATGACTACTAAAACATAGGTAATACTTATAATAATACATATTTCAGAATATTCACTTTGATTTCACAGTTAAGGTAAACTGAGTATGGGTGATAGAATCATGGGAAAGAAGCAAGAGAACCGTGCTGAAAATGCAGGCCGGTATAAGAAAATGGGTCTGCAGATTGCTTATTATAGAAAACTGAATAACCTGACTCAGGAACAGCTTGCCGAACTGCTGGATGTTTCACCGGGCTATCTTTCACAGGTGGAATCGCAGTCAAAAACACAGCCGATTTCGTTGGATTTGCTGTTTAATATAGCGGATGTATTGGAAATTCAGCCCAAGCAGCTGCTCGACTTTGACAGATAGCCTGAGTATTGTTACTGAGTGCTGTTTCATCGATGTTCTTCATTAGTAAAAGATGCCCCTGTATTTTCACATAAATACAAAGAGGCATCTTTTCTATATTCAAAATTCACAATTCACACGTACACTTCCGGTATCTCAATCTGCGATCTGCCGTCCCTCCACATCCATATGATAATTTTCCCTGATAATCAGTTCGGAAAGCGGTACAAACTCATAGCCTGCATCCTGCAGTGTCGTAATTAAGGTATCCAGAGCCTCCGCCGTGTATTTGGCACCGTTATGGCATAGAATGATGGAGCCGTTGCCGAGGTGCTTGTGATTGCATACGGTATTGATGATGGAATCCACGCCGTAGTCTTTCCAGTCAAGGCTGTCAACATCCCATTGAATCGGATAGTATCCGCATTCCTCGGCAACACTGATTACTGCATTGTCATAGTCTCCGTAAGGCGGACGGAACAGGAACATCTCATATCCTGTGAGTTCTTTTACCTTGTCGTGTACGCTCATGAGCTCCTGTTTCTTTTCTTCATCGGAGATTTGGCTCATGTTTTTATGGTTTTCGCTGTGGTTTCCGAGGTCATGGCCTGCCGCAAGGATGGCTTTGACATCCTCCGGATAGCTTTCCACCCAGCCTCCGGTCATAAAGAAGGTGACATGGACATTGTGTTTGGCCAGAATCTCCAGTATTTTGGCAGTATCATCATTTCCCCAGGCGGCGTCAAAGGTAAGCGCGATTTTCTTTTCATCGGTTTGAACACAATAAATCGGAAGGTTTCTGCCGTTTACGCTGCTGTTGACGACCACGGCGTCCGGAAGATTTTGTGAAATTTCTTTTGCCAGAGCAAATACCGCGAACAGGAAGCATATTGACAGGATGCTTTTTTCAATAAGCCAGCTTTTCAGGGATTGTTCTGTCCGGTCCTGATTGTTATTTTTCATAGAAAAAACCAAAAATCTATCTTTGATACAGTATATGACCGGCGAAGGTTGGACTATGAAAAGATTAGATAATTGCGAAATTCACCGTGTTAAGAAGGCAGACTGCTGAGTCTGCCTTTTTCAAAAGGGTCTGCTTATGTTTCTACAATTTGCACAATTAACGCAATGCTTTGATGAGTTTCGCAATTGCTTGATGAAAGATTTATGAGAGAAAATGACTGTAAGATTACGGAAAAATGCAAATAACGACAATCAAAGAAAGTGTATAAAAAAGGAATCAAGATATGTTATAATAATATTCTATTATATACGAAACAGGAGGATTTTTTTGTGAGTAACGAAAAAGAAAACTTTAAGCCGTATATTCCGGCGGAGAAAATCACTCCGGAGTTTACGGCTACGTCCGTGATCATGGGAATCATTTTGGCAGTCGTTTTCGGCGCTGCCAATGCATACCTGGGGCTGCGTGTGGGTATGACGGTATCGGCATCCATTCCTGCAGCGGTTATTTCCATGGGTGTAATTCGTGTGATTATGAGAAAGGATTCGATTCTGGAGAGCAATATGGTTCAGACCATCGGCTCTGCGGGGGAATCTCTGGCGGCAGGTGCGATTTTTACGCTGCCGGTATTATTTTTGTGGGCATCGGACGGTCTGATGGAAGAACCGGGGATGGTGGAAATCGCTCTGATTGCGGTCTGCGGCGGTATTCTCGGGGTTCTGTTTATGGTGCCGCTTCGTAATGCGCTGATTGTGAAAGAGCATGGTGTACTTCCATATCCGGAGGGAACGGCGTGCGCCGAGGTTTTGCTTGCCGGTGAGGAGGGAGGCTCCAGCGCCATGAGCGTGTTTGCCGGAATGGGACTGGCTGCTCTTTTTAAGCTTGTAGTGGACGGACTCAAGGTGATTCCCGGCGTTATTACGGCCAAGATCGGCGCTCTGAAAACGGAGATATCCACTGAGGTATATCCGGCGCTGATCGGCGTAGGATATATCTGCGGTCCCAAGATTGCTTCTTATATGTTTGCGGGCGGTCTGATCGGATGGCTCGTTTTGATCCCGGCGATTATGACCTTTGGAGGGGATACGGTATTGTATCCCGGAACGGACACGATATCCGCGATTTATCAAGAGGGCGGCGCAAGCGCGATCTGGGGAAGCTATGTACGCTATATCGGCGCGGGTGCGGTAGCGGCGGGAGGCGTGATCAGCTTAATCAAATCGCTGCCGTTAATTCTTTCTACCTTTAGGGATGCCGTGAAAGGTATGGCAGGGGACAAGCATACGAGCACGCTTCGTACGGAAACGGATATGAATATGAAGGTTGTGGTAGGCGGAATTGTGCTGATGATTCTGGCAATCTGGCTGCTGCCTGTCATTCCGGTTACGATTCTCGGCGCTGTTTTGATCGTTGTGTTTGGATTCTTTTTTGCAGCGGTTTCTTCCAGAATGGTCGGCATCGTGGGAAGCTCCAACAATCCGGTTTCCGGAATGGCGATTGCAACCCTGTTATTTGCAACGCTGTGTCTGAAAGTAAGCGGGGATAGCGGAGTACACGGTATGCAGGGTGCAATTGCAATCGGTTCCATTATTTGTATTGTTGCCTGTATGGCAGGTGATACCTCACAGGATTTAAAGACAGGCTATATTCTCGGCGCTACGCCCAAAAAGCAGCAGATCGGAGAGCTTCTGGGAACGGTGATCGCGGCGCTTACGATCGGCGGAGTCCTGTTTCTGCTGAATTCCGCATGGGGCTTTGGCTCTACGGAGCTTTCCGCACCGCAGGCGACTCTGATGAAAATGATCGTTGAGGGTGTTATGGGAGGAACGCTTCCTTGGACGCTGGTATTCATCGGTATTTTCATCGCCATTGTCATTGAGATTATGGGGGTACCGGTGCTTCCGGTCGCAATCGGTCTTTATCTGCCGCTTGAATTAAGCACCTGCATCATGATCGGAGGACTGGTTCGTCTGTATATTGACAGGAAAAAAATGAAGCAGGAAGAGGATCGCAAGAAAATGGTAAATCAGGGAATTCTGTTTTGCTCCGGAATGATTGCGGGGGAAGGTCTGGTCGGAATTCTTCTGGCAATTCTGACAGTTGCGTCAGTTTCCGGATATATTGATCTTTCGGGATATTTACAGACGGGTACGATTGGCGGCATAGCGCTGCTGGCGATTATGGTTCTGAGCGTGTTGAAATTTACTGTATGGAGTAAGGAATGGCGAAAAAGAAAATAGCCGGAAATTATCTTGACATGATACCGGTATATGCAAAAGACTGTACCTTTGTAATTTCTGAAAAAGGCGAAGTGACTATTTTGGTGGAGAACAAAGGATTCTTCAACAGGATTGCGCAGAAATGCTTCGGGAAACCGAAAATCTCACAAATCCATCTCGATCGCATGGGCAATTTTATCTGGCCGTTATTGGACGGAACGCGGAGTGTGTATGAGATTGCGGAATCGGTAAAGGAAGAATTCGGAGAAAAGGCACAGCCGCTGTACCCGAGACTGGTTCAGTATTTGCGGAACCTGCAGGCCTATGGATTTGTCACGCTGGAAGCAGCGGGCAGTAAATCCGGCGGCTGAAACAAGGAAACAGCTCCGAACGCCCCCAAATGTCCGTGCGTTTTGCCTGACAGGGAGGAAGCGTTTGGAGCTGCTTTCTTTTGTCTGTGTCGATCATTCTGCAGCTGTTTCGGCTTCTGTCTGAGGAAGATCCCGGGGCTGTACGGCATGGCTTTTTAACCAATCAAGCCAGACGGAAACATATTTTGCTTTTAAATGTACGCCGTCGAAGGTATAGTCCGCAATTAAAAATCCGTGTTCATCACAGACGGCGGAGTTGGCATCCAGCCAGAAGATCTTCGTATTATCCGCAAGGGTTTTTAAAACCTCATTTCTTTCCGCGATCTCCTCATTATTGATATAGGTATGCTCCTCTTCTTTAGACTGTGAAATGTTCATAATGGACTGAAGGTAGATGATGGCGTCCGGCTGGAGCTCCTGAATTGTCCTGATCACCTCCATATAGGAATTTCCGAAGGATTCAGCGCTGCCGGTGCCAAGCTCATTAATGCCCAGCATCAGATATACCTTTTTAAACTGGTGCTCCGTCAGATATTCCTGAACGGTTGTTTTTTCCGTATCAGTGGATGGCGTCAGCTTTTTATCGAGTACTGTGTAAATGGTAAGACCGGTATCGGCCAGAAACGCAGTATTTTCAAGACCGGAATAAAGCTGCAGGCTTCTGGTTCTGGAATCGCCGATAAAAACAGCATCGTCAAAATAGGTATCGTCCACCAGACGGTAATGAACGATGGGAAGACCGTCCGCACCAAGGGGAATCTCCGGCTCCGTGGGAGTCGGCAGAATCTCAGACTCCTCAATGGAGACGGTCGCATCGGCAGCCGTCTCGATGACGTCAAGCGTTTCCGATAGAAGAGCGCTGTCCGCCAGCTCTTCCTGCGGAGCATTTTCATACACGGGTTTCAGATAGTCAGGAACGGAAGGCTCCTCCAGACATTCCCAAGGCATGATTTGGTCGTAAATTCCCTCAAACACAAAGGATAAAAGGGGAGTCGTTTTGATGTCATACTTCTGTGTATAGTTTTGATAAGCGATGTCCCTTCCAAACAGTGCGCACAGTGTCAATACGATGAAGGATAGAATCAGCATGCAAAAGAAAGGGATTTTTTTCAAATGCTTCATATGAAATCCTCTTATAGGTGTTGTCGTTTTGTTCCCTCTTGATTAAAACCTGAAGTAAAGGAACGGATTGTTCACACTGACAACCAACTGATAAATGCTGAGCCAGAAGATACCAAGGAGAAGCAGCAGTGTGACGACATTATTTTTCCGTTTTCGGTACAGTCTGGCCGGAAGCGGTGTGGAAAAAATAATGCACAGCAAAAGCAGGGGACCAAAATTCTGCAGGGCATAAATATAGTCGCCGGCATTAACCGAGAGGTAACCGGAGCCGTTTAATACGGGGAAAAGCCTGGTCATATAAATCCAGAGCTCATGGGAATCCGTAATGGCAAACAGAATCCAGGTGACCGGAATGACTGCAATAACGTAAAGGTGCCCGAGAAAGGGAAGCTTTTGAAAGACCTTTCCAAGGAACAGCTTTTCCAATATAATCAGAACCGCAAATAAAAGCCCCCAAATGACGAAGTTCCAGCTGGCTCCGTGCCATAACCCTGTAAACGCCCATACGATGAGCAGGTTTCGGTAGGTACGAAGTGTTCCTTTTCGGTTGCCGCCGAGAGGAATATAGACATATTCCCGGAACCATGTGCCGAGTGTAATATGCCAGCGCCTCCAGAACTCTGAAATCGACCGGGAGACATAAGGGTAATTGAAGTTTTCGGGAATTCGAAATCCGATCATTTGACCAAGGCCGATGGCCATAAGGGAATACCCGAAAAAATCAAAGAAGATCTGAAAGGAGTAAGCAAAGGCGCCCAACCACGCAAGGGGCGTGGAAATACTGTCGTAACCGGTAACCTGTATATCATTCCAAAGCAGATAGATTCTGTTTGCAAGCAATACCTTAGAGCCAAGACCAATGACAAAGGTTTTCAGTCCGTCCTCAAAGTCCTCCGGGGTGCATGTTCTTTTTTTCAGCTGCCCGGAAATATCGGAATACACAATGATAGGTCCTGCAATTAACTGCGGGAACATACAAAGATAGACGCCGAGCGTTAAGATCGAACGTTCCGGTTTATAGCGTCCGCGGTAGACATCTATAATATAGGACGCAATCTGAAACGTATAAAAGCTGATTCCCAGAGGCAGCGTAAAACCAAGGTGAGGAATTGCGGGAATTACGACCGGGAAATACCGCCCAAGCAGGGAGGTCAGGAAATTCATATTGTCTATCAAAAAGTCCGTATACTTAAAGAAAAAAAGCATCCCGAAATTGTAAAGCATGGCGAAGACAAAGAGTAGCCATCGCCTGCGGGGATTCTTTGGCTGGCGGGAGATTGCAAGTCCCAGACGATAATTGACCAGCAAAGACAATAATATTAATAACAGATAAACCGGTTCTCCGAATGCATAGAAAACCAGACTGCCGATCAATAAAGTTACATTTCTGTACGCTTTGGGTGTCAGATAATATGCAATGAGAAAAACCGGGAGAAAACGGAATATAAATACGAGACTCGAAAAAACCATGATTCCCCTCGAAAAATGTGTTTTTGACAAATTTATTGTAAAAAAAATTGTCGAATTGCGCAATAGACAAATTAAATAATAGATGCTATAATTAAGCCCAATTATTCATTCATCTTGCTTGTGTCAAAGCAGAGCACAGAGTATTCGCTTTGTGTGAGAATTCCCGATTCATGAATCAAAGAAAGCGCTTTGGAATATTCTATGCTGTTCCGAAGCACAAAAATATATATGCTTCAGGAGGGCATGCGTATGAAAAAAAGAATATGGATGTCAGCGGGGACTTTTTTGATCAGTCTCGGCATACTGCTGTCGTGTGACAGATATGAGCTGTCGGCTGCTGATCAAACGGCTCCCGGCGGACATTCGCCGAAGGACTCCTCATACTATTCATTTGACGGAGCACGAACCTTATTAGTCGGTACCGCGGAACAAAATGTTCCGGAAAATGAAAAATACAATCTGAGCGAGGAAGAAATAGAGGCGCAAATTGCCATGCAGAATGCGCTTGCGCAGAATACGGCAAATACGGATGCGCAGAAAGCGCAGTCCCCGGGTTTGGAATTACAGGGGATAAGGGCAAAGCTTGCGGCGAACCCGGGATATTTGTATGCTGCATACGGAATGCTTGCAGTGTCATGTTCGGGATTTACTGTTATCTGCGCCTTGGAACATACTGTGTGGATTTACGAAAAGAACCGCCGCGGAGGATTTCGGATTGCAGGGGTCGGCGTCCTTCGAACCCATAGGAGAAAGCAAGGCGGAAGTCCGGAAATACATGTCAGAAAGAAAATGATAGAAAAGTCATATACAAAGGAGTTTTGCATCCGGCTTCTGCTTTTGCCAAAGAAGGCGGAGAAGATGCAAAGAGTCCTGATATGCTGTCAGAAGCGGAGCGGAGAAATTCCTATACAAAAAAAAATGTATGTCCGGTTTCGGGACCAATGATGTGTCCGGTTTCGGGACCAATGATGTGTCCGGTTTCGGAATCTAATGATGTGTAGGTTTCGGAACCAAGGATGAGGATTGCATAAAAACGGAAAATTTGTTACTATGCAGAAAGAGAATTTGCCAAAAGCAATTGCCTGCAAATCATATCAGGAAAAGAGGAAAGCCAATGAGCTGGGAAGAAAATGTACGAAAAGTTGTTCCCTATATTCCCGGAGAACAGCCGAAGGAAAAAGATGTGATCAAGCTGAATACAAACGAATGTCCTTATCCGCCGGCGCCGGGGGTAAAAAGGATTCTTTCGGAATATAAGACGGAGGGGCTCAGAAGGTATCCCGATCCGTCCGCAAGTGCGCTGACGGATTGCCTTGCGGAGTATTACCATGTGGATCCGGCGCAGGTATTTGTCGGAGTCGGTTCGGACGATGTGCTTGCCATGGCGTTTTTAACCTTCTTTCATTCCCAAAGACCGATTTTGTTCCCCGATATTACTTATTCTTTTTACGATGTCTGGGCGGATCTTTTCCGAATACCGTATGAGTGTCAGCCACTTACAGAGGATTTCAGAATCCGTAAGGAGGATTATCTGAAACCAAACGGGGGCATTATATTTCCGAATCCGAATGCGCCTACCGGCGTGCTGGAGGATTTGTCCGTGATAGAAGAAATCATTTCGGCAAATTCCGATGTCGTGTGCATCCTGGATGAAGCATATATTGATTTTGGAGGAAGGAGCTGTCTGCCTCTGATTGAAAAGTATGACAATCTGCTGGTGGTCCAGACCTTCAGCAAGTCGAGGGCGATGGCAGGACTGCGTGTGGGATTTGCGATTGGTTCAAGGAAGCTGATTCAGTATTTGCAGGACGTGAAATTTTCCTTTAATTCTTATACGATGAACAGTATCACGCTGGCAGTGGGCGCGGAGGCAGTCAGAGACGACGCTTATTTTAAAGAGATTACGGCAAAGATCATAAAGACCAGAGAGCGCAGCAAAAAGGAACTTGCAAAGCTTGGATTCCGTTTTCAGGATTCCATGAGTAATTTTATCTTTGCAGAGCATGAGAAAATTCCGGCAAAAGAAATATTTGAGGCGCTCAGGAGTCACAATATTTATGTCAGGTACTGGAATAAGCCGAGGATTCACAATCATCTTCGGATTTCCATCGGTACGGATGAAGAAATGGATGCGTTGTTTTCATTTTTAAAAGATGATATCAGGAATCGATCAGAGAGCAGCCGCGGCTTGCATGAGACGGACCGGTAACATAACAGGCGGCATGGAGGATTATAATGGAAAGTATTGCAGTATGGTTTACGGATTCACTGGGACAGTATGTATCAAAGGAACTTGTGATCTTTATCATATCCATGATACCGATTCTGGAGCTTCGGGGCGGTTTGATTGCAGCCAGCCTGTTAAAGGTGCCTATATTAAAGGCAGTTCCTTTGTGTATCATCGGAAATATTATTCCGATACCGTTTATTTTGCTGTTTATCAGGCAGATTTTTAAATGGCTGGGAAAAACGAAGACGTTTCACGGTATGGTGGAGTGGCTGGAGAGAAAGGCTATGAGTAAGAGTGATTCCATCAAAAAGTGGGAATTTTGGGGGCTGGCGCTCTTTGTCGGAATTCCGCTTCCGGGAACCGGCGCATGGACCGGGTCTTTGATTGCGGCGCTGCTGGAAATTGATATCAAAAAAGCGGTTGTGGCGGAGCTTGTGGGAATCGCGATGGCAACGATTATCATGTCCGTTTTTTCCTATGGACTTTTGGGAACGATTCTCGGCTAGGGAAATCGATCCGCAGGATTTCGTTTGTAAGAGGACGAAGCATGGAAGCATATACGGAATTTGCGAGGGTTTACGATACTCTCATGGATGAAATACCATATGGGGACTGGTGTGCCCATATCAGAAAAATACTGGAATCGGAGCAAATCAGGGATGGTCTGGTGCTGGAGCTGGGCTGCGGAACCGGAACTCTGACGCAGCTGCTTGCGCATGCCGGTTTTGATATGATCGGTGTGGATTCTTCCATGGAGATGCTGGAAGAAGCGCAGCGGAAAAAAGAAGAAGAACACCTCGATATCCTGTATCTGATGCAGGATATGCGGGAGTTTGAATTATACGGAACGGTGCGGGCGGTGATCTGCTGCTGTGACAGCATCAATTATCTGACGCAGCGGGAGGATATCGTAAAATGCTTCCGCCTGGTCAATAATTATCTGGATGCCGGCGGCTTATTTTTATTTGATTTTAATACTGTGCATAAATACAGGAATGTGATCGGAGATACGGTAATTGCCGAAAACCGTGAAGATTGCAGCTTTATCTGGGAAAACTATTATGATGAGGACCTGAGAATCAATGAGTACGATCTGACTCTTTTCATAGAAGATCAGAAGGACGGGCGCTACCGCAAGTATGTGGAAACCCACTATCAAAGGGGCTATGAGCTTGCCGAGATCAGACAGTGTCTTGCGCAGGCAGGACTTGCGTTTGTGGCGGCTTTTGACGATTATACCTTTGATGAGGCTTCGAAAGACAGCGAACGGATTCTGGTTGTGGCAAGGGAGCAGTATACGGAAGGGAAAAGCTATTACTGAGAAAGGCGGAAAAGTGGAAGATTATATAGTAAGAGCGACTGCGGCGAATGCCCGGATCAGAGCATTTGCTGCCACGACAAGGGAAATGGCGGAAACGGCAAGGCAGATTCATGACAGCAGTCCTGTCATTACGGCGGCGCTTGGAAGATTGATGACGGCTTCTGCCATGATGGGCAGTATGCTGAAGGGAGAGCAAGACGTATTAACCCTGCAGATACGCGGAGACGGACCGGCCGGGGGACTTACGGTTACTGCGGATTCCCATGCGAATGTCAAGGGATATGTTGTGAATCCCCAGGTAATTCTGCCTCCGAATGCAGCCGGGAAGCTGGATGTGGGCGGAGCTGTCGGAAAAGGGACGCTGAGAGTGATCAAGGATATGGGGTTAAAAGAACCCTATGTGGGACAGACTTCGTTACAGACAGGGGAAATTGCAGAGGATCTGACTTATTATTTTGCGGCTTCGGAGCAGGTACCCAGTACGGTTGGACTCGGGGTGCTGATGAACAAGAATAATACGGTGAAGCGGGCGGGCGGTTTTATTGTGCAGCTGATGCCCTTTGCTGAGGAGACAGTCATCACACAGCTCGAGGAGAACCTCAAAGGGGTCGCGTCGGTGACCAGTATGCTCGACGGCGGCAATACTCCGGAGGATATTCTGGAGCTTTTGCTTCATGGACTGAACCCGGAAATCCTGGATACCATACCCACGGGATATCATTGTGACTGCCATAAGGAGAGAGTGGCGTGCGCCATTATCAGCATTGGCAGGAAGGAGATTCAGGAAATGATTGATGACGGGAAGGAAATTGAAGCCGGCTGCCAGTTTTGCGGGAAAAAATATCATTTCAGTGTGGAAGAACTCAGGGAAATGCTGAAAAAAAGCAAGGAAGGTTGATATGAAGCATGGATTTGTAAAGGCTGCCGCCATGACACCGAAGATCAAAGTGGCAGACCCGATCTATAATGCAGAAGTGATCTGTAAGGAAATAGATCTGGCCGTGGAGAGGGGAGCAAAGCTTATTGTATTTCCGGAGCTGTGTCTGACAGGCTATTCCTGTCAGGATCTTTTTTTACAGGAGACGCTGATACAGGGAGCGGAGGATGCCCTTCGCAGGGTGACGGCGCACACGGAAGGAACGGATGCGCTTGTATTTGTGGGGCTTCCTTTTGAATTTGGCCAAAAGCTTTATAACGTGGCAGCCGTACTCAAGGACGGCGGGCTTTTGGGGCTGGTTCCCAAAACCTTTATTCCCAATTATGCGGAGTACTATGAGGCGCGGCATTTTGCAGCGGGGAACAAGGCAGCCGTAACCTGTATCTTTGACGGCAAAGAGATCCCGTTTGGAACGGATATTTTGTTTTCCTGTGATTCGATGAGGGGACTGACTGTCGGCGTAGAGATTTGCGAGGATGTGTGGGTACCGGAGACGCCGGGAACGGCACATGCGCTTGCGGGAGCGGATGTGATTGTCAATTTATCCGCTTCTAATGAAACGGTATATAAGGGTGATTACCGAAAAATGCTGATCCGGGCGACCAGTGCAAGGCTGGTCTGCGGATATATTTATGCCTCCGCAGGGGACGGAGAATCCACGCAGGATCTGGTCTTTGGAGGACATAATCTGATCTGTGAAAACGGAATGGTTCTGGCCGAGAGCAGACGCTTTGTCAACGAAGCGGTTTATTCCGATTTGGATGTTCACAGACTTTGTATGGAACGACGCAGGATAAATACCTTTGAAAATGAGACAAACCGGACTTATCTGACTGTGCCGTTCTCCTTTGACATTGCGGAAACGAAGCTGGACAGAGAATTTTATTATATGCCGTTTGTCCCGGAGAATCAGGAAACAAGGAACAAGCTGTGTGAGGAGATTTTGTCCATACAGTCCTACGGACTGAAAAAACGATATGAGCATACCGGATGTAAAACTGCTGTGATCGGCATATCCGGCGGACTTGATTCCACACTTGCACTTTTGGTTACGGTTCGTGCGTTTGATCTGGCGGGGCTCTCCAGAGAACAGATTTATTCCGTAACCATGCCATGCTTTGGCACTACGGACAGAACCTATCGCAATGCCTGCAGACTGGCGGAGGCGCTTGGAACCACTCTTTTTGAAATCCCGATTCAGGAATCCGTAAAGATTCATTTCAGGGATATCGGGCAGAGCTGCGAAACACATGATGTGACCTATGAAAACGGACAGGCCAGGGAAAGAACCCAGGTATTGATGGATATTGCAAACAAAACCTGTGGTCTTGTGATCGGAACCGGGGACATGTCTGAGCTGGCACTCGGATGGGCGACCTATAACGGAGATCATATGTCCATGTATGGTGTCAATGCGGGAGTTCCCAAGACTCTGGTCAGACATCTGGTCAGATACTATGCGGATACCTGTGAGCGTGAGGACTTGTCCTGTGTGCTCCTTGACATATTGGATACGCCGGTGAGTCCGGAGCTGCTGCCGCCAAGAGACTGTGTCATTTCCCAGGTGACGGAGGATCTGGTGGGACCTTATGAATTGCATGATTTTTTCCTGTATTATATGCTGCGTATGGGGTATGGGCCGGAGAAGGTCTATCGCATTGCGAAGTCGGCTTTTGCCGGAAAATATGAGCAGGAGGTTATCCTGAAATGGCTTAAGACCTTCTATAGAAGGTTCTTTGGCCAGCAGTTCAAGCGGTCCTGTCTGCCTGACGGACCTAAAGTGGGAAGCGTCGCTCTTTCTCCGAGAGGAGATTTGAGAATGCCGTCCGATGCCAGTGCCAGAATTTGGCTTGAACAGCTGGAACGTATGTAGCCTCTGAAGACCGGTTTATTGTATGGAAAGTGCTGCGTCTCCATCCGCGTCTGTAACGGATGCCTTTTGCAAAGACCGCTCAATTGCTTCCAACAGGAGCAGGCTGGTGTATTTGGAATCGCTGTCGTAGGTAATATTTTCCAGTGACTGAGTGGAGCATATCTGGTTTACAAGGTCCTCGAAGGCGGGTTCCATTAACGGATACAAGGTTGCAACGGATTCGCTTAGATTGATCATGCGGATGGAATTAATATTATTTTCATCCACATATACTTCGATATCGACGGTATTGTCTCCCAGCATAATCGTAGTGGTATAGATACCGGGATGATAAGCGGCATCCTTTGACTGCTCTCCCGATTTTCCCGATCTGCCTGGCAGAAACATAAAGAGCATCAGGATGATAAACAGGATGCCCAGCAGAACAAATATCGCAGTATAGATGACTTCTTTTTGATGAAGAACGACAATTTTTGTTTTGGAATTCATGGCAGTATCTCCGTATAATTTGTTATTATAATGTATTCCGCAAAATGAAAGAATAGAAGTGTGGGACTTGACAATATTTTTAATCCGTGCGATTATGATACAGGACAAAGGCGTTCTTATAGGGATAAGAACGTCCTTTTTTTGTAAGAAGCGTTTTGTTATTGACAGGGGATTAGAAAAGCGAAAGGAATGAGGATTATGAACAAGTATACGAAACAGGATATTCTGCGTCTGGTGGATGAGGAAGATGTGGAATTTATCAGACTTCAGTTTACCGATATGTTCGGAAATCTGAAAAATGTTGCGATTACGGCAAGTCAGCTGGAAAGGGCGTTAGATAATCAGTGTATGTTTGACGGATCTTCCATTGAGGGATTTGTCAGAATTGAAGAGTCCGATATGTATTTATATCCGGATTTGTCAACATTTGCGATTTTTCCGTGGAGACCGCAGCAGGGGAAGGTAGCCAGACTGATCTGTGATATTTATCGACCGAACGGAACTCCTTTTGAGGGAGATCCCAGATATATTTTGAAACAGGCCGTGGCAAAGGCTGAGAGTATGGGCTATGAGTTTAACGTAGGGCCGGAGTGTGAATTCTTCCTGTTCAATACGGATGCGGACGGACTGCCTACGACGGAGACCTTTGAGAAAGCCGGATATTTTGATTTAGGACCGATTGATTTTGGGGAAAATACAAGGCGTGATATGGTACTGACGCTGGAGGATATGGGATTTGTCATTGAAACGTCCCATCATGAAGTGGCGCCCGCACAGCATGAGATCGATTTCCGTTATGACGAAGCGGTAAAGACTGCGGACAATATTATAACCTTCAAGCTTGCGGTAAAGACCATTGCGAAGCGCCATGGACAGCACGCCACCTTTATGCCGAAGCCTAAATACGGGGTTGCGGGATCGGGTATGCATATTAATATGTCGCTGTCAAAAGACGGAAAGAATATCTTCTGCAATGAAAAGGATGTTTTGGGATTAAGTGAAGAAGCATATTATTTCATCGGCGGTATTATGAAACATATGAAGGGAATGACGGCAATTGCCAATCCGATTGTCAATTCCTATAAAAGACTGGTACCGGGATTTGAGGCGCCTGTCTATATTGCATGGAGCGGTAAAAGCAGAAGTCCGCTGATTCGTGTGCCCGCGGCAAGAGGCGAAGGAACCAGAGTGGAGCTCAGAAGCCCCGACCCTGCCGCAAATCCGTATCTGATCCTGGCCGTATGTCTGCAGGCCGGACTGGAAGGCATTGAAAAGAAGGTGAGACCGCCAAAGAGTGTGGATCTGAATATTTTTGAAATGTCACAGGCGCAGAAGAAAAAGCTGCATATTGATGCGATTCCGGGGACCCTGATTGAAGCTGTGGAGTGTCTGGAAAAGGACCGGTTTGTGCAGGAGGTACTGGGTAAGCATATTTCGGAGACATATATAGAAGCTAAGAGAAGGGAATGGAACGAATATCGCGCACAGGTTACGGATTGGGAAATCGACCAGTATTTGAACCAGTTCTAAAGATACCTGCTGGAAAGTTCGGTTACAGGACAAGGTTATGTAAACCAAACAGACAGGAGGTGTGTATGTGGTAAATATTATCGTTGTATTTCCGAAGCTTCAGGATGCAAACAGTATCAGGAGTATTCTGTTGCGAAGCGGTTACGAGAATGTCTTTGCCTGCAACAGCGGAGCGAAGGCAGTCAGTATGTTCGATGGCTTTGATGACGGAATTGTAATCAGCGGATACAAAATGGTTGATATGATATATTCCGATATCAGAGACTGCATGCCGCCGGGATTTGAGATGCTGCTCATGGCGTCGGAAAGCATCCTTTCTGCGGAACATGGTTCCCATTTGGTTCGTTTGGCTATGCCTCTGAAGGTTCACAATCTGATTGATACAGTCGGAATGATGGAACAGGGGATTCTGCGAAAACGAAAGAAACAGAAGGAGAAGCCAAAGGAGAGAAATGAGGAGCAGAGGGCGCTGATAAATGAAGCAAAGAAGCTGCTGATGGAGAGAAATCATATGACCGAGGAAGAGGCGCATCATTATATTCAGAAATGCAGTATGGACAGCAGTACGAATATGGTGGAAACGGCTCAGATGGTACTGTCCGTAATGAGGATGTAGACGAACAATAAGCTCGGGAATGAAAACGGCCTGCACATATGTCTTCTTCTGACATATGTGCAGGCTTTGACGAACTTTTTGGCCGCACATGAAAATACGAAAGAGCGGCTTTGGGTAATCCGAAGCGAAAAGGGATTATTTCCGCTCTTTTAACAGATCGCGGATTTCCGTCAGGAGCTTTTCTTCCGCGGTGGGATCGGGGGTTTTTTCCTGTGCATCTTCTTTTTTGCGCTGAAATTTGTTAAAGGCTTTCATCATAATAAAAATGACTAAAGCAGTCAACAGAAAATTGATGACGGCCTGAATGAAATTTCCGAACATAACCTGAGCGCTTCCGATCGTAACGCTGATGCCGGAAAAGTCGATGCCGCCGATGATGATGCCAAGCAGCGGAGTAATGATATCATTGACCAGTGAAGTTGTAATCGCTGTAAATGCACCGCCGATGATAATACCGACAGCCATGGCCATAACATTTCCTCTTGCAATAAATTCCTTAAATTCGCTGATAAATTTTTTCATTTGATGTTCCTTTCTCTTCGTAATGACCGCGGAGCGATTTTTCCCGAAGACAGCCATTTGAACGTATCGTAAGACATGTATTATATTTGCTTCGCAAATATAACCACAGAATGGCCATACGACCATATCATGTCGTAAGACATGATACTATAACCACAGCCATATTTCAATGAGAATCTTTTGGCGGTTTTCTGCGGAGAAGTTGAAAAGAAAATCATGGTTGCCAGTATATGCCAAACGGATTATAATAAAAACATATTTTTTTTGCTTTTTAGCGGAAAAGCTGTTTCATATGTTAAGGGGAAAGATTGGTATTGGATATGGATATGAAAAAGACAATTATAGTTGTGGATGATGATCAGCTTAACAGAAAGATTCTTGAGAATATACTTTCCAGAGATTATGAGGTGATAGAGGCCGCAAACGGAAAGGAAGCGTTTGAGGTGCTGGAAGGAAAGCAGGGAAAGATTGCGGGGATTATGCTGGATCTGATCATGCCCGTCATGAGCGGATATGAGTTTCTGGAAAAGATGGGGGATCGGGAGAAATATCAGAATATACCGGTGATCGTATCTACCGGAAACGGTGACAGAGAAAATGAGAAGAAAGCACTGCAGCTGGGAGCATGGGATTTTATTTCAAAGCCGTATGATGCGGATATTATCAAATTCCGTTTGAAGAATGCAATCAGCAGAAGTCAGATGGCCGTGCTGAAGCGGCTGAAATATGATGCGGAATATGATGCGCTGACGGGACTTTATAATAAAAGCACCTTTTTACGTGAAACCGTAAATATGGTCAGGGAGAATGAACAGGAGAACTTTGCCTTGGTAAGGTTTGATATCAACCGTTTTTCTGTTTTGAATTCCTATTACGGAACGCCGGAGGGGGACCAGCTGTTAAAAAAGGTGGCCGGATGGATGAAGCAGCAGGGGGAAAGCTGCAGATTTTTTACCTGCGGACGTATGGAAGCGGACGAATTCGCTTTTTGTATGAACTATCAGAAGAAGGAAGATATTGTTACGGCGGTCAATGGTGCAAATCAAAAGATCAGCCGGTTTAATATTAATTTTCATATTGTGCTGAGCTTTGGCGTTTATCTGGTTGAGGACAGGAATGTTTCCGCCGAAGCCATGCTGGATCATGCAAGGCTTGCGGCGAAGCAGATTAAAGGAAAATTCATCAATAATTATGCTTTTTACACTGTGGATATGGGAAAAGCGCTGGAGCATGAGCAGAAGATCGTCAACGAAATGGCGGATGCGCTGGAAGAAGAACAGTTCGTGGTATATTTGCAGCCGAAATACAATCTGAAAACAAATAAGCCGGAGGGTGCTGAAGCGCTGATCCGGTGGAATCATCCGGAAGAAGGGATGATCTCTCCGGGATTCTTTATTCCGGTTTTTGAACGAAACGGCTTTATTGAACGGCTGGATTATTATGTATGGGAAAAGGTATGCGCTCTTTTGCAAAAATGGATTGCCCAGGGACTGAATCCCTGTCCCATTTCCGTGAATCTATCCAGAATTAACACCTATAATCCGAGACTGGCGGAGCTGATCTGCGGACTCACGGCAAAATATGGAATTCCGAATGAGCTGCTGCAGCTGGAGCTGACGGAGAGCGCATATACGGATAATCAGGCTATGATTCAGGAGACCATGGATAAGCTGCATCGGAGAGGCTTTACGATACTGATGGATGATTTCGGAAGCGGATATTCTTCTTTGAATATTCTGAAGGATCTGGATGTGGATATCCTGAAGATTGATATGGGCTTTATGACAGGCGGAAAGAGGCCTGGCAGGGGCGAAAGCATTATTTCTTCCGTGGTGCGTATGGCGAAATGGCTGAATATTCCGGTTGTTGCAGAGGGCGTGGAAAAACTCGAGCAGGTAAAATTTCTCAGGGAAATCGGCTGCGAATATGTGCAGGGATATTATTTTGCAAAGCCCATGCCTACGGAACAGTATGAGATTCTGGTGCAGAAGGATGAGGTTTTTATCCCCGAAAAGAATGACAATTTCTATGCGGATAAATTGTGGGAGATTACGCCGGAGATGGATCAGCTGTTTTCCAGCGTGCTTCAGGCTGTCGGCGTTTATGAGATCGAGGACGGAAAACCGGATTGTATGGAGCGGGTACGCGTCAATAATGCGTTTTATGAATTATTCGGCTATGAGGATATGGCGACGTTTTCCAAAAATCCGATTCTTTCGCTGAAGGAGGAATTCAGAAAGCCTTTAATGCAGACGATGCAGGAGGTTATTAACACTGCGGATGTGGGCGAGATGGAATGTATCAGAACCTGTATGAACGGCAAGGATATGTGGGTTCACGTAAAAATGAAATATGTGAATCAGGTAGGAAGCCGTCATGTGCTTGTATGCAGCTTCTTTGATATCACGGAGCAGAAGGAGTTGGATCAGGAGCTGCAAAAGTACCGCTCCGTGCTGGCAAGCGGCAAGAAAAAGACAAACCGGATCCTGATTGTGGATGATGTGGAATTTAACCGGGATCTTTTGTATGATATTTTCGAGGACAAATACGAACTGATTATGGCGGAAAACGGATTGCAGGCGCTTGATAAGCTGACTGAGATGGGAAATCATGTGGATCTGATTCTGCTGGATATGATGATGCCGGTTATGAACGGAACCCAGTTTTTGGAATACAGGAGGAAGCACGGGGAGCTTGCCGGTATCCCTGTCATCATTATTACCTCCGATGATTCGCCCGAACAGCAGATCAACACGCTTGCGCTTGGAGCCAATGACTATATTACCAAGCCGTTTGTTTCGGAAATTGTTGTACGCAGGGTGGATAATGTACTGGAATCCCAGATGCGTTTCAAAGAAATCCTTAAGCAGTATAATAAAGAGCTTCAGCGAGGGCAGATTGATGAGCTGACGGGACTTTATAACAGAGAGAGTGCGGAAAATATTATCAACGAGCTGCTGGATTCCGAGTCGGACAGAATGCATGCGTTTATGCTGATTGATATCAATCGGTTCCGATCCGTGAATACACAGTATGGAAGCGGAGGCGGGGACCGTGCCCTTCAGAGGGTCGGTGAAATACTCCGCAGGTATTTCCGTTCGAATGACATTATGGCCCGTTTGGAGGGGGATCAATTCTGCGTATTTATGACGGCGGTTCCTTCCAGAGAAATGGTAGTGAACAAATGTAATCAGCTGTGTGATAAAGTGAAAAATGCTTCTGTGGACGGAATCACTTCCTCATTATCTGTTTCCATCGGAGTTTCCGTTACGGACAAGGAGGATACGTCTTTTGCACAGGTTTATGAGAGGGCAAAGCAGGCTTTGAAAAAAGCAAAAGAAGGCGGCGGAGGAAAAACAGTGATGTTTCCGTAGATCCGGGTTTGCAGGGACTGGAAGCGCCCATGCGCTGGTCCGAGAATTTTGGCTGGTATTCCAAAACGGCAAAAAGCTTCTTTGCGGGGATTGGAGCAGGAGAGCACTGGCCGGGGCTTCATACGCAGGCCTATGAATTTAACGATGAGATATTGGATACGCCATTTCCTTTCTTAAGGATCTGGCAATGCATAGCTGACAGGAATTGCGGCAGGGCTTTGATCCATGGCTGCGACGGCGGGAACCGTTAACGAAACGCAAACTTCCGAATACACTAATAATATAGTGTATCCGGGAGTTTTTATTATGCAATTTGTAAAGATGCAGGGATGTGGTAACGATTATATTTATATCAGAGGAGAGGAAATGTCCGGGATGACAGGGGAGGATAGAGCCCGGTTTGTAAGAAAAGTCTGTGACAGACATTTCGGCATAGGTGCGGACGGCGTCATCTTGATACATAGTATGGACGGTCTGAATGCGGATTTCGAAATGGAGGTGTATAATGCTGACGGCAGCAGGGCGGGCATGTGCGGAAACGGCATCCTGTGTGTGGGACGATATGTCTACGAACAGGGAATGACCGGTAAAAAGGAGCTTCGCATCGCCAGCGGAGGAGTTACCAGAACCGTTTGGCTTTATCCGGACAGCGTATCGACTGTTCGAGTCAATATGGGAAAACCGGAATTTTTATGCAAAAAAATTCCGGTAATTTTTCCAAAGAGCAAGCTGATCGGTGAAAAAGTGGAGTTTGAAGGCAGGGAATATCACATGACCTGTGTTTCCATGGGAAATCCGCATGCGGTGATCATACCGGAAAAAGAGGAACTGAAAGACATACGGATTCCGGGTGAGCCGCTGATTCAGATACGGGATCTGCTTTCAAGGATTCCCTATGATTTGCCGGCGGAAGGTTCCCTGATCGAAAGAGCCGATATATTTCCGGAGCGTACCAATGTGGAATTCGTCTATCCGGTGGATGCGCATAATATCTGTATGAGAGTATGGGAACGCGGAAGCGGGGAGACTTACAGCTGCGGCACCGGAAGCTGCGCAGCCGCGGCCGCCTGTATCATAAACGGTTTGACGAAAAACGCAGTTACTGTTACACTGTTAGGTGGTACTCTTTATGTGGAGTGGGATAGCGAGCAGGAGGAAATGTACCTGACGGGACCCGCCGACACGGTTTTCAAAGGGGAAATTCAGGAACGCTAAGGTATGGCGGAAAAAATGAATACAGAAAGGTGAGAGAAAATGTTCAAAGTAAATGATGATTATCTGAAATTACCAGGCAGCTACTTATTTTCCACAATTGCAAAAAAAGTGAATTCATATACACAGGCCCATCCGGACAAAAAAATCATCCGACTCGGAATCGGCGACGTTACACAGCCGCTTGCACCGGCAGTCATTCAGGCGCTGCACAGTGCAGTGGATGAGATGGCAAGCGCAGAAACCTTTAAGGGTTATGCACCGGACTTGGGCTATGCATTCCTGAGAGATATCATTGCAGAGAAGGATTTTAAGGCAAGGGGCTGTGAGATCAGCGCCGATGAAATCTTTGTATCCGACGGAGCTAAGAGCGATTCCGCCAATATTCAGGAGATCTTTTCACGGGATTGCAAGATTGCGGTCTGCGATCCGGTTTATCCCGTATATGTGGACTCCAATGTCATGGCAGGCAGAACGGGAACCTATGATAAGGAAACCGAGCAGTGGAGCGATGTGATCTACATGCCCTGCACCGAGGGAAACGGCTTTGTTGCCGACCTTCCCAAAGAAACGCCGGATATCATATATCTGTGCTTTCCCAATAACCCGACCGGCGCTGCGGTGACAAAGGACAGGCTGCAGGAGTGGGTTGATTATGCCAATAAAAACGGGGCAGTTATTATTTTTGATTCTGCCTATGAAGCATATATTTCTGAGGACAATATCCCTCATTCTATTTATGAGTGCGAAGGCGCAAGAACCTGTGCGATTGAGATTCGTTCTTTTTCCAAAAAAGCAGGCTTTACCGGACTGCGTCTCGGATACACCGTTGTACCAAAGGATTTAAAGCGCGGGGATGTGATGCTGCATTCCCTTTGGGCAAGACGCCACGGGACCAAGTTCAACGGTGCGCCGTACATTGTTCAGAAGGCAGGAGCCGCTGTTTATTCATCCGAGGGCGATGCTCAGACAAGGGAGCAGGTGGCTTATTATATGAAGAACGCTTCTTATATCAAAAAAGGACTTTCCGATGCGGGCTACACAGTATACGGCGGCGTCAATGCACCTTATATCTGGTTAAAAGCGCCAGGCAATATGACGAGCTGGGAGTTCTTTGATTATCTGCTTGAAACCGTAAATGTGGTAGGGACACCCGGTTCGGGCTTTGGACCGAGCGGAGAAACTTATTTCAGATTAACTGCATTCGGAAGCTATGAAAATACCGTGGAAGCGGTGGACAGAATCCGAAAAATGTAACGCGGAACCTATTACGGATCCAAAAGCAGGCGATGCTTTCAGTGCGCCTTGCGGCGCACGTCGCCAACGGGTGAAAGTCCCCAATCCGCCCTGGCAGCGGGAAGGATACAGCTAAGACACTTTAATCCGGGAAATAAGGAACGGTAAATTTAAACCGAACCCAGTTCGAAGGGTAGAAATACTGGGATATATGTCCATGCTTGACTATTATCTGGCAGTATATGAAAACTAAAGAACCGCCTAGTACCGAACGGTATGTTAGTTGGTGTGAGAGGTCGGCTGATCAACTAATGGTTAGACTCCTGCTCGATTTGAGAAATGGTACCGACGGCGGACGGCGCAGAAAGCCGGTTCACCGCAATCCAAGCAGCAGCTGCTTGAACTCTTTGGCGGCAATGCTTAGCGGGTAGTTATCGTTTTCGATCAGGCAGATTTGGCGCTCCGGCATTTCCTGCTCTAAGGGAATCCGGACAACCTCCCGATTGGCAAGCGCTTCTTTAGCGTAAATCTCGGGAACAAAGCCGATTCCGAGATCACCGCGGATCATAGACAGAATCTGTTCCGCGGCGGTAGTTTCCATGTCGGACTGATAGATGCAGCCGTGATCACGAAAAAATTGGCTGTAAAACAGGTATGTCATGGATTCTTTCCGAAGAGAGATCAAAGGATGCTCCTGAATGAGATGCAGGGGCTGTGTCTGCTGCGACAAATAGGAATAGGAAGGGCCTCCGATTAAAATATCCCGAATGGGCATTATGGGGATCTGCACCAGTGGGGATTCCGTTTTGATATGAGTGGCAACGACGGCAAAGTCCACCAGACCGTTTTTGACGGCTTCAATTGCCTGTATCGTAAGATGATTGGAGATTCTGACGTGAATATCGGGATTGCGTTTCCGAAAATGCGTTAGTATGGGCAAAACAGCCGCATGAAGCGCGGTGCCGCTGGCTCCGATGGTGATTGTATCGGATTGAAGCGCAGTATCTACGGCAAGTTCATTTTCTCCCTTCTGAATTTCTTCCACAGCATTCGCAACATGAATATAGAGCTTTTTACCTTCCGGTGTCAGTCTGACGCCGCGGTTAGAGCGGGTAAACAGCTTGCATTTTAACTCCTGTTCCAGCTTTTGAATTGTACGTGTGACATTGGACTGGTTAATCTCAAGTATGTTGGAGGCGTGTGTTACGGTTCCGTATCTTGCTACATAATAGAAAATGCGGTAATAGTCATAGCTGATTGGCATTCTTCATATCCCTTTCATCCTGTGTATGCTGCGTAATTGGTATGTTCAGTATAATATCCGCACGGCGTAAATGCAATACTTTTTTTATGCGCTATACGCATAGCAACTATGCACATTATACATTTTACTTTGCGTTTACAAAATGGTACAATAAAATATACATAAATTGAATTAAAATTGGCGATAAATTTGTATAAAATAAACATAAAAGGGGACGAAAGAGATGAAAATTGAAGACTTCTGTGACATGGTAAAATTTGAGAGCATCATGAATAACTGGGCGAAAAGTACAGGTCTGGCAACGGTGGCAGTTGGCGCAGATGGGAAATACATCAGCGGATGTTATAATTTTACGGACTTTTGTATTAAGCTGACAAGAGGAAGTAAAGAGGGATGCAGACGCTGCGAAAAATGTGACAAGGAAGGAAAGGGCGTATATTCCTGTCACGCAGGTCTGGTTGATTTCGGAATTCCCATTACGTTGGGAGACGGAACGGTTTTGGGAAGCGTAATCGGTGGACAGGTATTGCCCGAAAATCCGGATGATGATGCATTCCGCGCAACGGCAAGGGAGCTGGGGATTGATGAGGATGCCTATATTGAAGCGCTGCACAAGGTAAATGTAAAAACGCGTGAGGAGATTGAGGCATCGGCAAATTTATTGGGTGATGTGATCAATATGTTTGTGCGTTCCAGTTATCAGGAAAAGCAGAATGCGCATATTGTAACAAAGCTGAGGGACGGTATTTCCAAAGCGGCGGGGGAAATTGATTCTGCCAATGCCAGCACCTCTAAAATCGCGGCATATAGTAAGAGACAGAATATACTGGCGCTGAATGCCTCCATTGAAGCGGCGCGTGCGGGAGAAAGCGGAAGGGGGTTTGCAGTGGTTGCAACCGAGGTGCAAAAGCTCGCGGAGGGCATGGCGGAGACCAGCAGAGAAATCAATTCCAAGCTGTTGCATCTGACCGATACGTTCAATGAGTTAAACGAGTAATCAAAAAGTACAAAAGAGAAAAGGTGAGGGGGAAAATTACAAATGACATATCTTTCAGAGTTTATCGGAAGCCTGATTTTTTTATTGGGGGGTTATGCATATATGTGCAATATATCCCTGAAAAAGACATTGGTATCAACGTTGAATTATATTGAACTGGTATTTGCATGGAGTCTGGCTGTAGGATTCGGCTTGGCCGTTGCAGCGATTATGGGAGGACCGGCTTACCTGAATCCCGGTGTTGTGTTTGGAAGCGTGATTTATGCAGGGCTGGGGATAAAAGAAGCGGCGCTTTATTTGCTGATGGAGTTTCTGGCTGCGGGGGCAGCGGTGCTGATCTGTATGATTTTCTTCTGGGATTCCTTTCAGGCGTCCGGGGATGCGCCAAAGAGAGGTATCTTTGCAGCATATCCGGTAGAGAAAAATCTTCCGTTAAATTTTATTCAGGAAATCATTGCGACGTTTGTGTTCCTGTTTCTGGTTTTCATGTGCATTGCGGGCGTCAGCGGTTTGAAGGCTGGAAATCAGGCGTTGATCGTCGGATTAGTCGGATTCGGTGCAGTTGCGTTTCTTGCGTTGACCCTGAACAGTACGGGCTTTAGCATGAATGCCATGCGGTCTGTTTTCAGCAGTATCTGGTTTGCAGTATTACCTATTCCGAATAAGGGAAAGGAAAAAGTGGATTGGAGCTATCAGCTCATTGTAAATCTGATAGGATCCTCCATAGGAGGTATTCTGGCTGTGATTGCGGCAGGATATCTCAAGAGTATCATGTAGAATGAAAAAAGAAAAAGAGCGATTGTGTTTGCAATTTTAGCGGCTGCGCTTTATGCAATCAATGTTCCGCTGTCCAAGATACTTCTGCAGAAGGCGGGAGCTGCCATGATGGCTGCGTTTCTGTATTTGGGGGCCGGAATCGGTCTTATGATTTACAGCTTTATGAGCCGGGCACTTGGGAAAAAGCCGATCAGCGAGCCTTTAACCCCAAAGGAGCTGGGCGCGGCTAAAACCAGCACGCTGCTGATGATCAGAGATACCATGGAGAACAAGTATGGAGAGAACGTGAAAAACGGTGAATGAAGCCGGAGCAGGAGTCTGTCATAGTTTTTAACTATGGCAGGCTCTTTTTTTATGTATTTTGCTAAATCACTTTGTTTTATTTATAACAATTAGTACTGATACGGCAGAATTTGTTCATTTAATTGAGGATATACTGTGAAGAAAAATAGGAAAACAAATGTGGATTCTGATATAGTCAAAAAGATGTTTTCGGACATGGGTGCGCAGCTTTGCGGAATTGCATCCGCGGATCGTTTCAAAGAAGCGCTTTCGGGCTGTCATTTGCTTGAATGTCTTATTTGCTATTTTATCCTGAGTATTGTAAATTTTATATGTAGAAAAATTTTTATTTTCCCATAAAAAAATGTGCGGGCAGACGTATTTATGTTGGATGACAATGGGAAAAGGAGATACTCTGGCGCGGAAAGGAGAGATTGTGACAGAGCAGGAATTTGAGCAGGCCGTTTTGCGTATTCGAAGCGGGGATAAGGACGGTCTGAAGGAAATTTATCTTGCCTATGTGAAGTTCATTTATTCTGTTATTTTTGAGATTCTAAAAAACCGGGAGAGTACGGAGGATGTCACCAGTGAGTTTTTTATCAAGCTCTGGGACATAGCGGATAGCTACAAGCCCGGAAACGGACATAAGGGATACTTGGCAGCGATAGCCAGAAATATGGCGCTTGACTGGATCAGAAAGCATAAAAGAGAGGTGCTGTTGTCCGATCCTGACCTTGGGGAAACAGTCAGAATGAATGAAAACATGGGGAATGCGGCTGCAGGTATGCAGAGCGGCAATCGGAAAGCCGGGGGCGTAGGAATTCCTACGGACATGGAAAACCGGCCTGTGGAAAATGAGGTCGTTGGTAATATCGCGATTCAGGAGGCCTTGGCACAGCTGAAAGACGGAGAGCGCCAGATTGTAAATATGAAGGTACTTGGAGATATGACCTTTCGGGAAATTGCCGAAGTACTACATATACCAATGGGTACCGTTACTTGGAAGTACCAAAATGCAATGAAAAAATTAAGGAGGTGTGGCTATGAGTAAGGATTTGAAAAATGAATATGAAAATCTGCTGGAATCCGAAATCCCTGATTTATGGAGCCGCATCGAACCGAAGCTTCATGAAAAAGCAATGCAGGTACAAAGAGAAACGCCTCCGGTCGTAAGCAGCGGGAATTGTGAACGGTATGAGACTGCGGAAGCAGAAATGAATGTATCTGAGTATGCAGGAAGGACGATAACCGCAGATACAGGCAAGAATGCACATAAGAAGGTAAACAGGAAAACTGGCGGTATTTTTCATGCAAAGCGGATGTATTTATATTCCGGGATAGCTGCGGCGTGCCTGTGCCTTGTCATTGCAATTCCGGTCATTGTCAGAACCTCCGGCAAAAAAAACGATGCGGCGTTTGCGGCGGATACTTCCGGCGCGGCTGATATGATAGTAAATGATGAGGCGCAGGAAGAACTTGCTTTTGATGCTGCCGCGCAGGAATCCGAGCAGAACGGCTATGATTACGATGGATTTCAGGAAAATGCTGCAACGACGGATTCCTTTGAGTTTGAAAGCAATATGGTGCAGGAGAGTGATCAAAGCACCATGGCAGAGGATGCTGCTTCCGGAAAATATAACAGTGAGGCAGCTGCCGACAGCGCTTCTGAGGAGAATGCGAAGGCGGAACTTTTGGAAATCTGCGGTATTGTGCAGGAAGTAACGATTTCCGATGATCTGGCTTATGAGGGGGCTGTTCTTTATGAGATCTGTCTGGATTTAGATGATAGGCCCCGGGAGCTTTCCGAAACGGATCTCATACGGGTTGTTCAGTATCCTGATGAGAATGGGAATTCGGAAAACGGCCTAATGAAAGGAAGCGCGGTAAGACTTCTGGTTCGTTATGACGGCGGGGATGTTTATGAGCTTGTGGAAATAGAATAATTGAGAAAAAAACATAACAAAGGCTTCTGTGGTTTTGCACATCACGCAGCCGACGCTTTCCCGTCAGCTTGCACAGATGGAGGAAGAAATTGGCGTAAAACTGTTCGATAGGGGGACACGAAAAATCAAATTGACCAATGAGGGTATTCTTCTTCGGCGCCGTGCAGAAGAAATTTTGCAGCTCGTGAATAAGACGGAAAAGGAATTGGTGGAGCAGGAGAAGCAGATAGAAGGTAAAATTTCCATCAATTTCAAAATTTCCAAAAAAACCCATAAAAAGGAGTACGCCGGATCGTATCTTAATCAGAAAGCGACAAGGAAACATTAGATGGCAGATGCAAATTTGATATTTGCAATCTTACTTTGGTAAGATTTTGCCTCTTCACGACAAGTCGCTCAGGAAGGGAGATTAGTGTGAAAAATCACATTGATATGCTGATTTTTCACACAGCTATTTGTGCAGGAGCGTCACAAATAGCCCTGATGGCAGACGGGAAACCGCTTTCGCGGATTTCCCGCCGCTCCGTTGCTGACGCTCCGGAAGGGAGATTATTATGAGAAAAAGATGGATTCCGGGAGTTGTGGGGATTGCTTTGATGGCAAGTGTGCTTGCAGGCTGCAAAAGTGCGCAGGATGAGAAAAAACAAGCCGCAGAAAACGATGTGACAGCGGATGATGTCCGTGTCAGCGGGAATGCGGACATATCTGCAAACGGAGGCAAAGCGGAAAGCGGAGAGACAGAGGACGGAGAGGTACAGGGAGAATGGATGTATGAGACCAATGAGGCGGATTACGATTCAAGCGCTTCTATGGCGGATAGCTATGCTGATTGTGAGTATTTGCCCTATGAAGTGTATTATGGGGAGCCAATGAGCGGAGAGGAATATGGAGAGATTCATGAGAACGGCTTTTTATCCGTGTCGGAGCAGCCGCTTTCCACGTTTTCCGCTGATGTGGATACCGCATCCTACAGTAACGTAAGAAGAATGCTTCTGGACGGTTATGAGCTTTCATGGATTCCGAAGGACAGTGTGAGACTGGAAGAGATGATCAATTATTTCAGCTACAATTATGACGGTCCGAAATCAGGAGAACCCTTTGGTGTGAATACGGAAATTACAAGATGCCCTTGGAATGAGGACAGCTATCTGATGATGGTCGGCTTACAAACGGAGGCAGTGGACTTTTCAGAGACTCCGCCGTCCAATCTGGTTTTTCTGATCGATGTATCGGGATCTATGTATAGTGAGGATAAGCTTCCGTTATTACAGCAGTCCTTTGCCATGCTTTCCGCTAACCTGACAAGTAAGGACAGGGTTTCTATTGTTACCTACGCAGGTGAGGACAGGATTGTCCTGCAGGGAGCAAAGGGCAGCGATACCCAGATTATCATAGATGCCCTGGAAAGACTGAATGCCTCTGGTTCTACCAACGGCAGTGCGGGAATAGAGACCGCCTATGAGCTGGCAGAGGAATATTTTATTCCGGGCGGAAACAATCGTGTGATTCTGGCGACCGATGGGGATCTCAATGTAGGATTGACCTCGGTGGATGAGCTGGAAGAACTGATTTCCGGGAAAAAAGAGAGCGGCGTTTATTTGTCCGTGCTCGGTTTTGGAACGGGCAATATCAAGGACAATAAGATGGAAACGCTGGCGGATAAGGGAAACGGTAATTATGCTTATATTGATTCTTTGAACGAAGCAAGAAAAGTTCTTGTGAAGGAAATGGGAGCGACTCTCGTTACAGTTGCAAAGGATGTGAAGCTTCAGATGGAATTTAATCCGGACGTGGTCAGTGAATATCGTCTGATCGGGTACGAAAACCGAGCTCTTGCAAACGAAGATTTTACGGATGATACCAAGGACGCCGGAGAAGTCGGCGCCGGTCATTGTGTCACCGTGCTGTACGAAATCAAACTGACTCCGGGAGCAGCATCGACTGCTGCAGCGGTTTGGAGTACCCTTCATATTCGTTACAAAGAGCCGCAGGAAAACAGAAGCACACAGCTTGATTATACCATCGGTACGGAAAGCATTCACAGAAAACCGTCTGAGAATATTCTGTTTGCAGGCTGTGTAGCCCAGTTCGGAATGCTGCTGCGCGACAGCGATTATAAGGGTACTGCAACCTATATGGGCATTCTTTCCTGCTTAGAGGATCTGCGTTCGGTACAGGAGGATGAATACAAGCTTGAATTTAAGCAGCTCGTGGAGCAGGCTATGCTGCTTGGCAGCGAGACGCTCTGTTATTAAAGCTGCCGAATAAAAGAAAGACCTGCAAAATACGCCGTATTCACAGGTCTTTCTTTTTTGCGCAAGCATCATACATAAAATAACAATGTAAGAATCACCGCAAGGATCAGGAAAAAGAAGCCTGCAAGCAGCAGAGAACGGGCATTTCCGCGCCGCCTTTCACGGTGAGTATATTCATAATAAGATGCATGGCGCCCGGGTTCGCGGCGCAGGTGGGATGCGATACGGTGCATTGTATATTTGATACCGTCGAAGAATTGCTCGTCGGAGATTTTAACCAGACCGCCGATCCCCGTCAAAAGGACTCCCGGAACCAGAGCGGCATTACTGAGAATACGAAGCCGCTCCCGGGTTCCGGATATGGCGCCCGGCTCCTGCCAGAAAAAACATAAAATCATAAGGGCAAGACCGCAGACCAATGCGGCCAAAGTGCCTGCATATCGTTTCATTCGGAGATACTCCTCATCGCTTCTGCTTCTTTTTCGGTACATCGGACAAAATGTCCGGGATAGATTTCACGCAGGGACAGCTCTGCAAGTTCCTCTTTGCTGTATTCGGGCGGCTGATAGATGAGACGGCGCCGCTGCCTTTCATAGTGGGGGTCCGGCATCGGGATTGCGGAAAGCAGTGCGCGGGTATAGCCGTGGAGCGGATGAAGAAACAATTCATCCGATTCTGCCAATTCTACCAGATGGCCGAAATACATAACGCCGATACGATCAGAAAAATACTTCACCACCGACAGGTCATGAGCGATAAAGAGAATGGTAAGGCCCATGTCCTTGCGAAGCTGACCGAGCAGATCAATTACCTGAGCCTGAATGGATACATCCAGGGCGGATACCGGTTCATCGGCAATGATCATTTCGGGCTCCATAATAATGGCGCGGGCAATACCGATCCGTTGACGCTGACCGCCGGAAAATTCGTGCGGATACCGATTGGCATGTTCAGGCAGCAGGCCTACCTTGCCGAGCACATCAAAAACCATTCGTTCAATCGCTTTTTCGTCCTTCATACCGCGGATACGCAGACCCTCTGCAATGATTTCTTTGATCGTCATACGGGGATTTAAAGACGCCACCGGGTCCTGAAAAATCATCTGGATCTGTGTTACGGACGGAAACTTGCGGTTTATGTCACGGGATTGCGCTACGGCCTGACGATAGTTTTCCTTTGCCTCTGACAGATGCGCTTTTGCAGCAGGAAGATCTGCCGGAGCTGCCGATTTGAGAGCGGCCTTTGCCTGACGGATCGAATCCTTTTCATCCATAGTACCGGAGGCGATCAGCTTATCGTCAAACCACACCTTCCCTCCGGAGATTTTATATAGCTTGATAATGGAACGGG
This sequence comes from uncultured Clostridium sp., assembly GCA_964437825.1. Classification (GTDB taxonomy): domain Bacteria; phylum Bacillota; class Clostridia; order Lachnospirales; family Lachnospiraceae; genus JBJFCE01. The sequence goes on along the minus strand of CAYTIH010000012.1, from coordinate 9,126 downwards.
CAGTAGTGGTTTTACCGCATCCGGATTCGCCCACCAGTCCGAAGATTTCTCCCTTTTTGACGGTAAAGCTGACGTCATCCACTGCTTTAATCCAGTTTTTTCCGGATGGAAAATATTGCTTTAAATGTTCTACTCGAAGAATATCCGTTGTTTCAGTCGGCATGATTGTTTCCCTCCATCTTCTTCATCCTGCGGATACGCTGCGTCAGAATCTCGGGCGGCTGCACCTTTGGGGCATTCGGATGCAAAAGCCAGGTGGCTGCATAATGGGTATCCGAGATCTGAAAGAGCGGCGGCTGCTGCTCAAAATCGATTGCCATTGCATACTTATTACGCGCGGCAAAGGCATCTCCTTTCGGAGGAAACAGCATATTCGGGGGCGTACCCGGGATAGCCTCCAGTGTTTCATGAGTATCAAGATCCGGTATGGAAGATAAAAGTGCCCATGTATAAGGGTGCGCGGGGTGATAGAAGATTTCGTCCACCGTTCCGTACTCTACAATTTTTCCGGCGTACATGACCGCAATGCGGTCCGCCATATTTGCGACTACGCCCATATCATGCGTAATGAATATGACTGAAAGCTGCCGCTGCTTTTTGATAGCATTGATCAGTTCCAGAATCTGTGCCTGAATCGTAACATCCAGAGCGGTAGTGGGCTCGTCACAGATCAAAATTTCCGGATTGGCGGAAAGGGCAATGGCAATGACCACCCTTTGACGCATACCGCCGGATAATTCGAAGGAATACTGGTTGTATCTGTGCTCCGGGTCGGAGATTCCGACACCGGCTAACAGCTTTAATGCACGGTCCTTTGCCTCCGCGCGGGAGATTTTTTCATTTAAAAGCATGGATTCTGTCAGCTGTTTTCCGATTTTCATAATCGGATTCAGGCAGGACAACGGATCCTGAAAGACCATGCCCAGTTTATTTCCGCGGTATTTGTGGAATTGGTCCTCCTTTAATGTCAGAAGATCAACGTCCTCGTAAAGGATGGAGCCGCCATCCACAATTGCATTGGGGCTTAAGATCCCCATCAGGGATCTGGCGGTCACTGATTTTCCGGAGCCTGATTCACCTACAATTGCCAATGTTTCGCCTTTATACAGATCAAAGCTGATATCGCGTACGGCACGCACGTATCCGGCATTGGTGCGGAAAGAAATCGTCAAATTATTTACCTGTAAGATTTTTTCTTTGTTTTCCATAATATCTTTCCTTTTTCTATTCTTCTGCGCCCCTCAAAGAAGGATTTAAGGCGTCCCTCAGACCATTTCCGAACAGGTTAAAGGAAATCATCATCAGTGAGATGAACAGTGCCGGAAAGAAAATGGCGTGTGGATAGGTTGATAGTGCCGTCTGTCCGTTTGAGAGCATGGTTCCTACACTGGTCAGGGTTGAGGAATCCAGATTCAGAACGCCCAGATAGGACAGGGAGGATTCTGTAAATATAACGCCCGGAACCATCAGGACACAGGAGGTAACAATGGTGCCGAGAGCATTCGGAAGAATATGTCTTGTAATCAGACGCAGGTCCTTTGCCCCCAGAGTCCGCGCGGCAAGTATATATTCCTGACCTTTATAGCGATAGAACTGTGTGCGGACCGTACTGGCAACGCCGATCCATCCGGTCAGCACAAATGCAAGAAGGAGTGCGCCCACAACGCCGATATTCTTGCCCCAGCGCAGCTGCAGCAGGGAGAACAGCACCATATAGGGAACCGAATAAAGAACATCGGCAATACGCTCCATGATCATATCCAGTTTGCCGCCGTAATAACCCTCGATTGCTCCGTAAATCAGTCCGATTACAAAGTTCAGGATGGAAACGACAAAGCTGAGAAGGAGAGAGAAGCGGGCGCCCGATGCCAGACGGGTCAGAATATCGTGTCCCATGGAATCGGTACCAAACAGGAATGCCGGCTCCTGTCCGTTTTTATAGGTAAACCAGTCATAATAATAGACACGTACCTGATATTGGTTCCCGTTCATTTTCGAGCTATAGTAAGCCAGACCGTCGGGGCTGTTTTCGTCGGTTTTATAGATGGGGACATAGCCGCCGTCCGCATCTCTTTGTGCAATTCCTTTTTGGTTGTGCTCATACCAGAAATTTGCATTCGTTTCATTTCGCTCCAGCTGTACCTTGCCGGTATCAATCATCGGATAGAACAGCTGTTTTCCGGTTTTCTCCTGATATGCAAGCGCTGCTTCGTATTCGGATACGGAAAGGTTCATATAAACATAGCCGACCGAAAGATAAGTATCCAGCGTCACATCGTAATAGGTATTGGTTCTTCCGTTCTCCGTTTTCTCATAGGAGGAACTTACGGAAACGATTGCGCCCATACCGTCATAATAATCATAGTTCTGCTGATTTAAGGTACGCTTAGTGTATCCGTCCCAAATACCAAAACGGCTGAAAAATTTACTTTTTGGCAGAGTATACGTATAATAAGAGTCCGTAAAGGACATGTTATAGGTGGCCAGAATCGGCGTAAAGACGGCAAAGATGACTAAAAGAATGATGATAACGGCCGCAACAACCGAGCTTTTGTTTTTCTGAAAGCGGTTCCAGGCATCGCGGAAGTATCCGATCGGCTTTGTTTCAAAGCGGGCGTCATGAATTTCTTCCTCTCGCTGTACAAATTCGAATTTTTCTGCGGGGATGTCCGGAAAAGTCTGATTATTCATTATTTTTTCCACCTCCTATACGAATCCGGGGATCTACAAGACCATAGCTTAAATCAATCACCAGCGTAGCGACCAGGCTGATTACCGTATAAAACATACTGACAGCCAGAAACAGGTTGTAATCCCGCTCCAGAATGGAGGATACATAGGTGCTGCCGATTCCCGGAATACCGAAAATCTTCTCAATGACCAGAGAACCGGACAGCACCAGAACAAACTCACTGATAATCATGGGCATGATGGGAACCATGGAATTGCGCAGGGCATGGCGCATAGTTGCCTGACGTATGGTAAGCCCCTTGGTACGCGCCAGCAGCATATAGTCGCTGGTCAGGGTTTCCGTCAGTTCTGCTCTGACGGAGCGCATCAGGCTGGCAATGGTACCGAACGACATTGCCAGAATGGGCAGCACCATGGATTTTAACATTTCAGAAGAAAAATAATCATTGCCGGATGCCATTACAAGGGGAAACCATCCCAGCTTATATCCGAAAAAGTATTGCAGAACAAATGCATAGATATAAGCCGGTACGGAAATAAAGAACATAATGACTGTGGAAATAATGTGATCCTGCCATTTATTTTTCTTTAGTGCGGCGTAAATCCCGAACAAAAGTCCCAGAGGAATACTGATGCATATGGACCACAGATTAATCGCAATGGTCGGCGGAAGCTTCTGGGCAATATGATTGGTAACGGGATTTAGGTAGGTGCCGACTTTCGTACAGACACCCCAGTCCCACTCGGTAAACACTTTTTTCAAAAAAATCAGATACTGTGTCAGGATCGGTTCATCGTATCCCCATGCTTTGCGCATGGCGAGAACGGCTGAAGCATAATCCCCGGTGCCCCGGGGGAGCTGATCCGGAAGCATTCGGATCATGACAAAGCACATCGTCATAATGATGAAGCAGACAAACAACATCAAAAGGATACGCTTTAAAATGTATTTCCACATATTTCGCATGTCGTCAGTTCCTCTCTTAATGATCAGAAATGGAAAGTGTATTTACTGATAATTTAACTGATTGTTATTTTCCGCACAGAAAGCTTCCCACTCCGCATCCGTATAGTTAAAGGTCATACAGCGGACACCGCCGAGACCTACTTCAAATACCGATTCGTAGGTCGGATATGCGATCTTCATGCTGAGCAGGGTGCAAGAGCTTGTGCTCCAGAAAGGACAGTCGCGGTATTTCTGCAAAAGTCCGAGCTCCATGGCAGCCAGAATTTCATTTCTTACATCAGTTTCAGCAATTGCGTATTCGCCGTTGTTGAGTACGTTATACCATTCATAATAGGTGCGGGTTTCTATGGCTCCGTTGACTTCAATATCCAGTGTTTCGGTTTCAGGATCAAAACCCAAGTAAGGCTGCGGGGATGCATTGTCGGTTACAAAATATTCCATCAGGGCGTAAGGATCGGAGGCAGCACCGTTCCAGGCGTTCATACAGAGGTCATATTCACCGCTGTCGAGCGTTGCATAATAATCTTCACTGACAACCATATTTACGGTAATACGTCCTTCCAGAGCTGTACCTTCCGTTGCCGCATCCAAAGCGTTTTGCATGAAATTGACTTCTTTGACCGAATGTGTTTCGTTATCCCAGGTAGGATAATCAAATACAAAGTTATCTGTTTCACTTACAACGCCGTCAGCAAGCGCCTGCTCATAACCGGATACCAGATAGGATTTCGCAGCTTCCAGATCATAACCGGTAATTTCATCTATGTCCGATACACCGTAGAAGGTTTTCAGAACTTCCTGGGCGGGTTCGCAGTCACGGTAGCGTGCTGCTGTATCGACATCACTGACATAATAATCGCTGATATAACCATATAAGGCTTTTCCGTAGCCCTGCATTGCCAGATATTCCGAACGGTTCATGGAAAGGGAGATACCCTTGCGGAAATCTTCGTAGGTCAAAATCGTTTTGTTAATGCCGCTTTCTTCACGGGCTGACAAAGACGCTTCGTCATTATTGATGTTGAGGTAGTAAAGATAGGTTCCGGAATAATAGGTAAGGTAATCGCTTCCCTGATATCTTTCCATAGTTTCGGCATTCAGACTCAGACTGTCAAGCTTACCCTGCAGGAAAAGCAGCTCCTGAGTGGTTGTATCTTCTACGACAGTGCAGACAATGTCCGTTGTTTGATATAAACCGTCATGCTTTCCGTCAGTCCATCCGTACCAATTCTCATTTACCGTAGCACGCCATTCCTTATCGGACTGGTAGCTGACAAGTTTATAAGGTCCGTAGGACATGTAGGTATCTACGGAGGTTCCGTAATTGGTCTTGATCATATCTCCGGTTGCGATCTTGCCGGCTTCATATAATTCCTCGTTAACCAGAGCGAAACAACTGCTGTTATATTTAAAAAAGTAAGGGGTCAAAGGGTTATACAGAATGACGGTCAGCTCATAATCCCCTGTTTTGAAGAAGCCGACGTCATCAAAGGTAACGGGCGGCAGTTCTTCTTCGTAAAAGGCCATGGAAAGATAGTTGTCCGGATTTACTTCTGTCTCGCCCCAGAAATTCATCAGCATATAGTTAATGTCGGTAATGACCTCATCCGTGACGGATACATAATCCTCGTTTCCGTATTTCTCCATCAGGTCTTCCCCTGCTTCGTTTACATAATATTCTTCATAGCCGTAATAGTAATCCGCGCCGGAGTAGCCCCAGAATGCGCTTGTTGCCTGAGTAAAGCTGATATAAAGCGGCGCGTCTCCATAGTCGGCCGTTTCGTAGGTATCCATGTCCGTTACAAGCTTTTTGATAACGCCCTCGCCGGATTTATAATAGTTTTCCGCATGATAGATCGGAAGCGTGGTATAGTAGTCGGATGCCGCATAATTGTTCATTTCCGGATTCAGAAGCTGCTGCATGGAATAGATGTAGCTGTCCGCATTGATCGGGGTGCCATCCTCCCATTTTGCATCCGGATTCAGGGTTACACGCCATGCATAGCCCTCTGTGGCGTCTGCAGGAATTCCCCATTTTTCATCACCTGCATATTCTGCAGTGACGTCCTGAGGTTCCTCTGCCGCCATTTCACAGACCCATTCGTATCCGTCCGCGGTATCGTTTAATACAAGCTGCCAGAGAGGAATCTCGGTATAGCTTGTGATATCTTCAACGACTTCGGTCTCATGAACATTCCAGGTAACCGGAGTGTCAGGAGAGGCGTAGGTATAGGTGTAAGTGGCGCCGTCAGTTGAGACGCTGTTCCCTGAGCCGTCGGGAGAGGTGCTGTCACCGCTGTTGCCGCAGGCAGACAATAAGAGAGCGCCGACGGACAGCATGGACAGGCAGGTTTTGAATTTCGTTTTCTTTTTCATAATGAATCCTCCTCGTATTGAAAGTGTGTGGTTTCTTAGCGATTGATCCTTTTCAGGAAGTCCGGCCCCTTTGAGGCATAATTTATGTTAGAAACTGCGATTGCAGCCATTCTACCAGCTTTTGAAGTGTTCCCTCCGTAAAGGGATCATCCAGACCGGCATGACGTACCAGCTGCGGAAAGCTCTCCGTACCCGTTTGGATACAGAAGGTCAGATAACTCTGCCAGGCAGCATTGCGGTCAAGGTTCATCCAATGCAGATATTCCAGCGCACAGATCTGCGCGAGGGCATAGTCTATGGCATAAAAGGGCCATTGGAACATATGGGGAATCCGCTGCCATCCGCAGCCGTTTTGCAGATTTTGGCTGCCGGTGAAATCCCTTCCCGGGAAATAGGCTTTTTCCAGCTGAGACCATAGCTCGTTTCGCTTGGCCGGACTCATATCCGGATGTTTATAAATAAGCTGCTGAAATTCATCCTGTTGGCATTCACGGGCAATCAGGCGCAGGGCATCTTCCAGGTGAAGCGTACGATAGTCCTGTGCTCTGTCGCCGAAAAACAGCTCCATATAAGGCCAGGTAAAAAATTCCATGGACATGGCGTGGGTTTCTGCTGTCTCTGAAGAATACCAGCATTTTTCACGGATTTCTTCGTTCCGTTTGAGGTAGTATTGAAAGGCATGACCGCCCTCATGACACATGATATAAGCATTTTCGCGCGTTCCGTCAAAGTTTGCAAAAATAAACGGAGTCCGGTACTTTTCAAAAGAGGTCATATATCCGCCGTCCCGCTTGCCGTCGCGGATTTCCACATCATAGAGACCGTGATCCAGCAAAAAGGAGATGAATTCGGCGGTTTCCGGAGACAGACGGGTATACATTTCGCGTGTGGCGTCCAGACAAGCTTTTGTATTGCCGATGGGCATAGGATTTCCGTTTATAAAGAAAATCGAATTGTCATAGTGATACAGGTGGTCCAGCTTCAGGCGTTTTCGGCGGCGATCTTCCAGCCTTTCCAGAAACGGAACAAGAGTATGCTTTACCTGTTCCCGAAAACGGCATACATCATCGGGGGTATAGCCGATGCGGTTCATGCGCAGGTAGCTTAATTCCACGTAATCGGAAAAACCCAGCATTTGCGCCTGCCCATGCCTGTTATGTACCAGGCGGTCATAAATCGTTTCCAGATCTTCCCGCTGCGCTTCCCAGGAATCGGAAAGAGCCAGAGCGGCCTGCTTCCTGATTTCACGGTCTGAAGCTGCGGTTTCAGGCACTAGCAAAGAACGTTTGATTTGCTTCCCGTTCCATAGAACGGTAGCATTGGATACCAACTGATTATACTGGTAAAGAAGACTGTTTTCCTCCTGTGAAAGAGGGATGAGCCGGCTGTCGAAGCCCTGCTGCGCCGCTTCCATCATTAAGAAGGCCTGATGTCCCAGAACGCCTTCCAGAAAAGGACGGTGTGGGGAACTGAGAAGCAGCCTGTCAAACTGATGGGACAAATCGGAAATCCTTGGACCGATTTTGTCATAGTAATCCTGTTCCGCCGCATAGAAAGCGTTATTGACATCCATGTCATGTCTTACGCAGCAAAGCTCCATGGGCGTCATATCGGCCAAAAGCCGATAGCGCTGTTTCAGAATATCCAGACAGGCTTCGCCGTCAGGAGCCTTGCGAAAATTTTCCAGAAGCTTTTGATAGCGTGCTTCCACAGCTTCATAAGTAACCCGTTCATAGGGCATGTCGCTAAAATTCATAAAAATCCCCATTCCGGAGCGTCAGCAACGGGGCGGCGGGAAATCCGCGAAAGCTGTTTCCCGTCTGCCATCAGGGCTATTTGTGACGCTCCTGCACACTATGTCTCCGCCTGCTTTTACAATAAAAAGCGTCTCTAAAGTCAATGCTGTAGAAACGCCTCTGTCCGAAATTAATTATACAGAATTCGGGTTCTTTGTCAATATTTTCGCGGAAACTCAAGGCGGTAAACATTAGGATATCAATCGTTCCATTACAAAAATTTCAAATTTCGGCAAAAAAATCTTGCAATCGGAAAATGATAGTGGTAACATCTAACCAAGTTCATTCATCTGGATGCATGTATACAATTTATATAAGAATATTCATGAGAAGGATGAAGCTTGAAATGCATTGAAAGAGACTCTTGCTATGAAACACGACAGGAATACGGCGTCACCGACTGAGAGCGCTGTTTGTGGGAAGTAACGAAGGGAACGCTCCGGAGCAGCCTGTCTGAACCGTAACCCGCTAGGGCAGGACGCAGGCACACGTTACGTGCTTAGAGTGGGAGTTCGGATGCCGTGTAAGCGGGCAGCAGTTCCGAGCTTCAAAACGGGTGGTACCGCGGAAAAAATATCCGTCCCGGAATACAGCAAAATGTATTCCGGGCCTTTTTTGTGTGTGAAAGTGAGAAAAAATGTCTGCGCAGCGGACGCGCAGAAACGCTGAGGCTTTGAAACACGAGACCGACACGCCAAAAAGTCCCGGAAGGAAAAAGGAGAAAAGAATGGTTACCGAAAACATCTACAGAACAAAAACAATCAAAGAAGTAAGCGAACAGGACATCGGAAAGACTCTGAAGGTGGCAGGCTGGGTTGAAAATATCCGTGATCACGGCGGAGTATCCTTTATTGATCTTCGGGATATGTACGGCATGCTTCAGATCGTAATCCGCCGGGCCGACCTGTTAAAGGGCATTACAAAGGAAAATTGTCTCTCTGTTGAGGGTCCCGTGGAGAAGCGTGATGAGGAAACCTATAACCCGAAAATTCCGACCGGCACCATTGAGCTTGAAGCAAAGCGGATCGAAGTGCTTGGAAAGGTATATAAGCAGCTTCCTTTTGAGATTATGACTTCGAAGGAAACCAGAGAAGACATCCGGTTAAAATACCGTTATCTGGATCTGAGAAATGAAAAAGTAAAAAGCAATATCATTTTCCGTTCCCGGATGATTGCTTATCTGAGACAGAAAATGACGGAAATGGGATTTTTGGAGATACAGACCCCTATCTTATGTGCTTCTTCTCCAGAATGAGCAAGGGATTATATTGTTCCGTCCAGAAAATATAAAGGGAA
>CAYTIH010000011.1:0-58707 GCA_964437825.1 uncultured Clostridium sp. | reverse complement strand
TAGAGCACTTGACTTTTAATCAAGTTGTCGGGGGTTCGAATCCCCCGTGTCTCATGATGGAATGTTGGGAAGACTTGGAAAATCAAGGCTTCTCAATTTTTTGTCTGTTTTTTATTATATCATGAATCTGCGATTCATGATATAATTCGTCGCTCGCCGAATGTGCTTGCACATTCTTCTCGCTTGCACTCCTTATATCATAGATTATAGCAGCCGCTCATAATATAAACGGTGATTTTTTAGATATAATGGCCGTTCCCGGCTTTTACTATAACATAGATTTTGGTATACTATTCATATTATAAAAGCATATATAATAAAGATATTATAAATAACGGAGTTTCGATATGGAACCAAAAAAGCAGATAAATAAAAGAAAGCTTTTGCTGATTTCAATAATGATATTGGGAATTTTTACTGCGGTGTATCTTTCTTTTTCCGTATACTTTTCTAATCATTTTTATTGGGGGACCAGTATTGCCGGAAAGGATTGCAGCTGTATGACAGTACAGGATGCAGGTGCAATGCTTACGCAGAGTATGAAGGATTATAATTTGACGATTAACGCCCGCGAAGGAGTGACAGAAACCGTATCTGCGCAGGATCTTTCGGTAGATTATCAGATTCGGGACGAGCTTATGGCGATCAGGGAGCAGCAAAATCCGTTTTTGTGGTTTCGCGGAATTTTTCAAAAGTCCGAATATACGGTATCAAAGCAGGTCGATTACGATGAAGAAGGACTCAAAGAGCTGGTAGAAGCTTTATCCATATTTTCCGATGAAAATGAAAGGGAGCCTGTAAATGCGTATATCAGCGATTATATGCCGGATTTGAAGGGATATATGGTCATTGAAGAGGACGAGGGTACCTGCCTGATGCCGGAAGCGGAAGAAATGATTGTAGATGCCTTTCTGCAAAAGCAGGAGTATCTGGATTTGGAGGGAAAAGGATTATATCGGATGCCGAATATACGCTCCGAAAATTCCAGATTAAACAGACTTGTGGAATGTCTGAACCGCTATACGCAGACTTCCATTACCTATGAGTTTGGTAAGGAACGTGTTGTTTTGGACGGGGATACGATTCATAATTGGATTTCCGTCCGCGGCGGATATGTATATCTGGATCAGACTGCTGTTAGAGAATATGTAAGAGAGCTGGCAAAAGAGCACAATACCTATTATAATGAAAAAGAATTTGTGACCACATCAGGGGTAAAGAAAAAATTAAGCAGCACTTATGGCTGGCTTTTGGATATTGAGGGTGAAACGACGGCGCTGATAGAAGATCTGCAAAGCGGAAAATCCATAAGCAGGGAACCTGTATACAGCAGGCGCGGTGCGAATTTTGAAGGAAATAATATAGGGGATTCTTATGTAGAGATTGACCTGGGGAACCAACATCTGTATCTTTATATAGAGGGAGAATTAATTTTGGAGACAGATTTGGTGTCCGGCTGTATATCGAACGGAAACGGAACGCCCGAAGGCATATATGATCTGGACTATAAAACCAGAAACGTGGTATTAAGGGGACCTACATGGGAGTCCTATGTGAATTACTGGATGCCCTTTAACGGTTCTGTTGGAATGCATGATGCCGCCTGGAGAAATTATTTTGGCGGAGAGATTTATATAAACGGAGGTTCTCATGGTTGTATCAATCTTCCCTATCAGGCAGCGAAGGAACTGTACGAATATTTATATTCCGGGATGCCTGTGATTTGCTATTATTAAGTATGGAGTAATCGAATGAAACGTATGAAGGATAAAATACGGAAAAGAAGCCAATTGGTTCGGATGATCAGAAGGTATGGAACGGATATTCTGGAGTCAAAAAATTTTTTAAAGTCGGAAGAGTATATTCAGCACGGAAATATGTCTGTCAGGAGGCATAGTATCAATGTTGCGAAATGCAGTCTGGCTATTGCAAAAACACTTGGAATCAGGTGCAATAAGCGGGATCTGATTCGGGGCGCATTGTTACATGATTATTTCCAGTATGACTGGCATTCACCCGAGCATTGCGGGCTCAAGAAGCTGCATGGCTTTTATCATCCGGGCATAGCATTGCAGAATGCAGAAAAGGAATACCGCCTGAATCCCAGACAGCGCGATATTATCAAAAAGCATATGTGGCCGCTTACTGTGGTACCGCCCGCCTGCAGAGAAGCATGGCTTGTAATAATGGCGGATAAGTATTGTTCTTTGATGGAAACCCTTTATATTCATCAGGGAAAGCGACCGTTTTGTAAAAAGGCCGCGAAGCACAAAAAAGACAGGTCACAGAATGGAAGAAAATTATAGTTTATACCAAAGGCTGAAAAAGCTGGATGAATCTGACCAATATCCTTTTCATATGCCGGGGCACAAGAGAAACGCAAAGTCGGAGATTCCGGGAGGAATGGCGCAGCTTGATATTACGGAAATAGACGGCTTTGATAATCTTCATCACGCGCAGGGGATACTGAAAGAAGCCATGAATCGTGCAGCAGAGCTATATCACTCCGAGGAAACGCATTTTCTGGTGAACGGGAGCAGCTGCGGAATTTTGACGGCAATCAGTACGGCGGTTAGGGAGGGTGACACCTTGATTTTGGGCAGGAATGCACATGCCAGTGCATACCATGGTGTTTATTTGCAGGGAGCAAGGATAAAGTCCCTGTTTCCGGAAATGACGCAGGAGTATGGCCTTTACGGAATTGTCAGTCCAGAATCAGTCCGTCAGGCACTGGAGGAAACACCAAAGGCAGGGGCAGTGATGATTACATCCCCGACCTATGACGGTTTTGTATCAAATATCAGAGAAATTGCCGATATAATACATTTTTATGGTAAAATATTAATTGTGGACGAAGCGCATGGCGCGCATTTTGGACTGGATCAGCGGTTGCCGGAGAGCAGTGTAACATGCGGTGCGGATCTGGTGATTCAAAGTATGCATAAAACTTTACCCGCGTTGACGCAGACAGCTCTGCTTCATGTGAACGGAAAACGGGTTGACAGGGACAGAGTAAAGCGCTTTTTGAAGATTTATCAGACCAGCAGTCCTTCTTATCTGTTGATGGGATCCATGGATCATTGTATCAGGCAGATACAAAAACATGGACGTGAATGGTTTGATCAATTTTTTGCAAATCGGAAGACTTTTATGGAAAGTGTCCGTGATTTGCGGTATCTTCGGGTTCTGGATCAGGATTTTTGCATACAAAATGGCATGAAAGCTTTAGATCCGGGCAAAATTGTAATATTGACACAGCGTTCCGGATATACCGGAGTACAGCTGCAAAGAGAACTGCTTGAAAAATACCGTCTTCAGATGGAAATGGCTGGTCCGGAGAATGTTGTAGCTATTATTACCGTTATGGATGAACAGGAGGGCTTCCGGAGGCTTTCAGAGGCGCTTCATGAGATCGATCGTGCGTGCGCCGATAGGCGGAACAGTCTTGAACCTGCAGGAGATTGTAACGATAGGACAGCGCAGGAGAGATTGTTTTACCGGACCGTAGAAGAACGAAAACAGACGGAAGCAGTATGCTCCGTTAAAACGGCCATGGATGCGGCAGACGACGAAACGGAAATGGTTGCCCTGAAAGACAGTGCAGGACGAATCATAACCGAATTTGTATATTTGTATCCGCCTGGAATTCCTATTGTGATACCGGGGGAAAGAATGACGGATGTGACGGTTGCACTGATTCAATCATATCAAAAAAATCATCTGTCAGTGCAGGGTATGTCCGATTGGACAGGCAGTGCAATTAAGTGTTTTAGGCAGCATGACATATAAAAACATTACTTGGAGGAACCGATTATGCGTAAAACAAAGATTATCTGTACGATAGGACCGGCAAGTGAGAGCGAAGAAAAATTAGCCGAGCTCATGAAAGCCGGTATGAACATGGCAAGGTTTAATTTTTCCCATGGGACGCAGGAGGAACAGAAGGTAAAGCTGGAGCGCGTCAGAAAGGTAGCGGTGCAGCTGGGACTGCCCATTGCCGCCATGCTTGATACCAAGGGCCCGGAAATCCGGCTGCGAGACATTGAAGGCGGCAAAACGGTATTGACGGAAGGACAAAAATTTGTATTAACTACGGAGGAGCTGTTGGGAAATAACGAGCGAGTTTCCATTTCGTATAAAGGTCTGGTGGGTGATGTCAAAAAAGGAATGAGCATTCTGATTGATGACGGACTGATCGCGATGAATGTGGATGAAGTTACGGATACGGAAATCAGATGTACCGTTGTAAACGGAGGTTACATCAGCAATCATAAAGGCGTAAACGTTCCGGGAGCAATTTTATCCATGCCGTATATCAATGAGGTGGATAAGAGCGACATCCTGTTCGGTATTGAGAATGGCTATGACTATATCGCCGCATCTTTTGTCAGATGTAAGGAGGATATTCTGGAGCTTCGGAAAATTCTGACGGATCGTGAAAGTCATATGAAGATCATTGCGAAAATTGAAAGTATGCAGGGCATCGAGGATATTGACGGTATTATAGAAGTCTCTGACGGTATCATGGTGGCCCGGGGTGATATGGGTGTAGAAGTTGCCATGGAGGAAGTGCCTGTCTTACAAAAGGAAATGATCAAAAAGGCAATTGCCCAGGGAAAGATCGTTGTAACGGCGACACAGATGCTGGAATCCATGATTCATAATCCCAGACCTACCAGAGCCGAGGTTACCGATGTAGCGAACGCGATTTATGACGGTACCACAGCGATTATGCTTTCCGGGGAAAGCGCTGCCGGTCAGTACCCGGTTCAGTCTGTGGAGACCATGGCAAGAATTGCAGAGCGTGCAGAGAAGGATATTGATTACGCCGGACGTATGAAACGCATTTCCGAAGAGGGGGAAGCGGATATTACAACCGCAATTTCCCATGCGTGCTGCACCACTGCGATGGATTTAAAGGCAAAAGCCATTATCACGGTAACCATGTCGGGCTTTACCGCAGGGATGATATCCAGATATAAGCCGGATTGTCTGATTATCGGCTGTACGGTGAATCAGAGAGTTTGGAGACAGCTGAATGTACTATGGGGCGTAATACCTCTGCGTATCGAGGAGCAGGAGACAACCAATGCTTTATTTGATAAAGCAGTGGCAACTGCCAAAGAAAACGGTTTGGTTGAGTCGGGGGATACGGTAGTGTTAACGGCGGGCGTACCGCTTGGCATTTCCGGAAAAACCAATATGATTCGTGTAGTAGAAGTAGAGTAAGATTTTAATTTGAGAGGGTATGATGAGGGTATGAAAAATTATGTAATGGCATTGGATCAGGGGACTACCAGTTCCAGATGTATATTATTTGACAAAAAAGGAACCATGTGTTCTGTGGCTCAGCGGGAATTTACGCAGATCTATCCTCAGCCGGGCTGGGTGGAGCATGATCCCATGGAGATCTGGTCCAGTCAGCTGTCGGTTGCGGTGGAAGCGCTGGGAAAGATTGGGGCTGCAGTGGAGGAGGTTGCTGCAATCGGTATTACCAATCAAAGAGAAACTACTATAGTATGGGACAGGAATACGGGAAAGCCTGTTTACAATGCTATTGTATGGCAGTGCAGGCGGACGGCAGAGCAGATAGAAGAATTGAATGCGCAGGGCTATGGACCGATGATCAGGGAGAAAACGGGATTGATTCCGGATGCTTATTTTTCCGGAAGTAAAATTGCATGGATTCTGGATCATGTAGAGGGCGCCAGAGAACGGGCGGAGCGCGGTGAATTGCTGTTTGGAACCGTGGATACCTGGCTGATCTATAATCTGACGAAGGGAAAGGTCTTTGTAACGGATTATACCAATGCTTCCAGAACGATGCTGTTTAATATTCATACGCTGACCTGGGACCGGGAGATTCTCGATTTATTTCGGATTCCGGCATGTATGCTGCCGCAGGTAAAGCCTTCCAGCTGTATTTATGGTTATACGGATGAGACCTTGATCGGAGGCAGCATTCCCATCGCAGGAGCTGCCGGAGATCAGCAGTCGGCGCTTTTCGGGCAGTGCTGCTTTGATGAGGGCGATGTAAAGAATACATATGGAACAGGTTGTTTTTTACTGATGAATACGGGAAAACAGGCAATTACATCCGCAAACGGACTACTTACTACAATTGCTGCCTGTACAGGGGATGAAATCCAGTATGCGCTGGAGGGAAGTGTATTTGTGGCCGGAGCGGCAGTTCAATGGCTCAGGGATGAATTACAGCTGATCCGTCAGGCGCAGGAAACGGAAACCGCAGCGTATGCGGTTCCGGACACCAATGGTGTTTATATGGTACCGGCCTTTACCGGGATGGGAGCGCCATATTGGAACCCATATGCACGCGGAACAATTGTGGGGATTACCAGAGGCGTTACCAGAGAGCACCTGATTCGCGCAACATTGGAGTCTTTGGCGTATCAGACGCAGGAGGTCCTCCGGGCCATGGAAAAGGATGCGGGAACGTCGCTTAAGAACCTGCGGGTGGACGGCGGCGCCAGCAGCAATAATTTCCTGATGCAGTTTCAGGCGGATATTCTGGGAGCGAATGTCATTCGACCCGGATGTATCGAAACGACAGCGCTTGGAGCGGCATACCTTGCCGGAATCGCGGTCGGCTTCTGGAGCGGCAAGGATGATATCAGGCAGAACTGGGAGGCAGCGCATGTATTTGAGCCGTTAATGGATGAAGCCGCCAGAAAGGAACATCTGAAGGGCTGGAAACGCGCCGTCAGGTGTGCGCTTGCATATACACAGGAGGATGAAGATTAGAAATCGTTTCAAGGGGAGCATTGATGGGAAAGATTTTTTGTCTGATGGGAAAAAGCTCGTCCGGTAAGGATACCATATTTAAAGCGTTGCTTAAGGACCCGACGCTGCATTTCAGGCAGATGGTTCCGTATACAACCAGACCGGTCAGAGAAGGCGAACATAACGGAGAGGAATACTTTTTCACGGATGAAGAAGGCATTCGCAGGATGCAGGAGCAGGGCCGGATCATTGAACTGAGAGTATATCATACTTGTTATGGGGATTGGAAATATTTCACGGCAGCGGATGACCGGATTGATTTGGAGCATTATGACTATCTGATCATAGGGACACCGGAATCCTTTCTGAAAACCAGAGAGTATTTTGGAACAGGACGGGTATTGCCGATTTATATTGAACTGGATGACGGAGTACGACTGCAGCGTGCGCTGGATCGTGAAAAAATACAGGATCATCCGAAATATGAAGAAATGTGCAGACGATATCTTGCGGATGCGGCGGATTTCTCCGATGAAAGATTAGAGGAGCTGGATTTAGAGCAGAGATTTTGCAATGACAATCTGGATACCTGCATTGAGGCAATCAAGGCATGGATCAGGGAGAAGCAAAGCTCTGAATAACGCGTGTTTCAAGATGGACGGAAAGCCCAAAAAAATTCGTAGGAAAGGGGTGGTTATTTGGATATTAAGGTAAATCAGGCGCAGTCGCCGCAGGAGGTTACACAGTCGAATCAGTCGCAGCAGACGGATGAAACATTTAAGTTCATGCTGACAAGTAAGATTGATGAAGCGGAGCTGCAAAACAGATTAAACCTGCTTATGGAAGATATTACCATGCAGGGAAAGAAAATATCCAAAAAAATGGATATTCGGGATATGAAGAAATACCGCGCCCTGATTAAGGAATTTATGAATGAGGTTGTGAACCGTTCTCACAAATTTTCCAGAGAAAATTTTCTCGACCGCAGAGGGCGGCATCGTGTATATGGAATCATCCGCAGGGTGGATGAGACATTGGATCTGTTGGCGGAGGAATTAGTCAGGGAAGAAAAGGATCATTTGGCGATTTTGAGCAGAATAGGAGAAATCAGAGGACTTCTTCTGGATATTTTTATGTAATCATGATAACAGATTTTGGTATGAAATATGCAATTGTTTCGGAGTACGATATAGACAGCGCATAGATGAGAGGAGATAGTATGGCATCGTTTCAGGATATTATCGGTCAGGAGCAAATGAAAGAACACCTGATGAATGCAGTGAAAACAGGGAAAGTGTCCCATGCCTATATCATTCATGGGGAAAGAAGCAGCGGAAAGGAATTTATCTCCCGCATATTTGCTATGGCACTGCAGTGTGAGCAAAGGACGGTTCATCCGGAGCAGGCGGAGCCGTGCAATGAATGCCATTCTTGTAAGCAGGCGCTGTCTGACAACCAGCCGGACATTATCCGGGTGACACATGAGAAGCCGAATACCATTGGCGCTGAGGATATCCGGACACAGATCAATCAGGATATCATAATTAAACCTTACAGCAGCCCTTATAAAATTTATATCCTGAATGAGGGAGAGAAGATGACTGCGCAGGCACAGAACGCATTGTTAAAAACGTTGGAGGAACCGCCTGCTTATGCCGTTATCATTATTTTGACAACCAACTTGGAGGCAATGCTGCCAACCATTTTAAGCAGATGCGTAATTTTGAATATGAAGCCCGCATCGGATGAAGCCATCCTGAATTATTTGATGAAAGAGCTTCAGGTTCCGGATTATAAAGCGGAGGTTTGCGCCGCTTTTGCAAGGGGGAATGTCGGAAAGGCAAAAGCGCTTGCGGCCAGCGAGGAATTCGACAATATCAAGGCGGATGCAGTGACGCTGCTGAAATACATCGCGGAGATGGATGTTAATGAAATCGTCACCGCGATTAAGAAGATCAGCGAATATAAGCTCAATATAGAAGATTATCTGGATATCATAGTGGTCTGGTATCGGGATGTTTTGTTATTTAAGGCAACGAATGATGCAAATCACTTGATTTTTAAAGAGGAGTTACAGTATATTAGAAAAGTGGCGGACAGAAGTACCTATGAGGGAATTGAAAATATTATTAAAGCCATTGAAAAAGCAAAGTCCAGACTCAAGGCAAATGTTAATTTTGATTTGACGATGGAGCTGTTGCTCCTTGCAATCAAAGAGAATTAGTAAGGAAAGATTGAGGTTGATAGATTATGACAAATGTAATTGGAGTACGTTTCCGTACGGCGGGCAAGATCTATTATTTTGATCCGGTAAAGCTGCCGGTCAAAAAGGGAGATCATGTCATTGTGGAGACTGCCAGAGGCGTGGAATACGGGACCGTGGTGTGTGATCCCAAGGATGTGGAGGATGATAAGGTTGTGCAGCCTTTGAAGCCGGTGCTGCGGATTGCCTCAGAGCGGGATGATGAGCAGGAGGCAAATAACAGGCGTAAAGAAAAAGACGCTTTTCAGATTTGTCTGGAAAAAATAAAAAAGCATAATCTGGAAATGAAATTGATCGATGCGGAATACACCTTTGATAACAATAAGGTTTTATTCTATTTTACCGCTGACGGCAGGATCGATTTCAGAGAGCTTGTCAAGGATCTGGCCAGTGTCTTTAAGACCAGAATTGAGCTCCGTCAGATCGGCGTCAGGGACGAGACCAAAATAGTAGGAGGCATCGGCATCTGCGGCCGTTCGCTATGCTGCCATTCCTACCTTTCCGAATTTGCGCCGGTTTCTATTAAGATGGCGAAGGAGCAGAATTTGTCACTGAATCCGACCAAGATTTCCGGGGTCTGCGGACGGCTGATGTGCTGTTTGAAAAACGAAGAGGAAACCTATGAGGAGCTTAACAGAAAGCTTCCCGGTGTGGGAGATTACGTGACCACGGATGACGGACTAAAGGGCGAGGTGTCCAGTGTTAATGTACTGCGCCAGCTGGTGAAGGTTGTCGTAGAGGAAAATGACGAAAAAGAAATCAAGGAATACCGAGTGGAACAGCTCCGTTTTAGAAAGCACCATAAAAAGGAAAAAATGGACGTCAATGCTGCGGAACTGAAGGAACTGGAAAAGCTGGAAAAGGAAGAAAAGAACGAAAACAAATCCAAGCTGGAGGACAACTAAAAAGCGGCGTGCAGAGGCTGCGTTTGACGGCAAAACCCGGCGCAGCTTTCCGCCGGACTGAACGGAGCAGCGCATGGATATGATTCTGAAAGAAAACGAGAGACTGGATGATTTACAAAGGAACGGATATCGGATTATTCAAAACAAAGAGAAGTTCTGTTTTGGGATGGATGCGGTACTATTATCGGGCTTTGCAAAGGTGAAACCACAGGAAAATGTGCTGGATTTAGGCACCGGAACGGGAATTATACCGATCCTGCTTGCCGGAAAGACCAAGGCGGGGCAGCTTACCGGATTGGAGATTCAGCCGGAAAGTGCAGATATGGCAAACCGCAGCGTATGCTTCAATGATTTGCAAGGCAGAATCCGTATTGTGCAGGGAGATATTAAGGAAGCGCGTACTCTTTTCGGAGCTGCCTCCTTCGATGTGGTAACGAGTAATCCGCCCTATATGATCGCAGAGCATGGCCTTACAAACCCGGAGGATGCAAAGGCAATTGCACGTCATGAGATTTTGTGCACATTAGAGGATGTAGTATCCCAGGCAGCGGCGGTGCTGCGTCCGGGAGGGCGTTTTTACATGGTACACAGACCCTTTCGGCTGGCTGAAATTATTCGGGTGATGTCATTACATAAACTGGAGCCGAAGCGGATGCAGCTTGTATATCCCTATGTGGATAAAGAACCGAGCATGGTACTGATCGAGGGCGTACGGGGAGGGAATCCCGGAATGACGGTGGAAAAGCCTCTCATTATCTATAAGGAGCAGGGCGTTTATACGGACGAAATCTATGAGATCTATGGATATTGAGGTTGAAAAAGGAGAATTATGGCCGGAAAATTATACTTATGTGCAACGCCCATAGGAAATCTGGATGATATGACATTCCGGGTGCTTGAAACATTGAAGCAGGTGGATCTCATTGCGGCCGAGGATACGAGGAATAGTTTAAAGCTGTTAACGCATTTTGAGATACATACGCCTATGACCAGTTATCATGAATACAATAAAGTGGAAAAGGCTAAAACACTCATCAGGCAGATGCAGGAGGGGAAGGAGATTGCCTTGATTACGGATGCGGGAACGCCGGCAATTTCCGATCCGGGAGAAGTGCTGGTCGCCATGTGTCAGCAGGAGGGAATTACCGTAACGAGCCTGCCCGGTCCGGCGGCCTGTATTACCGCGTTGACCTTGTCGGGTCTGCCTGCCAGACGTTTTTGTTTTGAAGGATTTCTGCCTTTTGATGCAAAAGATAAAAAAGATGTGCTAAAAGACTTGCAGGAAGAAAGCAGAACGATTATTATTTATGAAGCACCACATCATTTAAAGAAGACATTAAAGGAGCTTTATGATATACTGGGGGAGCGCAGAATCAGTATCTGCAGGGAACTGACCAAAAGATTTGAATCGGTTTTGCCGACTACGCTCTCGGAAGCGGTTGCGAAGTATGAGACCGAGGAACCCCGCGGAGAATATGTGCTGGTCATTGAGGGAAAGAGCTTTGCTGCCATGAAAAAAGAGCAGGAGGAAAGCTTTCAGGAGATTCCGATTGAGGAGCATATGAAAAAATACGAGGATCAGGGAATGGATCATAAGGAGGCCATGAAGCAGGTGGCCAACGACAGGGGCATCAGTAAGCGGGAGGTCTACCGGTATTTATTAAATCAGTAAGATGAAGAGGCAGATAAGGTATAACAGTTCAGCCGGAATCGTCTTTGAAAGGGCAGAACAAGGAAACTTTTTGCTTCTTATCATCATAGAAAATGTGTTGACAAACGAAGTATCAGAGCATATACTTTGAATGTCAAACTATCCTAAAAAGAATAAAGGAGATAGGAGTATGTTAGAAAGAGTAAAAGAAATCATCACAGAGCAGTTAAATCTTGACGGAGTAGAGATCACAGAAGAATCCAGCTTCAAGGATGATCTGGGCGCAGATTCCCTTGACTTATTTGAACTGGTTATGGCTTTCGAAGAAGAGTATGGCGTAGAAATTCCTTCTGAAGATCTTGAGAAGCTGACCACTGTCGGTTCCGTAATCGAATATATGAAGAATAAGGGCGTAGAGGCTTAATAAATTGAAAAATAAGTTCGATCGCTTATTTTTCAATCGGCAATTTGAGTCAGAGCCTCAAATATGTCATGATCGCATGGCATCGCAGTAAACTGCTCTGACATGGAGGATTAGTGTGAGATCTCACTGATGTGCTGATTTTTCACATATGGTTTGCCTCTTCGCGACAAGTTACTCAGAAATGGAGATTACTATGAAAACAAGAATCACTGAATTATTGGGAATAGAATATCCTATTATTCAGGGTGGTATGGCATGGGTTGCCGAGTACCATCTTGCATCGGCGGTTGCTAATGCAGGCGGACTTGGACTCATTGGCGCAGGAGGAGCTCCGGCGGAATTTGTTCGTGAGCAGATCCGTGAAGCCAGAAAATTAACAGACAAACCCTTCGGCGTAAACGTAATGCTGATGAATCCGGAAGCGGATGAAATCGCAAAGGTGATCGTGGAAGAAGGCGTCAAGGTGGTAACATCCGGGGCCGGAAATCCGGGCAAATATATGGCTATGTGGAAAGAGGCCGGAGTTAAGGTCATGCCCGTGGTAGCAAGTGTTGGTCTTGCAAAGCTGATGGAACGTGCCGGTGCGGATGCGGTTGTTGCGGAAGGAACGGAATCCGGCGGACATATCGGTTCGGCAACGACAATGACTCTGGTTCCCCAGGTAGTGGATGCGGTTTCCATACCTGTGATCGCAGCCGGAGGTATTGCGGACGCAAGAGGCTTTGCCGCTTCCATGATGCTGGGTGCGCAGGCGGTTCAGATCGGCACCAGATTTGTGGTCGCAAAGGAATCCATTGTGCATGAGAATTATAAACATAAGATTCTTACGGCTAAGGATATTGATTCCGAGGTTACAGGTCAAAGTCACGGTCATCCGATTCGTCAGATTCGTAACAAGATGTCCAGAGAGTATCTTAAGCTTGAAAAAGAAGGCGCTCCCATGGAGGAACTCGAGAAACTTGCGCTTGGTTCCCTGCGAAAAGCGGTTGTCGAGGGCGATGTGGTAAACGGTACCATGATGGCAGGCCAGATTGCCGGATTAATCAAGGAAGAACAGACCTGTGCGGAGATGATTCAGGAGATCATGTCGCAGGCGCAGGAGCTGTTACAGGGAACACGCTTTGTATAAAGCGTTATCCGCCGAAAAGGATTCGATGAAAGTATTTATATTAGAAAAGGCAATACATGGACAGAGATCCGGTACGCTGGATCTCTGATTTTTTGAATGAATATTTTGAGATTCAAAATATGTGGTTCTAAAAAACGGGAAGGATACTGACCTTCGATTCATATGCAAAGGAGAGGGATTATGGGAAAAACAGCATTTATGTTTCCGGGACAGGGTGCCCAGTATGTAGGAATGGGAAAGGACTTTTATGATGCGCTGCCGGTGTGCAGGGAAGTATTTCAAACCGCATCTGCAGCCGGCGGGCTGGATGTGGAAGCACTCTGCTTTACACAAAACGAGCAGATCAATATTACGGAGTATACGCAGATTGCCATGCTGGCGGCTGAGGTAGCTATGCTGAAAGCATTGGAGGAAAAGGGCTGTAAGCCGGATGTGACTGCCGGTTTAAGCCTCGGAGAGTATGCGGCGCTGGTTACCGGCGGTGTACTTTCGATGGAAGATGCGTTTAGGGTTGTCAGAAAGAGAGGAATCTATATGCAGGAGGCGGTTCCGAACGGCGGCGCCATGGCTGCCGTATTGGGGCTGGATACCGGGGTTATTGAGCAGGTGCTGTCGGGAATAGAAGGACAGATCGGCATTGCCAATTATAATTGTCCGGGACAGATTGTCATTACGGGCGAGGAAAAAGCTGCCGCAGAGGCGATGGAGAAGTTAAAAGAAGCCGGGGCAAAAAGATGTCTGCCGCTCAAGGTCAGCGGTCCTTTTCATTCCCCGATGCTGACAGGTGCGGGCGAAAAACTGGGACAGGTACTGGACAGCGTGGAAATTCATGAGATTCAGGTACCGTATCTGACGAATGTAACAGCCGATTATGTAACGGATAAAGCTCAGGTAAAGGATCTTTTAATTCGGCAGGTGTCTTCTTCTGTCAAATGGCAGCAGACCATAGAACGTATGATTGCAGACGGCGTGGATACTTTTGTTGAAATCGGACCGGGCAAGACACTTTCGGGATTTATGAAAAAGATTGATCCGTCGAAAAAAGTACTGCATTTGGAAAAGCTGGAGGAGCTTGATGGAGTTGTCAGCGGGCTTATAGGATAATCAGGCGGATATGGAAACCAAAATAAAGGAGAAAAGGTATGCTTAGTGGCAAGGTTGCACTGGTAACAGGAGCGGGCAGAGGAATCGGCCGGGAAATCGCTTTGACGCTGGCTTCTTATGGAGCGGACGTCATTGTAAATTACAACGGGTCTGCGGCTGCGGCGGATGATGTCGTACAGCAGATTCGTGCTATGGGAAGAAAGGCGGCTGCAATACAATGTTCTGTGGCTGATTATGAAGCATGCAGCGTTATGATCAAGGATGCATTGCAGCAGTTCGGACATATTGATATACTCGTAAATAATGCGGGAATTACACGGGATAACCTGATGATGATGATGAAGCCGGAGGATTTTGATGCGGTAATCGATACCAATCTAAAGGGTACCTTTCATACCATGCAATTATTATACCGCTCTTTTGTGAAGCAGCGCAGCGGACGGATTATCAATCTGTCAAGCGTCAGCGGACTTGGCGGTAATGCAGGACAGGCAAATTATGCAGCCTCCAAGGCGGGCGTAATCGGGCTTACCAAGACAGCGGCAAAGGAGCTTGCAGGCAGAGGAATTACCGTAAATGCAGTAGCGCCGGGCTTTATAGCTACCGACATGACGGATGCCATGACGGATACGGCAAAGGAAGCAGTGGCTGCTGCAATTCCATTAAAAAGGGTGGGTTCCACAAAGGATGTTGCGGAAACCGTAGCGTTTCTTGCCAGCGACAAGGCGGCGTATATTACAGGACAGGTAATTGCTGTTGACGGCGGATTGTCCATGTAAGTGTGAAGAGAAAGTGAGGAAAATATGAGACGTAGAGTAGTTGTTACGGGCCTGGGAGCCGTTACACCGATCGGAAATGATGTTGATTCTTTTTTTGAAGGGTTAAAGGAACAGAAGCTTGGTTTTGCGCCTATTACCAGATTTGATACAACGGAATATAAATGCAAGCTGGCAGCAGAGGTGAAGGATTTTGATGCCAAGGCATATATGGATTTCAAGGCGGCAAAAAGAATGGAGCTGTTTAGCCAGTATGCGGTTGCTGCCGCAAAAGAGGCGCTTGAGGATGCAAAGCTGGATATGAGTCAGGAAGATCCGTACCGCGTCGGCGTTTCCATCGGAAACGGAATCGGTTCCCTGCAGCAGATGGAAACAGCTTACGCAAAGATTCTGGATAAAGGACCTTCCAGAGTAAACCCGCTTATGGTGCCCATGATGATCAGTAATATGGCAGCAGGAAACGTTTCGATTCAATTTGGGCTGAAGGGTAAGAGTCTGAATGTAGTAACGGCCTGTGCAACGGGAACAAATTCAATCGGAGAAGCGTTCCGTTCCATCCAGTATGGAGAGGCGGAAGTTATGGTAGCCGGAGGAACGGAGAGCAGTATTTCGCAGGTAGGTATTGCGGGCTTTACCGCTTTGACTGCGCTGTCCGCATCCGAGGATCCGAAGCGCTGTTCCATTCCTTTTGATAAAGAGCGGAGCGGCTTTGTCATGGGAGAGGGCGCAGGTATCGTCGTATTAGAGGAATTGGAGCATGCATTAAACAGAGATGCAAAGATTTATGCGGAAGTCGTAGGCTATGGCTGTACTTCCGACGCTTATCATATTACTTCACCGGCAGAGGACGGTTCCGGTGCGGCAAAGGCAATGCAGTATGCGATGGAGGATGCGGGCGTGGCACCGCAGGAGGTAACATATATCAACGCCCATGGCACTGCTACACATCATAATGATCTGTTTGAAACGAGGGCAATTAAGCTGGCATTCGGCGAGGAACATGCAAAGAAAATGAAAATCAATTCCACAAAGTCCATGATAGGTCATCTTCTTGGTGCAGCAGGCGCCGTAGAATTTGTTGCCTGTGTGAAGGAATTGGAAGAGGGCTATCTTCATGCGACTGCAGGATATCAGGTACCGGATGAGGAATGTGATCTGGATTATTGTAAGGAGCCCGTTTCCATGCAGGTACCTTATGCACTGTCCAATTCACTCGGATTTGGCGGACATAATGCAAGTATCCTGATTGCGCAGTATTGTGATTAAAATTGGCGGAAAGCCATTGCTTATGGTATAGTCAGGGTATTAGGCAATTGCCTGGTTAGGGTATTATTGTAAGAAGCGAAAGGAGTCAGCGTATGTCGTTATTAACAACAAAAGAAATCATGGAGATCATTCCTCATAGACAGCCGTTTCTGCTGATCGATACGGTTGAAGAACTGGAACCGGGAGTGCGGGCTGTTGCAACCAAATGCGTCAGCTATAATGAGCCGTATTTTGCGGGACATTTTCCGGGAGAGCCGGTTATGCCGGGCGTATTGATTATAGAAGCGCTTGCGCAGGCCGGGGCAGTTGCAATATTGAGTGTGCCGGAGAATAAGGGAAAGCTTGCTTTTTTTGCGGCAATCAATCATGCAAAGTTTAAAGGAAAAGTAACGCCGGGCGATGTCCTTCGATTAGAAACAACGATGACTAAGGTAAAGGGACCTATGGGGATCGGAGAGGCCAAAGCGTATGTTGGCGATAAGCTGGTGGCCAGCGCCGAGCTGATATTTGCAATCGGCTGAGAACGGATTCGGGTATCCGGATTTGAAAGGAGTATTGTTATAGTATGACAACGAGAATCATAGGTACCGGCAGTTTTCTGCCAAAGACAACCGTAACGAATGATGATCTGTCGAAAATCATGGATACATCGGATGAATGGATTCATACCAGAACAGGAATACGCGCAAGACATCTTGTAAAAGAAGAAACAACGGTAAGCATGTCTGTTGAAGCGGCAAAAGCTGCCATGGAGGACGCCGGTATAACGCCGGAGGAGCTGGATTTGATTCTGGTCGGAACCATATCCGGAGATCATATTACGCCATCCGTTGCCTGTGAGGTACAGTCCGCGATTGGGGCGCTCAACGCAACGGCATTTGACATTAACGGCGCCTGTTCCGGGTTTATATTCGCATTACATACGGCATATGCTTACATGCAGGCAGGTATGTGCAGGGCGGCGCTGATTATCGGGGCCGAAACCTTAAGTAAAGTCATGGACTGGAACGACAGAAGTACCTGCGTTCTGTTTGGAGACGGCGCGGGAGCCGCGGTAGTAAAAGCGGATCAGGAAGGGATCATTGCCTTTGACCAGGGAAGCGACGGCAGCAGGGGCATGGTTCTGGCCGGAAAGAACCGCCTGAACAACAATCCTCTTGTAAGTAACAGCATGGAACTTGATTATGTCCATATGGACGGACAGGAGGTTTATAAATTTGCAGTCACGGCAGTACCCGAAAGCATTCGGCGGGTGTTGGGACAGGCAGGGCTTACAAATGAGGATATAAACTATTTTGTTCTGCATCAGGCCAATATACGAATTCTTCAGTCTGTAGCAAAGCGTTTAAAAGTGTCCGAGGATAAATTTCCGATGAATCTGGATCATTGCGGCAATATATCAGCAGCCAGCGTACCGATCCTGTTAGATGAAATCAACCGAAAGGGAATGCTGCAGCGGGGGGACAAGATAGTACTGTCCGGATTTGGAGCAGGTCTGACATGGGGCTCCACGGTCCTGGAATGGTAACGCAGAAAGCTTACTGTTTGATGTCAAAATAAATAAGAAACAGAATTCTTTTAGATTCTGCTTGCACTTTATTCGTAAATCATATATTCTGAATACAGGAATCATTACTAATAAAGAGAAGAAAGAGGTGGCATTATGCCGGAACTGAAAGGATCAAAAACAGAAGCTAACTTAAAAACTGCATTTGCAGGCGAATCTGAAGCGAGAAATAAATATACCTATTTCGCTTCTAAGGCTAAAAAGGATGGATATGAGCAGATTGCTGCAATTTTTGAAGAGACTGCATTAAACGAGAAAGAACATGCCAAGATGTGGTTTAAGCTCCTTGGCGGAATCGGAAGCACCCCTGAAAATCTGAAAGCAGCCGCAGAGGGTGAAAATTATGAGTGGACTGATATGTATGCACAGTTTGCAAAAGAGGCCCGTGAGGAGGGCTTTGATGAAATTGCAAGGCTGTTTGACGGAGTTGCCGCCGTTGAAAAAGAGCATGAGGAAAGATACAGAAAGCTCCTTTCCAATATCGAAAGCGAGACCGTATTTTCCAAGGACGGCATGGTGATCTGGCAGTGCCGCAACTGCGGACATATCTGTGTAGGGAAAAAGGCACCGGAGGTTTGTCCGGTATGCGCTCATCCGCAGTCCTATTTTCAGGTGAAAGCGGAGAATTATTAAAAACCGATTTTGTTTTAGTATAGCATAAGTGAGAATGCAGACTGCTATCATATATATTGTATTATGTATTGGAAGGATCGCACCGGGTATATAGATAGATGCCGGTGCGATTTTTCGTTATCACTGGAAACAGCGAAAACAAATAGCTTTGGCAAATCACTCAGAAATGGAGGAGTAGTATGAGAAAACGGCAGAAAATAGTAATATCAATTATATTTTTGGCAGTGGTATGTTGTGTATTTATTGCCATGCAGCGTTCAAACAAGGAAACGTTTGATCAATATGCCGTTAGCGAGTTTACTGTTGTAGATGACCATCCAATCGAAGAACCAATACAGTTATCCGGCGATGAACTTGTAACAGGACCGGTATCCTTTTATTCCATTGAAACAAGGCTTTGGAATCTTACTGAGTTTATACCGGGAATAGCGATAGAATATTTGGATGGAGAAACGTGGAGGACGCTATATTCCGATTTTGCGGATTATGAGTATTTAGAAGGCGGTGTAAAGCTTAACTATGAGCAAAGTGATGCATTAAGCTATGTCAGTCTGGATCTGGCTTCTTTCTGGGAGAAAACAGGAGATGGAAGATACCGCATAATTAAGGCTTATGAACGGCGGTGGACAGATACACCGATTTACATTGCAAGGGAGATTGAGATAAGCGAAAATGCTGCAATTGTAACAGAAGCACCGGATGTGGTATCGGTGCGTGATTTGGAAGAAATTTTAGAGATATGGGATCGTAATTCCGTGAATTATGCGAAGGAGTGTTATCCGGGATTTTTGTTATCATGGGTTGAGATGGGGAATAAACAATGCAGGATGCTGGAGGACGCGGCGGTCTTAAAGTAGTAGAATTGGAAGAAGAAACGGGGATATGGTGGCTTTTTGAAAAAAACGGGCAGCAGTTAAAGCTTTATATCAATCACTCTATGCAGGTGAGCGGAACGGCCGGTTCATCGTTACAATTATACTGGATGGATGTGACAGGAGATGGAGAAAAGGAACTGTTAATACTTGTTTCAGAGGGCGGAACGGGAGTACTGGAGCAGGATCTGTATATCGTGGATGTGAGCTGAATGAAGGAAATTACCGTGGACCCCGAATGGGTACGGAAGATGGACGGACATATCATAGGCTTTGAGATTGAACCGGATCAACAAGCAGAGGGAAAAAGAAAAATTTATTATACGATTCAGACAGAAGACGCAGAGGAGGTTAGCGGATATTTTGAAACCTCTGTCACAAATAATGAGATTACTATGGTAACATATGGGGAGAGATATCATAAATTTTTCTTTGATGAAAATAATACGATACATGTTATGATACCGTATAATTACGAATGTGGAGTATCTTTTCCTACCGGAGAAATTTTTTCCGTCTTGGAATATGATCAAGAGGAGGATGTATTTCGGCTTAGTGAAAAATATCGGATTGTGCCGTTTGACTAGAATCATGTCTGCAATCCGGGACCGGCAGGAGTATCCATGAATGTAATATATTAAATCAACAAATCTTTACCACGAATGTCATGATTTTTGGTATAAACCGTCAATTGATTCTGCATATCTACCGTAGCTAAAAGTACATCCGAGACTGAGTCCGCGCCCTGTGCTTTTAGCTGCCTTTTCAGCCAAGTTTCGTCTTTTCCGGTGTGTTTCAGATTTTTTTCCATGATATGGCCGTCAATAATGATGTTGGCAACCATGGTTTCCTGTGCGGGCGCAATGTTCATATCGCCCGGTGTAATCGGACGGTCTGTGGACAACGGGAGGAAGCTGATTCTTCCGTCCGGTTCTAAGACTGCGGTCTGAAGCTTCGATACGTCAAAGTAGCCGCTGACTCTGCACTGAGTTAAAAATTCATTGATATCGATTTTGGCCTTTTTCAAATTGCGTTCGTAAATTTCTCCATTATTTAACAAAATTACCGGCTTCCCTACGATAAATCGCCGGATCAAAATGGACTTGGTACAGATGTGGGACAAAAAGGTGACGCCAAGTGCATAAACGATCATTGCAGTCAGCGGCTGCATGGGATTATTTTCCAGGGAGGTAGCCATTTCTGCCGCAATGGAGCCTATGGTAATTCCGTTAATATAGTCAAACATACACATCTGACTAATCTGTCTGTATCCCATGATTTTGGATAAAAGAAACAGGGCGACTAATGAGCCTAAAGAGAGCACTATAATATATAATATTTCTTTCATACGAATCTCCGTTTCTGAGCGATTTGTCTTGTTATTTTTTGAGGTAGCCGTAGGTCCCGGTTACAGGGTCCTGAAACAGGGGAAGCTCAGGAGGCGCAAAAGTAAACCAGGTCAGGAGCAGGATCAGGAATAGCAGGAGGCAGATTCCAATCCATTTCGCCGGACGCGGCGAGAACTCTGCTAAGGCAAGAAGATAAAATACCGTACAGGTGATAAAAACACTAATGATAAAGATAACGATATTGAACCAGTCGGCCTGCAGGCCAAGCGCACCGGTATAAGTATAATATAAAAACGGAATGCTGAGCATACCGGTAAGAAGTCCTGCCGCAGCGGAAAAAGGAATCCATGAGAGTTTTTTGAAACACAGGTACAAAACACAAGCACCTGCCAGAAAAGGATAAAAAAGCAGCTTTTCATGTTCCCAGACAGATTCATTTACCGGAGCAATCAGCGCGGCCAACGGGGAGCTTCGGCACCATTCAAACAGGAAATGAAGCGCCGCGCCGGCTATGATCGTAAAAAGTCCAAGGATCCGGACGGAGTTTTTTAATTGTTTCATAGAATCAGATCCTTTATAAAATTTGGGAATAGTATATGCAGGGAATGAAAATTTAATCAATGAAAATACAAAAAAGTGTTTTATGCGACCGCCGTATAGTTCAAAGCACGCGATAATTTTTGTGAAAAAGACTGACTTTCGAAGGCTGGATTTTGTCTAAAAAGTGTAAGCAGCTTACAAAGACAAAGGGGATAAGAAGTATGGCAGATTTATATGAAGAATTAACGGAATATATCATAGAGAACCAGAAACAGTTTTACCGTCTGGCCTACAGTTATGTCAAAGAGGAGCAGACGGCTCTGGATGTCGTTCAAAATGCGATTATCAAAGCATTGGAGAATTATGAGTCTCTCAGGAACAGGCACTACATGAAGACATGGTTTTACCGGATTGTAGTCAATGAAAGCCTGAATATTCTCCGAAAATCCGGCAGGGAAGCGCTTTATGAAGAGGAAATGCTGACGGAAGCATCCCAGCTTGCACAGTTGAAAGAGGATAATTCGTATGGGAATCCCGAGACAATCGTGACAAGCAGATGTGAGAAACTATATGCAGCTATTTTGAATCTCCCGGAAACAATGCAGACTGTCATAAAGCTGTACTTTTTTGAAGAAATGACTCTGATAGAAATATCAGATGTAACAGGTGTAAACCTGAGTACGGTAAAGTATAGATTGTATCAGGGACTGAAGAAGCTGAAAGAATATATGAAGGAGGGAGTCGCATGAGTGAAGTATTAAAACCACAGGAAGAGGAAGAGTTAAACCATATGACTTTAATTGGAGAAGAAGCAAAATTTCATGAAGCACTGAAAGCGTATGAACAGATTCCGATACCGGATAAGTTAAATGAACTGGTGCACAAGACGATCGAGGAGTATACACAGGAGCATACCAAATATATAAGGAAAATGGCCAGAAGGAGGGGGATGAAAATTACGCTTCGTACCCTTGGCTCTATGGCGGCAGCGCTTCTGTTGTTTTTCATTCCGCTGAATACCAATGAGGCATTTGCCAAGCAGATGCAGAGCATACCGGTGATTGGAAAGCTGGCGGAGGTTCTCACTGTGAGATCTTATTCTTATCAAGAAAACGACACCAATGTCAACATTAATGTTCCGGAAATCATAGCCGGTACGAATGGAGCAGACACGGCGGACAGTCCGCAGGAGGATTTGTTGGTATCGGCATATTCGGAGGATGCAGGAGAGATTGAGGGCAGAATGAAGTCAGATGAGGATCTTTCGTCAGAGCAGGCCCGGCCGGAGGCAGAAGCGCAGGAATACGGGGAAGAGACCTCATTAACAGCCGGTTTTATAGGAGATGTAAATGCCGAGATTCAATCCATTATTGACACCTATGAGGAAGATGCCAAGGCACGTTTTGCGCAGTACAAGGAAGCGTTTTTTGAAACCGGCGGGACGCAGGAAGAATGGGGAGGCAGAACCTGTGATATTGATGTGGATTATGAGGTAACTTATAATGAAGGCAATGTGTTATCCTTGGTATTGACGACCACAGAGTCCTGGGTTGCAGTGTATGGAGCCAGATATTATTACAATCTGGATTTGAAAAACGGAGCGTATCTGACACTTCAGGATTTGCTGGGGGATGATTGGGTAACGATCTGTAATGAAAGTATCGTGGAACAGATAGAAACGCGTCTTGCGCAGGATTCGGATAACATGTTGACATATTGGGGTTATGGCGCAGATGAGGGAGATGAATTTGAGGAAGGCTTTACCGGCGTTGATGAAAATACTGACTTCTATATTAACGCTGCGGGGAACCCCGTCATTTGTTTTGATAAGTATGAAATTGCTCCGGGATTTATGGGAGTTCAGGAATTCGAAATTACAGGATGAAGGATTACAGGAGGAAGCTGTCTTTTTGGTATCCCCTTTATATTTTGGCTGTAGAATGAAAAACTCCTGTGCTATCATGCAGACTTGTAATAAAGCTTCTGTAAAGTCGGGGAACATCTACAATGAGCTGATGAAGGAGACATACAGAAGGAGGGTGCTCCGTCAGAGTTTTTCAGAAATCCAAAGAATTTGAGATTAAGGGATTTTCTTTCCAAGGTATTATAAGTTACGGTATGGAAAGATATCAATGCTCCCCATGGAAGCATTGATATCTTTTTTTGTTTACGTGGACAGCGAGTCAATGGCGGCGGCGCGGTCACCGGAGAAACTTGCAAAGCGTATCGTATTTCGTCCGGTTATGAAGCCGTGATACCGGAGGCTTATGGGATTTCCCATAAGAGATTTATACAATTTTTATAGCCGTTTTTTCTATCATATAAAACAGGTGCGTGCTATACTTGCTTCAATTTCACATTGTGGAGGGATAAGATTGAAAAATGAATTTTTCAATCTTAAGTTTGTGTCTGCGCGCTGCTTGACAGCAAACTTGTTATGCGCAAAGAGCGGCGCAGAAATGGAGATAAAAATGCCGAGAACTAAAATACAATGGCTTTGGGATAATATGAAGGGACAGCGTCTGCTCTATGGGCTGGGTATTCTCGGAACCATTTTATACAATTTTATGCAGCTTACGGTGCCCTACATATCACAGAAGCTGATTGATCTGTTTTTAACGGGGAAAGATGCAGCTTGGAATATGGCAAACAGGAGGAGCTTGTTTTATGAGCTTATCCTTGCCATGGTTGCGCTGACCTTTATCAGAACGCTTTTGGTCTATTTGTCCTGCATGGCATATGAGCATGTATCCCAGAGCGTTTTGTTCAGGGTACGTAATTTCCTGTTTGATAAGATTGAGCGACAGGATATGAAATTTTATAATACCTACCGTACCGGGGACTTGATGACCAGATTAACCGGGGATCTGGATGCGGTCAGACATATGGTGGCATGGGTAATTCGTATGATTGTGGAAGCATGCTCTTTGGTGGGCGCTACTGCCGTTTACTTCATTTATATGGACGTACGCCTTGCGCTTAGCCTGCTGGCGATCGCGCCCTTTATCTTTTTGGTCATCGTGCTGTTTCGAAACAAAGTGGCTCCGATGCATGCGGCGCTTCGTGAAAAGCTTGCACAGATGAATACTGCGGCACAGGAAAATATTTCCGGAAACCGTGTGGTCAAAGCGTTTGCCAGAGAGGAGTATGAAATCAAACGGTTTGATGCCTGCAATACGGACTATTCCGTCACCAATAAAAAGACGGCTCTGACCTGGCTTGATTATTTCCCCTATGTGGAGACTCTGGCAAACCTCCTTCCGGTGGTATTGCTGGTGGTGGGAGGTATGTTCCTGATCCACGATCAGATTTCGATGGGAGAATATGTGGCATTTTCCGGTCTGATCTGGGCAATTACAAATCCGATGAGACAGCTGGGCTCTGTTATGAATGAATTTCAGCGCTTTTCCGCAGCCGCCGGAAAGGTAATGGAAATCTATGATTCCGAGGCGGAAATCGTGGATAAACCGGAGGCTGTGGACCTGCCTGGGCGCTTCCGGGGCAAGGTAGAATTCAGGAATGTCAGCTTCCGTTATGAGGACGGTAATCTGCCGATTCTGGCCAATATTTCTTTTACGGCAAATCCGGGGCAGACCGTTGCCATTATGGGAGAGACCGGCTGCGGAAAAACTTCGCTGATACAGCTGATTCCCAGATTCTATGAGCCGACGGAAGGCGAGGTACTGGTGGATGACATTAATGTCAGGGATATGAAGATTCACCAGCTTCGGAAGAATATCGGACTGGCAACGCAGGATGTACTTCTTTATTCGGATTCCATCGACGGAAACATTGCTTATGGGGACAGTCATATCTCTCAGGATGAGGTTGTTAAGTATGCAAGGTATTCTGCGGCGTCCGATTTTATTGCAAAAATGCCGGAGGGCTATGATACGATTGTCGGTGAGCGCGGCGTCGGACTTTCCGGCGGACAAAAGCAGAGAATCTCCCTTGCAAGAGCGCTTGCGGTCAGACCGGCGATTCTGATTCTGGATGATACGACCTCCGCAGTGGATTTGGAAACGGAGAAGCAGATTCAGCACAGCTTAAAAGAACTGGATTTTCCCTGCACGAAGATTATTATTGCACAGCGTATTTCCACAACAAAATTTGCGGATAAAATTCTGGTGCTTCAAAACGGAGAAATTACAGAGTCCGGTACGCACGAAGAATTAATTGCAAAGCGGGGCTATTATTATGAGCTGGTAAAATTACAAACCGGAGGGGAGGAATAACGATGGCTGCCAGAAATACCTATAAAGAAGACGAAGCTCTGGAAACTCCCTTTGATTTCCGTCATCTGCTTCGCGCTTCCGTCTATGTAAAAAAATATTTGAAAAAAATGATATTGGCGATTATCCTAAGTGCAATCGGCGGTATTGCCAGCCTTTTTTCGCCCATCATCGTGCAGCGGGCACTTGATGAGGCCATTCCGGACAAGGATGAAAGGCTGCTGCTGCTATTGGTGGGAGTATTGATTTTAACCTATGTCATCAGCGTTGTTTTCATTACGATTCGCTCCAGAATTATGGTGGGAGTCGGACAGGATATGATTTATGATATCAGGAAGGATCTTTTCGGTCATCTTCAGAAGCTGCCCTTTCAGTATTATGATGACAGACCGCATGGAAAGATCCTGATTCGCGTGGTCAATTACGTAAATTCCGTTTCCGACATGCTGTCCAACGGACTTATCAACGTAGTGCTGGAGAGTTTGAATCTGGTCTTTATCGTGATCTTCATGTTCTGTGTGGATGTTAAGCTGTCGCTGGTGGTTATGGCCGGCGTACCGATTCTTGCGGTATTCATGATGTATATTAAGAAGCGTCAGAGAAGGGCGTGGCAGGAAGTGTCCAATAAGAATTCCAACCTGAATGCTTATCTTCAGGAAAATATTGTGGGCGCCAGAATTACGCAGATCTTTGCAAGAGAGGATGAAAATGCGGAGATTTTTGAACATCTCTCCGGAAAATGCAGGGGAACCTGGATGGAGGCTGTTAAATACAGTAACCTCGTATGGCCCGGGATTGACAGCATATCGGTTCTGGTCAGAGCGGCCATTTTTATCTTCGGAATGGTCATCTTTGGTCAGGGAAATAAGTCGGTCGGAACGATTGTAGCAGTTTCCAGCTATGCGGCGACCTTCTGGCAGCCCATTATGAACCTTGGCAATATCTTTAATAATTTTATCAACAATATTGCGTATTTGGAACGGATTTTTGAAACCTTGGATGAGCCGGTTACTGTGGATGATGCACCGGACGCCATTCCCATGAAGCCGATCAAAGGAAAGGTGACCTTTGAACATGTATCCTTTGGCTATGAGGAGGACAAAACGGTATTAAGGGATGTTTCATTTACGGTCAATCCGGGTGAAAGCATTGCGCTGGTAGGACCGACGGGAGCCGGAAAAAGTACGATAGTGAATCTGATTTCCAGATTCTATAATGTGAACGAGGGCAGGGTTCTGATCGACGATCAGGATATATCAAAGGTAACGCTTCATTCCCTTCGATCCCAGATGGGTATTATGCTGCAGGATAGCTTTATTTTTTCCGGTACGATTGAAGATAATATCCGCTATGGCAAGCTGAACGCAACGGAGGCGGAAATCATCAGAGCGAGCAGGACTGTATGCGCGGATGCGTTTATCAGCAGGATGCCGGACGGTTATCAAACCGAGGTAAAAGAAAGAGGCTCCCTGTTATCCCAGGGACAGAAGCAGTTAATCTCCTTCGCGAGGACACTGCTGTCCGAGCCGTCCATTCTGGTGCTGGACGAGGCGACCTCCAGTATTGATGTTCAGACGGAAAAGGCGTTGCAGCAGGGGTTAAATGCGATGCTGCAGGGCAGAACCTCCTTTATCATTGCGCACAGGTTGTCCACGATCAAGAATTGCGATAAGATCATGTATATTGATCAGGGCGGTATCATGGAATGCGGCACGCATGAAGAGCTGATGGCAAAGAAGGGATATTATTATCAATTATATACGGCGCAGATGGAGGATATTGCGTAACAGATAAGGGAGAGGCGCAGGGATGCAGTTAAAGATTACGCAGGCATGTAAAGAAAGATTCAAGCCGGTAACAAAAGAGGTGCTGAGGCTGCTGCAGGAGACAGAGCATCAAGAGAAAGAGGATGTGGCCGCGCGTCGCGGTCAGGAATGCTCCGAACGGAGCGGAAAGCCCGTATTTGTAGGAATTGACGGTATGTGTGCAACCGGAAAGACTACGCTGGGATACTATTTGAAGGAGCAGTTTGACTGTAATCTCTTTCATATGGATGATTTTTTTCTGCCGGCATATAAACGGACGCCGGAGAGACTTTCCGAAATTGGCGGAAATGTGGATTATGAGAGATTCAGGGAAGAAGTGCTTTTGCCTGTCCGAAGGAAAGAGGACGTTCTATACAGACCCTATGACTGTCAGGCAGGAAAGATCTCATCACAGATACGGATTCCGTTCAGGCAGCTGAATATCGTTGAAGGCTCCTACAGTCTGCATCCATATTTTGGGGATATCTATGCGCTCAGAGTCTTTACGGAAAGCGCTCCGGAAAGACAGCTTCAGAATATCAGGGAGCGGAACGGGGATGAGATGCTGGAACGGTTTCGAGAGGAGTGGATTCCAAAGGAAAATGCCTATTTCGAAAGGTTTCGGATCAGAGAAGGATGTATCGTGGTACCCTATTGCCTGACGTGATGCCGGAGCTTTTGACGGAAAAGAGGATGATATCGATTTACCTGGACTTAAAATGTTCGCATAAGGACGGGCCCTTCCACGTACAGTATAACAACGGAGAAGGAAAACGGCAAAAGGTACGGCGAACGATATGTTAAATAAAATCTGGGGCTTTATGATTCTCATAGGGGTTGTTTATGGTGCGTTGACCGGCCATATGGAAGCCGTAACGGATGCGGCGCTGGAGTCCGCAAAAGAAGCCGTGACGTTGTGCATAACCATGACGGGCGTCATGTCGCTATGGGTGGGGCTGATGGAAATTGCCACCGATGCGGGCATTATTGAAAGGCTTAACCGGCTTTTGAATCCCGTGCTGTCCTGGCTGTTTCCGGATATTCCCAGAGA
The DNA here is from genome assembly GCA_964437825.1 of uncultured Clostridium sp. Taxonomy (GTDB): domain Bacteria; phylum Bacillota; class Clostridia; order Lachnospirales; family Lachnospiraceae; genus JBJFCE01. The sequence continues at coordinate 30,399 of CAYTIH010000011.1, read as the reverse complement.
ACATAAAGCGAGAGAATATATATCCACCAATATCATTGCCAATATTCTGGGGCTTGGCTGGGCATGCACGCCGGCCGGATTAAAGGCAATGGAGGCATTGCAGGAGTTACATACGGAAAATTGCAAAAGAAAATATCCGGGGCAATGGCAGGAACGTTCCCAATGGGCGTCGAAGGAGATGTGTGTGTTTCTGGTACTGAATATTTCATCCCTTCAGCTGGTTCCGGTCAATATGATTGCGTATCGCAGCCAGTACGGCTCTGTAAAACCAGCGGCGATTATAGCGCCGGCAATTCTGGCTACAATGATTTCTACCGCTGTAGGAGTCATTGCCGCTCTGATTCTGTCCAAAAAAGACAGAAGAAGCGGACAGCTGTAAGGCGTATCGGATTGTCTGAAAGAGGAGCGGTTTAGATCATGAATTTTGCAAATCTGCTTGCCAATATTTCCAATATTATTATTCCGGTTATTATTTTCTATGTAGTGGCCGAAGGGCTTGCGGCAAAGAAAAATGTCTATGAGGATTTTGTGAAGGGGGCTGCGGACGGCTTCCATACGGTGATTCATATTATGCCCACCCTGATCGGGCTGATGGTGGCGGTAGGAATCCTGCGTGCTTCCGGGTTCCTCGATCTGATCAGCAGTCTGTTCAGCGGCATAACGGACAGACTGGGTCTGCCCTCACAGCTGATGCCGCTGATTTTTATTCGTATGTTCTCTTCTTCTGCGGCAACCGGACTTGCGCTTGATATGTTCAAGCAATACGGAACGGATACCTATATCGGAATGCTGACGTCACTATTGTTATCCTGTACGGAAACGATTTTCTATACCATGTCCGTTTATTTCCTTGCAGCAAAGATCACAAAGACCAGATGGACTTTGCCGGGTGCGCTGGCAGCAACGGCTGCCGGGATTGTGGCAAGCGTGGTGATTGCGGGAATGATGGTCTGATAGGATTGCCCGCAAAATGCAGATTTTATGATACTTATGATACGGGCAGTAATTGTAAATACCAGCGATATCCGTCAAAAATTACGCTTCAGCGCTTCTGTCGACAGCCCTGCACCGCATCCGACATCCAGACCGTTGCAAAAATCCGTCGTTATCTTCAGATCCTCTTTTATGCGCTTGATTACTTCCGGATGTAAAAAAGGGCGATCCTTTGCATATCCTTCTGCAATTCTCTTATAATTAAATGAATTATTGTTCATCTTGGTATCACCCGATTGTTTGGCATCATGTGTATCTTCATTATAAACCTAAAATTTTTCGAAACAATAGGACAAGATGGTTTCTTTCGCTGAAAATTTATTATAATATAGGTAGTGTGAAAAATCACATTGATATGCTGATTTTTCACACAGCTATTTGTGCAGGAGCGTCACAAATAGCCCTGATGGCAGACGGGAAACCGCTTTCGCGGATTTCCCGCCGCCCCGTTGCTGACGCTCCGGAATGGGGATTAATATGTACGAAAAAGCATGCTCTCTTACCGGATGAGAACGGGAGTGTTCATGATAAGAGCATGAGTATGGAAGAATTTAGAAATGAAGGGACAAGGCAGCTATGCGTAGACATGACAGGGAAATTACGGATTTTAATGAGCTTGTAGGAATCATGCATAAATGTGATGTATGCCGTCTGGCATTGCATGATGAGGAATATCCTTATATTTTGCCGTTGAATTTCGGAATACAGGTAAAGGATGAAAAGGTCACATTATTTTTTCACGGTGCATCGGAGGGACATAAATACCAACTGATGAAGGCAGATCCGAGAGCGTCCTTTGAAATGGACTGCGGTCATGAGCTTGTGCTTGCGGAGCGTGAGGACGGATGCCACTGTACCATGAAATATGAAAGTGTCATCGGGCATGGCAGATTATCACTGCTGAAGTCCGGGGAGAAAAAAGCGGCGTTGGAGCTTTTGATGGGACAGTACCACGGCCTAGACAGAACCTATGTTTTTAATGAAAAGGTGCTGGAGGCGACAACCGTGTTTCAGCTGGAGGTTGAGTCCATGACCGGAAAGCGCAGATGAGGACCGGAGAGGAGAGACGAACTGATCAAAGTACGCAGGGAATACCATGATAACATACATAGGGTTGGCCATTTTGATTGTGATTCTGCTTCTGATAGCTGCGGCAGCAGTTTTTTACAGGCGGCATCATGTAAGATCCTCCATAATGGACGAGATGGAGGGGCATGAATTTGAATATTTTTGTGCGGAGCTGCTTTCAAAGCGGGGATTTTGTGAGGTTGAGGTCACAAAAGGCAGCGGGGACTATGGCGTGGACATTCTGGCGGAAAAGGACGGAGTGACTTATGCCATTCAGTGTAAAGCATATACTACGCCGGTAGGAGTGAAAGCAGTGCAGGAAGCATATGCTGGCCGGGATTACTATGACCGGATGGTGGGAGCGGTATTGACGAATCAGTATTTTACAAAGCCGGCTGTTGAGGCGGCAAAAAAGCTGAAAATCCTGTTGTGGGACCGAGGATATCTGGACGAGATGATGGAGGAAGAGTGACCCGGCGGATTTGCGGCTGCATAAACATTGCATGAAACATAAGATACTGCGCAGAAATGAGATAAATTATGAGTGCATTTGTAGAATTTAAGGATGTGAAAAAAACATATCATATGGGCGAGGTTGATATTGAGGCGCTTCGCAGTGTGAATTTTGAAATTGAAAAAGGCGAGTTCTGCGTCATTGTCGGAGCCTCAGGCGCAGGAAAAACTACGATTCTGAATATTCTGGGAGGTATGGATACTCTGACGGAGGGGACAGTGCTTCTGGACGGCAATGAAATCTCGAAATACAGTCAGAAGAGATTGACAACCTATCGCCGGCATGATATTGGATTTGTATTTCAGTTTTATAATCTGGTAGGAAATTTGACCGCGCTGGAAAATGTCGAGCTGGCGGCACAGATCTGCAAGGAGCCGATGGATGCCATGGAGGTGCTGACGGAAGTGGGCTTAAAAGACAGGGCAGGAAATTTCCCGGCGCAGCTTTCGGGCGGGGAGCAGCAGCGTGTGGCAATTGCAAGGGCGCTGGCCAAAAATCCGAAGCTGCTGCTTTGCGATGAGCCTACCGGAGCGCTTGATTACAACACAGGAAAGGCTGTATTGAAACTGCTGCAGGATACCTGCCGGAAATCGGGGAAAACCGTAGTGATCATTACCCATAATCAGGCATTGACGGCGATGGCAGACCGTATCATTACGGTAAAAAACGGAATGGTTACCGATATGCGTATGAATGATCATATTGTGCCCGTGGAGGACATTGAATGGTAAAGGACGTTTCATTATGAAATCCATGATGAGGAGAACTACGTTAAGAGAAATAAAGGGGAGCTTCAGCCGGTATATAGCGATTCTGTCGATTATTGCGCTGGGAGTGGGCTTTTTTTCCGGATTAAAGGTGACACGTCCCACGATGGTAAAAATCGTAAACGAATACGTAACGGAGCATGCATTGTTTGATTATCGAGTGCTTTGCAGTCTCGGCTTTGAAAGTGAGGATGTGGAAGCTTTTTTACGGATTGAGGAAGTCCGGGCTGCGGAAGGCTCTGTTTTTTCCGATGTTCTCTATCGGTATGGAGAGGACAGCTCCAGTAAGGTTGCCAGTGTGCATTCTCTGACGGAGCAGATTAATACACAGGCGCTGAAGGCGGGGAGAATGCCGGAGGCAGCGAATGAATGCGTCGTGGACAGCAATGCATTTTCTGAGGCGGCGATCGGTCAGCAAATAATCATTTCCGAGGACAACAAAGAGGATACGAAGGAGCTGATGACTTATGATGCCTATACCATCGTAGGAGTGGTATCTTCTCCGGCTTATTTGAATTTTGAGAGGGGAAGTTCATCCATCGGTAACGGAATTGTCAGCTGCTTTATTTATATTCCGGAAGAGGGCTTTACCTTTGATTATTATTCGGAAATTTTCATCAAGCTTAATGAGGACAGAACGATTTATTCTGATACATATGAGAATTACATCGAGACCTATGAGGATGAAGTGGAGGAGATCCTGAAAGCGCAGACGGACAGGCGGCAGCAGGCAGTGGTATTGGATGCGCAGACACAAATAGACGAGGCGCAGGAAGAATTCGATACGGCGACGGCGCAGGCTTGGGAGGAGCTTTGTGATGCGGAGGAGAAAATACAAAGCGCCCGGGAGGAAATCGATACTGCCGGGGAAGCATTGGCAGAGCAGGAGAGCACATTAGAGGATGCAATCACGCAGCTGACGGACGGCCTTTCCCGGCTTACGGAGGCGCTGGATCAGCTGACGGACGGCAGCTCCCGGCTTGCGGAGGGACTGTTACAGGCGCAGGCAGGACTCTTAGAGGTACAGAGCGGAATTGCGCAGTATGATACTTATTTGGCAGCGTATGAGGATATGACGGCAGCTGGGATACCGCTGGAGAGTCTGCCGCAGGAGGAATATGAAAGGTATTTGACATTGACTGCCGGAAAGGCGGCTTTGGCGGAGCAGGAGACACAGTTAACTGAGACAATATCGTCCCTGGAGGCGCAGAAGGCAGAGCTGGAGATACAGAAAACCGAGCTGGAAACCCAGAAGGAAGCGCTTAGCGGGCAGCTTTCACAGGCACAGGAGGGACTTACGCAGATTGCCGACGCCTATGCAGAGCTTTCACAGGCACAGGAAACGCTGGATGAGAATATGGCCAAGTATGAAGAAGGCTTGGCAGAATATCAAAAGCAGGCTGCCGACGGGCAGGAGGAAATTGAGGATGCCCGGACGAAGCTGGATGAGATGGAGGATGCGGAGTATTACCTGCTCGGCAGAAATACGAATGTGGGGTATGTCTGCTTTGAAAGCGATTCCGGTATTGTAGAGGGAATTGCGGATGTCTTTCCGGTATTCTTTTTTCTGGTGGCAGCGCTTGTGTGCATAACGACCATGAACCGGATGGTGGAGGAACAGCGTACGCAGATCGGTGTGCTTAAGGCGCTGGGATATAGCAGATATACGATTATGGGCAAGTATATGATATATTCCGGCAGCGCGGCAATGATCGGCTGTATCATAGGATTTTTGGGAGGCTGTTATATTTTTCCGAATGTTATTTGGAAGGTATACGGAATTATGTATTCAGTAGGAGGAAGCGGTTATATTCTGGATCTGCCCCTTGCGCTGATTTCGATTATAGTTTCGTTATTGTGCTCAATCGGTACAACCTGGTTGTCCTGCAAGACCATGCTTGGAAGCGTTGCGGCACAGCTGATTCGTCCGAAGGCGCCCAGAAACGGAAAAAGAATTCTGTTAGAGAGAATTACTTTTATCTGGAAGCATTTAAAATTCCTGCATAAGGTTTCCATTCGAAATATATTCCGTTATAAAAAGAGATTTTTCATGATGGTCATTGGTATCAGCGGATGCATGGCGCTGGTACTTACGGGGCTTGGCATTCACGATTCCATTGCGGACGTGGTTTCGGAGCAGTATGATAACATTCAGACCTATGATATCAGTGTGACATTAAGGGAAGCGCCTGACCAGGCGATGCGGGACGCTTTTCAGGAAGAAATGGAGCCGGTTCTTGAGGAGAGTGTCTACTATATGACCACAACCGTGGATGTGACATATCAGGGAAGAATGAAATCCGTTAATCTGATTGTACCGCAGGATGAGCAGGCATTGTCCGGTTTTCTGCATTTATTTGACGAGGACGGAAATGAGATTCCGTATCCGGGCGGGAATGAAGCGGTTTTATCACAGAAAATGGCCAAGAAGCTGAAAATCCGGGTCGGTGATACGGTTACCTTTCGTGACAGCGATATGAATGAATTTACCGTAACGGTGACGGGCATTTGCAGCAACTATGTATACAATTACATTTATATTTCACAGGATACCTATATAGGACAGAAAGGAAAGGCGCCTGAGTATAAAAGCATGTGGTGCAATATCAGAGAACATGCGGATGCACATGAGGTCGGAACATTGATCATGGAGAATGATAATGTTGCTTCCGTATCCATTACGGCGGATATGGTGGATCGCATTGATGCCATGATGTCCAGCCTGAATTATGTCATTGTGCTGGTGATCGGCTGTGCTGCGGCGCTGGCATTCATCGTGCTGTATAATCTGACGAATATCAATATTACCGAAAGAATCCGGGAAATTGCTACGATTAAGGTACTTGGCTTTTATCCCGGAGAGACGGCTTCCTATGTATTTCGTGAAAATCTGGTGTTGACCGGCATCGGCGCCGTAGTGGGAATTCCGCTCGGCGTGTGGCTGCACCGGTTTGTAATGGATAAGATTGACATAGATGCCGTGAGCTTCCAGATCAAGATCCTGCCTGTTTCCTATATCGGAGGAATCCTGCTTACATTCGTATTTGCGATGGTGGTAAATGCCGTTATGTACTTTAAGCTGCAGAAAATCAATATGGCGGAATCCCTGAAGTCGATTGAGTAATCGGAAAGATGCGGGTAATAGCGCGGATGACGGATCGGAGTATCATAAATTATGCAATTTATGCCGTCAGTCAAGGACGGCAGAACGGAGATGAATATGCAGACAGCGCCGACCAGAAAGAACGTAAGAATAGCGGGCAGGACAACATGGAATCAGGATATCCTGTATCTGGGTTTTTCCGGGGCATTCATTGAATTTGAAGCAGAAACATCTGAAATTCAGATTACCCTATGTACTGACAGAGAGATTCCGGAGGAAATATATCGTGCATGGATTGCCGTTTATCTGGATGATCAAAAGGAACCGTTTATGAGAGTGTCTTTGACGAAGCCGGAGCAGACATTTACGGTTTTTCATGAACCGCAGGCCAGAAAGGTGAAGCTGCGTTTGGTAAAGATGTCCGAGGCCGCTTTCGGAATTGTGGGAATACGAAGCATTCAGGTAAAGGGTGATAAGGATATCATTCCCACAAAGGAAAAGAAGCATAAACTGGAATTTATCGGAGATTCCATAACCTGCGGCTATGGGAATGAGGGTATTTTGGACAGGGATGTTTTTTGTACTTCACAGGAAAATCCCATGGAGGCTTATGCGGTTTTGACAGCAAACATGCTGGAGGCGGAATACCAGCTGGTATCCTGGAGCGGCATCGGCGTTATTACCAATTGGGTGCCGGAGACAGCGCAGGAGCCGCTGGAGGAAATCCTCATGCCGGAGCTTTATCAGTATAGGGATTTAAGACTTTGTGAAAAGCTAAACCTGCCCAGGGAAAAATGGGATTATTCAGAATATCGGCCGGAGCTGATCGTAATCAATCTGGGGACAAATGATGACAGCTATGTCAGAAAAATAGCTGACAGGCAGGAGTATTTCGGAAGAAAGTATTTTGCTTTTTTGGAGCAGGTACATGCCTGCAATCCGCAGGCTGCTATATTATGCATACTTGGCATTATGGGGCAGAACCTTTGTGAAGAAGAGGCTGCCCGCGTGGAGCGGTTTCAGGAGAAGTACCCGGACGTAAAAATCGATTATTTAAAGCTTCCGGAGCAGCAAAAATCGGACGGAATCGGCGCCGATTCCCATCCCAGCAAGATTACTCACAGGAAGGCAGCGGAGGTTTTGACACAAAAAATAAAAGAATTTATGAAATGGTGAAATGGTTCGCCTTTGTGCATTTTGTACATTTTTCCTTGACATTTAACGGCTTCTCTTTTATAGTAGATTTGATTTAGCGGCGTTAACGCTTTTGCGCGGCAAAGTCAGTATGAGTAGATGTCAATGGAACAAAAAGCGTAACAGGAGGAATCATTATGAAAAAGTTATTAGCAATGGCTCTTACCGCTGTCATGTGTATCGGTCTGCTGGCAGGATGCGGCGGTAAGGATGATGACGCAAACACCGGAGCAGACAGCGTAGAAACAGAAGCCGGAGCAGATGGTGCAGACACTGCAGCGGACGGAACCGTATATCATATCGGGATCTGCCAGTTAGTTGAGCATCCGGCGCTGGATGCAGCAACCGAAGGCTTTCAGGATGCATTAAAAGAGCTTCTTGGAGATAATGTAGTCTTTGATTTCCAGAATGCACAGGGCGAGCAGACAAATGCGACCACGATTGCAAATGCATTTGTTGCGGATAATGTGGATCTGATTCTTGCAAATGCAACATCCCCTCTTCAGGCAGCGGCTTCCGCTACCGCAGACATTCCGATTCTTGGAACTTCCGTAACGGATTATGCTACGGCGCTTGATATGGATGACTGGACAGGCGTAACCGGCAGAAACATTTCCGGAACCTCCGATCTGGCACCGCTTGATCAGCAGGAAAAGATGCTGCTTGAGCTGTTCCCGGATGTAAAGAAGGTCGGTATCATATATTGCTCCGCCGAAGCAAACTCTGCATATCAGGCCAGAGTATTTGGCGAGTATCTGACTGCTGACGGTATTGATTATGCGGAATATACGGCAGCTGATACCAACGAGATTCAGACCGTAGTAACCAATGCAATTCAGGATTGTGATGTAATTTACATCCCGACAGATAATACCATGGCTTCCAATACCGAAGTCGTTAACAATATTTGTCTTCCTGCAGGAGTTCCCGTTATCGCAGGGGAGGAAGGTATCTGCAGCGGATGCGGTGTTGCAACTCTGTCCATCAGCTATTATGATCTCGGATATACAACAGGTCAGATGGCATATGAAATTTTGGTAAACGGTACTGACGTTACCACCATGGAAGTAAAGTATGCACCTAATGTAACAAAGAAGTATAATGCGGCAAACTGCGAAGCTCTGGGAATTACGATTCCTGAAGATTATGAGGCAATTGATGTAGAAGAATAAACATACTACGGTAACTGCATGGTAGTGACCGCATGAATAGGATACAGATCAACGACTGATCAGGGATGCCCGGAGGCATCCCTTTGTCGGTTCATAACGGAGGACAAAGTATGTTATTAGCAATCAAAATTGATGCCCTGATTAATGCACTGCCCGGAAGCGTGGCACAGGGACTCATCTGGGGAATCATGGCTGTGGGTGTATACATTACATTCAGACTGCTTGATTTTGCCGATCTGACAGTGGATGGCTCCATAGCTACAGGCGGTGCGGTTGCCGTTATGCTGATTAAGCAGGGCGTGTCCCCGTGGATCGCGATTTTATGCGCTTTTGCTGCAGGTATGCTGGCCGGCCTTGTTACCGGACTATTACATACGGCACTTGGGATTCCCGGAATTTTGGCAAGTATTCTGACACAGATATCCCTGTATTCCATCAACTATAATATTCAGGGAAAAGCGTCCAATCAGGCAGTCAGTGTGGACAAATATCCGTTAGTTGCTTCTTTGCGCTATGTGAATTCCAAAGGCAGTGACAAGATGATTTTCTTTGCAGGCCTGATCGTCGGAGTGATTTTGCTGATCTTGATTACTTACTGGTTTTTCGGAACAGAGATCGGGCATTCGATCCGTGCGACGGGATGTAATGAAAACATGGCTAAGGCGCAGGGAATCAATACGAATTTTATTAAGGTAGTGACGTTGATGATTTCCAATGGATTTGTCGGACTTTGCGGAGGTATCTATGCACAGTATCAGGGCGCGGCGGATGTCCAGATGGGACGTGGAGCTATTGTAATCGGCCTGGCTGCGGTTATCATCGGAGAAGTTTTGTTTGGTAAGCTTTGCGCCAAAATGAAAATGGCATTTGCCTTTACGCTGGTATCCGTTGTGATTGGAGCGATTCTGTATTATATTGTTTATGCAGTTGTTATCTGGCTGAAAATGCCTTCGGAGAATATGAAGCTGTTCTCGGCAATCATTGTTGCGATATTCCTTTCTATACCTTATTTGAAGGGGAAATACGGCAGGAAAGGAGTAAGAAAAAATGGCTGAATATATGTTAGAAATCTGTGATGTCCATAAAATTTTTAATCAGGGAACCATTAATGAAAAGGTTGCCTTAGACGGAGTGAACCTAAAGCTGAACAAGGGTGATTTTGTAACGATTATCGGAGGAAACGGCGCCGGTAAGTCAACGATGTTAAATGCGATTGCCGGAGTATGGCCGATCAATTACGGAAAAATCATTATTGGCGGCAGAGATATTACCAAGCTGCCGGAGCATAAACGTGCGCCTTATCTTGGACGTGTGTTCCAGGATCCCATGACCGGAACCGCAGCAACGATGTCGATTGATGAAAATCTTGCATTGGCTGCCAGACGGGGTAAGCACAGAGGATTAAAATGGGGAGTAACCAAGGCTGAGCGTGAGAAATATAAAGAAATGTTAGCCGAGCTGAATCTGGGTTTGGAGGAACGGCTGACCAGTAAGGTAGGACTTTTGTCCGGAGGGCAGCGTCAGGCAATCACCCTGTTGATGGCCTCCTTAAAGAAGCCGGATCTGCTCCTGTTGGATGAGCATACTGCTGCGCTGGATCCCAAAACCGCAGCGAAGGTTCTGGAGCTTTCCGATCAAATCATTTCCGAAAACCATTTGACGGCCATGATGGTAACCCATAATATGAAGGATGCCATTGCACATGGAAACAGGTTAATCATGATGCATGAGGGCAGGATTATCTATGATGTTTCCGGAGAGGAAAAGAAAAATCTGCATGTCAGTGATTTGCTTAAGAAATTTGAAGAAGTGAGCGGCGGTCATTTTGCAAATGACCGGATGATGCTGGCAAACTAAATATATATAGGCAATTGCGAAACTCACTGGATTTTGTCGAAATTTCACAAATTATAGAAACAACACAGACACGCTTGCGCTCCGTTTCAGGCGTAACGGACACTAGGCTCGACAGAACCTCGCCAAGTGCCGACGTCCTCAAAGGGTCTGCTTATGTTTCTATAATTTGCACAATTAGCGCAATGCTTTGATGAGTTTCGCAATTGCCTAACTAAATATATAAAATAAAAGGACTTCCGATTGCTTCGGAAGTCCTTTTTGGGAGACGAAAATGCCCTATTTAGAAGAAGTTCAGAAACTTTTTAGAAGTTTATACAGCTTTTAGAAATCGTTAACAAATCATTCAAAAACGAAACATAAAATGAACATATTTTTCCGCTATACTCAAATTATCAAATGAAAGAAGTCACGGGTGATGATCATGAATGTCATATTGTTGCCTTCTGGCTTCGCCAAAAAACAACGAAAGTTTAGATAAATATCTCTCCTTAGGAAAAGCGGTTTCTGAACATTGAAACCGCTTTTTTCTTGCAAAAGAGAGCAGCAAATGGTAATCTCTTTTTATGTTACAATAATAAAAAAGTAATTCGGCAACAGGGATTCAATCAATAAAAAGAGGAACGGCATGGAAATAGAAGAATGTTTAAATGAGCTGTTGGTACGGCTCTTTCATGACATTACCGAGATTGAAGAAAAAGCAATCAAGAGCGGTAAATATAAAAATCTGACAATGAATGATATGCATGTCATAGAGGCGATCGGCACGGATGCGCCCAAAAATATGAGCACCGTTGCAAAAGCGCTGTCGGTTACGACGGGAACGTTAACGATTGCAGTAAACAGTCTGGTAAAAAAAGAATTTGTAAATAGGGTACGAAGCGAAGAAGACCGGCGTGTCGTACTGGTCTCCCTGACAGAATCAGGAAAACAGGCCTATGCGCAGCATCATAAATTCCATGAGGAAATGATAAACAGTATTACAAGTCAGTTAAGTCCGCAGGAGAGCAAAGTACTGATCGGAGCGCTTACCAAAATCAATCATTTTTTCAAGGAGCGAAAATAGATACCGATTGACGCATGCAACCCCTTTTGTCAAAGCATAAAAGCCGGCAAAAGGGGTTTTATTTTTGATAGAAAAGACCGGGCTGCGGCGAAGCATACGTTTGCTTTTAAGGGGCCGTTTCTAAAAGCCGCTGCTTAAGCAATGAAAAAGGGGAGGGTCCGGCATCAAGGAAAAAAGCATGAAATTTCATGTCGCTGTAAGAATCTCCCCAGAGCTCCTGCGCCGATTCCTTTAGGCTGCAGATTTCAAGATATCCCAGATAATACTTCAGATAACAGGCAGGTTCTTCTACAATATATTCATAAATCCAGGAAATGGATTCCGGGTCTGTGATGCCGTAGGAATTCAGTAAAGAAGCAGCTTCCGGCTTTGTCATACCGTAATAGTGGATCGAAATATCTAAAATGGAGTACAGGCATAGCTGGATTCGTCTGTTCAGTCTGTAGAAATCCGTGATCAGTACGGCCTCCTGTTCGGAATAGCTGCAGCGTTCGCACAGAACCCGGGCGGCATATTCGTAGGAAATGTCCTCCACATAGGTGGCCCATCCTTCCACATAACCGCCATAGGACAGCATTCCCTCTAAAGGCAGCAGACTGTTTTCATCCATAGCTGCATCGTGGTAAACGGTCTGATACAAATGACCGGGATAGCCTTCATGCGCGAGCGTGGTATACAGTGTGAGATCGTCAGGCTGATCCCCGTAATTGATGTAGATTTGGTTCATCTGATAATCATCCACCGGAGGAGTCAGATAAAATGCAGGACTCACAAAAGGGGACAGGGCATCGTCAACGGCAGAAACCTGAAAACCAATATCATTGGAAAGAACGGGAAAATCCTCGTTCATACGAATACGCAGATCCGCTAACATTTCCTCGGGGGTGTGAAACGGAAGGTCAGGGCTGAGCACACCGGAGGTAAAAAGTCCGGAGCTTTCGGAAAGCGCCTGCAGCTGTGTCAGGGTAAGATAAAAGCTTTCATAATCAGAAATAAAGGTTTCCTTCAGAAGCGCCAGTATTTCCTCCGGTGAGCGGGAGGAACCGGTTACAGAGGACAGCAGATGTTCATAGTAGGAAGCTCCCTTGTCATAATAGCACAATCCCTGTTCATTATGTCCGCTCCCCATTAACAGAAAGATACCGTCGGCTAAGGCTGTGTAGGCCGGAGCCACTGCCTCCAGCAAAAGCTTTTTATTTCGGGCGGTATACGCGTCGGCTTCCTCCTGTGTGATAACCGATGCCGAAATCAGAGGCTTTAGCCTTTCCGAAAAGGTGGTTTCCAGAAAATGGGTCCCCTGATTTAGGGACTCCTTGGTGCAAAGCGTATCGCACTGCTGTACCAGCTTGCGTGCAGCAGCATCCGACATAAAGAGTCCCGCATCGGCTTTTTGCTGCTCATAATACAGCAGACCTTCAAAATAGGACGGAATACAGGAGAGAAGCTCAAGATAATGTTCAATATCATCCCTGGTTTCAAAACGATATTCTGCCAGCAGAATTAAAAGCGAGGTTTGCTCTCCCGAAGAGGGCGAGAGGGGTTCCTGATAATAGGGATAGGAGAGGTTCTCGCAGGTGCTTTGCAGGGAATCATACAGAATCAGATATATGTATTGTTCATGCTCTGAGAGCTGACTGCTATCCAGCTTTTCAAGACGCGTAAGAAAATCAGAATAGACTTGATATTGCGTTTCAAAATAATCATCCGAAAACCCGGGCAGTGTCATTCTGGCGTCATTCAGACCGTATCGGCTTTTCATATCAAAGGAGTCACAGTCCAGCAGTGTATAATGCAGGCTCAAACTGTTTTCCTGCAGCTCATATGCGGCAAGCTCTCCGCTCAGGGCTTTCAGCTTTTCTGATTCGGAATCCGAGAACGGATAAAGGTACAGTCCCAGATCAATCACAGTAAGGACAAGAATAAGTCCTCCATAGAAGAATAGTTTTTTTCTCAGATGGGGAGTGTTTCGAATGGAGAGGATCACTTTGGTAAAGAAAGATTTGACTTTATGGAAAAATACATGCATGGTGTTTTCGATATCATCTTTTTTTCATTATATGTGACAGGGATCGGGTTTTGAACTGAAACCATAAGCGAAAAATAAAAATCGAATGCCAATTTCAGTGCGTTAAGACATTTACGATTATCGGGGAATATGCTACAATATAAACAGTTTGATTTCAGCAGCTGTAAACGGTACTTACAGCTGCGCATGGATACCGTTCATAATGGAGGAAAAGAAATGACGAACTTAGAGCTTGCTAAGACTGCCAATCAGGTACGTAAGGGAATTATATCTTCCGTACATAGCGCAAAGGCAGGGCATCCGGGCGGATCGCTTTCCGCAGCGGATATTTATACCTTTCTGTATTTTGAAGAAATGAATGTAGATCCGAAAAACCCGAAGAATCCGGATCGGGATCGATTTGTATTATCCAAGGGACATACCGCTCCCGGATACTATTCCGCGCTGGCAAACCGCGGGTTTTTCCCGGTGGAGGATCTGTTAACCCTTCGTAAGCTGGGAAGCTATCTTCAGGGACATCCCGACATGAAGCATATTCCGGGCGTTGACATGAGCAGCGGCTCTCTTGGACAGGGAATCTCCGCGGCAGTCGGAATGGCGCTTGCCGGAAAAATGGACCGGAAGGATTACAGAGTGTATACGCTCCTCGGAGACGGCGAGATTCAGGAAGGGCAGGTTTGGGAGGCCTCCATGTTTGCAGGAGCCAGAAATCTGGATAATCTCTGCGTGATCGTGGATAATAACGGTCTTCAGATCGACGGAAGGATTGAGGATGTATGCTCACCATACCCGATTGATCAAAAGTTTGAAGCGTTTAATTTCCATGTGATCAATGTGGATGCGCATGATTTTGATGCACTCCGCGCAGCGTTTACCGAGGCGAAGGAAACCAAAGGAAAGCCTACCGCCATTATTGCACACAGCGTAAAGGGGAAAGGCGTATCCTTTATGGAAAATAATGCGGGATGGCATGGCAAGGCTCCGAATGATGATGAATATGCCATTGCAATGGCAGATCTGGAGAAGATTGATGCAGAATTAGAGAAAGCGGGTGAAGCATAATGGCAGATGTAAAAGTAACCGGAGAGAATCCGAAAATTGCAACCAGAGAGAGTTATGGAAATGCCCTTGTGGAGGTTGGTAAGGATTATTCGAATCTGGTCGTATTGGATGCGGATCTTGCGGGAGCAACCAAAACAAGCACCTTTCAGAAAGTGTTTCCGGAAAGACATATAGACTGCGGTATAGCAGAAAGTAATATGGTAGGTATTGCGGCAGGTCTTGCAACGACCGGCAAAATTCCTTTTGTCAGCTCCTTTGCCATGTTTGCGGCAGGACGTGCGTTTGAGCAGGTTCGTAATTCTGTAGGATATCCGCACTTAAATGTAAAGATTGGTGCGACTCATGCAGGTATTACTGTCGGTGAGGACGGTGCCAGCCATCAGTGTAATGAGGATATTGCTCTGATGAGAACGATTCCGGGCATGGTTGTGATGTGTCCTTCCGATGATGTGGAGGCGAAGGCCGCTGTCCGTGCAGCAGTGGAGCATGAGGGCCCCGTATATATCCGATTCGGACGTGCGGCCGTGCCTGTCATCAATGACAGAGTGGATTATACCTTCAAGATCGGTAAGGGAGAAACCTTAAAAGAGGGCACGGATGTTACCATCGTGGCGACCGGTATCTGTGTTGCAAATGCTCTGGAAGCGGCGCAGATGCTTGCAGAGGACGGCATCCAAGCGGAAGTAATTAATATTTGTACCATCAAACCCTTGGATGAGGAACTGATTGTTGCCAGTGCAAAGAAGACCGGTAAGGTGGTTACTGTAGAAGAACATTCTGTAATCGGCGGACTTGGAAGCGCGGTATGTGATGCGCTTTGCAAGGCAGCGCCCACGCCGGTTTGTAAGCTCGGTATGCAGGATGTCTTTGGCGAATCCGGTTCCGCAGGCGCACTTGTCGAGAAATATAAGCTTGACGGCAAGGGCATTTATGAGCAGGTGAAAGCCTATTTGGAATCTTTTTAAATAAAGGAAGCAAAAAATATTTCTCCGCGTGGACCGCACTGCGGCGAACCAACGAATGATAATCCGAACACATGATCCAAGCGGGCAATGTGTTCGGATTATCATTTTTATCGGGTATACAATCGGTTGCGGAAAGGCCTGTTTCAAGTGATTGTTCCGTCAAGGAATATTGTGTCATGATTCCAGTTCCCGCAGCCGTTCTACAATGCTTTGTTTTGCAGAAAAATGATAAGCAATTAACGGCAGCAGGATACCCGATGGGTATGCCTACAGCCGAGAGAAGAACCGCCTGCATGTCTGAAGGTCTCCTGTTCAAAGGAATATTTCAGGGAGACGCAAACCGTGAACAACGCAGTAAATAGCAGGGAAGTCAGGGCGATGGAAAGATTAGCAGGCGCTGCTCCGTATTGTTTAAAGAAATGATTTGGTGATGCTTGCGGTATTTCATACGGTCAAAATCAAAAGAATACGCGTCAATGCAAAGTGGCCGGGAAGAAAAAGCGCCGGCCGTTAAGCCGGCAGAAGGAGCGGGGAAGGCGGCTTTCCGAAGCTGCGTATTGACTCTGGCTCTTAAAACAGCAAGCGAAAAAGGCTTGGTTATATAATCGTCAGCACCCATTTCCAGGCCGGCAACAATATCCGTTTCCATGTCATTTGCGGTTAATATTATGACAGGAGTGGAATACGTCAGTTTGAAGCGGGTTAAAAAATCAAGTCCGTTCTCGTCGGGAAGGTTAATATCCAAAATCAGAAGATCGAATGCAGTAGAGTTCAAAAGTGTTCCGACCGTTTTGAGGCTGCAGCAGGGCACCACCTTGATTTCATCGGATTTCAAAGCCGGACAAATGCCCCGGCTGAGCGCTTTATCATCTTCGATCAGACATATTTTTTTTATAAGAGACATCCTTTCCGTTACAACAAAGCCTGAAAGCATAGCGGCTGATCGCTTACCACTATTCATATTGTGCATGGATGAAAGAAAAGTGTCAAGGCTCGTGAGTAAGATGAAAAGTACACGAAAAAATGAAAAAGACGAAAAGATGAAAAAGTAATATGCTTATAGTGACAAGTTCAAATAATGTGTGCTAGACTTATCACATAGGTGCTTTGGAGCATGCGCTTACTTTTCACATATGGCGGACGCAAATTTGATATTTGCAATCTTGCTTTGGTAAGATTTTGCCTCTTTGCAACAAGTCGCTCAGAAATGGAGATGAATATGCAGGTTTTTTTAACAAGCAGCCCGGGAGGAAATTATAAGGACGAATATGGAGTGCGAATTCCATGTAAAATGGATGCGGCAAACGGTTTTCTGACCAATCTTATGAGATATTGGCCGCAGGAGGCAAGATGTCTGGTAATTGCCTCTGATCCGGATAATGCAGTGGCAAATGACAGTCTTCGGAGCATATTTCCGGAAAGCTTCTGGATGTCCGGACTTCCGCTTCAGAATCTGGAGGTTTGTGACAGCAGGAATGAGGGTGAAATTCAAAAGCTAATTTATGACAGTAATGTTATATTGCTTGCGGGCGGACATGTGCCGACACAGAATGCATTTTTTCATAAGATCCGCCTCAGAGAGCATTTGAATGGCTATCAGGGAATCGTGATCGGAATCAGTGCGGGAAGTATGAACAGTGCGGAAATTGTTTACGCGCAGCCCGAAGAAACGGGAGAAGCAATTGACCCCGCCTATGAACGTTATTTAAGGGGACTTGGACTGACCAGGGTCAGGATTCTGCCGCATTTTCAGTATTTGAGGAGTCTGAGTCTGGACGGAAAAAGAATTCTGGAGGATATTTGTATTCCTGACAGTAGTGTCAGGCCTTTTTATGCGCTGGTGGACGGCGCCTACTTGTTTGTGGATGAGAAGAATCATACAACACTGTATGGAGAAACATATCTGTTTCGAAACGGCAGTATGAAAATGGTCTGTGAAAAGGATGAACAGCTGACCATAACGGAGAAGGATTTGGATGAAAGCGGCTTTTGACTGCGGCGATGGTTGGTTTTGATACTAAAGCAAAGAACTCCCGGCCATTTATGAATTCTGGTTGGGAGTTCTTTTTGCGCTATGCTTCCTGAAGCGATGCAGTCAGAGCATCCCGCAGAGCAGTCAGCTGCGCATAGGAGCTGTCATTTAAGGAAGATTTGATCGTGACGGAGGGCTCCAGAATTCGGAAATCGGGAAGTTCTGACAACATTGTCAGAATTTGCTTTCCGCAGGTGGGAGCCCAGGTACCGTTTTCAATCAGCGCTGCGGTGCGGTTCTTGATATTCAGTGCTTTCATATCATGAAGAAGATTCATCATTGCAGGGTAAATGCCGTTATTATAGGTGGGCGCGGCAAAAACAAGGTGGCTGCACCTGAAAATCTCCGCAATCAGTGTGGAAACGTGAGTGACGGAAACGTCATAAACAGCAATGTTTTTTATCCCGGCATCCGCAAGCAGTCCGGCAAGAACATTAACCGCGTTTTCCGTGTTGCCGTACATGGAACCGTAAATCAGGGTCACGGCGCGTTCTTCCGGTTCGTACCGGCTCCAGAGATCATACTTTTGCAGAAGATAATCCAGATTGCTTCGCCAAACGGGACCGTGCAGCGGGCAGATGATCCGGATGGAAAGAACGGACAGCTTCTTTAACGCCGCCTGAACCTGAGGGCCGTATTTGCCCACAATATTACTGTAGTAGCGTCTGGCATCCGAGAGCCAGTCCCTGTCAAAATCAAGTTCATCATTAAATAAATTGCCGTTTAATGCGCCAAAGCTTCCAAAAGCATCTGCGGAAAACAGAATCTGTTCACTTTCCTCATAAGTTACCATAACTTCCGGCCAATGTACCATGGGTGCGCTAAAAAAGCGCAGAGTATGCTTTCCAAGCGTAAGTACGTCATTTTCTTTTATAACAATTTTCCGTTCATCGGGAACGGAACCAAAAAACTGACCGATCATTTCAAAAATCTTGGCGTTTCCGACAAGTTTTATGGAAGGAAAACGCAGGATCAGTTCGGCAATGTTGGCGCAATGATCCGGCTCCATATGATTGATAATCAGGTAATCCGGCAGACGTCCGTCCAGAACATGTAAAATATTCTCCAAGAACTGGCGGGAAACGGAGGCGTCCACGGTATCAATCAGAGCGGTTTTTTCATCCGTGATCAGGTAAGAATTATAAGCGATTCCTCTCGGAATCGGAAATAGATTTTCGAATAACGCCAGCCGGCGGTCACTGCCGCCAACCCAGAAAATGTTGTCTGTAATCGTTCGTGTGCAGTACATATCAAATCTCCCTTCGATGAGTTTCGTATTGCTGATATGTAAAAAAGCCTACTACTTTTTGAATAAAATGACAAGAATGTTTTTGAGGGGAAATTTTTGAGTATGTTTTTGAGGGGAAATTTTTGAGGGGAAAATTGAGAATTTATGGCGAAAGAGTAAGGATGTATTTGGCAAGCGCGTTAAACAGGTTTTGTGTAGTACTATTAAGGCTGGTTTCCGTAAGGGCAGTTCCCAAGGGCGGTTTCCGCAGTTGACGAGGTTTTTGCCGTATGCTATGATATGACCATGTCTCGGTTCACTGCGCTTTGATAAAGCGTGAAAGGCATGAGCCGGAGCAAAGGAGGAGAACTATTATGAAAAAGAAACTGGCGGCAGTAATTTGTACCCTGACTATGGTACTTGGTATGGTGACGGCATGTGGCTCTGATAGTAAGGATGCAGCCACAGACGCGCAGACGACTGACAATGCAGAAACAACGGAGGATGCGCAGACAGCTGATGATTCCGCCGATGACTCTCAGGATTCTACAGGCGATACAGCGGAGAGGACAACCCTGACCGTAGGGTTTGACGCTGAATTCCCGCCGTATGGATATCTGGATGAAAACGGTGAGTATGTTGGCTTTGATTTAAGTCTGGCACAGGAAGTATGCAACAGACTTGGCTGGGAGCTTGTAAAGCAGCCGATTGACTGGGACAGCAAGGATATGGAACTGGAGTCCGGTACGATTGATTGTATCTGGAACGGTTTTACTATGAACGGTCGTGAGGAGGAGTATACCTGGACAGTTCCTTATGTGGACAACAGTCAGGTATTCGTGGCTGCTGCAGATTCCGGCATTACCGGTCAGGCAGATCTTGCGGGAAGAAATATCGCTGTTCAGGCAGATTCTTCCGCGCTTGCAGCGTTAAAGGAAGAGGAAAGCGCAGATCTGTTGAATTCTTTTGCAAGTCTTCAGGAATATGGTGATTATAATACTGCATTCATGGATCTGGAGGCAGGTGCAGTTGACGCTGTAGCAATGGACATCGGTGTTGCAGAATACCAGATGGCTCAGAGAGATATGGAATTTGTGATTTTGGATGAATACCTTGCTACCGAGCAGTATGGCATCGGTTTCAAGCTTGGAAATGAAGAATTAAGGGATACCGTTCAGGCTGTTTTACTGGAAATGGCGGAGGACGGAACCTTTATGGAGATTGCTGAGCAGTGGGGTCTGGAAGGCAGCGTTTGTTTAGGAAAATAATAAGAGCCTTTTGGGAAGGAGCAGGGTTATAGCTGCTCTTTCTTTTTCCATATACACAGCATAAGCCGTCGGGGTATGTATTCGGGTGATTTCGCCGCAAACGAGCCTTGGGCGGGCGGAAGGAAAGTGGATTCATATGTCATTTACAACGATTATTTCACAATTAAGCGCAGGATTTATGGAAACAATTAAGATTTTTTTCTTTACGCTGCTTTTTTCCATGCCGCTTGGATTGATCATCTCTTTCGGCAGGATGTCAAAGTGCTTTCTGCTTCGGTGGCTGACGAAATTGTATATTTCCGTCATGCGTGGAACGCCGCTTATGCTGCAATTGATTGTAGTATATTTTGCACCGTATTATGTATTTAAGCAAAGGATTACGTCCGAATACCGCTTTATTGCGGTAATTATTGCTTTTTCCGTTAATTATGCGGCCTACTTTGCGGAAATTTTCAGGGCCGGTATTGAAGCGATACCGATCGGACAATATGAGGCGGCAAAGGTGCTTGGATACAATAAGGCGCAGACCTTTTTCCGTATCATTTTTCCGCAGGTAATCAAAAGAGTGCTGCCGCCGATCACGAACGAAACAATTACGCTGGTAAAGGATACTTCACTTGCCTTTGCCATTGCATATGTGGAGATGTTCACAAAGGCAAAACAGATTGCGGCGGCACAGTCCAGCGTTACGGCGCTTATGATTGCCGGAGGATTCTATTACATATTCAATCTGCTCGTTGCGTGGGTTATGGGAATGCTGGAAAAGAAGCTCAGTTACTACAGATAGAAAGGAGCGTCCTGATGAGTGGTATGACATTATTGGAAATAACTCATATGAAGAAAACATTTGATGAACTGGAAGTAATCAGCGATATCTCCTTGTCGGTAAAGGAAGGGGAGGTGCTTTCCATCATCGGGCCGTCCGGTTCCGGAAAGTCAACGCTGCTTCGCTGTGCAACCATGCTTGAAAAGATGGACGGAGGAAATCTGACCTACTTAGGAGAGCGGGCGGCATGGGATGAGAATGGGAAATGCGTGTATGCGTCCAGAAAAGAATTAAAGAAAATCCATAAGAATTTTGGACTGGTATTTCAGAGCTTTAACCTGTTTCCTCATTACAGTGTGCTGAAAAATGTTATGGATGCGCCGATTAAGGTGGATAAGGTACCTAAGGCGGAAGCAAGGCAAAGAGCACTGGCCCTGCTAAAACAGCTGGGGCTTGATGATAAGGCGGATGCATATCCCCATCAGTTATCCGGCGGCCAGCAGCAGCGCGTTTCCATTGCCCGTGCACTGGCACTTCAGCCTAAGATCCTCTTTTTCGATGAGCCGACCTCCGCACTGGACCCCGAGTTGACGGGTGAGGTGTTAAAGGTAATTAAGCAGCTTGCAAGGGAACATATGACCATGATTATCGTGACACATGAGATGCAGTTTGCAAGAGAGCTTTCCGACCGGATTATTTTCATGGAAAACGGCGTGATTCAGGCAGAAGGGACGCCGGAGGAAATCTTTGCCACAGAGAATGAGAGAGTGCAGGGATTTATCGGGAAGTTCCGTTCATAGAGATACTGACAGGCCTGATTGAGCCAGAATGGCGAATCAGGCCGTTTGCGTTCTTTTTGACACTCGAATCTGCTTAGGTATTTATCCGGCGTTTTGGGACGCGGAGTTTTCCGCTGCAAGAGCATAGATGCTCCAGATATATTCGCCGACCCATGAATCAGAGTGGGTTTGTACGAAGTATAGAGTTCCATCCGAACTCAGCAGAAAGCAGCGGTCTGATAAGGGCTGATAGAACGCTTCTGTATAGTCAATGTCGATATCAAACGACTCAAGACCGCCGGGGAAGAACAAAGCGTCCCATTCCTCTTTACTATAAGGAAATTCCTGCCAGCCCCATGCGACCGGAGAAAATTCCGTTGCAGTGTGATCTGTTTTATTTACCATCAGAAAGGATTCTTCGCCGATTACATAACGATAGCCGGAATCGCCGTCAGGAAGGTAGGAACTGAGCGGATTCATATACAGGCAGTCCGTGGAAACATAGCTGTCACCGACAGAGACTGTGTTTGGTGCGCCATTGGCCGTGTCGGATGTATTTGTACGCTGTTTTGGATTTGCAGTGCAAATGATCAAAGCGAGGATGCATAACAGGACGGCGGCTATCGTAATCCATACCTTTGGCTTTTTCCAGCGCAGCGCATTTTTTATACGGCTTTTAACGCCGGATTCGCCGAAAGCAAGGGGACTTGGTACAGGAAAGCGCCGGTTGGAAGCAAACGACAGCAGGGAAGTACAGTATGCTTTCACGATATTTTCCTCGCCGGAAAGCACCCTTTCGTCACAGCTCATTTCCATGTCTTTTCCCATCAGATAAAATGCCAAATAGGAAAGAGGATTGAACCAGTAAACGGCCAGCAGCAGGAAGGCAATCAGCTTTATGATGTGATCCTTCCGTTTCAGGTGATACCGTTCATGGGTCAGGATATAACGCATGGTATTCTCATCCAGTCCGAACGGAATATAAATCCGAGGCCGGAAAAAGCCCAGAATAAAAGGAGAACGAACCGTGTCCGACTGATACACATTCCCGTCTAATACAACGGCGGTATGCATCCGGCGATAAAGGCGCACATAGCTAAAAAGTGCATAAAGCAGAAAAGCGGCCATACCTATGCACCAAAGGGCTGTGCATACGGAAATAACAAGCTGCTGCGGGCTGACTCGGTTCGATATTGTCGCTGCGGGCAGGGATTGGTTCATCAGGGTATTTACCGCTGGGATGCCGGTTTTTACCTGCGAATTTATGTTTCCGGTTACGTCAGCCGGTATCTCCTGAAGTGAAACAGCCGGAAAATTTCCGATTCGAACCTGTAGATTAAACAAGCTGAATATCGACTGAAAGGAAACGGGGCAGATCAGCCTGAAGCCGACTACGCTCCATAGCAGGTAGGAATATTTTTTCGGCGCTTTGCAAAGGAGCAGCCGCAGTAAAAGAACTGCCGGAATAACATAGCTTGCGGTAATATTCATGTTCAGGATTTTGAAAAATAGAGTTTCCATATCAGCCCTCCTTATGTTCGTCGATCAGGCGTTTCAGCTCGGCTGCCTCCCGGTTTGAAATGGTCTTACTGCCTAGAAAAGAAGTAAGAAAACCGGGCAGTGACCCTTCAAAGGTATGTTCCACAAAATGATTGCTTGCATAGGCCTGCACGCGATCCCGCGGGATTTTAGAAGTGACAATTGTGTTATTATTTTGGGCAAATCCTTTGTCGCACAGCTTCTTTAGTGTTGTATAAGTGGTGGATTTCTTCCAGCCTAATTTTTCGGCGCATAGTTCTACAAGGGTTCTTGATGATAACGGCTCATGATCCCAGATTACGCTCATAAATCGGTAATCGCTTTCGCATAGCTTCAGATTTTCCATGAGAATTCTCCTGTTTCTTCATATTGAAAATTGGTTGGCAGTTACAAACCTTATTTATAGTCTATAACAACCAACTGAATGCGTCAATAGACATTTGTGATTGCCCCGGAAGGGCAGACTTTTTTGGATTGTCGGCAGCGAATGCATTCCGAAAAATTTAAGCTTGACAAAATGGTCTATAAGTTATAGACTCATAGTAAAGGAGGTCTATAAAATTTAGACCAAAATAAAAAACAGAAAACAAATCAGCAAAAATAGCGGAAAGAGGGAGTCAGATATGAAAGATTATAAAATAACGGAAACCGAAGCAAAGTTTGCGGATATTATATGGGAAAAAGAGCCGGTACCATCCTCGGATCTGGTAAAAATCTGCGCAGAAGTATTTCGTTGGAAGAAATCTACTACTTATACGGTGTTAAAAAATCTGTGCGAAAAAGGGATTTTTCAAAATGAGAATGCAATGGTTACTGCAAAGCTGAAAAAGGATGAATTCTATGGCCTTCAGAGCAGGGAATATGTGGAAGAGGTTTTTTCGGGATCACTGCCGCTGTTTTTGACAGCTTTCTGTAAGGGGAGAAAGCTGTCGGCGGCAGAGGCGGAAGAAATGAGGAAATTTATTGACGAATACCAGGAGTGAAGTATGGAGGAAGGAATATGACGAAGTTATTTTTGGTTATTTTGAATATGAGTATTACCGGCTCTTTTGTAATTCTGGCAGTCATATTATTAAGAATATTGCTGAAGCGCATGCCCAGAATATATTCTTACTTGCTTTGGGCGGTAGTATTATTCAGGCTGGTTTGCCCGGCAGCGATAGAGACAAGCTTTGGAATTATTCCGAATGTCAGTATTGTAAGCGATGAGGCCAAAGAAAAGGAAACACTTCGCACGGATTTATCAGAAAGATATGTCTATCAACCGGTAGAAGCATCGGCGCCAAAGAAAAATACAACCTCGGGGACTGCGGACAGTGCTCTTTCAGAACTTGCCATTCCTATGCGGGGAGTTTCGGATGTGGCATGGAATATCATATCCTGGATATGGTTTGCGGGAGGGATTATGCTGGTCGTTTACGGTATCGTCAGCTACCGCGGACTGTCTTCCAAATTAAGACGTTTAGAGAAAAGCTCTTGTGTGCTGAAAGAGTACGAAAATGAGCCTGTGGTGATTTCCACCGGAATTGAGACGCCGTTTACCGCCGGTTTTTTGAAACCCGTTATTTATCTTCCGGAGGGATTGAATCAGACGGATCTGGAAATGGTTATGGAACATGAGAAAACGCATATCAGGCGCAGGGATTATCTGATTAAGACAGTGGCTTATGTCATTACTTGTATCCACTGGTTTAACCCTCTTGTGTGGCTTTCTTTTAAGCTGATGGAGACGGATATGGAAACCTCCTGTGACGAAGCCGTTCTGAAAAGAGTCGGATATGATAAGAAAAAAGCATACGCAAGGACACTTTTGTCCATGTCAAAAAATCATGTTATGGAAATCGGAAGCTGCCCGCTGGCTTTTGGAGAAAATCATGTAAAAGCCAGAATTCAAAATGCCGTAAAGCAAAAAAAGGTCAAAACATGGATTGCAGTGGTTTCCGCTGTGCTGGTCTGCGGTGCTGCCATAGTATTATTAGTAAATAGCGGAGGAAATAAGACTGCAGAGAATGAGGTGGCTGTACCGTACGAAGTGAATACCGTATCTGATTCAGACAATTCAGACAAAGCCGCGGGAAGTGATGCGCCTGAAACAGACAATGCGCCTGAAACGGACAATGCGTCTGTAACAGAAAATGCGTTCGTAACGGACAATGCGTCTATAATAGAGGAGGAAATAAGACTGCAGAGAATAACAGATAATGCGCCTGAAACAGATAATGCGCCCGTAACGGATGAAGCTGTTGAGATCCCGTATGAAGCGGAAGAAAGTCCGGAAAATGAAACGGACGAAGACGCTCCAATACTTAGGGAAGGAGTTTACACAGATCAGGAAATTTTATATAGCTGCCCGCTTGAGGATATCACGATATCCGCTGCTTATGGAACACGAATACATCCGGTTACCGGGGAGGAGACGTATCATGGCGGAATTGATTTCGCAGCGCAGGCCGGCACGCCCGTATATGCGGCTGCGGACGGAAGCATACTGGAAACCGGAACGGATTCCGAATACGGGAATTACATCATTGTACTTCATGATAACGGAGATATGACCTATTATACTGCCTGCGATGAGATATTAGCACAGGAAGGGCAAAATGTAACACGGGGAGAACAGATTGCCACCGTCGGGAATACCGGTATGAGTACGGGGCCTCATCTGCATTTTGCAGTCAGCAGGGGCGGAGCATTTATAGAACCGGTTTTTGTATCGGAATAGAAACTGTTATTGCAGAAGAATCATATGCTTAACGGTGCGCAAGCATCGGACTTCATGTAGAAAAGGTATGGGATATTTGTATTCCATGCCTTTTTAGTTGACATTGTAGACTATACATGCTATGATTGGTTTACAAAGTAAACTAACGGAGAAAGAGCGTTATTAGGAGGTTTACATGAAAAATATAGGACTGACACCGGCAGAATGGAATTTGATGGAATGTCTTTGGGAGCAGCGGGAACGGACAGGAAGAGAGGTTGTAGATTATGGAAAAAGCAGCATGGGATGGAGTAAGAGTACAACGCTTACCATGCTGCGGAGAATGACGGAAAAAGGTCTGATACTTTGTGATGAAAGCGGCGAGGTCAGAAAATATTCTTCTTTGGTAAACAGGGAGGAAGCGGTGATAAAAGAGACGGATGATTTTTTAAACCGCGTTTATAAAGGGAGTGTCGGTCTGATGATGAGCACATTAACAAAGAAGCAGAATCTGACACAGGAAGAAATTCAGGAGCTGTATGAAATTTTAAAACAAGCGGAGCACGGCAAAAAAACGAAGGATAAGAAGAAAAAGAAGGACAAATAAAAGCATTCAGAAAACAGGGATGCTTCAAACGGGAAGATAAAATACAGCCGGAAATAAATTCGCAGGGGGGATTACGATGTTCGAGTGGATGATTACGTCAAGTGCATTGATCTTAGTTATCATAATAGTGAGACGGATTTTTATGGGCAGAATCAGTTTACGGCTGCAATACGGATTATGGCTGCTGGTACTGATACGTCTGCTGTGCCCGGTTATGATCACCGGCAGCAGCTTCAGTGTATTGAATTTGTTTTACCTGTCCCAGGACAGCGACGGGAGCACATCATGGAGGAACCTTCCGGAGGAGGGAACTGTGTCTGCAGACGGCAATATGTATCAGGCTGCCGGAAATACGGAAGGTTTGGAAACGGGGCTGTTCCAAAACGGAGCAGGGGATCATTTGCAATACTCGCCGAAAAAGAGTGCGGCTGCAGGGGAAGCGGACGCAGGAGGCGTACGTGCAGACAGCGCTTTCAGGAAAAACAGGATACTGTGGGTGATCTGGATTGCAGGCGCGGTGACAGCCGGTATAGGTATTCTTGTTGTCAATATCTGCTTTTCTGTCAGACTGCATAGGGTCAGAGCCAAATGGGAAGCAGAAGGGAAAAGGGAAATAAACGAAAGACCGCCTGTATATTTGGTAAAAAAGCTGCAAACGCCGTGTTTATTCGGACTGCTGCGTCCGGCAATTTACCTGCCGCAAGCGCTTTGTGAGGGAAAGGAACAAGCTGAGAATGCGGTTTCGGAAACAAAACAGGAGAGTTTAGGCGATGCCGTGCGAATGGATCAACTGCACTTTATACTGATCCATGAACGAAATCATTATCGTCATGGGGACCATATCTGGGCTTTTTTACGAAATATTTGTCTGATCCTGCACTGGTATAATCCTTTTGTATGGGCGGCGGTTATTCTAAGCAGGCGCGACAGTGAGCTTGCCTGTGATGAAAGCACGGTGCACGAGCTTGGCGAAGCATACCGTATGCAGTATGGAAAAGCGCTGATTGACATGACGGCGGAGAAGGGGTTTGCCGGAGACTTCTTATGCTGCGCTACTTCCCTTGCTTCCGGCAAAAAAGGTATGAAAGAGAGAATTACATTGCTTGCAAAAAAACCGAGAATGCTCGCAGTATCTGTATGTATGCTGCTTTTCATCGTAATTGCGGCGGCAGGGTGTTCCTTTACGGGTAAAAGGAAGCAAGAAGCGGCAGGGGAGGAGTATATAGAGGAACATGAAGATACTGCCGGAACGGATGCAGAAAATATGACAGAAGACAGCGATGAGCCGAAGCCGGATGCAGAAAATAGGACAGAAGACAGTGATGAGCCGAAGCCGGATACAGAAAATAGGACAGAAGACAGCGATGTGCCGGAGTACGAAAGAAAGTATGACATGATTGAAAGTACAACGATAGATAATGATTTTTTTACGATGACAGTACCGGAGGATTTTGTAAATGAAGTCGGATACGAGGTTGATCTGAAGTATGATAATCAGGGTGGAGCGCAATTGGCCGATGTGACTTTTTTCATAAATTCCATGACCTCTTTCAGGGATACAGCGCAGGCAGAATCCGAAAGCGGAACCGGTGAAATGACTGACAGAAGCGGCGGTGATCTTGGGGGCGTGATTTGGCGCGGTATGCTTGAGTATGAGAGCCAGGGGATCCTGGAAGAATTGATGTTATATACTGCAAGCACGGATTTTCGTCAGTTGGACAAAGCTTATCTGGCTTTGTATTCGCTTGGCCCTGAGGGAGCCCCCGTTGATTTGAATACAAGTGAAACGGGAGCATACTGTTATTGGCATCCGTCAGATGTGCAGTGGAATCCCGAAATAGAAGGGGAGGAAGAGATATATTTACACTATAAAAATGAGCTGGAAGAGGCACTTTCTTCTTTTCGTGCAAAATCGTATCCCTATGAAATTGAGGATAGCAGACAGTATGAGGTTCTGATGGATTTCCTGAAAGCAGAGGAGGCGCTGTCGTGGTTTAGCGGCTATAACGAAGCGGAAGTTGTTTATGGGGAAGATCGAATGTTCTGGCCGTATGACGGCGGTCCGTATTATCTTCCGGTAAGCCAGTATGGAATCAGTACGATGTCGGAATTGAAAGCGTATCTGAGACAATATTTCCCCGAGGAGACGGCAGAGACCTTGCCGGAAAAAACGGTGGAAGGATATGTAAAGTTTATTGAGCGGGACGGCGTACTTTACACTGCCCGCGGTCTGGAAGGGATCTATCATTTTTTGTATGGCAGAAAGGCGTTTGAGGTTGTTTTTTCGGAAAACGGAAAAGAAGCAGATTTACGGATTTGTATAGAGATGACGAGCGGCGCAGGAGAACGGATTACGACTGATGCCGTATATCATCTGGAATATGGAGAAAATAATATCTGGAAGGTAACGGGGGATTTCCGGCTGCCAATAGAAGCGGCATTTGACCGGATGCCGGAAGTCAAAGTTATGCGGGATTCTCCGGAATCGGAATTCTATTACAGTATTATAAAATTATGAAATAGCGCCATAATGTGTTGGCATTACAAGCCCTGCCCGGTGATGAACGTGCGAACTCCATAAACCCCAGGCATTACCGTTTTACAAAATTCGCTTTACATTTTCGGGCGTCTGCTATAAAATACCATTATATTTAGTAATCGGTTTTTCTTATAAGTTTTTGATTACCGGCAATAATAAAATAAAAAACGCGATGACAAAGAGAGTACATGAACGGAAGCTCTAAAGAGAAGATTCTGCTGTACGGTAACGTATAGACGCTGAGAGGAATCGGGTGGAAATTCGTGGAACATGGCTTTACGAGCAGCGCACCGAACCGGCAGAAGTCAGCCGGAAATGACAGGAAGATCTGTCAGGACCGGAATCCATGACAGTAAGCGACGGCTAGGCTGCGACAGGATCCGCCTGTTACAGCGGCAGGGTATGCATGTACCCGATGAGGTATTTTCCGTGAGGAAAATATGAATGGAAGTGGTATCACGGATTAACAGTCCGTCTTCTGGCAGCAGGAGGCGGATTTTTTGTTTCATCGCGAAATAACGACGGAGGTATCATATGAACAAAGGGAAGTATTACATTACAACGGCGATTGCCTATACATCGGGCAAGCCCCATATCGGCAACAGCTATGAGATTGTACTGGCGGACAGTATTGCCCGCTTTAAGAGAAAGGACGGATATGATGTCTTCTTTCAGACAGGTACGGATGAGCATGGACAGAAAATTGAATTAAAGGCAGAGGAAGCAGGCATAACGCCGCAGGAATTCGTGGATGATGTTGCAGGACAGATCAGGGAAATCTGCGACAGTCTGAACACTTCCTATGATAAGTTTATCAGAACAACCGACAAACCGCATGAGAGACAGGTGCAGAAAATCTTCAAAAGACTCTATGATCAGGGAGATATTTATAAGGGAGCATATGAGGGTCTGTATTGTACCCCGTGTGAATCCTTCTTCACGGAGTCACAATTGGTAGATGGAAAATGTCCGGATTGTGGACGTCCCTGCACACCTGCCAAGGAAGAGGCATATTTCTTCAAAATGAGTAAATATGCGCCCCGGTTGATTGAACATATCAACAGTCATCCGAAGTTTATACAGCCGGTTTCCAGAAAAAATGAAATGATGAATAACTTCCTTCTTCCGGGTCTTCAGGATTTGTGCGTATCCCGTA
>CAYTIH010000010.1:0-59591 GCA_964437825.1 uncultured Clostridium sp. | reverse complement strand
ATCTGGGGAGTGCAGAGAGAAAAAGAACTGGATGAGTTTCTTTCCTATATGGAAAATCCTCCGGTAATGACGAAGGAGCTGGAGCAGCTGATAGAAAAGGACAGGGCGGAGCTTGCAGGGGATTTCTGCAGAGGCTGCGGTTATTGCATGCCTTGTCCCGTGAATATTGAAATCAATAATTGTGCCAGAATGTCATTGCTTTTAAGACGTTCTCCTTCGGCCAATCAGCTGACGGAAGAGGTGCAGAAAAAAATGATGCAGATTGAAAACTGCCTGCATTGCAATCAATGTAAAAGCAAATGCCCTTATGGTCTGGACACGCCTTCGCTTCTTAGGAAAAACCTTCAGGATTATAAAGAGGTATTGGCAGGGAAGGTATCTGTATCATAATTACGGGGACTCAAAGGTCTGGTAAACAATGCCGTCATTTGTAATAAATACGGCTTCCGTATCATCGATGCTGTTAATCAGTTCCATTCCTTTTTCATATCCGAGCAGAAAACAGAGTGTGGAAAGGGCATCTCCGTCTACGGACTTTTCAGAAATGATGGTAACGCCCGAAAGGCCGGTATCTGCCGGATATCCGTTTCCAGTGGAAAGAATATGATGGTAAAGGATGCCGTCTTTTTCAAAATATCTCTCATAATTGCCGGAGGATACCACGGATTTATCCTGTATTTCAAGAATAAGAGCCGGTGTGCCGGTTTCGGCAAATGGTTTCTGAATTCCAACCTTATAAGGAGTGCCATCAGGTCTGGAGCCAATAGCGGTAACGTTGCCTCCCAGATTGATGATGGCATTTTTTACGCCCTTTGAAACAAGATATTCTTTCATTTTGTCTGCAATATATCCTTTGGCAATAAATCCAAGGTCCAGGCAGGTTTTATCATCCTTTAAGGAAACCTGATTTCCGGATATGACAACATTTTGGTAATTGACATGAGAAAGGGCATCCGCGATTTCTGATTCAGAGGGAACAATGCCCTGGTTTTCCTCTCCGAAATTCCACAAAATGGACAACGTACCGACAGTGGGGTCTACCAGTCCGTTTGACAATTCCGCATAAGAAAGCGCGGTGCTTAAAAGAGAGCAGGTTTCTTCATTGACGGCAACAGGGGAGCCATTGCTGTGATTGATATTCCAGATATCGCTTCCGGGTGTGGTCCAGCTTAACATATTATCATAATGTTCTGCTAGTTCCATACACCCGTCAAACAGTTCTTCTGAGGGATTATCATAAATGGTAATGGATATTACAGTGTTCAGATAAAAGCCTGTTCTTGTTTCCTTTGCAGGCGCCTTCTGACAGCCTGACAGAATTATCAGAAGAACAGCCGGAAAAAAGAATGAGAGAATATTTCTTATTTTTTTTATTTCAATATGGTATGTTTTCAATGAATTCTCCTTATCGCCGTATTGGGCCGTTAATGAAACTGTTGTAATTTTAATAGTAATTATAGTATACTCTTTTTAATTACTAAATACGTTTTCAGATTTTGTCAACAAATGAAAGAGAGTGAAAAAATGCATTTACCTGATGAACAGGAAGAAAGAGGAATCAGTATGCCGGTGATTGGGATGATTGCTGTTGTAACCATTCTGATTCTTATTATATTGGCAGGCGTTCTTATGAGCAATAGTAAAAAAAATTCTAATCGCGGAAATATTCAGAGCGCCGCTGCCCAGCCATCGGAAACTCCGGAGAAGGTTATGGAATTTGCCGAAGGCCAGCAGGATATTGAAAGCCTGTACAGGGAGAATAAGCTTCGCGCTGAGGATTTGGATTTCTGGAATATGTATGAGGATAATGCGCCGGAAACCATGCCGGAAGCAGCTCCTTTTGAAAGCCCGACCCCGGAGCCATCGCACGAGCCCACTGATGAGGAGAAAGCCAAGGATGGGAAACATGTGCTTGTTTCTTATAAGGACGGAACGGAAGAATGGCTGGAAATAAGCGAAAGCATTCCCCTTCATAGTTATGATTTTACAAAAATGAAAATTACAAACGGAAAAATGACTTACTATGAAGGGAACAAAAAACTGTCCCGTTTAGGAGTGGAATTGTCAGAGGAGAACGGCGACGTTGATTTTGAAGCCCTTAAGCAATCAGAAATTGATTTTGTTATGCTTAGGGCGGGTTCCAGAGGTTATGAAACCGGCTTAATTAAGCAGGATGAAAAATTTACCGATTATATAGAGGCTGCCGTAAGTGCGGGACTTGAAGTTGGAGTTTATTTCTGCTCGCAGGCGGTTTCCGTGGCGGAGGCCGCAGAGGAGGCGGTTTTTGTTCAAAATCTGCTTTTGCCTTATAAGATTACTTATCCTGTTGCCTTCAGAATGGACAGCATCGTAAATGATACTGCAAGAACGGATATTTTGGATGAAGAACAAAAGACACAGATAGCAGAAGCCTTTCTGCATGATATGGAAAGGGAAGGGTATTCGGTAATCCTTTATGGAAGCAAGGAATGGCTTTTGACGGAAATACTTGCGGAAGAATTGCTTGCAGACAGGGATGTCTGGTTAACAGAACAGACGGCCATACCGGAATATCCCTATCAGTTTAAAATGTGGGAATACGCAGGAGGCGAATCCGTCAGCGGAGTGCAGGGCGAGGTTAATTACACCATCAGCTTTGTGGATTATTCCAAGCGTTAATATCAGTCAGGCTTATAATTTAATATTTTGGGCGAAATGGAAAGTCCGGAATAGATGTCGGCGTAAGCAGAAGGAGAAAGCCCGTCCAGATAATTCGGGGTGAAGTTTTTGGTTACGCCGGCTTTTTTTAAAATATCAATGGCTTTATTATAGGCAATGGCAGCTTCTGTTTCGGTGGAATAATTTCCAATGGTATAATTTCCGTTTATATGTATTTTAGCCGCATAGCAAACAGAATTGCCTTTTTGCTTTTTGGATACGCCGTGATATGCGTTGAAAATTTCTATGTTTTCATAGCGGAAGTCCATATTATCGCCGTTGACAAAACGATAGTCCTTTCCTTCCACCGCATAGTTCTTGATGCCGTATCTGTTTGCAATATTGACCTGCATACCATAATCTGCAACGAAAAAATGCCGCCCTCTTTTCATGATTTTGTGGGTGGAGTAATAAAATAAATCGTCAATATCAAATTTCAGAATATGAGATGGCGCAAATAAATATTCAAAGTATTTAGCATGAAGATAAATAGGAGTTGTAATGTAAATGTGATTATCCCTGAAGTTAATAAGCGTTACCCATTTGCTGAAGGGGAGAATGCGCATGTCAGAGTAATCATGAATGGAAACAGAACAATCCTTTATCAGATTGGAGGCTTCAAGGTACGCGGCAAAGGCCTTGGAAGGAGTATCATAGCTTCCAAGGCTGATGTGTTTCTGCTTATAGGTAATAGAGGAACGGTAATAAATTGTACCGTTCTTTTTTTGTGCCGGAAAAACGCCGGGATATTTTCTTTCCATAAAGTCCTTCTTAAAAAATAATTAACTTTCTGTAAATTATCATATCATAAATCATACAATTTTGAAATATTTTACCCATAAATGCAAATTTTAGAAATATTTTTGTTAAAGCTTGTATAAAATATTAAAAGACAGTAAGTCAAGTACATCATCACGATAGAAAGAAAGGACTATATTTTTAAAATGTATAAAAAATTTGCATTACAGTTATTTTTATGCAACATGATTTTCTGCGTCGGATGGTTTTGCGTGAAAAGTATACAGATTAACAGAATGGCGTCTACTCCGGCTTTTCAAATTACTTTTACGGAAAATAATAATGTGCAGCCCAAAGCTGACAGGTTTTTCGGGCTTTTAAGAAAAGTATCCTCAGGGCAGAGAATTGTAGATTATGAAGTTTTAGAAAAGAAAGATAAGTATAATTTATCGGAAGAGGACTATGAAGTTCTGCTTAAAATTGTACAGGCAGAGGCGGGAAACGAAGATGAAAAGGGGAAAATGCTGGTTGCGGGAGTTGTTTTAAACAGAGTGGAAAGCAGCAAATTTCCTGATACGGTGAAAGAAGTTGTATTTCAAAATGAAAACGGCGTTTATCAGTTTTCGCCTGTTGCAAACAAAAGCTATTATTCGGCGGAAGTCAGTGAAGAAACCGTGGATGCGGTAGAAAGAGTTCTGGCAGGAGAGGATATAACGGAAGGAGCGCTGTATTTTGCAGCGAGAAAATATGCGGATTCGGAAAAAATGCGGTGGTTTGACCATTCTCTGGTCCGTCTGTTTGAATATGGAGGGCATGAGTTTTTTACTTCCGGCTGATTCGGAAATGCGTAAAGGGGCTTTGCATGCCTTATCTTTGTATGCCTTATCTTGTCAAGGGTTTCAGTTTATGATAAAATAATCACACTACAAATGAAATTGAATGAAAAGAGGAACGAAAATGGAAATTTTATATAACAGTACCAGGACAAAAGGAAATCCGGTTACAGCCTCTCAGGCGATTTTAAAAGGTCTTTCTGATGACGGCGGCTTATTTGTGCCTGACAGAATCCCTGCACTTGATAAGTCTTTGGAAGAGTTATCTCATATGACATATGGACAGGCTGCATATGAGGTTATGAAGCTGTATTTAACAGATTTTACGGAAGATGAGTTAAAAAGCTGCATAGCCAAAGCTTATGATTCCAAATTCGATACGGAAGTTATTGCACCGCTTGTTGAAGCGGACGGCGCTTTTTATCTGGAGCTGTTTCATGGGGCTACTATAGCATTTAAGGATATGGCATTATCCATACTTCCCCATCTTCTTACCACCTCAGCGAAGAAGAATCAGGTGAAAAATGAAATTGTTATTCTGACGGCAACTTCCGGAGATACCGGGAAAGCAGCCCTGGCAGGATTTGCTGACGTGGAGGGAACCAGAATTGTAGTATTTTATCCTAAAAACGGAGTAAGTCCCATTCAGGAAAGGCAGATGGTTACGCAAAAGGGTAAAAATACATATGTGGTAGGCATCCATGGCAATTTTGATGATGCCCAAACAGGAGTGAAGCAGATTTTTGGAGATAAAGAGCTGGGAGAATATATGAATGAGAAGGGATTTCAGTTCTCTTCGGCAAATTCCATTAATATCGGACGTCTGGTGCCTCAGATTGTTTATTATGTTTATGCATATGTAAAGCTTTTGGAGAAAGAGAGAATTAAGGACGGAGAGAAGATTAATGTGGTAGTTCCCACCGGTAATTTCGGAAATATTCTTGCTGCCTTTTATGCAAAGCAAATGGGTCTTCCCATAGATAAGCTGGTATGCGCTTCCAATGAAAATAAAGTATTGTTTGATTTCTTTACGACGGGAACTTATGACAGAAACAGAGAGTTTATGCTTACATCTTCTCCTTCCATGGATATCCTGATATCCAGCAATCTGGAAAGACTGATTTACAGAATTGCCGGAAGTGATGCTCAAAAGAACAAAGATATGATGGACGCTCTTAAGAAGGATGGTAAATACAGTATTTCAGAGGAAATGAAAGAGCAGCTTTCTGATTTTTACGGCAATTATGCCAGTGAAGAAGAAACATCACAGACCATTCATGATTTATATGAAAAAACAGGATATGTAATCGATACACATACAGCCGTTGCATCCTGTGTTTATCAAAAGTTTAAGAAGGATACAGGTGATAATAAGGCAGCGGTAATTGTTTCAACAGCCAGTCCGTATAAGTTTACAAGAAGCGTTATGAAAGCTATTGATAATCAGCATGATAATATGAGCGATTTTGAGCTGGTTGATAAGCTTTCTGAAATATCAGGTACTGAGATTCCGGCTGCAATTGAAGAAATTAAAGCGGCGCCGGTGCTGCATGACCATATTTGTGAAATATCTGAAATGAAGCAGACAGTGATGGATTTTCTGGGTATTTAAGCTTGAGGGGAAAGGCTGATAACCAGTCTGGATGATGCAGATATGTGAGAAGGCGGTGAAGGGGTTATGAAACACATTTTAATGGTAGATGATGTTGCCACCAATTTGAAATGTGCGGTTGAAGTTTTAAAGGAGCAATATGAGATTACAGCAGTAAGATCCGGAGCTAAGGCACTGGAAGTTTTGAAAAATACGATACCTGATTTAATTTTGCTTGATATTCATATGCCCCAGATGAATGGATTTGAAGTATTTGAAAGGATAAAGGAAATGCCGGAGCTCTCGGAGATTCCTGTTATATTTTTAACTGCTGAAACAAATAAGAAAGTGGAAGAAAAGGTCCTTAAAATGGGCGCTGCGGATTTCATCAGGAAACCCTTTGATCCTGCTGACTTATGCGGAAGAATTGAGAAGGTGATTCGATACTGCAGCCGATTTAATGGAAACGGAGTGCCTCAAGGGGAAAAATTTTCCAGGGCAATTTATAAGAGAAATCTGGAGAGGCTTATTGTTAAAGTAAATTCCGAAAAAACCAGAGGATATCTGATATTGCTTAATATGCATAATTTCGGACGGATTAGGGAATTGTTCGGTAAATCGGCAGAAGACGAAATGCTGGTTAAGATGTCCGGGGTTATGGAAGAAGAAACCGGTTCAGACTGCTGCATCTCTCATATAAGGGGCGATATATTCGGTGTTTTTCTGGATAATATTTATGATGAGGATAAATTTAAAAAAATTATCAGAAGAATTATTGCGGGTATAGAGTTTGAAATTAATGAAAGTATTCCGGAGGAGTTTGACATAAAGATTGAATTATCTGCTGGAATTGCCCTTAAACCGGAAGACGG
This sequence comes from uncultured Clostridium sp., assembly GCA_964437825.1. Taxonomy (GTDB): domain Bacteria; phylum Bacillota; class Clostridia; order Lachnospirales; family Lachnospiraceae; genus JBJFCE01. The sequence goes on along the minus strand of CAYTIH010000010.1, from coordinate 52,860 downwards.
GGATGATTTCAAAGCATTATATGCCTGTGCGGATAAGGCGCTTTATTATGTGATGGAAAGTGGTAAGGGAAGTTATCGTTTTTATAATGTGAAACAGGGTGAATCGGCAGAAGCAGAACAGGAAAAAGATTTTATTAACCGCCTGCAATTAACGCGCCAGTTTCAGGAACAGAATGCGAATTCGGCAAACGGACAGGAAAGTCTTCAGAAGGCATATTATATCATATCGAAATATTGGGGAAAAGCGGCCGGAAAAGTGCAGATTATCTTTTTTGATGTGGTAGGAAAAGAATCGAATGATGCGCAGATAATGGATACTCTGTCAGCAGTTATTGATGGCTCATTGAGAAAAGGAGATGTGGCTGTCAGATGCGGTAAAATGCAGTATCTGGCGGTTTTGATAAACATAACGCCTGAAAATGGCAGCATGGCGGCTGAAAGAATTATTAAAAAGTTTGCGGAAAAGGTGGAAGATAACAGTGTCCGCCTGATTTATGAATTAAGAAGCGTATAACAGGTTTATAAACAAATATTTTCAGACTATAATTTTTCTGTAAGTTAATGTGTTTGGTCATACATTTTTACATCAACTGCCGGATTTTAAAAAATTCCGGCAGTTATTTTTCGTGACAATAGAAAGTTCGCAGAAAGTTCGCAACGTGTGCTTTCTATTGTTTGCATCAAAAAGGAGCTGCGCACGGATTCCTTTGAACCGCTTTTTATGACCTCTGTTTAATATCAATATATGTCTGGTCTTCGCAGATGGACTTATAAGCAGGTCTTATGATTTTTCCGTTGTTGGCCAGCTCTTCCATACGGTGAGCGCTCCAGCCTGAAATTCGCGCCATAGCGAAAATAGGAGTGTAAAGCTCCAGGGGAAGACCCAGCATATGATATACAAAGCCGGAATAGAAGTCCACATTGATGCTGACGCCTTTGTACATCTGCCTTTCCTGGGATATGATTTCGGGAGCAAGCCTTTCTACCAGCGAGTAGAGAGCAAATTCTTTTTCAAGTCCCTTTTCTACGGAAAGCTTTTCTACGAAGGATTTTAAAATAACAGCTCTTGGGTCGGATTTGGAATAAATAGCATGCCCCACACCGTAAATAAGTCCCGCGTGGTCAAAAGCATCCTTGTGAAGGAGTTTCTTTAAATAGCAGGAAACTTCTTCTTCATCAGCCCAGTCTTTTACTTCCTGTTTCATATCTTCAAACATCTGAACCACCTTGATGTTGGCGCCGCCGTGACGGGGGCCCTTTAAGGAGCCGATAGCAGCAGCGATTACAGAATAGGTATCTGTCAGTGATGAGGTAACAACATGAGTGGTAAAAGAAGAGTTGTTACCGCCGCCATGTTCCATGTGAAGTACCAGTGCAATATCAAGGAGTTTTGCTTCCAATGGTGTATAGGAGCTGTCCGGGCGAAGGATATGTAAAATATTCTCAGCCGTGGAAAGAGCGGGGGCGGGCTGGTGAATAAACAGACTCTTTCCGTCATGATAGTGGCAGTAAGCCTGATATCCGTATATGGATAAAAGAGGAAACAGGCTGATTAGCTGCAGACACTGGCGGAGAACATTGGGCAGGGATACATCATCAGCCCGGTCATCATAAGAATACAGTGTCAGCACACTTCGGGCCAGCGTATTCATCATATCGCTGCTGGGAGCTTTCATAATAATGTCACGGACAAAGCTGGTAGGAAGTGAACGGTATCCGGCAAGCATTTCCCGGAAAGAAGCCAGTTCTTTTTCGGTGGGAAGCTTTGAAAAAAGTAAAAGATAAGTAATCTCTTCAAAGCCAAAACGATTGTCCCTTGTAAAACCTCCCACTAAATCTTTTACGTCATAGCCGCGGTAAAACAACCTGCCGTGAGCGGGTTGGGAAACGCCGTCTATCATCTGGGTGGCACGTACATCGGAAATATTCGTAAGGCCGGCAAGTACGCCTTTTCCGTTTAAATCGCGCAGTCCTCTTTTTACATCGTATTTTGTAAAAAGTTCTGTATCAATGACATCTGCCTGTCTGGCCATTTCAGCAAGACGGATAATATCAGGTGTGAGTTCGGAATAAATATTGTGCTCCATAAAAATGCTCCTTTCTGCGTGGTGATTTAGTTAATATATACATAAATGGCTGGTGTATAATCAAAGTGAATAAATTTCGGACATGTTTTAGAATATGCCAGAAAAAAAGTGATATTTATTATCTTATCATGTGGACTATTCTGAAACAAGTAAAATTTTTCTGTTTAGAAATATTTAATATTTTGACAGTGAATCTGCCGGATTATAAAATTAATTTAATTGAGAAAACCTGCTGAAACTCAAGATTTTTATTGATTTTTTTGTTTTATTATGTATAATATGGTATTGAGGCTAAGAGAGTCCATTATGCAGGGAGAATATAACTCCTGCATATGAATCTAATATTAAAGAAAAGAGGTTAAAAGTAAAATGGCTGAAATCAATTTAAGCAAGTATGGTATTACCGGAACTACAGAAATTGTGTACAACCCTTCTTACGAACTGTTATTTGAAGAGGAAACAAAACCTGAACTGGAAGGCTTTGAAAAAGGACAGGTAAGTGAACTTGGTGCCGTTAATGTAATGACCGGTATCTATACAGGCCGTTCACCTAAAGATAAGTTTATCGTAATGGATGAGAATTCTAAAGATACTGTATGGTGGACTTCTGATGAATACAAGAATGACAATCATCCTGCTACAGAAGAAGCATGGAAAGCTGTTAAGGAACTGGCTCTGAATGAACTTTCCAATAAAAGACTTTTCGTAGTAGATGCATTCTGCGGTGCAAATAAAGATACCCGTATGGCTATCCGTTTCATCGTTGAAGTAGCTTGGCAGGCACATTTCGTAAAGAATATGTTCATCCAGCCTACAGCTGAAGAACTTGAGAACTTTGAGCCTGACTTTGTTGTTTATAACGCTTCCAAGGCAAAAGTTGAAAATTATAAAGAGTTAGGCCTTAACTCAGAAACAGCAGTTATGTTCAATATTACAAGCCGTGAGCAGGTTATCGTCAATACCTGGTATGGCGGAGAAATGAAGAAGGGTATGTTCTCCATGATGAACTATTATCTGCCTTTAAAGGGCATGGCTTCTATGCATTGCTCTGCAAATACTGATTTGAACGGAGAAAATACTGCAATTTTCTTCGGACTTTCCGGAACGGGTAAGACAACTCTTTCTACAGATCCTAAGCGTCTTCTGATCGGTGATGATGAGCATGGCTGGGATGACAACGGCGTATTTAACTTTGAAGGCGGATGCTATGCTAAGGTAATCAACCTGGATAAGGATTCTGAGCCGGATATTTACAATGCAATCAAACGTAACGCCCTTCTTGAGAATGTTACTGTAGATGCTGAAGGCAAGATTGATTTTGACGATAAGAGTGTAACGGAGAATACGCGTGTATCTTATCCGATCAACCATATTGAGAATATTGTACGCCCGATTTCTTCCGCACCGGCTGCAAAGAATGTTATCTTCCTTTCCGCTGATGCTTTCGGTGTTCTTCCTCCCGTATCCGTTCTGACTCCGGAACAGACACAGTATTATTTCCTTTCCGGATTTACTGCTAAGCTTGCAGGTACAGAGCGCGGAATTACAGAGCCTACACCGACATTCTCTGCTTGCTTCGGACAGGCATTTCTGGAGCTGCATCCTACAAAGTATGCTGAGGAACTTGTTAAGAAGATGCAGAAGAGCGGAGCTAAGGCTTATCTGGTAAATACCGGATGGAACGGAAGCGGAAAGCGTATTTCCATTAAGGATACACGTGGTATCATCGATGCTATCTTAAACGGAGATATCGTAAACGCACCTACCAAGAAGATCCCGTTCTTCAACTTTGATGTTCCTACGCAGCTTCCGGGTGTAGATCCGGCAATTCTTGATCCTCGTGATACATATGCAGATGCTTCTGAATGGGAAGCTAAGGCAAAGGATCTGGCTGGCAGATTCATTAAGAACTTTGCTAAGTATGAAGGAAATGAAGCAGGAAAGGCCTTAGTTTCAGCAGGTCCTCAGTTATAAAATAAACATATGAATTTTAACCGGGTGTGAGATTTCTCACACCCGGTTTTTTTGCATAAAAAACAAATCAAATATGGTAAAATTTGTAATAGTATTTTTTGCTGTATTTTGTTGATTTTATCCGGTATATTGCGTATAATAATAGTAACCTGAAATGTTCGATCATTCCTATTGTTTTGAACCTACAGTTACTTTAAACGGGATTCTTATATTATCGGATGAATGTCAGGCCTCCCATGGTAATAACCATGACGTAGTGGAAGGCAGAAGTCTTGATTGCGGTTACCCACCTGGCGAAAGCTAGGAGTCAAAAGATAGGAACCGGCATTTCGGCGGTGTATGAGTGGGAAACCATTCATTTGCAAAAGAAAAAGCAGCTGTAAAGGCTGCTTTTTCTTCATGCAGTATGAAAATGGGAAGTTGAAAATGAGAAGCAGAAAGAAGGATTCTTTTTACAAAAGAGGACGGGGCATTCTCATGATTGCAATTCTATGCCTTTTGCTGATCACTGTTTTTTTGCAGGAAAATCAAAATGCAGAGGAATATAGATTGATGTTTTTAGATCGTTCGGGTACGGAGAAGAAAATAACGGGTACTCAGGCGGAGAAACAAACGTCGGACGTGGATTTCACAACAATACGGGTGCTGATTTACCGTACGGATTACAGTTCCGTTTATCATGAACAACTTACTGTGCAGGGGACTGTAAATGCAGTTACGATTGACTGTGAGCGGATTTTGGGGGATTTTGAGCAGTTAAAGAAGGAGCTGCAGGATAACGGGATTGTGTTTGATGCCTATTCTTTGAAGGATGCCGGTCAGGATACGGCCCAAAAGGATGAAGCGCCATTATTATCGACTGCCTATTATCTGGAAATGGCTGACGGCTCGTGTATGAAGCTGTTATCCGTGGAACGCAGCTGCGGTTATCCGCAGTACCGAGGACGTTTGATCCTGTATCCGGAACGGGGGAATCTTGTCATAGTGAATGAACTGGAACTTGAGGAATACCTTTACGGCGTATTGCCGAGCGAAATGCCGGCATCTTATGAGCCGGAGGCCTTGAAGGCACAGGCTGTCTGTGCACGTACTTTTGCCTGCGGTTATCTTTATCACGAAAAATATCCCCAGTACCATGCGGCCTTGGATGACAGTACCTCCTGTCAGGTTTATGCAAATCAGCGGGAGCAGCCGCAAACGTCGCAGGCGGTCGATCAGACGAAAGGAATCCTCTTATGGAATGGCGATATCCCGGCGGAGACCTTTTATTATTCCACTTCCTGCGGTCTGTCGGCTGATATTACGGTATGGCCCGATTATGATCCGGAAATGTTTTCCTATTTGAGCGCACATACCATAAATGAAGAGCCTGCTGCAGTGGACTTCTGTGATGACCCGGAGGGAATCCGTTTTTATACATATTTGAGTCAGGCTCATGGGGACTATGAGGAGAATCTGCCGTGGTATCGGTGGTTTTGTACGATTACGGATCCGGATCTTTCTTTGATGGCACAGAAGATGGCGCAGAGGTATCAGATCAAACCGGATCAGATACGGAAATATCAAAACGGCGTTCTGATAGAGGAGCCTCCCGGCGAAATCGATACGATCACGGATATTTTTGTTACGAAACGAAGCGCGGGCGGGAGCGTTTTGGAAATCTGCATTACAACATCGGATGCGAGCTATCTGATTTCGGGGGAATATAATATACGTTATATACTTTGTGACAATCATACAAAGGTAACTAAGCGGGACGGATCGGAACAGATCATGACAATGATTTTGCCGAGCAGCTTCTTTATTCTGGACCCGATACTGGACAAAGAGCAGATAATAGGTTATTCTGTTTCTGGCGGCGGTTTCGGTCATGGCGTTGGTATGTCCCAGAACGGGGCGGATGTCATGGCGCAGTCCGGCATGGATTATATACAAATTCTGAATTATTTTTATCCGGGGACAACGTTGAAACCGATTGCATGAGGAAAAATATGTTTCAATTAGTAAGAAGCTTTAGCGATAAATTGAAAAGAGATGATATCAGTGCGCATGCGGCGTCGGCGGCATTTTTTATGTTTTTGTCGATTTTTCCCATGCTGATGATGATATGTTCGATTTTGCCCTATACTCACATTACGAAAGCGAACTTGATGGCGCTTGTTACGGATGTTATGCCTTCCGGAATTGATCCGTTTGCGATTTCCGTGATTGAGGAAATGTATGAAAAATCCTTTGCCATTATTTCTATGTCCGCGTTTTTTGCTGTATGGTCCGCTGCAAAAGGAATGCTTGCGCTGCTTCGGGGACTAAATTCCGTTCAGGAGGTTATTGAAACCAGAAATTATTTTGTACTGCGTTTATGGTGCTGCCTGTATACCATTATTTTTATGGCTGTGATTGTTTTTACGGTCGTGGTGATTGTATTCGGAAATTCCATTGTGCAGAGCATCCTTGAGAAATTTCCCAAAATCCGTTATGTGACGAATCTCTTAATGAATGTCAGGTATATGTTTATTCTTACCTTTATGGCGATTGCCTTTGGCTGTATGTATGCCTTTATCCCGAACAGACGCAATAATCTGCTGATCAAGCTGCCGGGCGCCGTATTTGCCAGTGTGGGTTGGACTGTTTTTTCGTGGGGATTTTCGATTTATGTGGATCGTTTCGGTGATTTTAATATGTATGGAAGTCTGACCACGATTGTGATTTTGATGCTTTGGCTGTATTTTTGTATGTATTTATTACTGCTGGGAGACGAGATTAATTCTTTTTTGCATCCGCTATTCTCACTGGCGTTTGTAAGCCGCAGGCTTCGAAAAAAACATCAGAAGGAGCTGGAGGAAAAGCAGCACAGGGAAGCGAAAGAGAAGCAAAAAGGCTCTTGACTTTTATCCGGCAAGTTATTACAATGATTACGATAAAAGCGATGAAGGCGTTAAAGTAATTTATTTTCTTTCAGAGAGAAGATGTCACCGGCTGAAAGCATCTTTAAGTAAAAATGGATTATTATGTTCCCGCCGGAGCTGCTGCCTGAACAATCTGATTGAAATCCGGAAGTACGGCCCGCCGATTTGGCTGTGACGGAAAGCCGTTTGAATCACATTCAGTAGGGTAAGCCGTTATGACACGTTACGTTCAGAGAGCCTGTGATAGCAGGAATCAGGGTGGTACCGCGGAGAAAATTTCGTCCCTTGCAACTTTATTTGCAAGGGATTTTTTAATGGTTTGGAAACGGAATCAGTAGTAACCGGATAAAACAGAAACGTCGTGGATATCAATCGAAACAAAAGGGAGGATTACTATGAAAGACAAGTTGGCGCAGATCAAAGAAGATGCCTTAAAGCAGATCAGGGAGAGCGATGCTCTTGAGAAGCTCAATGAGGTAAGGGTAAATTTCCTGGGAAAAAAGGGAGAGCTGACCGGAGTTTTGAAATCTATGAAGGATGTGGCGCCGGAGGACAGACCGAAGGTGGGACAGATGGTGAACGAGACACGTGAGGAAATCGAGCGTGTACTGGAAGAAGCCAAAACCAAAATGGAAGCAAAAATCAGGGAAGCGGTTATATTGAAGGAGACCATTGACGTCACGCTTCCTGCAAAGAAAAATCAAGTGGGACACAGGCATCCGAACACAATTGCACTTGATGAGGTTGAAAGCATCTTCGTTGGCATGGGCTATGAGGTTGTGGAAGGCCCCGAAGTGGAATATGATTATTATAATTTCGAGGCGCTGAATATCCCTGCGGATCATCCCGCGAAGGACGAACAGGATACCTTCTATGTCAATAACGATATTCTTTTAAGGACACAGACCTCGTCGGTTCAGGTCAGAGAGATGGAGAAGGGCAAGCTTCCGATCCGAATGATTGCACCCGGAAGGGTATTCCGTTCGGATGAGGTGGATGCGACACATTCTCCTTCCTTCCATCAGATTGAAGGCATGGTCGTTGACAAAAATATTACATTTGCCGATTTAAAGGGTACGCTGTCGCAGTTCGCAAAGGAAATGTTTGGAGAGGATACCAAAGTAAAATTCAGACCCCATCATTTCCCGTTCACGGAGCCTTCCGCAGAGATGGATATGTCCTGCTTTAAATGCGGCGGCACGGGCTGTCGCTTCTGTAAGGGCAGCGGCTGGATCGAAATTTTAGGCTGCGGCATGGTTCATCCCAAGGTGCTCAAAATGAGCGGTATTGATCCGGAGGTATACAGCGGATTTGCATTCGGGATCGGTCTGGAACGTATCACTTTATTAAAATATGAAATTGACGATATGAGACTGCTATATGAGAATGATGTTCGTTTCTTAAAACAGTTCTAAAAAGGGAAAAGGGGCATAAGACGCCCCGGATAGGAGAATACATGAATACAGCATTATCTTGGATTAAAGCATATGTGCCCGGACTTGACTGTACCGATCAGGAGTATTGCGATGCAATGACCTTAAGCGGTACCAAGGTGGAGGGCTATGAGAGAACGGATAAAAACCTTCGCAATATTGTTGTCGGACAGATTGAGCAAATAGAGAAACATCCCAATGCGGATAAGCTGATTATTTGCCAGGTCAATATCGGCTCACAGACGATTCAGATTGTAACGGGCGCACCCAACGTAAAGGTAGGGGATAAGGTACCGGTTGTTTTGAACGGCGGTAAGGTAGCCGGCGGTCATGACGGCGGACCGCTTCCGGAGGACGGAATTGAAATCAAGGCAGGAAAGCTTCGCGGTATTGAATCGAACGGTATGATGTGCTCCATTGAAGAATTGGGCTCGGATCGTAATTTTTATCCCGAGGCGCCGGAGCTTGGCATTTATATTTTTGATGAGGATGCTGTGGTCGGCTCTGACGCTATTGAAGCCTTGAGCCTTCATGATACCGTATTTGAATATGAAATTACCTCTAACAGAGTGGATTGCTACAGCGTCCTTGGTATTGCAAGGGAAGCGGCGGCAACCTTTCAAAAGCCTTTCGTACCTCCCGCTGTTTTCCAAACCGGAAACGATGAGAATGTAAAGGATTATATTTCCGTCAAAGTAGAGGATACGGATCTGTGCAGCAGATATTGTGCGAGAGTCGTAAAGAATATTAAAATCGCACCGTCGCCGAAATGGATGCAAAGACGCCTTGCTGCCAGCGGCATTCGTCCGATCAATAATCTGGTCGATATTACAAATTATGTGATGGAAGAATACGGACAGCCCATGCATGCCTATGATCTTGATACCATTGCGGGCAGACAGATTATAGTCCGCCGCGCGAAGGATGGGGATGAATTCCAGACGCTTGACGGTCAGATCAGAAAGCTGGATCATGATGTTCTGATGATCTGTGATGCGGAAAAAGAAATCGGTATTGCAGGTATCATGGGCGGTGAAAACTCCAAAATTACGGATCATGTAAGCACCGTATTATTCGAAGCGGCGACCTTCCATGGCGCAAACATCAGAAAAACCGCAAAGAGAATCGGCCTTCGTACGGATGCTTCCGGTATCTTTGAAAAAGGACTGGACCCCAGAAATGCAGAGGATGCCATTAACAGAGCGTGCCAGCTGATTGAGGAGCTTGGCTGCGGGGAAGTAGTCGGCGGAATTGTCGATGTTAAGGAGCCGCTGAAGGAGCTTGTCAGAATTCCTTTTGAGCCGGAGAAAATCAATCGTTTCCTTGGAACGGATATATCCAGAGAAGAAATGCTTAAGATCTTTCAGAGGATTGAACTGGTATATGAGGAAGCATCCAATGAGATTATCTGCCCCTCCTTCAGACAGGATCTGCTGGAATTTGTGGATATCGCAGAAGAGGCGGCTCGTTTTTACGGTTATGATAAGATTCCGGTTACTCTGCCAAGCGGCGAAGCAACAGCCGGTAAATTGTCCTTTAAAATGAGAATTGAGAATAAAGCAAGAGAAATCGCTGAATTCTGCGGCTTCTCCCAGGGAATGACCTACTCCTTTGAAAGTCCGAAGGTATTTGATCAATTGCTGATTCCCATGGACAGCGAGCTTAGAAAGACCGTGACGATTGCCAATCCGCTCGGAGAGGATTTCTCCATTATGAGAACGCTGCCCTTAAACGGTATGCTGACATCCCTTTCCACGAACTATAACAGGAGAAATAAGGATGTGCGCCTGTATGAAATAGGAAATGTCTATCTGCCAAAGCAGGTGCCGTTAACCGAACTTCCGCAGGAGCGGATGACCTTTACGCTCGGTATGTATGGCGAAGGAGATTTCTTTACCATGAAGGGAGTTGTGGAGGAATTCTTTGACAGCATCGGTATGAGAGAAAAGACCCAGTATGATCCGAACTCCGGTAAGCCGTATCTTCATCCGGGACGCCAGGCAAATATCCTTTATCAGGGAAAGGTGGCAGGCTATCTTGGAGAGGTTCATCCGCAGGTTTTGGATAACTATGAAATCGGAACCAAGGCTTATGTAGCGGTTCTGGATATGCCGGAAATCGTACCCATGGCAACCTTTAACAGAAAATATGAGGGAATTACCAGATTCCCTGCCGTTTCCAGAGATATTTCCATGGTGGTTCCCAAGGAAATATTAGTGGGACAGATTGAGGCAATGATCGCACAGCGCGGCGGCAGGATTCTGGAAGGCTATGAGCTGTTTGACGTTTATGAGGGCGCACAGATTAAGCCGGGCTTTAAGTCGGTTGCTTATTCCATTACCTTCCGCGCCAAAGACAGGACGCTTGAGGAAGCGGATATTAATGCGGCAATGAAAAAGATCCTCAACGGATTACAGAGTATGGGAATCGAGCTTCGTGCATAAGAAAAAGAAATATAGGTAATGATTCGGGATAGGCAAGATTTTATTGCTTATCCCGATTTTGATTGAAAAAGAAGCTGATAAGAGATAGAATTATGTTCGAGCAGTTTACAGAAAAACGCGCTATGATCGGGAAGAAAGGATGCAGGGAACATGGAACACACCAATACATGGAAAACGTACAATAAAAAACAGATGGGCGAATGCGAGAAATTTGCAAAAAGCTATATGCATTTTCTCGACTGCGGAAAAACAGAGCGTGAATGCATTGACACGATTGTCAATGAGATTGAAGATCACGGCTATCAGGAGCTGGAAAAAGCAGTTGCCGCAGGCAAAGTACTAAAGCCCGGCGATAAGGTATATTCTGTCTGGATGAATAAATCCATTGTAATGTACCAGATCGGAGAAAAACCGCTGGAGGAGGGCATGAACATCCTCGGTGCGCATATTGACTCCCCCAGACTTGACATAAAGCAGAATCCCTTGTATGAGGAGGGCGGTTTTGCATATCTGGATACCCATTATTACGGCGGAATCAAGAAATATCAGTGGGTGGCGCTGCCGCTTGCCATGCACGGCGTGATTGTAAAGAAGGACGGAACAACGGTAATTGTTAATATCGGAGATAAAAAGGATGATCCCGTATTTTTTATTTCTGATTTGTTGATTCATCTGTCTGCGGAGCAGCTGGAAAAGAAGGCTTCTAAGGTTATTGAAGGAGAGGCGCTTGACATTATTATCGGAAATCAGCCGTATCTGTCAGAGCAGGATGACGCAGAGGCTTCAAAGGAAAAGGAAGCCGTTAAAAAAAGTGCGCTTGCTCTTTTCAAGGAATATTATGATATAGAGGAAGATGACTTTATTTCCGCAGAGCTGGAAATCGTTCCGGCAGGCCATGCGCGGGAGGCAGGACTTGACCGCAGTATGATTATGGCATACGGGCAGGACGACAGGGTATGTGCATATGCATCCTATCAGGCAATGCTGGAAGTGGAGGCGCCTGAGCGTACCACCTGCTGTATTCTGGTAGATAAAGAAGAAATCGGGAGCGTCGGGGCAACCGGTATGCAGTCACGCTTTTTCGAAAATTCGGCGGCGGAGCTGATGAATCTGACGGGACAGTACAGCGATCTTGCGCTGCGCAGATGCCTTTCCCGCAGTGATATGCTTTCCTCGGATGTTTCCAGCGCCTTTGATCCTTCCTTTGCAGGAAGCTTTGATAAGAAAAACGTGGCTTATCTGGGCGACGGCATGGTGTTTAACAAATTTACCGGCTCCCGCGGAAAGTCAGGCTCCAACGATGCCAATGCGGAATATCTGGGACATATCCGTGGTATTTTTGACAGAGAGCATGTCAATATACAGACGGCCGAGCTTGGCAAGGTGGATCTGGGCGGCGGCGGTACCATTGCCTATATTCTTGCTTTATATGGGATGAATGTGATTGACTGCGGCGTTCCGGTATTAAATATGCATGCACCCTGGGAGGTTACCAGTAAGGCGGACTTATATGAAATGAAGCGCGGATATGTGGCGTTTTTGAAAGAGGCCTGTCTGTAGCCGGAAATTGAGATGCGAACAGAAAGGATTCCGCGGCGGAATGCGGAAATTACATTATGGAAGAATTACTGAAGTCAGATTTTTATTTTGATCTTCCCAAAGAACTAATTGCACAGGATCCGTTAGAGGATCGGGCTGCCTCAAGACTTCTGGTATTGGACAAGAAAACAGGCGAGTATTCACATCATACCTTTCGGGATATTAGGCAGTATCTCCATCCGGGGGATTGCCTGGTATTAAACAATACCAAGGTCATTCCCGCCAGACTGATGGGGAGTAAGGCGGATACCGGGGCGTGCGTCGAAGTGCTTTTATTAAAGCGCAGGGAAAACAATGTTTGGGAAACACTGGTAAAGCCCGGAAAAAAGGCAAGGCCGGGAGCGGTGATTACCTTTGGCGACGGCATATTGACAGGTACGGTTCTGGATGTCGTAGAGGAAGGAAACCGCCTGATCCGGTTTGCATATGAGGGGATTTGGGAGGAAGTACTTGACAGGCTTGGAGAAATGCCGCTGCCTCCCTATATCACACACAAGCTGAAGGACAGGAACCGGTATCAGACAGTATATGCCAAATATGAGGGCTCTGCAGCGGCGCCGACTGCGGGACTTCATTTCACAAAGGAGCTGCTGGAAGAAATAGAACAAAGCGGCGTAGACATTGCCTATGTAACGCTTCATGTGGGACTTGGCACGTTTCGTCCCGTAAAAGAGGATAATGTATTAAATCACCATATGCATTCCGAGTATTATCAGATCAGTGCACAGGCTGCGGAGAAAATCAACAGAGCAAAGCAGAGCGGACATAAGGTGATATGCGTGGGAACGACCAGCTGCAGAACCGTTGAGAGCGCGGCTGACGAAAACGGACTGCTTGGGGAATGCTGTGACAATACTGAAATCTTCATCTATCCGGGATATAAATTCAAGGTAACGGACGAGCTGATTACCAATTTTCATCTTCCGGAATCCACGCTGATCATGCTGGTATCCGCGCTTGCAGGACGCGAGCACGTCCTTGCGGCCTATGAGGAAGCGGTGAGGGAAAAATATCGGTTTTTCAGCTTTGGGGACGCGATGTTTGTGAAATAAGCTTTGTGAGGATTGGCGCAGCAGGGAAACCGGTTGTGCGCGGGAAAGGCGTGGTTATGTTATGAAAATAGGATTTATCGGACTGGGACTGATCGGCGGTTCCATAGCCAAGGCGTTAAAAAACGCATCGCAGGAATATGAATTGATTGCATATGATATTGACAGGGAGTCGCTGTCACTTGCCGTCAAAGAAAAGGTGATCGAACATGCGCTTACAGAAGTGAATGAGGAATTCGGAACCTGTGATTTTGTATTTCTGTGTGCGCCTGTTACGGAGAATGATGAAAATTTGAAAAAGCTGGCAGGCTGCTTAAAAGAAAGCGCCGTTCTGACGGATGTGGGCAGTGTGAAGGGCGATATTCATAAGCATATTGAGCAGATGGACCTTGCAGACCGATTTATCGGCGGCCATCCGATGGCAGGAAGTGAAAAAACAGGCTATGCAAACGCAAAGGCGGATCTGTTTGAAAATGCATATTATATGATTACGCCGACGAAGTCAACCTCTACAGAGAAGCTAAGGACATATGAGCAGCTGGTATTGCAGACAGGCGCCATTCCGCTGATCTTAAGTCCGGACAAGCATGATTATGTAACGGGAGCGATTTCCCATCTTCCGCATGTCATAGCGGCATCCCTGGTCAATCTGGTAAAGGCAGAAGATAAGCAGGACGGCATCATGAAGATGATCGCAGCGGGAGGCTTTCGGGATATTACGAGAATTGCATCGTCATCGCCTGCGATGTGGGAAGCGATCTGTATGACGAATACAGAAAATATCGTGAAATTGTTAGATGCATATATAAACTCCCTGCAGGAAATCAGAGAGAGGATAGCGCATCGCGATCAAAAGAGAATCTATGATTTTTTCAGCAGTGCCAGAGATTACAGAGATTCCTTTACGGAAGCGGTGGACGGGCCGATCCGCAAGGTATATGCTTGTCATGTGGATATTCCTGATGTGGCCGGGTCGCTGGCAGGGATCGCTACTCTGTTAGCGGAGTATCAGATCAGTATCAAAAATATCGGAATTATACATAATAGAGAATATGAAGAAGGAGTCCTTCGGATAGAATTTTACGAGCAGTCATCAAAATTAAAATCCTATGAGATCCTTCGGAATCTCGGCTATCATGTATATGAAAATTAATAAGAACCAAAGCGATCTTAAAAAGCAGACCAGTTTTGTCAGACCGGTCTGCTTTTTAAGATTTTATCTATTTTACTGCGCTCGCTGTCGGAGCAGTTCTTTTTGATCACGTCAGTAATCAGATTCATTTCTTCTTTTGAAAAATTGATTTTTTCATCCTTTCCGCGTTTCGCCAGAGAAAGAAAAAACGGAAGAAGATCTTTTTGGGAGAGTGTGGTGCTTTCAATTACAAGTGTATGTAGAAATTCCAGCTTCCTTTGATCAATATCGGAAAGAGCGGGATCGTTCATCCAGTCCTTAGTCATAGGGGTTCTCCTTTCTGAGAATAATTGTCTGCAGATTCCTGATTCAGGTCGTTTTCCTGAGAATCTGTGTTTGGGCTTTCCTGTCTGCCGATATCGGCTTCTTTGATATCGCCGTCCCCTTCTGCGGATCCCGGGGAGGAATCCGAAAATGCATGCATGAGGCCGGATATTGTTTGAAGCATATCGGGATTCAGCATATTTCCTATATTATTTCCCGCATTACTTCCTGTATTATTTTCTGAATTATTTCCTGCATTGAAACCGAGCATATTCAACATATCAGGGTTCAGCATTTGCGCGAGCGTTTCTCCGAATGCTGAGTTTGCAAAAGCTTCCCTGCCTTTGTTTCCGCAGTCTGAATCCGTATCTTTGGAAGTCTCGCCGGTACCGCAGGCAGAAGCCATCTGGCTGAACATGGACATGTAGGGCTCCAGCTGCTTGTAGGTTTCAAACATCTGAAGCATTTGCTTGATTTTATCGATTTCCTTTTTTTCATCAGGAGATAAAAGCGGAGAAATTTTTTCCAGAATCAGTTTTACGGTTTCTGTAGAAAATTTATGACTGCCGATATCTGCCGCATGCAGAAGACCACGGGAAAAATGATCGGAACGGAGCAGACGCAGGGTTACCTGTAATTCCTGCAGTCGGATCGCCATAGCAATGGCGGGCTGTATGGCGGAGGGCAGGAGCGGAGTGAGCAGCTTGAGCATACGTAAGGAACGTGTGCTGAACCTGCTGTCAAATTCATCACAGGAGGGTGTGCAGTTGTCTTGGCTGTTCGGATAGATTGGCTCCATAGATTTGCGTTTCCTGTCTTTACCATATTGTATGCAGCAGGGGTGTTTTCGAGAAGAAAATGCTTCATTCTGCCAAATTGAGATTCACACTGTAAATATCGAATAGCGCGGGCGTACAGAAATCCCGGGCGGAGCTTAGTCCGCCCGGATGGTATCCTTATGAATTTGTTAGAAGCAGGAACCGCATCCGCCGCAGCAGGAAAGGATCAATAACAGGATAATCCATTCACAGCAGTTGTTATTATCATCGCTGCGTCCGCTGCCGAAACCAAAACCGCATCCGCAGCCGTTTCTGTTGTTGCCGCTGAATAATGCAAGCAGGATGATGATCCATAAAATATTGCATCCGCAGTCATTGTCTCTTGTTGAATTTCCGCATCCACAGGATGAAGCAGTTAAGTCACTCATTAGGTGCCTCCGATTTTGTTTTATGGTATATCATATGAGTGAGCCTGAAAAGTGTGACATTTGATTTTAAAACTCTTGAAATAATTTCAGGATATAGTAAAATGAAGATATCGTTATGCTAATAATTGGGAAGGTATGCCTGTAAAGAGGTCAGTATGGCAGGATACAGAAAACAGGTCGGTACTCATACGTTTTATACGGAGCAGGATTACAAGGATGCTTTGTATGATGAGAAGCTGATACGGGAAATCAGGAAAAAAATAAATTTCAAGAATAAACAGCAGCTGTTAAAGCTTTACAGTACCATGCAAAACGGTACGATTTCATTTCGCTCCGTATTAGGACGGGAGTTTGATGATGAAGTCTATGAAACAATTCAGAAAATAAAGGACGGTTCCAATCCCGGAAGCCGGCGTCCCGCTGCCGCAGGGAACCGGTCAGGAAAGGGCAACGAAGGCTCCGGTCTGCTGTCGCGTGCAAGACGCAGCGATGATGAAAAGCTGGACCGGGAAGCATTGAAAATTCTGACGGCGAGGGATAAGAGAAGGCGTCTGCTGATGCTTGTCTGCAGTCTGATCGCAGCGGTATGTCTTGGATATTTCGGCTTTTATTCTTATATGTCTTATCGGACGCAGCGTGCTTTTTCCGATCTTTCCGAACTGAAAAATCAGGATGGAAGCGTGATACCGGCACAAACCGTAACGATTCAGGAGGATGAGGAAGAAATCGTTTTGACGGTCCTTGATGAGTACAAAACATTATATAATAAGAACAAAAGCCTAATCGGATGGATCAAAATTGACGATACAAATATAGATTATCCTGTGATGCAGAGCCGGGACGAGGATTATTATCTGGATCATAATTTTTATCAGGAATACGATAATAACGGCTGCATTTTTCTTGATTCGGATTGCGATGTGGTACATAGAAATACCAATCTGATTATCTACGGACATCATATGAAGTCAGGCAAGATGTTCGGCAGTCTGGACAGCTATAGCTCGGAAAAATTTTTTGAGGATCACAGATATATTCAATTTGATACCATTTATGAAAAGGGTACCTATGAAGTGATGTATGTATTCCGGTCACGCATATATCATGAGGATGAAATTGTTTTTAAATATTATCAGTTCATAGATGCGGAATCGGAAGCAGAATTTTATTCCAATATGAATGAAATGGCGGAGATGTCGCTGTATGACACAGGTGTTACGGCAGTTTACGGAGATGAGCTGTTAACATTATCAACCTGCGATTATCAGGAAACAAACGGAAGATTTGTCGTAGTGGCTAAAAGGATTAGCTAGACAAACATAAAGGAGAGACATACGATGGCAAGGAAATCATCGAAGGCAAAAGTAAACAGAAGGGTAAAACGTTCCGTCCGAAAGACGGTGGGTGTGCTGACGTTAATCATGGCTATTATTGTAGCAGCGATCCCGACGCCGGGCGTAAGCGCGGGTAACGATGATGCGGATGATACAACGGTACCGGCGGTTACATATATGGACGGCAGTGATGCGGAACGGGATACGTCCATTCCTTCGTTGGTACGAAATAACGAAACAATCCATACGGCCAAGATGATATATCAGACCAGTGACGGCAGATATGAGATGTGGAATGCTTATAACTTCTACACCACTACAGTCAGCGGAAATGTCGCAGGCGGTGAGGTCGGCGTGATCTGTGAGTACAATCCTGCATACAAGCCTCAGAACGGTACCCTGAAGATTGACTATAACGTGGTTACGAAATATCCTACCTTTACGGAACAGCAGATTATAGATTTTTTTAAGGAGGATGCGTCAACGGGTCAGGCATATCTGACCGATGAGGAGCTTGAGCGATATTATCCGGATGAATGGGAGCAATATGAGAAGGATAAAGAGTATTATAATACGCAAAAAGCACTGCATGATACCTGGGCTGCAACTGCGAATAATACCAAGCCGGAGCCGGCGGTACCGGAGGAACCGACAAAGCCTTCCCATCAGGCTTATGAGCTTTTATGGAAGGATCAGCTGATCTATTTCTGTGATCATGAAACCACGCTGACAACAATGAACAGTCAGGGAACCTATCAGCTTATGGAGGTCGCTGATAAGACGGCGAGTGATTCCTCCAGCAGTGAAACAATAGGAACTACAATAGTATATATTCCATACAGTGAAAGCAATATCGGAGATACCGGAAATGTAGCCAACGGATTTTATTCGGAGCAGGAGAACAGTTATCAAATTCGATATATCGGAGACGGTGCCTTCAAGGGAGTAGCCAATATTGAAACATTGATTGTTCCCGATGAAATTATTCAGATCGGCGACAATGCATTTGAGGGCGCTACAGGACTCACAAACGTAAGCGCCTATGCGGGGATTATCGGAAATCAGGCATTCAAGAATTGTACGTCTTTGAAAAATGTAACGCTTTCTACCGGCGTAAAATTAATCGGTACGGAAAGCTTTTACGGCTGCAACAGCCTGAACAGCATTGTATTTCCTCAAACCGTTGAAAAGATTGGAAAAGGAGCGTTTGCATATTGTAAGAGTCTGTCAGATCTTGATATGTCTGCTATTACGCCCGAGCTGACCATAGATACGTTTGCCTTCTATGAATGTCCGGCGCTCAGTACGGTATCCTTCGGCAAGTTTACGAAAGAAATCGCGAAGGCCGCTTTTGCCGTTGAAGGAAGTGTGACAGGATCTTGGAGAAATGTTGAATTTCCTGCAAATATTTCTGTACTTGGCGATTATGTTCTGGCAGGAAGAACGAATCTGAAAACGGTTGTTATGCCGGAAAATTACGGAAGCTCAAAAGAAGTAACGCTCGGCAACGGATTCTTTAAGGACTGTATTAATCTGGAGTGGGTCGAATTCCCGGATAACGGCACCGGCTCCTGCGGTTATGTATCATTTGAGAAAGAGGCTTTTCAGGATGTTTTGACGGAAGGGTTCTATATCAGAGGACCGGAGAAGGATGCCAGAGGTCAGACGGCTTCCCCAAGAAAATCCTCATGGGCTTCCGGAATTACTTATGTTTATAAAGATACTTCCGGCAAGGATCAGTGGGAAATCAGTTCCGGCATTTATCGTTTTACTGTGGCGGATAATGGCGTTTTAACCTCCTGCAGATTAATTGATTCAAGCTATAAAGCCGATTTTACGGATCCGGACGGAAACGATGGCAGGGTAGAGGTTCCAAGCAAGATCGGAGCTGTTACGGTAACCGGCATCGGCCCGAATTGCTTTAATAAGAACACCGACGGTACGATTTATGAATGTCTGAAGACGCTGGTGATTGAAGACGGAAGCAATATTTCCACGATTGAAAGCGGCGCTTTTAAGGGATTTCCGTCACTGGAAACCGTTTACATCGGAGATTCGGTAACGGCGATCGGAAATGAAGCGTTTGCCGATTGTACGGAACTGAAAACCGTGGTGTTCTCTACGCCGAGAAACAATGCATACGCTAACTTTACCATCGGAACCGATGCCTTTGCTACGAAGGGAGATAGTCTGGAATTTTACGGCGATATCGTAGAGGGATATGCGCCGTTTACATGGGCAATGTCTGAGGATAATTATATGAATCAGGATAAATTGCTGCGTGTATGCTATCGTTCCGGAACACCGGAGGCTCCAAACCTGACGGTGATACTGGATAATGAAACCGGGCTTGTGACATTGATTGATTATCCTCATTATGATGAATTGTCCGACGAGGTTCAGGAAAAATATGAAAAGTATCTGTCAGGCAACTACAGCTCAAATGAGGAAATCGCTTTAAATGCGGATGAAGCGCTGCAGTTGGATCATGTGCTTAATATTGTAATACCGGCCGGCGTTCAGTCCATAGATGTAGCGGCTTATATTGATGATCCGAAGAACTCCAATAATATTACGGCCTATCTGACGGCTACGGATGAGGACGGCAAAACCGTTACGGATCCGTATTATGCGACCTATCGTAATTATGGCTTATTTAACGGCTTTTACGGAGACTATTCCGATGCTGACGGCAAAAGAGAGTATGCGGAAAACAATGAAAACGAGCAGATAGCACGGGGAAATGACAGAGTATTAACCATTACCATGAATACCGTAGAGTCCCTGCCCGATAACGCGTTTTACAGCTGCGAGAATCTTCAGTCCGTGGTTTTGGGAAGCGCACTTACCGATATCGGTACGGCTCCGTTTTCCGGCTGTAGGAATCTGACCAGTGTCGGAGGAAATAATAAATATACCTGTAATAACGGTATTATTTACGAGAATAACGATACGGGAAAAACGATCGTGGAATGTCTTTCCTCCAGAGGAAAAGGCGTAGGAACTGCGTTTATAAATTCCGAGACCGATCCCGAATTAAAGGATGTAACGCTGATCAGGGACGCCGCATTCGAAAACTGTGCGGAGATTATGTCTGTGGATTTGTCCGATGCAACCGGTTTGCAGACGATTCCAAAGGATTGCTTTCACGGTGCGAGCGAATTGAATTCTGTAGTCCTTCCGGCTTCGGTTAATGAGATTAACAAGGGTGCGTTTACGGATACAAGAAAGTATCTTACGGTTACGATTCCTGCCAAAGAGGTTGAAATCAATACCGGTGCATTTAATGATACTGCAATTTTACGCTCTTATGAGGATTCCGCAGTAGAACGTTATGCGAATATGAACGGTCATCAGTTTGAGGAAATTGATAAAATCTTTACCGTTTATTTTCTTGATTATGACAGCTCCGAAATTGATGTTCAGCATGTTGAGGCAGGACGTGCGGCAAAAGAGCCGGCGCATCCCCAGCGTGACGGATATGTGTTCAGCGGATGGTCGCCTGCGGATTTCAGTGATATTGAAAAGGATACCATTGTAATTGCACAGTACATAACGGCAGCTGCTGCGACCGGCGGTCCGGTTACGCCCGGAGAGGGAGCAAAGACAACACCGACGGCGGCACCGAGTACAACGGCCTATCCAACGACAAGCGTTTCACCTACGGCAATACCGGCCAGCCCGACGCCGACTTCCACTCAGCAGTATAAGTTAACCGTTGTGAACGGAAGCGGAAGCGGTACCTACAGGGAGGGGACTGCCGTTAACATTACGGCGAATATTGCTCCGTCCGGACAGACCTTTATTAACTGGACCTCTACCTCCAATGACTTCAACATTGTCAGCGGAGTGTCCTCTGTAACAACGATTACCATGCCGGATCATGACCTGACCATTACGGCCAACTTCGGTTATACTCCGGGCAGCAATACGTCAGGAAACGGAAGCGGCACAAGCACAAACGGTACGAACGGAAACGGCGCTTCTGACGCCGGCAACACAAGCTCGAATTCGGGAACCGTTGTCGATATTACCAAACCCGGTATTTCGAATACCGATCTTGCATCGGCGACCGTGGACGGTTCAACGGATAATTTTGTGGTTAAAATCAGTGATACCTCTGAAGCAAGAGCGGCAGTTGAGGCGGCGCTGATGAACGAATACGGAAGTCTGGATCAGTTGTCCTATTTTGCAATGGATATCACGTTGTATGATTCTACCGGAACGACGAAGATTGAAGATACTACTGGCATTTCGGTGAATATCACGATGCCTCTTCCGGATGATCTGATTCAGTACGCAGGAAACAATCAGGTTGCGGGCGTTGTAAACGGAAATGTTCTGGATAAACTGTCTCCGAGATTTACTACCATTAACGGAGTTCCGTGCATATCCTTTACGGCAGCGCATTTCTCACCGTATACCATATATGTGGATAGAAATAATCTGTCAAACGGTATCACGGACAATACGCCGAAAACAGGCGATCTGGTGCATCCGAAGTGGTTTTTGGTGGTTGCTCTTGCCTGCACATCCATGATCCTGCTGCTAAAGAAGGATAGAAAGCGGCCGGCAGTGAAAAATGCATAAAGGAGAAGCCTATGGCGGGTAAAATCAGAAAAACAGCCGGTGTGCTCCTGCTGATTGCGGCACTGATCCTTATCAGGATCCCTTCCGGAAATGTGTCCGCAAAGGATACGGATTTCCGGATGAACGGAAATGTGCTGGTAAAATATACCGGAAATGATGAAACTATTAGCATCCCCGATTATGTAAAAGTAATCGGGGAAGAAGCTTTTTATGACAATGACAGCGTGAAAAAGGTTGAAATTTCCGATCAGGTGGAGGAAATCAGGTATCACGCCTTTTACGGCTGCGATAATCTTGTGCAGGTCGATATCGGTGACTGCGTACAGAAGATCGGAAACGCTGCATTTGCAGATTGCGATCAGCTTGAGAAGGTTTCGATCGGCGCCGGAGTAACGGAAATGGGAAACGGAGTTTTTTCCGGGTGTCCGTTGCTCTCTAAGCTGGAGATTTCGAAAGATAATGATCGCCTGCAATGTAAGGACGGGGTTTTGACCGATCTTGACGAAACGCATTTATACGAAATGTTAAACGGATGCATTACATCTGCATATGATATGCCGGATACGATTGAATCAATCAGTAAATATGCGTTTTGGGGATGCAGTCATCTTGAATATGTTGATATTTCGGCAGGAATGAAGCAGATTCCGGCTTATGCATTTTCAAACTGCAGGGAGTTAAATACGGTAACGATTCCGTATTCCGTTACGGAAATAGGCGCCAAAGCATTTGAAAACTGCAGCGCTTTACAGGCGATAGAAATACCGGGAACCGTGAAAACAATCCATGAAACGGCATTTGACGGATGCGGGAAGCTGCAAATAGAGGCATCACCCGCTTCCTATGCGGAGACCTTTGCACTGGAGCATGAGGTTACAAGTATTTCACAGGCAGAATATGAGGAAGTGAGAGATTCTGTTTTGGAACAGGCTGTCGTTCAGCATGACGAGCCCAAAGAGAATGAGGAAGAAAACGCGGAGGATTCTGATACGCAAGAGGATGACATGCCGCAGGAAGCCGATACGGATGAGATGAGTGCGGGCGATTCCTCAGAGGAACAGAAGGATGGGAGCGGATATTATAATCCGCTGGAATATACCGATGATGATGTTATAGGACAAACCATTATTGTATCCGGGGAAGCGGTCGTATTTATCGATAATACAAAGCAGCCGGTTTACCGTGGGGATCTTGACACGCCGCTTATTTTCCAGAATGAAACGGATATGACCGCGGCTTCACAGTCACAGCCGTTTCTGATCAGCGATTCCGACGCGGATCAGGATCTGATGCGGGAAACTCAGGCAGGGAAGGGGCTCTATATTCCTAAGTATACCGTCGTTGATGAGATGATTGCGAATCAGGCGTATTATGGCAGCTCCGGTATGGATAGCTATGAGTTCCCGGAAGGAATCACGGAAATCGGAGATTTCTCGTTTGCCAGAAGCAGCATTTCGTCCGTGGATATTCCCGACGGCGTGACGCAGATCGGATATGGGGCGTTTTATCATTGTGATCAGCTGTATCAGGTATCCATTCCGGATACGGTAACGCAGATTGAACCGTATGCCTTCGAGAAGACTCCGTGGCTGGAAAATTGGAAAACTAACGCAAGCTCGGATTTTCTGATTGTCGGTGACGGCATTTTATTGGCTTATCGCGGCTCTGACAGCAAGATACAGATTCCGGAAGGCGTAAAGGTTATAGCGCCTAATTGCTTTGAGGGACATGCCGGGATTGTGACAGTGTCGCTTTCTTCTACAGTGCAGGAGATTGGCGAGGAGGCTTTTTTGGGGTGCTCCAATCTGGCCACGGTCAATGGCTGTGTCGGACTTACTAAAATTGCGGATCGTGCTTTTGCAGGCTGTCCGATTTCTACCATTAAGATTAACGAGGGCGTAACACAGATCGGAGCGAGAGCCTTTGATTTGTCAGGTACCGTGAGAAATGATGATCTGGTTGCCGTCGATTTTAAAGGAACCGTATTGCCGACAGTAAGCTATGAAAAATCTACGACACGGCTTTATCATCCTGATTACAGAGCATACAGCTTCGAGGGAGTCGGTGCAGCGATTGTTCCAAACAAGCATGTAGCGATTGAGGGAACGGTACTTGACCCTTATGTCAGCGGATTCAGAGGGTTTATATGCACCTGGTATGAGGATGCGCCGGAGGGTGAAAAATCACTGATAATTATCAAATCCACGGTGCCGGTAACGAATACAGAGGATATTGAATGGCCTACTGAAATCAGATTATACGGTACGACCTATCCTGTTGCCGGAGTATTGGATACGGCCTTTTCCTACTATGAAAATACGGATTGGATTTATCAGAGTGAGGAAAACGGTCAGATACAGCTTTCGCTTCACTCCACCGTACTGACTCATCCGGAGCTTAGCTTTGCAGCGCTTGCAGGAAATACAGAAGATATGACGGTTGTAATGGCTGACGACCTGAACGCTGAGCAGAATATACGTACTGCTTATGAGGAGATGTATCAGGCCGATGATCAGATGCTGCTGCATGGCTTTCGCATTACGGCTGAAACGGAGCTTGGAATTCCGATTACCGGTTTTGGCACCAATCCTCTTGAGATTACCGTAACCATACCGGAGGATATGAGGGATGGGCTTACTTATATGATGTGTCTGGATGAGGACGGTCAGTTAGAGGCTGTTCATGTTGAGTATCTGGAGCAAAACGGCGTCCCCTGTATTCGATTCTATGCAAGTCATTTATCTGCTTATGCGTTCTGTTCTTTTCCGGGGACTGTGCAGGCGCAATCAAGCGGTGCGCTGGATGATTCACCGGATACGGGAGATTTCTCGGAACCTAAGCTGCTTTTGTGCATCGGGATGGCTTCCGCAGCGTTTATTCTGATCCTTTGGAAAACGCCGGGAAAGAAAAGAGCGATGGTAAAAACGTCAAGATAGAAATTTGCCTGCACAAAACCGCAGAGGACATACTACCTGAACAAAAAACGACATAATATATAGAAAAAAGGAGTTTATTACGGATAAGCTTCTTTTTTTCTATATTTATGAGGTTTATGAAAAGATGGATCGAGTCAGAAAATTAATCAGGTGCAGCGCTGCGGATCGTATTGGACTGACGGGAAACGGTATTGTGGCTGCGGTGCTGGATTCTGGAGTTATGATGCATCCCGATTTTCAGGATAGAATGATCTTATTTCAGGATTTTACAAAGGCGGGACGGATCAATGCATATGATGACTGCGGACACGGAACGCATATTAACGGAATTCTGGCAGGCAGCGGAAAACTCTCCGGCAAAAGATATCGCGGTATTGCTCCGGGGTGCAGATTAATTAACGGGAAAATATTGAATCAAAAGGGGGAAGGGGACAGCGATGCAATGCTTCGGGCATTGGAATGGATTTTGAAGGAAAAGAAACGGTACCATATCCGGATTCTGAATCTGTCGATAGCAGTATATCAAATGCAGGATTTCAAGAAGCTGAAGCTGTTGTCCGATATGCTTGAAAGGATTTGTGATGAAGGAATTCTGGTCGTTACCGCGGCCGGAAACCGCGGACCGGAATATGGCAGTATATCGGGTCTGGCGGAAAGCAGTAAGGTGCTTACCGTAGGATGTCATGACTTCGGATATCGGGATGCGGAAGGGAAAAGCTGCGAAGCGCATTCGGGGAGAGGGATTCCCGGCGGCGAAATCAGAAAACCCGATCTGGTGGCGCCGGGAACGGATATTACAGCCTGCGGATATGAATTCGGCCGTAAACGAAATATTATATGGGGATACACAAGCAAAACAGGAACCTCCATGTCGGTTCCGATTGTTTCCGGAGCAGCGGCCTTGCTTTTGGAAAGGTATCCGGATATGAGCGTCTATATGATGAAGCGAAAAATACAAAACAGTACGACGAACCTACATGAAAATAGGGCAAAGCAGGGATATGGCATATTAAATTTGGAAAAAATGTTTTATCCTGTATCATGAGAAATGTTTTATCCTGTATCATTTATCCTGTATCATAGGTTGACAACATCGGTATAATTGTATACAATTATACCGATGTTTTTAATAGAGTGGGAGGCATTCATATGAATCGTGAAGAAATCTTCGAAAACAGACCGGTCACTATGAATAAGAATAATAATTTGCTTGAAATTGAGGAGCATATGTATTATTTGGACGATGTAGAAAAGCCCAATGTATTCAGAAATATGTTCCCGTACTCGGAGATCCCCAAAATCCCGTTCAATGATCGTATCGTACCGCATAATATGCCGAAGGATATCTGGATTACGGATACGACCTTTCGGGACGGACAACAGTCAAGAGCGCCTTATACAACCGAGCAGATTGTCAAAATTTATGATTATCTGCATCGCCTTGGCGGTCCGAACGGTATGATCCGTGCAAGCGAATTCTTTCTTTACAGTAAAAAAGACCGTGATGCGGTATATAAATGTATGGAACGAGGATATCAATTCCCGGAGGTTACCAGCTGGATTCGTGCAAGCAGGGAGGATTTTAAGCTGGTAAAGGAAATCGGTATGAAAGAGACCGGTATTTTGGTCAGCTGCTCGGACTATCATATTTTCTTAAAGCTGAAAATGAACAGAAGACAGGCAATGGATCATTATCTGAGCGTCATTAAGGAATGCCTGGAAGAGGGAATCAGCCCCAGGTGCCATCTGGAGGATATTACAAGAGCGGATATTTATGGTTATGTGGTTCCGTTTTGTATGGAGCTGATGAAACTCATGGAACAGTACAAAATACCGATTAAGGTAAGAGCCTGCGATACCATGGGATATGGCGTTAATTTCCCCGGAGCGGTTATTCCGAGAAGTGTTCAGGGTATCATTTATGCATTACATACCCATGCCGGCGTTCCTCATTCTTTGATTGAGTGGCATGGACATAATGATTTTTATAAAGCGGTCGTAAATTCTACAACGGCATGGCTGTACGGATGTTCCGGCGTCAATACCTCTTTGTTCGGAATCGGAGAGCGAACCGGCAATACTCCGTTGGAAGCCATGGTATTTGAATATGCGCAGCTGAAGGGCGGATTGGACGGTATGGATACAACCGTGATTACCGAGCTTGCGGAGTATTATGAAAAAGAGATCGGTTATCATATTCCTGACAGAACGCCGTTTGTCGGCAAAAACTTTAATGTTACGAGGGCCGGAATTCATGCGGACGGGCTCTTGAAAAATGAGGAAATTTATAATATCTTTGATACAGAGAAGTTTTTGAACAGACCGGTATTGTGTGCGGTTTCCAATACTTCAGGTCTGGCCGGAATTGCGCACTGGATGAATACCTATTACAGATTGAAAGACGACAGGATGGTGGATAAGCATTCCGCTATCGTTGGCGCAGTGAAGGAATGGGTTGATCAGGAATATGCAGGAGGACGTGTAACTGTTTTGACAGACGATGAATTGACAGCCGTTATCGACCAAAAGTGTAAGGAATTAGATATCACATTATAATGGTTCTGATATGTGACAGGACGATTAGACAGTAATGGAGGCAGTCATGCAGGAACATGATGTAAAACATGAAGTTACGGACAAATACTCTTTGAGAGGGAGAGTGTTTCAGCGGCTTCGTGATGATATTCTCAGTGGCAAGTACCGCGAGGGTGAGGAATTAAAGGAGGTTGCTATCGGGGAAGAGATGGGCGTTTCCAGAACGCCTGTCAGAGAGGCTTTCAGACAGCTGGAGCTGGAGGGATTGATCCAGATCATACCAAATAAAGGGGCATATGTGACCGGCATTACGGTCAAGGATGTGCAGGATATCTATATGATGCGATCCCTTTTGGAGGGACTGTGCGCCAGATGGGCGGCCGAGCATATTACGAAGGAACAGATGGAGGAAATGGAGGAAAATGTTTATCTGTCCGAATTCCATGCTTCCAAGGGGCATTTTGACCAGATGGCGGAGCTTGATAACAGATTTCATGAAATCATGTATGAAGCATCCCATTCCAAAATGCTTGAGCATCAGCTCAAGGATTTTCATCAATATGTACTTCGAGTCAGGCAAAAGACGCTTTCGAGCAATATCCGCAGCAAAGCCTCCAATGAAGAACACCGCCTGATTATGGAGGCGATCAGTAGTAAGGATGGAGACAGTGCGGAAAAGCTTGCGCATCAGCATATTATCAATGCGTATGATAATATGGTAAAGAACGGACTGTATGAAATTTATCATAAGGACGCCGAATGAGTATCATGAGAAAAGAAATCAGGAGGATGACAGCATGGCAAAAATTCAGATGACAACGCCTCTCGTCGAGATGGACGGGGATGAAATGACCAGAATACTCTGGAAAATGATCAAAGAGGAGCTTCTGCTTCCATATGTCGATTTGAAAACCGAGTATTATGATCTGGGGCTGGAGCATAGAAATGAAACAAACGATCAGGTAACCGTGGACAGCGCACAGGCCGCTATGAAATATGGCGTTGCAGTAAAATGCGCGACGATCACCCCCAATGCTGCCAGAATGACGGAATACAATTTGAAGGAAATGTGGAAAAGTCCTAACGGAACGATTCGTGCAGCGCTTGACGGAACCGTTTTCCGTGCACCGATTGTGGTAAAGGGTATCGAACCTGTGGTCAAAAACTGGGAAAAACCCATTACGCTTGCAAGACATGCCTATGGCGATGTTTATAAAAATACTGAAATTAAGGTTCCCGGTCCCGGAAAAGCGGAGCTGGTATTTACGGCTCAGGACGGTACTGAGACAAGAGAACTGATACATAACTTCAGCGGATCTGGTATTATTCAGGGGATTCATAATACGGACAAATCCATTACCAGCTTTGCAAGAGCATGCTTTAGCTATGCGCTTGATACCAAGCAGGATCTGTGGTTTGCTACCAAGGATACCATTTCCAAAAAATATGATCATAATTTCAAAGATATTTTTGCAGATGTCTATGAAAAAGAGTATAAAGAAAAATTTGAACAGGCAGGAATTGAGTATTTCTATACCTTGATTGATGATGCGGTTGCAAGAGTAATGAAGGCAAAGGGCGGATTTATCTGGGCCTGCAAGAATTATGACGGAGATGTCATGAGCGATATGGTAAGCTCTGCGTTTGGCTCCCTTGCCATGATGACATCCGTTCTGGTATCCCCCTCCGGAGTTTATGAATATGAAGCCGCTCACGGAACGGTTCAGCGCCATTATTATAAATACTTAAAAGGTGAGGAAACTTCTACGAATTCTGTCGCAACGATCTTTGCATGGACGGGTGCGCTCAGAAAGCGCGGGGAACTGGACCGGCTGCCCGAGCTTCAGGCGTTTGCGGACCGTTTGGAAAAAGCGACGCTTAAGACCATCGAGAACGGTAAAATGACAAAGGATCTGGCCTTGATTACCAGCTTAAAGGATGTGACCGTTTTAAACAGCGAAGGCTTTATTAAAGCAATCAGGGACACCTTTGATGCAATGTAGAATAGAAATGGGAAGCCTGCGGATTATTCCGACAGGGCTTCCCATTCTTCATAGAGTGCATCCAGTTGTTTGGTAACCTCTTCAATATGCCTGCCTAATTCCTGCAGTCTGGCCACATCCGAGCCGATCTGCGGATCATTCATTTCCTCTGTCAGACTGCTTTTTCGGGCTTCCAAGTCTGCAATTTTGTCCTCACACTTTTTCAGGTCATTTTCTTTTTTTCGCTGTTTTGCCTGAAGCTCCTTTTGCTGCCTCCAATCCAGCTTACCCGCGGAATCCGCAGATGCGGATAATGCCGCCTGAATAGCTTGTGCAGCGCCGGAGGATTTCACAGCGGCTTGAGTGCCCGGGCTCTGAGCAGCTCTGTCCTGATTCGGGCCGGATATGTTTTGTTCTTTTTTCTCCATGTAATAATCATAATTTCCGAGATATTCCGTAAGCCCCTGACCGTTCAGTTCCAGGATTCTATGGGCTGTTTTGTTGATAAAATAGCGGTCATGGGAGACATAGAGTATGGTTCCGGTATAGGAATTCATTGCATCCTCCAAAATTTCCTTTGACATAATATCCAGATGATTGGTGGGCTCATCGAGAATCAGAAAATTGGACTCTGACAGCATGAGCTTTGCCAGGGATACACGTCCGCGTTCTCCGCCGCTCAGATCAGAAATCCGTTTAAATACCTCTTCTCCGGTAAAGAGAAACGCAGCCAGAGTATTGCGGATTTGCGTATTGGTAAGTGTCGGATATGTGTCGGAAAGCTCTTCAAACAGGGTCTTATCCGGGTGCAGGACATGGTGCTCCTGGTCGTAATATCCGACTGTAACGTTGCTTCCGAGCGTAATACTTCCGCAGTCCGGATCGGTAAGCTGATTGATGATTTTCAAAATTGTCGTTTTACCGGTACCGTTATCACCGATTAAGGCTACATGCTCCCCGCGCTTGCAGGAAAAGGAAATATGCTCAAAGAGGAGTTTTTGGTCATAGCTTTTGCGAAGCTCATCGACCTTCAGAACATCCGTACCGCTTAAAAAGCGCGGCTCCAGTTTCATTTTCATATCGGTCCGTTCCTGCGTGGGTTTATCCAGAACTTCCATTTTGTTTAGCATCTTTTCACGGCTTTCCGCACGTTTGATTGATTTTTCACGGTTGTAGGAGCGGAGCTTATCGATCACCTCCTGCTGATGCGCGATTTCACGCTGCTGGTTTTGGTAAGCATTCCATGCAGCTGCGCGCAGTATTTCCTTCTTGGCGGCATAATCCGTATAATTTCCCTGAAATACCGTTGCTTTTGTACAGTCTATTTCAATGATTTTGCCCGCGATACGATCCAGAAAATACCGGTCATGGGAGACGATTAAAACGGCGCCCTTATAATTCAGAAGATAGGTTTCCAGCCATTTGATCGAAGACATATCCAAATGGTTGGTGGGCTCATCCAGGATAATGAGATCAGGTTTGGTTAACAGAAGCTTACCAAGTGCAACACGTGTTTTCTGACCGCCGGAAAGTGTTTCTATGGGCTTGTCAAACTCGTCTTCCGAAAATCCCAGTCCTTTCAGGACTCCGGTCAGCTCGCTTTTGTAAGCATAGCCGTTTTGGGTCTCAAACTGGTGCGTCAGCGTACTATAACGTTCCATGAGAGCAGGAAGCTCAGAATCGGCGCAGCGGTCCATTTGCTGTTCCAGTGCGCGAAGCTGGCTTTCCGTTTGAATCAGATGCTCCATAACGTTTAATAACTCCGTATAAACGGAATTTTGGCTGTCAACATTCTGATTTTGCGCCAGATAACCAATGGTTTTGTCCTTTGCCAGAGTAACAAGTCCCTGATCAGGGGAAAGCTCCTTCATAATAATGCGAAGCAGTGTTGTTTTACCGGCACCGTTTACGCCTACAATGGCAGCCTTATCATGATCCTCGATATGAAATGAAATATCCTTTAAAACCGGAACCTCCAGAAAGGATTTGCTGATATTGGAACAGGAAAGTAACATAACGCCCTCCGTATAAGTAATTCGATAGAAATTATATCGTATTGCCGCTCAAAAAGCTACAGAATTATGAAAACAGGTGGACTTTGTCCGCTGCGGGAGGCGGACGCAGCCATGTGCAGGAGGGCAGGCTTAGCACACACATGCATGCACATTGACATTTATTTAACATGAAATTATAATGTTTTTAATTGATGACCTATAGGAGATGG
Organism: uncultured Clostridium sp.; assembly: GCA_964437825.1. Classification (GTDB taxonomy): domain Bacteria; phylum Bacillota; class Clostridia; order Lachnospirales; family Lachnospiraceae; genus JBJFCE01. The sequence goes on along the minus strand of CAYTIH010000010.1, from coordinate 21,104 downwards.
GTTTCGTATTGGAGGAAGATAAGCATGGGAGAAAAAGAGATATCACAGGCGGTGATCTCAAGGCTGCCAAGATATTTTCGTTATCTGGGAGAATTGCGGGAACAGAATGTGGAAAGAATTTCGTCCCGGGAACTCAGCAGGCTTATGAAAGTAACTGCATCCCAGATCAGACAGGATTTTAATAATTTCGGCGGCTTCGGACAGCAGGGATATGGTTATAATGTAAATTATCTTTATCAGGAAATCGGCAAGATTCTGGGGCTTGGCAAAAAACACAATCTGGTTATTATCGGAGCGGGAAATTTGGGACAGGCTCTGGCAAATTATATGAACTTTGAAAAAAGAGGTTTTGTCATCTGCGGCGTATTTGATATCAGACCGGAGCTGTTTGGAAAAACGCTGCGTGATATCAAAATCAGACCGGTCAGTGATCTGGAGAATTTTATCCGTGAACAAAATATTGATATCGCCGTGCTTACCATTCCCAAGAGCGGTGCCGTGGAAATGGCGGAGAAGCTGGTGAATTGCGGAATCAAAGCGATTTTGAATTTTGCACATGTGGATTTGAATGTACCTGAAGGAGTCCAGGTAGAAAATGTGCATTTGTCTGACAGCCTGATGAAATTGTCATATAATATTCATAAGTATGAGGAATCTGTGGGGCAAGTAAATGAAAAATGAGTTTCTTGAGCTTTTATCGGATAAAAAACTGCCGATTGCGGTATTGGATCATCATTGGCATGAGATCTTTCAATTCATCAAACCGACGAAAGAAATCAAAGTCAGGGAAAAGCAGCTGAAGCAGCTGTTAAAAAGACAGGGTAAGGCGGTTACCGAGAGTAAGGACATCAAAAAGTTAAAGACAAAGCTGATGGATGAGATCATGCAGCTGATGGAGGAAATCGGCGAGGGGCAGATTGACGGCAAGCTCCAGAAAAAACTGGAGGAAAACAAAAGACTTATTAATGAATGCAATGAAAAAATGCAGCAGTATCAGGATGAGCTTTTAGAGCTTCCGGCGCAGATTGACAAATGCAACAAAGAATTGATGCTGTGTACGATGGAGCTATGCTATGAAGATATTAAGACAAATAACAGGGATATCAAGGAAATCAGCGAATGGATTGTCAAATTCAGGGTTGAATTGAAAAAGCAGGTGCTCAGAAAGCAGGACAGGGAAACGCGCAACAGAGAGCTGTATCGTTATCTTCATGGAATGTTCGGCCCGGAGGTTTTAGACATCTTTGATCTGAATTACCGTCCGGATCAGGAGAAGATTCCAGATGTACCTACAGTTGCTGAGATGAGAAACGAGCTTGAACAGGGCATGGAGCAAAGCCGGAAGGAAAGTAGTGAAACATGAGATATCTGGTAACCAAAGCGCAGATGCAGCAATATGACCAAAATACAACGGATTATTTCGGAATTCCTGCAGCGGTGCTCATGGAGCGTGCGGCGCTTGCAATTGCAGAATGTACGGATATAGAATTTTTACAGACCTGCCGTCCGCATAGACGGGAAGCTGCCCGGAAAACTATCAAAAAGGTTCTGGTACTGTGCGGAACCGGCAATAACGGTGCGGACGGACTTGCGGCGGCCAGATTACTGGCGCAGCAGGGAAAAGAGGTTCAGATACTCCTGACGGGGAATGAACACAGAAGGAGTGAATTAAATAAGCTGCAGCTTCAGATTTGTGAAAAATATGGTATTTCTATGACTGACAATCTTCCGGATGCTGAATATGATATGGTAGTGGATGCATTATTCGGAATCGGCCTGCATAGGGAAGTAGATGAAGATATGAAGGCCCTGATCCGGGCAGTGAACCTGATGCCTTGTCCGGTTGTAGCCGTGGATATTCCAAGCGGTGTGGATGCGGATACCGGCAGTGTGCTCGGTGAGGCTGTTTGTGCGGATATTACAGTGACGTTTGGTTTTGAAAAGCTGGGTATGTATCGCTATCCGGGCAGGAAACTGTGCGGAAGGATTATCTGCAGAGAGATCGGGATTACAAAGGATTCCTTTCTGGGAGATGTTCCGGAGCATATCCTGACGGAAAAGGAAGACATTGTCTCATTCCGAAAAGAAAGGCCGCAGGACGGTAATAAAGGTACCTTTGGTAAAATTCTGCTGATGGCCGGACAGGAAAACATGGCCGGCGCCTGTATTCTGGCTGCCAGAAGCTGTTATCGAATGGGAGCAGGGATGGTAAGGATTCTGACCTGCAAAGCAAATCGTGAAATCCTTCAGGAAGCAGTACCGGAGGCGTTATTGACCGTTCTGGATGAGAAGGATTCCGTGGAGATTCAAAAACGGAACATTGCAGATGCGGCGGCGTGGGCCGATCTGGTTGCCGCAGGCCCCGGTATCGGGACCCAAAAAGAAAGCGCTGACATTCTAAAACAACTGCTGGATGCTTCACGGTCAAAATTATTGGTACTGGATGCGGATGCACTGAATCTGATCAGCATGGACGGCAAATTATTGGAACTGGTCAGGGAGCGTCCTAAGATGTCCACGGTTCTGACGCCGCATCCCTGTGAGCTTTCCAGATTAACCGGAAAAACAATTTCGCAGATAAAGGAGGGCGGCTCACAGGCCGCGCACAGACTGGTACAGGAGCTCGGCTGTATTTTGGCGGCAAAGGATGCGGTTACCTGCGTATATGCGCCGGAAATGCCAATCTATTTTTGTACAAGCGGAAATGCCGGTATGGCAACGGCGGGAAGCGGCGATGTGTTAACCGGAATGATATCCGCGCTTTGTGCGTTTTACGGATTAAAGTCTAAGGCGGAGCCTTTCAATTACGATAAGGATACAGGAGTTGAAGATCTGAGGAGATCTATATTCAAAGCCGTTGTCTGCGCGGTTTATATACACGGGATGGCGGGAACGATTGCGGCAGAGCACTTGACAGAGGAAAGCCTGATGGCGGGGGATTTGATTGAATTTATTCCGCAGGCGGTAAAGCTGCTGAAAACACAGGAAGAAAAACGGATTTGAATGAAGAAGGCGGACAAAAAATGATACCTGATCAGTTGCATTATGAGAGAATATGTGCCTGTGTGGATTTGGATGCGATGCTGTTTAATATGAGGAGCATGAAGGAGCATCTTCCCGAGGGAACCATGATGACGGGTGTGATTAAAACAGACGGTTACGGACACGGCAGCGTTGCGATTGCGAGGGAACTGGAATCGGAGGAGTATGTATGGGGCTATGCAACTGCTACGATGGAAGAAGCGATGCAGCTTAGAAGCGCCGAAATGAAAAAACCGATTCTGATTTTAGGTTATACCTTCCCATATGCCTATGAGGACATGGCAAGGTATGAGATCAGACCCGCCGTTTTTACAAAGGACATGGCAAAAGCGCTTTCAGATGCGGCCGGAAGAATCGGAAAGCGCATTCGTATTCATATTAAGGTGGATACGGGGATGGGCAGAATCGGTGTAAGGCCGGATGCCTCCGGTCTTGCGTTAATCGAAGGGATCGCGTCCTATCCCAATCTTGAAATCGAGGGTATTTTTACTCATTTTGCCAGAGCGGACGAGGCAGACAAGGAATCCGCCAAAGAGCAATACCGAAAATTTACCGAATTGATCCGGCAGGCGGAAGAAATGCTTGGATACAGGATTCCGATTCATCACTGTGCCAATAGCGCCGGAATCATAGAGCTTCCGCAGATGCATATGGATATGGTTCGTGCGGGGATTACATTATATGGATTGTGGCCGTCAAATGAGGTGAAAAGAGATCTTGTTCGATTAAAGCCGGTATTATCACTCTATAGTCATGTTGCTTTTGTAAAAACGGTTATGCCCGGAGAATCCGTCAGCTACGGAGGAACCTTTACGGCGGATAAGGAAATGCGCGTTGCCACAATTCCGGTCGGATATGGGGACGGTTATCCCAGAGGCTTATCCGGAAAAGGAACGGTCATTATTTGCCAAAAGCGCTGTGCTATCTTGGGCAGAGTCTGTATGGATCAGTTTATGGTGGATGTTACGGATCTGCCGGAGATAACCGTCGGCACACGGGTGACTCTGATCGGGACGGACGGAGCGGAGACGCTGGCTATGGAGGAGCTGTCCGAGCTTTCCGGACGATTCCCCTACGAGCTTGCCTGTGATATCGGCAAGCGCGTTCCGAGAGTGTATCTCAAGCAAAATAAGGTCATTGGATATAAGGACTATTATCAGGATGTTCCGACTGTGTTTATAGAAACCAAAGCCGCCGGAGACGGTACAGAATCAGGCACGGATCAGCGATTGACCGGTACGCGATAAAAAACAGTAATCAGAAAAACGCTGTTCACGGTATACCGAACGATATGTTTGTTAATAATGTATATATCAAGTAATCGGAAAGGAACGTGATATATGCGGCGGGGAGACGTTTTTTATGCGGATTTAAGACCGGTTGTCGGCTCGGAACAGGGCGGAATCAGACCGGTACTGATTATACAGAATGATGTTGGAAATAAGCATAGTCCAACCATTATCTGTGCGGCAATAACATCGAAAATGAATAAAGCAAAGCTGCCGACTCATATAGAATTATCTGCCACAAAATATGATATGGTCAAGGATTCTGTAATTTTACTGGAGCAGCTTCGCACCATTGACAAAACGAGATTGAAGGATAAGGTATGCCATCTGGATGACGAGATTATGAGAAAGGTGGATCGGGCATTATGTATCAGCCTGGAACTGCATACATAAATAGTCCGGGAGAATACAAAGGATATCGACAAGCCGGAGTGAAATAAGTAAATGAAATAAGTAAATAATTTCTGCATTATAATTACGATTGCTACAAAAGAACGGAAAGGGTGGATTTGATTATGCAGGATGCCGCGGCGGCGGGCAGTATACTATTGTTTGTGGTACTTCTCGCAATTGATTTTGTTTTTTACGGATTCGGATCGGCGCTTCAGAATTTGAATACAAACGAGCTGGAAAGCAGATGGAAGCAAAACGGTGACAGGTCATCCAAAAGACTGCTTCAAATGGCCCAGAATCCGACCAGATATGTAAATACGGTTCAGTTTGTGGTAACACTGGTCCATATTGTTATGGGCGGATTCTTCCTGGGAATTCTGAAAAGCTGGATGGACCGGCTGTTGGAATTGGCAGTGGGCAGCCGTTTGGAGGATCATACGCTGCTTTGGCTACATATTCTGTCCATTGTGGCTGCGGGATTTTTACTGATCTACATTTTACTGTTGTTCGGAGTTTTGATTCCGAAGAAGATCGCATCAAGGTATCCCGAGAAATGGGCTTATTTCGGAATCCATTTCACCTATTATATTTGTCTGATTTTTATTCCGGTTACCGGACTGATTAATCAGTCTGCAAATGTGATTTTGCGGCTTTTGGGCATGAAGCAGTTAAATAATATGGCGGATGTGACTGAAGAAGAAATTATATCGATGGTGAACGAAGGCCATGAGCAGGGCGTTCTGGAGGAAAGCGAAGCCGCGATGATCACCAATATTTTCGAATTTGGCGACAAAACGGCACATGACATTATGACCAATCGGCAGAACATGGTTATGTTGGATGCACATATGAATCTGTCAGAGGCGGTTTCTTTTATGCTGGAGGAGAATAACAGCAGATATCCGGTCTATAACGAGACGCCCGATCAGATTATCGGCATTCTGCATTTAAAGGACGCCTGCAGGCTGGAAAAAAAGCTGCGTACCTCTGACGGCCGTCAAGGATACTCAGTCAGTCAGAGTAATGCAAATCCCGCACTGAAGAATTGCCGGCAGATCCTGAGAAAGCCGGAGTTTGTTCCGGAAACAATGAAAATTGATGACCTGTTTCATTCCATGCAGAGCCAGAAGCTCCAGATGGTGATTGTGGTGGATGAGTACGGACAGACGGAGGGTCTGGTTGCGATGGAGGATATTCTGGAGGAAATCGTAGGTAATATTCAGGATGAATATGATGAGGATGAGCGCCATATTATCAAAATCGGAGAGCAGACCTATATGGCGTACGGTATGACCACTCTGGAGGAGCTGAGCAGACAGCTTGCACTGACCTTTGATGAGGATTTGGAGGTTGAGACGCTCAACGGTTTTGTCATCCTGCAGATGAAGCATATTCCGGATGAGAAAGAACAGTTCGCGTTTGAATATCAGGGATATGAATTCCGTATTCAGAGCGTTGCAAAAAGAATGATCCAGAAGGTCAGGGTTACAAAGCTTCCGGAAAAAGAAGAAGTTGAAGAAGAAAAAGAATGATGGTATACTTACAATTATGTAAATTACCACGGAAATGATTTAAAGGAGAATACGTTATGTCAGGACATTCAAAATTTGCGAACATCAAACACAAAAAGGAAAAAAATGATGCGGCAAAGGGAAAGATTTTTACCATTATTGGACGTGAAATCGCAGTTGCAGTCAAGGAAGGCGGTCCGGACCCGGCCAATAACTTTAAACTGGCAACCGTAATTGCGAAGGCAAAGGCAAATAATATGCCTAACGATACCATTGAAAGAGGAATCAAGAAAGCTGCCGGTGATAGCGGCAACGTGAATTATGAATATGTTACTTATGAAGGATACGGACCGAGCGGAATCGCGATCATTGTAGAAGCGTTAACGGATAATAAGAACAGAACCGCTGCAAATATACGTTCCGCTTTTGCCAAAGGAAGCGGCAGTATCGGAACACAGGGCTGTGTATCCTTTATGTTCGACAAAAAGGGACAGATTATCATAGATAAGGAAGAATGTGAGCTGGATGCGGATGATCTGATGATGACGGCGCTGGATGCGGGCGCAGAGGATTTTAACGAAGAAGATGACAGCTATGAAATTTTAACGGATCCCGACAGCTTTGAAGCGGTTTCCAAGGCTTTGGAGGAGACCAAAATTCCCATGGCATCCGCGGAGGTTACTATGATTCCTCAGAATTATGTAACGCTTTCCGATGAAAATGATATTCATCAGCTTCAGAGAACTCTGGATCTGTTGGACGAGGATGATGATGTTCAGGCAGTGTATCACAATTGGGACGAATAATTATGGAGAAAACAAAGAGCTTTTGGTTCTTTTTAGTGTTGTATAGTATTACATATTTGGCGCTTTTGGCCTTTGCCGGCTTCATGATATCCGATCGGACGGCGCTTATGGAGCCGTGGCAGACAGGGGCAGTGACGGCGGGCGTAACGGTCTGTGCGCTGCTTCTGTTTTTCATACTCAGAGCCGCAGGCGTCAAATATACGGTTCGAAAGAGCCGTAACCAATACAGAAGAAAGCCTTCGTATCTATTGATCGATATCCTGTCAGTGGTTTTGATTTATCTGGTTACATTGCTGCTTCGGATTTCCTGGATGAACGGCAATCCGCTTAAAATTACAGGAAATGAGGAATTGTTTTATCATGCGTGTGTGACGCAGAATATTTATGCCGATGCAAGATTCTCTTTTCACGGAATGACATGGCTGTACGGACAGCTTCTGCATGGCTTTTGTATTTTGCTTGGAAATGATGCGGTCGCCGTTTTCGGGCTCAACCTGGTAATACAGGTCTTGACCGTGTTCGCAGGCTATTTGCTGCTGCGTATTTTGTTAAACAGAAAAGCCGCAGTGATCTTTGCGGTTTTGTATAATGTGCTTCCGCCGTTTTTGGATGCGCTGGCGCTTTCCGATCCGGTTCAGTTATATTTGCTTTTGGTATTGGTATGTATGGCTTTTACGGTTCTGTTAAATCAAAAAGCAGTCTTTTTAAAGCCACGGACCGGATACGTTCTGTATATCCTATGTGGTATTCTGACAGGTATTTTGCTGTTCTGCGACTTGTTTTCGCTGTTTTTGCTTGCATCAGGCGCCGCTTTGCTTTCGGGAAGCGAAATGACCGGAGAGGGCAATAGGAAATTCCGTTTTCTCACCTATCTTTCGGGATGGGTGATCGGCGTTGCTTTGGCGGTCGCTGCCGGAGCTTTGACCGCAATGAAGGGTACGGGCATGGACGCGTTTTTGAAAGGCGCAGAGAATTTTGTCGTACACGGAATACAGCTATATTCCCGGAAATTTGAATTTGTTTTTTTGGCAGAAACCAACGCCTGTGGGAATCTGTGGGTTGTGATCCTGACGGCGGTATCCGGAATGCCGGCAGTCCTTCAGTGGAAAAACCGAAAGGAAGTACTGCCTTGTATAGCGCCGGTTTATTTTGGCGTTACGTTTATGATTTTATTTCGCTTGTTTCAAATGGATGAAACAGCGGCGATTTCCTGTGTTTGCGTACTTTCTGCCGCCATGGGCTTTGGCATGATTTTTGAAATGGAACATCCGCTGACGGAACTGAAAAATAAGGCAGCCGTTTCCACATCGGATTCAAAGGAATCGGATGCAAAACCGGAAATGGCTGAAGCTGCAAAACCGGGCAAAACGGTTACATTGATCGAAAATCCCCTTCCTTTACCGAAAAAACGTGCGCATAAGGAGATGGATTATCAGTATGAGGTTTCGGAGGATCAAATGCACTATGATGTGCAGGTTCCGGATCACGATGATTTTGAACTTCGCTAAAATTTATGCTTACCGATACATAAAAGTGCAGATGCTTCGCATACTAAAAGAGAACTCAAACGGGTTCTCTTTTTTTACGCGGGTAACAAGCCAATGAACATGCAAGTATGTTCGTTTGGCGACTTGCCGCGATCACAGGCGAAACCCGCAAAGTGTGTTTCGTCCGGTTTCGTACCGTGAAGGAGGATTGCGATGTCAAAAAATGATAAGAAAAAGCAAAGCAAGACAGTGGATACCGTTGCAGATAAGAGCAAAAGCAAAGATAAGGACGTAGAACAGAAGGAAGAAATGATCAGGGAAAGCGGCCAGGTCATTTTAAATCAGGACGGAAAATACTGTATTCATCTCATCACCATTATCGGTGAAGTGGAAGGACACGAATGCCTGAGCAGCAATTCCAAAACAACGAAATACGAACATATCTTGCCACAGCTTGCGGCTATCGAGGACAGCACGGAGGTGGACGGTGTGTTGATCCTTTTGAATACCATGGGCGGTGATGTGGAGGCGGGACTTGCAATTGCGGAAATGATTGCTTCGTTAGGAAAGCCGACGGTTTCGCTGGTGCTTGGCGGAAGCCACAGTATAGGGGTTCCGATTGCGGTCAGCACAGATTATTCCTTTATTGTACCCTCGGCCACGATGGTGATACACCCGGTCAGATTAAACGGTATGGTAATCGGTGTTCAGCAAACTTTTGATTATTTCAGGCAGATTCAGGACAGAATCCTTGATTTTGTCACAATGCACTGTGATGCAGGCAAAGATAGGCTGGAGGAATTGATGATGGAAACGGAGGTTCTGACCAAGGATGTCGGGACGATTCTCGTAGGGGAAGAAGCCGTGGAAGAACGGATTATCGATGAAGTCGGGGGAATTCATGATGCCTTTCAAAAATTATATTCCATGATCGAGGATGACAAAAAAAAAGGTTCGTGATATAATCTATAAATGAAGCTTGGAAAAACAAATGTTTTTTCAGGCTTCTGCCCGATATGGGTGAAAATAACAGGGAAGGAAAAATCCATGGCATCAGGAAGCAGTCGTTCCGGCCGGGGAACCGGATCAAAAGGAACACAGACGAAGAAAAAGACAAACACGAATACGCATCGTACATATAACAGTAAGCAATCAACCAGAAAAAAGCAGGAGCAGGATGCGGCACTTCGCAATGAAATCATTATGATTATCAGCTTTGCGGTATGCATTCTTTTATTTTTATGCAATTTTTCGATTATGGGGCCCTTTGGAAAAACAGTTAAGGGCGTTATGTTCGGGTTATTCGGCATTCTTTCTTATGTATTGCCGATTGCCGTTTTTATCGGCATGGCCTTTCATCTTTCCAACCACGGAAATCAGGTTGCAGTCAGGAAAATTGCAGCGGGAGTCGTACTGCTTTTATGCATCGGAATCTTTGTGCAGATGATATCCGTTCCGATGGATGAAATGCAGGGAAATCTCATAAAAAATCTGTTTGAAACCAGCAGAGAGGGGTATCGGGGCGGAGGCCTGCTGTGCGGTTTGCTTGCCTATCCTATGATGAAGTATCTGAAAACCGTCGGCAGCGTGCTGGTGCTTTTGGTAGTGATTATTATCGCATTGGTGATTATTACGGAACGCTCCTTTATCAACGGAGTTAAAAAAAGCGGACAAAAAATGTATGAAACGGCCAGGGAATCCGCAGAGCGTCACAGAGATGAAAAATCCGCCAGATGGGAAGAAGCATATGATGAGGATTCCGACGGACAGTATGAGATCAGAAAGAATCCTCCCAAAGAGACCGTGAGAGAAAAACGCAGGGATCACAGATTCCTGCAGGAGAACGAATCCGAAAGCAATCCGATTTTTCAAAAAAGAAGCGAGGAAAAGCCGCCGGCGCTTATGGCTGGCACCAAGCTGGAAAAGCCTGAGGAACAGTTCAGACAGGAAAATATGCATGAGATTATTCTGGAGGATCCGGAACCGCCGAAAGAGGAAATCGCGAATCAGGCAGATATGACGCCGCTGGCGGATGAAAATGTATTTGAATTTGATTTATATCGGAATATGCCGGAGCCAAAGGGCGTGAAGGAGTCCGGATATTCGGAAGCTGAACAGGAAACGGTATATGAGCAGGAAACGCTGAGCAGTCTGGAACCTGAGCTGTTTTCGGAGCCGCAGCAGATTCCGAAGCCCAGGCAGGCCGTAACGGCGGCAGCTGCCATGACATCTCCGATCGACAGCTATCGTCCGCAGGGCGCGGATACCTTCGGCGATTTTTTAGAGCAGGGATATACTCCGCAGAAACCGCCGCACAGCTTTGGGGTAAAGGAAGAATACAAAACGCCGGAGCAAAAGAAGGCGGACGCTTCTGCGGCCATCACCATACAGCAGCCCCCGGCGAAGCCAAAGAAATATATCTTCCCGCCGCTGAACCTATTAAGTAAAGGAAGCGGAAAGAACGGCGGCGATTCCTCCAGACAGCTGAAGGAAACTGCGGCAAGGCTTCAGCAGACATTGAAAACCTTTGGCGTCAACGTAACCATTACGGATATCAGTCAGGGACCGACGGTTACCAGATATGAAATGCAGCCGGAGCTTGGCGTCAAAGTCAGCAAGATCGTATCTCTTGCAGACGATATCAAATTGAATCTTGCCGCTACGGATATCCGGATAGAGGCTCCGATTCCGGGAAAAGCCGCTGTCGGCATAGAAGTACCCAATAAAGAAAACCGTGCGGTTCATTTACGCGAACTGCTTGAGTCCGAAGCATTTAAAAAATTTGATTCCAATCTGGCATTTGCCGTCGGTAAGGACATTGCGGGACAAACCGTGGTCTTTGATATCGGAAAGATGCCGCATGTATTGATTGCAGGTTCTACCGGTTCTGGTAAGTCGGTATGTATCAATACATTGATTATGAGTATTTTGTATAAAGCGCATCCGGATGATGTAAAGCTGATTATGGTGGACCCTAAGGTAGTGGAATTAAGCGTTTACAACGGAATTCCGCATCTGCTGATTCCGGTTGTGACCGATCCCAAGAAAGCTGCGGCTGCATTACAATGGGCGGTGGTGGAAATGACGGACAGGTACAAAAAATTTGCGGATCACAATGTCAGGGACTTGAAGGGTTATAACAAAATGGCGCAGTCCATGAAGGATTCCGGAAAGGAGGATGCGCCTGCCAAAATGCCGCAGATCGTGATTATCGTGGATGAGCTTGCGGATTTGATGATGGTTGCTTCCAGTGATGTGGAAGAAGCGATTGTCCGTCTGGCACAGCTTGCGCGTGCGGCCGGAATTCATCTGGTGATAGCAACGCAGCGGCCTTCTGTCGATGTCATTACGGGATTGATCAAGGCAAATATGCCAAGCCGTATTGCATTTGCGGTATCCAGCGGCGTGGATTCCAGAACCATCCTCGATATGAACGGTGCGGAGAAGCTGCTAGGGAAGGGCGATATGTTATTCTATCCTCAGGGATATTCTAAGCCTGCCAGAGTACAGGGCGCCTTTGTATCGGATAAAGAGGTGTCGGATGTTGTGGATTTCCTGAAGGATCAGGCACTCGGCAATGTGTACGGAGCGGATCTGGAAGAAAAAATATCCCATATTTCTGCCGCATCCGATTCGGGCGGAGGCGCTTCGGGAGCCAGTGATTTAGACGAGCTGTTCGTAGATGCGGGACGATTTATTATAGAAAAGGACAAAGCGTCCATCGGTATGCTGCAAAGAGCCTTCCGGGTTGGCTTTAACAGGGCTGCCAGAATCATGGATCAGCTTTCGGATGCGGGCGTAGTTGGCGAAGAAGAAGGCACAAAACCCAGAAAGGTTCTGATGAGTATAGAACAGTTTGAGAATTATATAGAAACGCATTAAGTTGCGGGATGAGAGAAACATTTGTCATCCCGGAGCAGATATGCTAAGATATAGCATAAAACAATCAGATTCAACCGGGATTACAGGAGGGCAACTATGAAAAGTGATATCGAAATCGCACAGGAAGCCGTGATGGACCCAATTGTGGATGTTGCAAAGCAGCTTGGAATTCATACGGATGAATTGGAACTGTACGGAAAATATAAGGCGAAAATTTCGGACGAATATATGGAAAGAATCTCCCAAAATCCTGACGGAAAGCTGATTCTCGTCACTGCCATTAATCCCACGCCTGCGGGCGAAGGAAAGACTACAACTACAGTTGGTCTCGGAGAAGCCTTTGCAAAGCTCGGAAAAAAAGCGATCATTGCGCTTAGAGAGCCTTCTCTTGGTCCGTGCTTTGGCATAAAAGGCGGTGCTGCCGGCGGCGGATATGCGCAGGTGGTTCCGATGGAGGATTTGAATCTTCATTTTACGGGTGATTTTCATGCAATCACTTCGGCCAATAATTTATTGGCGGCGATTCTGGATAATCATATTCAGCAGGGAAATGAACTTCAGATTGATCCCAGACAGATCATCTGGAAGCGTTGTCTGGATATGAATGACCGTGTGCTTCGTAACGTTGTGGTAGGGCTCGGTGCCAAAGCGGACGGCTTTGTCAGAGAGGATCATTTTGTCATAACGGTAGCCTCCGAGATCATGGCAGTGCTTTGCCTTGCCGAAAATATGCAGGATTTAAAAGAACGTCTGGGCAGAATGGTGGTTGCCTATAATTATCAGGGAGAACCGGTAACTGCAAAGCAGCTTCAGGCGGTCGGCGCGATGGCGGCATTATTAAAGGATGCGATGAAGCCGAATCTGATCCAGACATTGGAACATACGCCGGCGCTGGTGCACGGCGGACCGTTCGCCAATATTGCGCATGGCTGTAACAGCGTAAGAGCCACCAAGGTCGCGCTTAAAATGGCGGATTACTGTATTACCGAGGCCGGTTTTGGCGCCGATCTGGGTGCAGAGAAATTTTTTGACATCAAGTGCCGGATGGCAGGCTTAAAACCGGATGCAGTTGTGCTGGTTGCAACCATCCGTGCGCTGAAATACAACGGCGGCGTTGCAAAGGCCGATTTGAATGAAGAAAATCTGGAAGCGCTGAAAAAAGGAATCGTGAATCTGGAAAAGCATATTGAAAATTTACATAAATACGGAGTTCCGGTCGTAGTTACGCTGAATTCCTTCCTGACGGACACACAGGCGGAGCTTGATTTTGTAAGAGAGTTTTGTGAGCGCAATCAGTGTGATTTTGCATTATCCAAGGTATGGGAAAAGGGCGGAGACGGCGGTATAGAGCTTGCAAAAGCCGTTCTGAATACGCTGGAAACCAAAACAAGCAATTTTCATGTGCTTTATGATACAAAGTGTTCCCTGAAGGAGAAAATCGAAACCATTGCCAAAGAGATTTACGGCGCAGAAAATGTGGTTTTTGCTTCTTCCTGTATAAAGCAGCTGAAAAAGCTGGAGGAGCTTGGTTTTGGCGAATTGCCGATCTGTATGGCAAAGACTCAGTATTCCCTTTCGGACGATCCCGCAAAGCTTGGCAGACCTACAGGCTTTGAGATGAATATTCGGGACGCCTATGTTTCCGCAGGCGCCGGGTTTGTTGTAGTTTTGACAGGAACGATTATGACGATGCCGGGACTGCCCAAACAGCCGGCAGCCTATCTTATTGATGTCAATGAGAACGGCGTGATTACCGGGTTGTTCTGATTATTCGGAAGAAATCTCTGCGCATCTATCGGATGAGTGAAAAGGAGGATCTTATGCCACGGTTAATCAACGGAAAAGAAATTTCGTTACAGATCAAAGATGAAGTAAGGGACAGGGTCAGCGCCTACCGTGAGCAGGGAAAAGAGATTTCCCTGGCCGTGATTCAAGTGGGAAAGGATCCTGCCTCCAGTGTTTATGTCGGAAATAAGAAAAAAGCCTGTGAATATGTGGGAATCCGCTCCGTATCTTATGAGCTTGCGGAGGAAACCACACAGGAGGAACTGCTTTCGCTGATTCGGGAATTAAACGGGAGAGAGGATATTAACGGTATTCTGGTGCAGCTCCCGCTTCCGAAGCAGATTGATGAAAATGCTGTGATTGCCGCAATTTCACCAAAGAAGGATGTGGACGGTTTTCATACCCAGAATGTAGGGGCCCTTTGCAGCGGGCAGGTAGGCTTTGTTTCCTGTACGCCTGCCGGAATCATTGAACTGCTCAAACGTTCCGGGATTCGGATAGAAGGAAAAGAATGCGTTATCATCGGAAGGAGCAATATTGTAGGAAAGCCTATGGCATTATTATTGCTTCGTGAAAACGGGACCGTGACGGTCTGTCATTCCAGAACGAGAGATCTGAAAAAGGTAACCAAAAGAGCAGATATTCTGGTTGTTGCAATTGGCCGCCCCGGGATGATTACAAGGGAATATGTAAAAGATCAGGCGGTTGTCATTGATGTAGGAATCCATAGGAACGAAAATAATAAGCTCTGCGGCGATGTGGATTTTGATGATGTTGCACCGATATGTAGTGCCATTACGCCGGTTCCGGGCGGAGTCGGTCCCATGACAATTGCAATGCTGATGAAAAACTGTGTGGATGCTTATGAGTTTCAAAACGAAAAGCAGATATCATAGAATGAGGATACCGAATGAATTGCCCTGTATGTCAAACAGAAATCAAAGACGGACAGTTATATTGTGAAAAGTGCGGGTACGAAATACGGATCGTACCGGATTTTGAGGCCGAGCTGGAAAATAATATCAGGGAAAATATGTCCGGCGTTATCAATGAACTGATGCCGGAGGAAGATGAGGATCCCATATCAGAACCGGCAGAGGCGGAAGAAATTGAGAAAATGGAAGAAATCGAGGAATTTGATTTTGAAGAAGACCGCCCCAGCCTTTTGCGGTATTTGTTCCGATATTTCAAAAACCATATGAAAATCTGCAGCGCAGCATTATGTCTTATCATACTTTTGATTGCGGCGGCTGTTTTTGTAATTGTTCAAAACAGTCTGAAAAACACGTATGATTATCAATATGAGCAGGCGCTTGCATGCGCTCAAAAGGAAAAATATGCCGAGGCCATTGATTATCTGTATGAAGCGATTCGCTTAGAGAGTAATCATCCGGAAGCAAGAATACTGATTGCCGATTATAAGGTGAAGCTTGGAGAATATTCGGAGGCGGAGCTGCTCTATCGGGATTTGTTTCAGTATGCCGATTGTGCGCAGGAGGCATATGAAAAATACATTGCGCTTCTGGAGCAGGAGGAACGGTATCTGGACATCTGTAACCAGCTGGCAGGATGCGAAATAGAATCTGTCAGAAGTGAATATAATCAGTATTTGGCGCTGCCGCCCGTATTCAGCGTTCCCGAGGGCGAATATGAGGATGTTCAGATTCTGAAAATCAGCGCTAATACGAACGGAATTGTATATTATACCACGGACGGAAGCACGCCGGATGAATCGGCTCATGTTTATACGGGACCGATTATGCTGGAATCCGGCGCTTATGAAATTAAGGCTGTTTTTATTAACGAATACGGCAGGGTCAGCGACGTTTTTTCCGCGGAATATATGATTCATGTGGAAATCCCGAATATGCCTGTTGTGACACCGGATGGCGGAGATTATCAGGTGCCGGAATACATTTCCGTGGAAATTCCTAATGGGTGTACGGTTTATTATACGGTGGATGCAGGCATGCCGGATCAGACCAGCCTGACTTATTCCAGACAGATCTGTATGCCGCTTGGAAATGCGACATTCCGTTTTGTATCCTATAATAGCGATAATGTTGCCAGCGAGGTCAATCAGGTTGAGTATCATTTATATCTGGATAACCCCAGATTCAGCGATTATCAGGCCATGCTGATTACGGCGTCGGGACTTACGGAGCGCGGAGTTCTTCTGAATATGAATGGGGAGGTATCCGGTGACAGCGGACGGTTCAGCTACAAAGCCACAGCAGCTTTTGTTTATGAGGGTGAGATTTATTATCTGATGACCGAATACTATACGGACACGTCCGGAAATACCTATTCGACCCAGACGAAGTATGCAGTCAGTGTTTCCTATGGAATTTTATATAAAACGAATATTGACTCAAATGGTCAATATTCGGTATCCGAATTTGAAGCTCCGGCAATACCGTAGAAGTTACAGCTGCAGCAAATTGTGTAGTGCAAAGTGTATTTTTTTATGATATGATATTTCAGATGTTTAGATATCCGGAAAGGCGGACGGATCAGACTCATAAACGCTTGCGTTTGTGAATATATACGAAACTATGGATGGGATAACCAGGAGGAATGAGATGTACCAGATATTGAAAGCAGAAGAACTGACGACAAATATCTATCTGATGGTGGTCAAGGCGGAAAGGGTTGCAAAATCCTGTTTGCCCGGTCAGTTTGTCATTGTCAGGACGGAGGAAGACAGTGAGCGTATTCCGCTTACGATTTGTGATTATGACAAGGAAGAAGGAACCGTTACAATCGTATTTCAGATTGTCGGAGCTTCTACGCAGATTATGAGCCGCTTAAAGGCGGGGGACGCCTTTCATGACTTTGTAGGACCGCTTGGACGGCCGTCGGATCTGACTTTGGAACCGGTGGTGGAGCTAAAGAAGAAACGTATTTTATTTGTTGCGGGCGGTGTCGGTACGGCGCCGGTATATCCGCAGGTAAAATGGCTTAGGGAAAACGGTGTGGATGCCGACGTTATCGTAGGCGCCAAAACCAAGAATATCTTAATTCTGGAAGATGAAATGAAGGCTGTTGCCGGAAATCTGTATATTACTACGGATGACGGCTCCTATGGCAGAAGCGGAATGGTAACACAGACGATCAAGGATCTGGTGGAAGAAGGCAAGCATTATGATGTCTGCATTGCAATCGGACCTATGATCATGATGAAATTTGTTTGTAAGATGACAGAGGAATTAAATATCCCCACAGTTGTCAGCCTGAATCCGATTATGGTGGACGGTACCGGCATGTGCGGCGCCTGTCGTGTGACTGTCGGCGGTGAAGTAAAATTTGCATGTGTGGACGGTCCTGAGTTTGACGGACATAAGGTAAACTTTGATGAGGCAATGAAGCGTCAGCAGATCTATAAGACTGCTGAGGGACGTGCTTTTTTAGCAGCCAAAGAGGGCGATACGCATCATGGCGGATGCGGTAACTGTAACTAAGGAGGATATCATGGACGTATTAAAAAAAGTTCCCGTTGCGGAACAGGATGCAAAAGAAAGAGCAGCAAACTTTAAAGAAGTCTGCCTTGGATATACCAAAGAAGAAGCGATGGAGGAAGCATCCCGCTGTATTAACTGTAAGAATGCGCAGTGTATGAAGGGATGTCCGGTTTCCATTAATATTCCGGGTTTTATTGAGCAGGTAAAGCTTGGTGATTTTGCAAAAGCATACGAAATCATTTCACAGTCAAGCGCCCTGCCCGCAGTCTGCGGACGTGTCTGCCCGCAGGAAAGCCAGTGTGAGGGAAAATGTATCCGCGGAATTAAAGGTGAGCCGATTTCCATCGGTAAGCTGGAACGCTTCGCAGCCGACTGGGCAAGAGAAAACGGAGTGAAGCCTGCACCGGCAACGGAGAAAAAGGATAAGAAGGTTGCAGTAATCGGTTCCGGTCCTGCAGGCCTGACCTGTGCCGGAGACTTGGCAAAGATGGGTTATGACGTAACGATTTTTGAGGCGCTTCATGAGGCCGGCGGCGTTTTGGTATATGGTATTCCCGAATTCCGTCTGCCCAAGGAGGATGTTGTAAAAAAAGAAATCGAGAATGTAAAGGCATTCGGTGTGAAAATCGAGACAAACTGTGTCATCGGCAAATCCGTTACGATTGATGAGCTGATGGAGCAGGAGGGCTTTGACGCCGTATTCATCGGTTCCGGCGCGGGGCTGCCCAAATTCATGGGAATTCCGGGAGAACAGGCTAACGGCGTATTTTCCGCAAATGAATACCTGACCAGAAGCAATCTGATGAAGGCTTTTAAAGAGACCTCCGATACTCCGATTATGAGAGGAAAGAAGGTTGCGGTTGTCGGCGGCGGAAACGTTGCCATGGATGCAGCCAGAACGGCCCTTCGTCTCGGAGCAGAGGTTCATATCGTATACCGCAGAAGCGAAGAAGAACTTCCTGCCCGTGTGGAAGAAGTTCATCATGCAAAAGAAGAAGGCATTATCTTTGATTTGCTTACCAACCCGGTGGAAATCCTGGAGGATGAAAACAACTGGGTGAAAGGTATGAAATGCGTAAGGATGGAGCTTGGCGAGCCGGATGCTTCCGGCAGAAGAAGTCCTATTGTGATTGAAGGAAGCGAGTTTGTGATTGATGTGGATACCGTTATCATGGCGCTCGGAACCTCACCCAATCCTTTGATTTCTTCTACCACGGAAGGCCTTGAGATCAATAAGCGTAAGTGTATCATTGCCGATGAAGAATATGGCAGAACCACAAAGGAAGGCGTCTTTGCGGGCGGCGATGCGGTTACCGGTGCGGCAACTGTTATCCTTGCCATGGGCGCAGGCAAAACAGCGGCAAAGGGAATTGACGAATATTTATCCGGAAAATAAATGAGATATAGAGAGAAGGCGCGTTTTCGCGCCTTTTCTTCAATTCGCAGGAAATAACCTGATACGTTTTTTCAAAATTGGAATTGCAGAAAAAGACAGCATTTATTCAATTGCGTCTTATATGAGAGGGAGGATGGAGTTATGCCATGGTGTCCTGTGTGCAAAAACGAATATAAGGATGGGATTACAGTCTGTACGGACTGCGGTGCAAAGCTGGTTCAGTCTTTGAAAGAAAAGACTCAGGTTTTGATCTGCAGTGCTGATGAGAATACAATACAGAAACTGGCAAAATATTTAGAGTTTAGCGATATTCCTGTTGATATCAGACTATGCAATGAACAGGATGGCGAAACCGAATTGTATGTGTCACCAAAACATGAAGAACTGGCAAAACGTGCTGTCCGAATCTTTTTTATGGAGGAGCAGGCTTTTGAGGACGTTGAAGCGAAAGAAAACGAAGAATCGGATAACTGCAGTGAAACAGAGGCATCGGAAACTTGCCGGACCGGAAAAAGCACGTTAGTTTATCAGAACAGGCAGGATAAAGCGGATGAATTTAAAAGCTCCGGCATAGTTCTTTTAGCTGTCGGTATTTTGGGAATCCTGTTCATGCTTGGAGTTGATTTCGGGATATTGCCGCTGAAACTGAATAATCTGATTATGATGAATATTATCATGAATGCGCTTTTTGTGTTCTTTGTTATTTTCGGTGTGTATTCTTTGAAGGGAGCCAAAAAGTATGCCTGTGAAGCGGTAGAGGAAAGGAATACTACAAAGGAAATTAAAAGCTGGGTATTGGAACATCTAAGCGCGGATGAAATTGATGAAAAATCAGGCTGTAATAAGCAGTCGGAATCCGATGAAATTCTGTATTTTAAACGCTATGCTTACCTGAAAAAAACCATCAGTGATAAATATATTAATCTGGATGAAGATTATCTGGAACAGCTTGTAGAAAATCTGTATCAGGAGCTGTATGAAGCATGAATATTATGATCGTTTGTGTCGGTAAAATCAAAGAAAGCTTTTACCGCGAGGCTGTTTCTGAGTACGAAAAGAGACTGAGCCGGTATTGTAAGCTTCAGATTATGGAGGTTTCGGATGAAAAGACACCCGATCAGGCCACAGAAAACGAAGAAGATCTGATCCGCCGCAAAGAAGCCGACAGAATTATGAAGCTGGTTAAAGAGGATGCCTATGTCATAGCACTTGCAATTCAGGGAAAGAAGCTGGATTCCGTGGCATTTTCCCATCTTTTGCAAAAGCTCGGCGTTCAGGGCAAAGGCAATATTGTATTTATCATCGGAGGATCTTTGGGGCTTCATGACAGTGTATTAAAGCGTGCCGATTATTTACTCAGCTTCTCCGATATGACATTCCCTCATCAGTTGATGAGGGTAATTTTATCAGAACAGATTTACCGGGGATATCGGATTATGAACGGAGAACCATATCATAAGTAAGGGCGAAAGTTGGGGGAGTGTGCAGGAAGTGCTTTAAGCGGAATGAGTAAATGTAAAAGGTCTTAAGATGTTTAGGGAGTTTTAAAAGCGGAAAATGAAGCGGAATAAGTTTCAGAAATGGAGAGGATAGATTTTTGTACCATTAGAAAATTATGCGTTGTTGGTGATAAAGATGATAAAATCTGCATTAAAAGAGGATGCTAAGATATTAGCAAACTTGGCAATAAATATGTGGATGGAAAAGCGATTGGATTTGCTCAATGTCAATTAAGAACAGACTATGTTGAAGGAACAGATAGCTCACCGGTAGGATATTTGGAAGGGATATTTATGAAGATAGTTTCCATTTCCATATGGCAATGGGTTTTGAGGAAGCAAATAGGATAATATGTTTTAAAAAGGACTTAAAAGAAAGATAACTCGGAGTTTCTTAAGCGGAGGTTGCTTATAATTTCACAAGGTTCTATATATCTTATAGTTAGAGACCATGCAAGAGAGATGCTGAACGGAGAAACGAGGCACTGATGGTACGTGTGATGGGAAATATAATTATATGGATTTGGAAAATACCTAATCTGCCAAGAAATAA
>CAYTIH010000009.1:0-63544 GCA_964437825.1 uncultured Clostridium sp. | reverse complement strand
GTATGATAAAAACAAAGCAGCAGAAGATAATCTGGACGATGAGACTGATGTACCGCAGCTGATTTTTGCGGTGCCGATCTATCAGAAAGATAAGATAACCGGAGTATTGACAGGCGCGGAATGTGAAATAAAAGGAGATACAAGGACCTTTTAAGTATTGTATACGCGGAAGATTTTGTGTTAATAGATGTCAGCCGGGAAACCGCTTTCGCGGATTTCCCGCCGCCCCGTTGCTGACGCTCCGGAATGGGGATTTATATGAAAGAGAATATTTTCGATATTAAGGCTGAAGCGGCGAAGGTAAATCCAATCAAAGCAATGATGAAGTAAGTCAGAGTATGCACGGATAAAAATAAAATTTTACAAACGCCTCTAAAGAAACTCAAAATCTCGCCGATAAAGAATATGTAACAAGAATCCATGGAAGGAGGCGGCAAGTATGCGTGTAGAAGCTTATGCACAGGTTCAGCAGGTATATAACACCAAGAAAACCAAACAGGTACAAAGCAAGGCAGCAGCAAGCCGTGCTGATCAGGTACAGATCTCAAGCCTGGGAAAGGATTTCCAGACTGCGAAGCAAGCCGTAGCAGACAGCGCTGACATCCGTGAGGAATTAACTGCATCTATTAAGAGCCGGATTCAAAATGGTACTTACGAAGTAAGCAGTGAAGATTTTGCGGATAAATTATGGAATGCATACCGTCAGGTTCTGTAGACGCTGCAGGTATGCGTGAATCATAAGCCGACAGGGCATGCTTGACCTGCCTGGCGAACATAGGACTTCGGGCGGAAAATCTGCCGGGCTTAGGAGGAATTCCAGTGGCAAGCTTAATGGAAAACTTATTGGATGTATTGGACAGGGAATGCTCTGAATATGACAGCCTGCTGGAATTATCCAGAAAAAAAACGCCGGTAATTGTAGCCGGCAACATTGAAGAACTTGAAAAGATCACGGATGAGGAACAAAACGTGGTAAACAGGATCAATTTGCTTGATAAGGAACGCAAAGAGACCACTGTTGATATTGCCGACGTTATGAACAAGGATGTTACGCAGCTGAAAATAACCAATATTATCGAACTCCTGGCACAAAGGCCGGAGGAGCAGAAGAAATTAGCTGAAATTTATGACAGGCTTCAGACGACGGTCAGAGAAATGGTCAGAATTAACGAACATAATAAAATTTTGATCGAGGATTCGCTGGGAATGGTGGATTTTAATCTGAATCTGTTACAGGCAATGAGATCTGCACCTGAAACGGCGGACTATACGAAGAACGCGGAGAATGCAGGAAATGCGTATGGAGGATCCTTTAGCGGTGTCTTTGATGCCAAACAGTAGTTCATAACAAAGGCGGTAGTTTTATGTCATTAATGAGTGCTCTTTATGTGGGAGCATCCGGTTTGCAGACGCACCAGAATGCTCTGAACACAACTGCACATAATGTTTCTAATGCGGATACGACAGGATATACCAGACAGCAGATACTGTTTGGCGATATGTCGTACAATACTGTCAAAGTTAATTATAAGGCCATTTCCAACAATCAGATTGGACTTGGCGTCGTATACACTTCGACCAGGCAGGTAAGGGATACGTTTTTGGACCTGACTTACCGTAAGGAGTCCGGCCGGAGTGCTTTTTATGAAGTTTCTTACAGTACCCTTTTACAAATAGAAAATATACTGGGTGAGCCGGCGCCTGCCGAGAATTCATTTCAGAAGGTAATAGACAATCTCTGGAGTGCTGTTCAGGAATTGTCAAAGAATCCTGAGAGTGCGGTAAACCAGGGACTTCTGGTACAGCGTGCGTCCCAGTTTATCAATCAGGCGGATACGATTCGCGAAGAACTGAATTCTTATCAGGACAACTTAAACACCCAGATTCAGAAGAATGTTGATTTAATTAATCAGTATGGGAATGCGATTTATGAATTAAACAAAGAAATTCTGAAAATTGAGTGCGGCGGCAAAGAGAGTGCAAACGATTTAAGAGACCAGAGAAATTACTATCTGGATGAGCTCGGAGCGCTTTGCAATATGTCTTATTCCGAAGATTCTTTCGGCAATATTAAGGTCAGGATAGAGGATATGGATTTTGTAACCAGGGATCAGGTGTTTGAAATCGCACTCGATAAGGATTTGGAGGGCTTCTATACCCCGTACTGGCCGCAAATGGCAACGAAAACCGTGGATGAGAACGGCGATACGGTAATTGATATTTCCAACGCGAAAGTAGTGAACACGGACAGAGAGATTTCCTCCATAATTAATACGGATGTCGGAAAGCTGGAAGGATTACTTTACGCAAGAGGGGATCACAGAGCGAATTATACCGATCTGGCAGAGGATAAGTATGACGGCATTTCCAGATCGCTGATCATGAATGTTCAGGCAGAATTCGATCAGCTGATTCATAACATTGTAACCGGTATGAATGATATTCTCGCAGAAGCTTCCGATCCTGCCAGCGGGTATTTATGCAACGCGGACGGAAGTCCGATACAGTTGTTTGAAAAAGGCACCACGGATAATTATACCTGGAATGAAGATACCGGCGAGTGGGAGAAGGTCGAGGAAGATCCCGAAAGGGCTGAAACGCTGTATACGGTGGGTAATATTATTATGAATGCGAACCTGCTCAAGCAGCCGTCGTTACTGTCCTTTGTCAGACCGGATGATTCAGCGGATTATGAGACGACTGCCAAGCTTGCGGACGCTTTTGACGCCGAAATTCATATTTTGAATCCCAATTTAACAACACCGGCAAATTTTTCCGATTATTATAACAATCTTGTAATTCAGGTCATTAACGGTGGTTATGTTTATAAAAAACTGGTCGAGGACCAGGAAGCTACGGTATCTGCGACGGAAGATGCCAGACAGCAGATTCACGGCGTATCTACGGATGAAGAATTGACCTATATGATTCAATTCCAGAATGCGTATAATGCGTCCAGCAGATATATTAATGCAGTGAATGAATTATTGGAAAACCTGATTAATTCCATGGGATAAGAGGAGGCGTCATATGCCATCACAATTTTTTGGATTAAATATTTCATATTCCGGACTTCTGGCAGCGAATGCGGCGCTGAACACTACGGCTAATAATATCGCCAATTCCGATACGGACGGCTATAGCAGACAGCAGGTCAATACGAGAGCCAGCGAGGCAATCCGTGTTTTTGCGGCTTACGGCTGTGCCGGTGCCGGCGTGGATACACTTTCCATTGAACGGCTGCGAAATGAATTTTATGATATCAGATATCGGAACAACAGTTCGAATCTGGGCGAATATGATGTAAAACAGAAATATATGAAGATGATGGAGAATTATTTTGCCGATGACGAGTATACGGTTGGCTTTAATACGATCAGCAATGATTTTTTCAACGGACTGCAGGAGGTTATGAAGAGCTCCGGTGATACGACTGTAAAGCAGGCCTTTGTAAAAAATGCAATCAGTATGACCGAATACTTTAACGGTATGTATGAAAACCTTCAGGCGATGCAAAAGGATTTGAATGCGGAAATCAAAGCGACTGTGGATCAGATCAATTCCTATGCTTCTGAGATTGCCACATTGAACAAGCAGATCAATGTGATTGAAATCAGCGGAGGAACGGCGAATGAGCTTCGTGACCAGCGGGATAAGGTTGTGGATCAGCTTTCCGAACTGGTGCAGACGGAAACCTCCGAGGAGCCCGTCTATGATACGAATAATCCGGACAGAGAAACCGGCGCAACCAGATATATCGTAAAAATTGCAGGCGGTCAGAATCTGGTAGTCGGAGATTCCTACAATAGTCTGATTTGTGAAGCAAGGAGTAATACGGACAGGGTAAATCAGTCGGATATCGAAGGCCTGTTTGATATCCGCTGGTCAAACGGGAATGAGTTTGATTTGAATAACGCCAGTATCGGAGGAAATCTGAAGGGTTTAATTGATTTGCGTGACGGAAATAACGGCGAATATTTCAACGGCGTTATTGATTCGATCGGCGTTATGACGGATGATGAGGGCGTCCTTCATCAGACGGTAAAGGTCAATGTTACAGCCGATTATTTAAAGGATATCAACAAGAGCAATTTGTCGGAATACGGAAATATTCTGCTGGCAAATCAGCTGTTATCCTATGATTCGTTTTCTTTTCAGTATGATGCGGATACCGATACCTATTCGTATGAATTCATACTCAGTGATTCGACTAAGAATCCGGAGGCGATCGGAAGCAGTAAGATCGGTAAGGAAGCCAGCGTAGGAGTTTCAAACACCTATCAGGGAATTCCGTATTATATGCAGCAGATGAATGAATGGGTCAGAGATTTTGCAATGGCATTTAATGAAATTCTGACTCAGCCGGGCGCCGTGGATGAGTATGGGGATCCGGCCAAGAATATGTTCGTTGCAAACAGCAATATAGACCGGGAGCAGTATGACTGTACGGGAATGCCGGATGGGACGAAGTCCTATTCCGTATCGGTTTCCGACAATACTTATTATAAGATGACAGCAGGCACTTTTGACGTCAGCATAGCGATTCAGGAAAATGCCGGATATTTTGCAACGCATACTGACGCATATGCCGGTCAGGATAAGTTTGATGTTGTAGAATCCTTGATTGATCTGCAGACCAATAAGGATAAGATGAGCTTCCGCGGCTGCAGCGCGTCGGAATTTCTGCAGTGCATTTTGGCGGACGTTATGTTAAATGCAAACAATGCCAACAACTTCAGTTCGAAATTTGAGGATCTTGGCAATGCAATTGATACCATGAGACTGTCCGTATCCAGTGTGGATAAGGATGAAGAAGCAGTCAGCCTGGTTAAGTTTGAGAATGCTTACACCTTGGCATCCAAGATGATCAATTGTTTTACGGAAATATACGATAGATTGATTTTGGAAACAGGGGTATAACACGCGGCATGTTTTAAGGGATACCATTTCAGGAGGTGGCTTATGAGAATCACAAACAAGATCATGCAGAATAATTCACTTACCAATATTAATTATACGAAGCTGGCGGAGGATAAGCTGAATACGCAGATGGCGACCGGCAATAAGCTGACCAGACCATCGGATGATCCGGTTGTTGCAATTCGTTCTTTGCGCCTGTCCACCAATGTATCAAAGCTGACACAGTATAATGAAAAAAATGCAGAGGATGCGGACAAGTGGCTTACCGTTACGGAGGATGCGATTGATACCGTAACCGATATTATTTCCGATATGTATTATCAGTGTGAAAAGGGCGTAGGAGATGATATGAATACCTCGAATTATCTGGCCATTTTGGAACAGCTGAAATCGCTGAAAAACGAGCTGTATGCCTGCGGAGATGCGGATTATGCAGGGCGTAATCTGTTTACCGGATACAGAACCGAGTCCAAACTGAGCTTTCAGGAACAGACAACATTGAAGTACAGCATTCAAGAGAAGTTTACGATTGGCGATGTGGAAAGCAAAACCAATATTGATATGGGGGATGTGCTGGAATATACTGAAGCAGGCGGCTTCTCAAGCGATGAGACGGATGTTACAACGAATGAGTATCAGAGAATCCGTCTGGCTTATGATAATCTGGATTCCTTAAATCCGGTAGATCTGGAATATGCGGGGACGGATGATGACGGAAATCCGGTTACTAAATATATCACATTTACGCCGATAAATTCCACGGATGCAGGAGCTTACGAGCCGGCAGATGACGAAAATTATTATTTGGCGGATACCGGAGAATTGATTCTGGGCAAGGATGCATATGATGAATTATCGAGTCTCCCCAAAGGAACCGAATTTACCGTAACATATAATAAGAGTGAGTGGTCCAAGGGGGATCTTCGTCCGGAGCATTATTTTGACTGTGAAGCCGAAAAAATCAATCCGGATAACTCAACAACGCTTATTACATATCAATCCGGCAGCGGACAGGATATTTATTATGATCTGGGCGCCAATCAGACCTTACAGGTGAATACACATGCGGATGAAATATTTACCCATGATATCGGCAGGGACGTGGACGATCTGGAGGTAATGATCAATCAGCTGAATGAGCTTGACGATATTGTTGCGAGCCTGGAGGCAAAGATTGCAGACGGTTTGTCCGGAACGGCGTTAAATAAAGTACAGACACAGCTGGACGCAGCGGAGAAAGCGCAGACCCTGAAGAAGGATCAGATTCAAAAAGCGTTCGGTGCGGCCATGACTTCCATGCAGGGATATCAGGATCAGGCTGATATTGCCATGACAAGCGTAGGTACCAGAAGCAGCCGTCTCGAACTGATTCAGAACCGTCTTTCCTCACAGCAGGATACCTTTGAAGAACTTCTTTATGATAACGATAAAAAGGACATTGAGGAAACGACGACGGAGCTTGCCAGCGCCAAGCTTGCTTATGATGCAGCGCTTTCAGCTACCAGCACGATTCTGCAGAACAGTCTGATGGATTATATTTGATTTTCTTATGCCGGATTTTCAATCCGTATATTCGAAAGCACGTAGTCACAAGGGTTAATGATTGACCTGATAGAGAAAGGAGCATGAAGCCATGAAAATGAACACAAAGATTTTCGGTGAAGTGGATATCGACGAATCCAAGATTATTACTTTTACAAACGGTATTATCGGATTTCCGCAGCTGACGCAGTTTGCGCTTGTTCACGATGAAAACAGAGGAAATGACAGTCCGATCCGGTGGATGCAGTCCCTGCAGGAGCCTGCATTTGCCATGCCGGTGATGGATCCGCTGCTGGTCTTTGGAAATTATAATCCGCAGGTGGAGGATGAATTGTTAAGGTCGATCGGAGAGCTTGCTCCGCAGCAGATGCTGGTTCTGGTTACGCTGACTGTGCCGAGCGACATAACGAAAATGACCGTAAATCTGAAGGCGCCGATTGTAATCAATGCGGCGGAACGAAAAGCGTGTCAGGTTATTGCGGAAGGCGATGAATATGTTGTAAAATATCCGATTTATGACATCATTCAGAATGCAAAGAAGGCGGGTGATTGATTATGTTGGCATTATCCCGTAAAAAGAATGAAGCAATCGTTATTAACAACAATATAGAAATTACCGTACTGGAGATTAGGGGCGAGCAGGTGAAACTGGGTATTACGGCGCCCAAGGAAGTACCGGTTTATCGTAAAGAGGTATATCTTCAAATTCAGGAGGCCAATCAGGCTGCTCTTACTGCAAACGCAGATGCACTTGCGAACTTGTTCAAATAAGCGGTGAGCCGGATATGACGCCGGCCGAATACCCATAATGTAAAAAAATGTTTATAGGGATATAAACATTTTTTTGCTATTTGCCGATATAACTACCAGAGAACCGAAAAATTATCCGGTATGTTGGGAAATATATTAATTTACAGTGTCACATGGAGGTGATAGATTATGGCAATTGAACCAATTAATGGAGCAATCTCATATCAGGCGCAAACGTATACGCCGCCTAAGCCTGCTACGGAGAGCGGCAGTACCACGGACGGTACTCTTCAGGACATTCAGGTAAATGTGGATGCAAAGACAGCAGCTGTTGTAAAGAGTCAGGAATCTGATACGGACGGTAAGGATTCCGGAAACGGAACCGGTACACAGGATAATAAAGAGGCCAGTGAACAGCTGAAAAAGGCGATCAGCGAACTGAACAAAAATTCCGAAAACACTCAGGTACAGTTCGGTATTCACGAGGGAACAAATCGAATTACGTTAAAGATCGTTGATAAGGATACAAAGGAAACGATCAGAGAATTCCCGGCTGAGAAGACGCTTGATATGATTGCAAAGGCATGGGAGTTAGCAGGACTTCTCGTAGACGAGAAGAGATAAGGAGGAGCCGCATATGTCCATAAAGATTACCGGTATGAACTCAGGACTGGATACGGATGCCATTATTCAGGAGCTTGTGTCAGCCAGCAGTGAGAAGAAAACCAAATTAGAAAAGGCTCAAACCAAGGTTGAGTGGACGCAGACTGCATGGTCCGATTTGAATAAGAAGATCAAAAGCTTTTATTCTACTACTCTCAGCAATCTTCGTTTCAGCACCAGTTTTAATAAGAAGGCGACGACATCGTCCAACAGCAGTGTTGCAACGGTTGTCGCAGGAGATAACGCCGTTAAGGGGTCCCAATCGTTGGTAGTAAAGCAGCTTGCAAAATCGGGCTATTTGACCGGCGGCAAACTCAGCAGCAATAAGAGTGTGAAGGGAAGCACGAAATTAAGTGCCCTGACAGCAGACAGCGGAAACAGTATTTCCGAAGGCGATACGGCAAGCTTTTCTGTTACGGTAAAAGGAAAGACGACTCAGATTGATCTGTCAGGAAGCACTACCATTGATGATGTAGTATCCAAGTTAAGCAGTGCAGGCGTCAATGCAAGCTTTGATGAAGCAAATCAGCGTATTTTTATCAGCGTTGCAGGAAGCGGCTCAGACAATGATTTTTCACTGAATGCAAATAATGTGAATGGCTTGAAAGCGCTTTCGGGCCTTGGATTATTAACGCAGGAAGAACTGGATCGTAATCTGGAAGGCAATCAGGCGTTGGCGGATGCTTATGACAGCCTGAGCGGAACGCTTGATTTGACGGCTGCAGAACCCTATATCACAGCCAAAGCATCAGAATATGCCGCAGCAATGCAGAGCAGCATCGCAGCCGACAAGGTGCAGAGCTATTATACGGCAATCGATAGCCTGAATAAGCAGTGGGAGGAATCCGGAGATAAGGAAGCATACGAGAAAGCGCTTGCTGATTACGGAACCTATGATGATGTTAAGGCACAGAGAACAACGCTTTTAGAACAAAAGGAATATCTTGCCCTGCTTGAGAAAAAGAATACGCTTGCACCCGGAGAAGATTTGTCCGAAACGGATGCGGACAGACTTAGCGAGCTGGAAGCAAATGCATGGGCTTCACGGGATCTGGATGCGGAAGCAATTGATCAGGAGCTTACAAATTTAAGTACGGCAGCGACGGCATTTGAAACGCAGATATCTTTCCAGAATGCACTTGATGCACAGGACAATAATATCAAAAATGCGGGAAAGAATGCGAAGATCTTAAATGATTATTATGAAGAAATATATGCGGGTCAGCTGGCAGGCGTTTCCGGCAGCACATATTCCGAAAAACTGGCGTCTGTTGAGGCGGATATTACGGCGGCAGCGGCGGCAGGAACCGATACCAAGGATCTGGAAACCCTTCGTAAGCAGCTGACCACCATGGTTGAAAATGAGAAGCTTTACACCAATGACAAGGTTACGGAGGATGATATTCAATACGATGCGGCAGCTCAGGGCATTACGAATCGTGCAATTACCGCAGTAACAAGTGAGGCTGCGGCAGCTTATGAAATGGTCCATAATGCGGACGCCTATTTAGGAGGAACCAATAATGCGGTTCGTGTTATGGGTCAGGATGCGGTCATTGAGTTAAACGGTGCGGAATTCACGTCAAGCAGTAACAGCTTTTCTATTAACGGACTCACAATTTCTGCAAAAGGACTCAGCAGCGTCATCGGTTCTGACAGTGAGGGAAATCCTGTTTATGAGGAGACTACCCTGACTACCGATGTTGATATAGACGGAATTTATGATACAATCCGTAATTTCTTTACGGAATATAACAATCTGATTAAGGAAATCGATACTCTGTATAATGCCGAATCCGCCAAGGATTATGAGCCTTTGACATCGGAAGAGAAGGACGCCATGACGGATGACGAAATAGAAAAGTGGGAGCAGAAGATTAAAGATTCCCTGCTTCGTCATGACGAAGATTTAAATGATGTCAGAAATACTTTGAAGCAGGCTATGATGACTTCCTTTACGGTGAACGGAAAGTCCTATAATCTGACCATGTTTGGCATTAATACGCAGGGATATTTCAATGCGGCCGATAATGAACGCAGTATGCTCCATATTGACGGGGATGATCAGGACAGTGTGAGCAGCGGGAACAAGGATCTGCTCAAGACGATGATTGCAAGCAATCCGGACGTCATATCGAGCTTCTTTACACAGCTGGCGGGAAGCTTGTATGAGAAGATGCAGAAGATGTCCCAGACTTCGCTCAATCGTTCCTTCGGTAATTTCTACGACGACAAGGTATTACAGAACCAATATGATGATTATAAAACCAAGATTTCCAATCAGGAAACAAAGCTGAATAATCTTGAAGACAGATATTATGAAATGTTCTCGACAATGGAAACTCAGTTGTCCAGGATCAATTCCACATCCAACTATATCAGCAGTATGTTTGGACAATAGGAACAGGGAGGTACCTATTTATGCTGAATAATCCGTATGCGCAATATACCAATAATAAAATCAATACGGCGAGTCCGGCGGAGCTGACTTTGATGCTGTATGAGGGCGCAATTAAGTTTTGCAATATTGCGATTATTGGCATTGAGGAAGAAAATATTCAGAAGGCGAATGATAATATTCAAAAGGCAGAGAAGATTGTCCGGGAGCTTAAAATAACTCTGAATCACAAATATCCCGTTGCGCAGGACTTTGATAACATATATACTTATCTTATTCGAAGACTGCATGAGGCGAATATACAGAAGGATAAGGAAATCCTGGAAGAGGTTAATACACATTTACGCAGTGTCAGAGACACATGGAAGGAAGTGATGCGTAAATGCAGAGCCGGAGAAGAAGGCAGTGCGGCCAGAGCGAAGGCATAGGAACTGTTGCTTTATCGTTGTAGTCATTGGAAGGGTTGGAACATATGTCTGAGACAGAACGCTATATACAGATTTTAATCGACAGTCTGAAGAAAAAAATAGAAATTCTGGATAAGCTGCTGTCCATGAATGAAGAACAATCCCTGGCAGTCAAAGAGGGGATCAGTCTGGAGCGCTTTGACGAGCTGGTTGCCGAGAAATCGGAACAGATTGAACTGATTACTAAGCTGGACATAGGATTTGATGCGGTATATAATAAGGTGAAACCCGAAATAACGGGACATCCGGAGCTGCATAAAAATGAGATTCATGAAATGCAGAGATTGATTGCCGAGCTGACAGACCGATCAGTGAAAATGGAAGCTTCCGAGCAAAGAAACAAACAGGCTGTGGAACAATATTTCACAATGTCGCGCAGAAAATTGAATACATCCAAAAAGAGTATCAGTGCGGCAAGCAATTACTATAAAAATATGACCGGAACCCAGTATGTGGACGCCCAGATGATTAATTTTAAACAATAATTTCTAAAAAAAATTCTAAAAAAATGTTATATGCGGTATAAAGTTTTAAAAACTGGTACCGATATATATAATGAGTAAAGAAAGTTACTTAACCGGTGTTGAAACAAAGGTACGTACGGCCGGCGTTTCATCGCCAAAACCAAATCACACGAGTGGCAGGGAAGCCGCCGTAAATTCAAGGAGGAAATGATTATGGTAGTACAGCACAATTTAACCGCAATGAACTCAAACAGAATGTTGAATGTAACAACATCTGTACAGTCCAAACTGACAGAGCAGTTATCATCCGGTTACAAGATCAACCGTGCAGCAGATGATGCAGCAGGTTTGACCATCAGTGAGAAGATGAGAAGCCAGATCAGAGGACTGACACAGGCTAGCGCAAATGCAGAAGACGGTATCTCCTGCGTGCAGACAGCTGAAGGTGCACTTGCAGAAGTTCATGATATGTTACAGAGAATGAACGAACTTGCAATCAAGAGTGCTAACGGTACTAACACCACAGCTGACCGTGTTGCTATCCAGAAAGAGGTTAATGCACTGATATCCGAAATTGACCGTGTAGCTCAGTCTACTCAGTTCAACACCTTAAATCTGTTGGATGGTACTTTCGGAACATCTGCTAACAAATCTCTTCAGGTTGGTGCAGCTAATGTATCTGCTCAGAGAATCAAGATTATCATCACAGCAATGAATGCATATGGACTTGGCATTGACCAGTTAAAGAACGTTGCTTTGTCTGCAGGTGGTGATGTAGCTTCTGCTCATATGTACGCTAAGGTCACAGTTGATTCAGAGGGCACAAGATCCTGTACCAGAACACAGGGTAATGCTACAAAGGACGGCGCATTGGTAACTCAGAAGGGTGCCAGAGCTGCAATCTCTATCATTACTCAGGCTATTGCAAAGGTTTCTGCTCAGAGATCTTCCCTTGGTGCAGTTCAGAACAGACTTGAGCACACCATCAACAACCTGGATAACGTTGTAGAGAATACAACATCTGCTGAGTCTGCAATCCGTGATACCGATATGGCTTCAGCAATGGTTCAGTATGCTAACAGCAACATCCTTGCTCAGGCAGGACAGTCTATGTTGGCACAGGCTAACCAGTACAACCAGGGCGTATTGTCCTTACTTGGTTAATCAAAACTATCATAAAAAAGGAAGACCGGTTTTTCCGGTCTTCTTTTTTTATATCAGCGCACCTTGCGGCGCACGTCGCTGACGGGTCAAAGTCTCTAATCCGCCCCGGCAGTGGGAAGGATACAGCCAGGACCAAGGGAGGGAACATGCAAGCGACGCCTTGTTTTGTGTGTAAAACGCTAAAGTTTTATCCTAAAGTATGCGATATAATTAATAGAATATGAAAAAAGGATGGCTGACATTATGAACAGTGCAAAAGAGGGGATTGTAAGACAGCTTGAGAGAGCAGTTTCGATGGTTGAGGAGTACGCAAAAATTATTTTGTCGGAGGATAATGGAGATATTTCAAAGGGCCTGCTGGAATTTACCGGCCTTTTGAATGTGATATTTCCTGTTATTATACAGGACTATACGCTTCCCGAGTTTGCGAATAGACAGGAGGAGATCAACGTATGGGTTCAATTGCTTGGTCAGATTACCGATACCTTAGCCGGGAAAGATACTCTGGCTAAGACGGATATTCTGTATGCGGTTCTGAGACCGGATTTGATGGAGCATATACAGGTATTGAAGGAGAGTATGTGATGAATGAGTGTTTAAAGAAAAATATTGATGCCATACAGAAAGAATTCGAATCGCTTAAAAATGCGTTAATACATATAGATACTATAGAGCATGAGAAATTTGATGTCTGTCTGGAAACGGTTTCGGTTGGAGAGCGGGAGGTATTATGCGGTCGGAAAAAGGGAGAGGAGCTTTATCAGTTGGAAAGCTTGTATGATGATGCGTATATGCCTGAAATGTGGATTAAACTGATTCAAGCCGAAAACCGGAGCTATAAGGCAAAATTTATTTTCTTTGGCATGGGAAACGGTATGTTTGTAAGGAAACTGTTAGAGGAGAGCAATGATACGATTCGTGTGCTTGTATATGAGCCTTCGCTGGACTTTTTTTATGATATTTTGAGTTATACGGACGTCAGCGATCTGCTTGCCGATCCGAGAGTGATATGGATTGTTGAAAATATTCCCTATTCAGCGAGTGATTATATTTATCAGTTTATAGATTTTCGGGATTTGGAGAAGCTGGGATATCTGGCATTTCCGAATTATCGGAATCTGTATCCCGATTTGCAGCGGAAGTTTCATAATGAGGTTCAGGTTATGTATAATGCAATCTGGGCGTCTCAGAACGTTATGTCAAGATATGGATCGTATTATTTTGACAATACCCTGCGTAATCTTCCGGATTTACTCAGATCGAAATCCTTGGTGGATTTTTATGCCAAAATGCCAAAGGATATTCCTTTTATTGTGGTATCGTCCGGACCTTCTTTGGACAAGAATATCGAATATTTGAAGAACTTGAAGGGCAAAGCATTTGTACTTGCTGTTGATTCGGCAATCAGGGTACTGTTGAAGCACGATATTATACCGGATATGTTTGTGTCCATAGATGCAATCAAGAATCAGAAGCATTTCGAGGATCCGCGGATTGCCGATATCCCTATTTTGACGGAGGCAAGTGCGAATTATAGGACGATCAGTAAGGTCAAAACGGATAAATATTTTTTTAATGATCTGAATGCTCACGTGAATCAGTTTTTGACGGAGAATCATGTTCTGCTGCCGTATCTGTCTTCAGGAGGCTCGGTGGCAAATTCCGCATATGCATTGGGAAGCAGTATGGGGTTTAAAACCATTATATTGGTAGGGCAGGACCTTGCTTATACTGATAATAAGACGCATTCTCAGGAATCCGTTCGCGGGGAGTGGCATATGAATACGGATCAGATGGAAGGCTATATGACGGAGGGGTATTATGGGGATCAGGTAAAGACTTCCTATGAATTTCAGCTCTATAAAAAGTGGTTCGAAGAAGAGATTGCGCTTTATCCGAGTTCCAGAACCATCAACGCCACTGAAGGCGGAGCGATGATTCAAGGCGCGGAGAATATGCCGCTTAAGGATGTCGTGGAACAGTTCTGTACCAGGGAATATGATGTGGATGGGATTCTTCATTCCGTGGAGGATGTTCTGGATGATCAAATGAAGCGGAGGCTGGCGGATTATCTGCAAAAAGCACCGGAAGAATTGACTGAAATTGCAAGGAAAGTAAAAAATGCAATCCGCGATTACGATAAGCTGTTGGAGCTTGCGCATGACGATAAATTTAAGGTAAATGAGATGAAGAGAATCCTGGCAAGAACGGCTGAAGTGAGTGAGCTGGTTGAGAAGGCTCCGGTAATGTATTATATTCAAAACAAAATGCAATCGATTACCCAGGAATATCTTGAGAAGGTATATGCGCCTAAGGAGGATACACGGACTGAGATACGTGATACCGCACAAATGGGAAGCGACTATCTCAAGGCAGTTTTGAAGACCATAGAAGAAAGCTTACCGGAGATTACACTGAGAATACAGGCACTGGAGGACATTTTCTGATTTCGGATCCGGTATAAAGATATTTTTACATTTGACCGATAAAATATATATGAAATATAGACAATTGCATCATGGAACATCGGGAGGTATATATGGCAAGACAGGATATTTTTAAAGATTTATTTATCTTTGAAATGGCAAACAGCCATCAGGGAAGTGTGGAGCATGGAATCGATATTATTCGGGCTATGGGGAAAATAGCCAGGAAATATAATATTAAGGCAGCGGTGAAGCTTCAGTATAGGGATATTGATTCTTTTATTCATCCGGATTTTAAGAACAGGCAGGATGTGCCCCATATTCCGAGGTTTATGAGTACGAAGCTGACCTATGATCAGTTTTGCCAGCTGGTGAGCGCAATCAAATCGGAAGGCATGCTTGCCATGAGTACGCCTTTTGATGAAACCTGTGTGGAATGGTGCAAGGATCAGGGGCTTGATATTATTAAGGTGGCAAGCTGTTCGGCTCTGGACTGGCCGTTACTTACGAAAATTGCGGCAGCGCATAAACCGATCATCCTGTCAACGGGCGGAAAAACGATCTCCGATATTGATAAATTATATAATTTCTTTTCCCATAAGGACTGCGAGTTTGCCTTTATGCATTGTATTGCAGAATATCCGGCTCCTCTTGAGAATCTGCAGCTTGATTTTATCGATAGAATGAATCGCAGATATCGCAATATTACAATCGGATATTCCGGACATGAGAATCCCGACGATAATATCGTTCCCATGCTGGCAATTGCGAAAGGAGCCCAAATTTTAGAGCGTCATGTGGGACTTCCTACAGAGACGATCAAGTTAAATGCGTATTCGATGAATCCGCAGCAGGCGGACAAGTGGGTGGAGGCAGCGCTGCTTGCCAAGACCATTTGTACGATGAAAAAGAAAAATGACAAGTATGTCAGCCAGGCGGAATTGGATTCTCTGCATTCTCTGGAACGGGGCGTTTATGCAAAGCATCCGATTAAAGCGGGCGATGTAATGACACAGGAGGATGTTTTTTATGCAATGCCGCTTCAGGAGAAACAAATGACCAGCGGTGAATTTAAGGACGGCATGGTTGCATCCGCGGATTACGAAGCAAATGCCAAAATCACCGAGAAACCCAAGATTACCGGGGTTGGGGTTGTCAGAAGCGCCGTGCACGACGCAAAGGGTATGCTGTATGAAGCAGGAATTACACTCGGCAGTGAATTTGAGGTTGAGATATCACATCATTATGGCATGAAGCATTTCAGACAATATGGCGCCATCATTATTAACATTATTAACAGAGAGTATTGCAAAAAATACATTATCGTATTACCGGGACAATTTCACCCGTCCCATGCGCATAGGGTAAAGGAAGAGACTTTCCAGGTACTGTATGGTGATCTTAAGGTTCAAATAGAAGGACAGGAGGAAAAGACGCTTCATCCGGGAGATATGCAGACGGTACTGAGGGGAGAATTTCATTCCTTCTCCTCCGATACCGGCGCAATTTTTGAAGAAGTATCTACGCAGCATATGAAATCGGATTCCTATTATAAGGACCCGGAGATTGCACAGAAAGATCCGATTGAGAGAAAGACCTTCCTGAAAAAGTGGTAATCGGAACGATTGAGAGCGGGACGGATCAGGTGTTTTGGAGGAGCTATATGGACAAGGCACAAAATCTGAAAAAAGAAATACTGGCACAATACCGAAGTGTGCGGCAATTTGCCATGGAGTTGGAAATACCGTACTCTACATTGGTTACGGCACTGGATCGCGGAATTGATGGCATGGCGTATGGTACTGTAATTCGGATGTGTGAAAAGCTGCGCCTGAATCCTGTGGATTTTTCCTCCCTGGATCAAACGGAGAATGCATTGAACCAAAAAATTCTGGAGGAACGCGTCATGAAAAAGTTCCTGAAGCTGAATAAAACCGGAAGGGATGTCATTTTTATGGCAATGGAGGATATGGGGCAGCTTAAGAAATATGTTGAGGCATATGAAATCCCTGATATTTAACAATAGGATCCCCTCAACATTTCCTTTCGCAAAGGAGACAGCAAAGCATGTCAAAGGCTTTCAAAAAAATAAAATACTGGCTGCAGCTGTTTTTGATACCGGTTTATTGGCTGTCGTTTTTGATGCCGAGGAGCAGGAAAATATGGGTCGTCGGAAGCACCTTCGGACGCAGATGGTCGGATAACGGCAGATATTTTTATCTGTATCTGCGCCAGCATCAAAGCGCGCATGTAAAAGCAGTCTGGATCACCAGGAAAAGAGAAATTGCGTCATTTTTGCAAGGGCAGGGATATCCTGCATATTATGTTCGTTCGCTGAAAGGAATCTGGTACTGCCTGAGAGCAAAAGTGTATGTATACGATAATTATACAAAGGATATTTGTTATTGGACTTCCGGCGGGGCAATCCATATCAATTTGTGGCACGGATCGGGAAATAAAAAAATTAATCGTGATAATAAGCATGATTATCTGCGTCATCCGAGAAACAGACGCGAGTGGTGGAGCAATTATCTGATTAGTATGACGAATGAAAAACCCGGCGATTATATACTTGCCACTTCTCCAATGATGAAAAAAATTTTTGCCGGAGCATTCGGCGTACCGGACGATCATGTCATTGTAAACGGTTACCCGCGCAATGATGTATTAACAGGGAATACAATCACAAATGTGTATACGTTTGAGGAGCAGAAAGCCGTCGAATGTATGGATATGCAGCATGCAGACGGAGGCAGGGTACTTGTTTATATGCCTACCTTTCGTGCATCTGAGACAAAATTTTCTGATGTTATGGAACTTAAGCTTTTTAATACATTCTTGCAAAAGGAGAATTTGTTCTTTTATACAAAGCTGCATCCCAAGTCCAAAGTGAGAGGGTATTTTGAACAAATTCGGTTTTCAAATATCATAAATATTGATCCGGATGCTGATCCGTATGCTTTTTTGGAAAAGGTGGATTTATTGGTTACGGATTATTCTTCTATTTATTCTGATTTTATGCTGCTTGATCGTCCTGCCGTATTTTTTTTATATGATTTTGAAGAATATTCACATGACACAAGAGAAAACTATTTTCCTTATGAAGAATGGATGCCGGAGACGAAGGCGTATACAATGCAGGAATTGATGGATGGCATTTTGACGGCATTTTCAGAGAATCCCGGTGCCGACGGCAGACATGCACTGCGCGCAAAGCTTTTTGAACGAGAGGACGGGCATTCGGCGCAAAGGCTGTACCAGAAGGTACAGGAAATTGCAAATAAATAATGGAAGCGATCCAAAAGTGAGGTAACTATGAATCATAAAATCGGAATTGTGGTGTGTAACTATAATAAACAGGACTATATTGTGAAATGTCTCGCTTCTCTTTTTGCATCTACGATAGATGATTTTGATGTGTATGTTGTAGATAATGCCTCCACAGATGATTCGGTAAAATTGATCCGTGAGTATTTTGAAGGTCGTGTCACATTGATTGTGAATGAAGAGAACCTTGGGGGGTCGGGCGGATTCAATACAGGACTGCGTGAAGCATTGCGCCACGATCATGAATACCTAATGTGTGTGGATAATGATATTGTATTTGATCCGGAGGCGGTTTATTATCTGCGTGAATTTTTGGAGACGCATCCTGATTGCGGAATGGTCGGTAGTAAGGCATATTTTATGGATGACCCGGCTAAAATATGGAATTTCGGAGGCAGGATCAGTTTCGAAAAATATATTCAGGAGGACCAATATAAAAATTGTATTGATACCGAACTGCTGCCGGAGGTTGTATATGGGGATTATGTGCCGGCGTGCTCGTTAATGGTACGAACTGAAGCGGTCAAAAAAGTCGGACTTATGCCGGAAGATAATTTTATTTATTGGGATGACATGGAGTGGGGATATCGGTTTGGCCTTGCGGGATATCGGGTTGCGTCCTATGGGAAGTCCCGTGTCTGGCATAAGGCCGGCGGCAGGAATGCGGGGAATACTTTTATTCATTATTATATGTGGAGAAACCGAATTCATTTTTTCTTACGGTTCCTTCCAAAATCGCAAAAAGAAGATTTTAGGAACAGCATACTAATCGAAATGTTCCGCATGATTTACAGCGTCAATTTAAAAGGAGAAACGAATATTATCAAGACATTGATGTATGCTTTTGATGATGCGGCACATGGTGTACGCGGTAAGGCGGCTGAGAATAAAATTTTACCAAGACCGGCAGTGCCGAATCGCGTGGAACAGGCGCTTTGCGGAAAGAAAAATGTTAGCATTCTCTTTAACGGAAGTTTTGAAGGGCTTGGAAATATTGTTAGAAATATACGAAAATTTGCAGCGGACATGCGGATTGTGATTGAGGTGGACAAAGGTGATCAGGATGATGTTTCAGGGCAAATAGAGCAGCTTCGTACGCAATATCCACAGTGTGAGATTTTGGATATACAGGGTGACTCGGAGGCACAGTGTGATATAAGACTGAATATGTGCGATCATATTTTCAAATTGACTGCGGATATGCCCCGGGCAAACTATATTGATCCGTGGTGTAATATCATTTATACTCCGGAGGATTTCATATATGCAAGCAGCTTTGAGCAGACAAAGGATTTATTCGTTCTTTGTAAGAAGAGTATTTTGGAGGAAATGACATGGTAGTAGCTTTGTTAACCGCTGCGGGAATGAGTACCAGAATGGGACAGGATATCCCAAAGCAGTTTATTCACGTAGAGAATAAACCGCTGATCATTCATACGATGGAAGCGTTTCAAAGGCATCCGGGGATCGATGCGATTATTGTTGTAACGCTTCCGGCATGGATTGATGTTCTGAAGGCATATGCAAAGCAGTTCAATATTACGAAACTTCAGTGGGTTACGGCGGGCGGTGAAACCGGGCAGGAGTCGATCCGGCTCGGACTGGAGGCCTTGCATGGTGATTTAAAAGAAGATGACATCATTATGGTGCACGACGGAAACAGATGTATGGTATCCAGTGAGATTATCTCTAACAGTCTGGCGGTATTTAAAAAACACGGAAGCGCTGTAGCAGCAATTCCCTGTGTGGAGGCGGTATTTAGAAGTGAGGATCAGGGTGAGACCTCGACGATCTCTATTCCCAGAGCGCAGCTCTATCGGACTCAGACACCGCATACATATACATATGGAAAGCTGCTCTGGGCACATGCGGAAGCGGCAAAAAGAAATATTACGGAAACAGCGGCATCCTGCACGCTTATGCAGGAGCTTGGCGAGACCGTTTATTTTTCAAAAGGATCTGAAGAAAATTTGAAGATTACAACCGTGGATGACATGATGATCTTTAAGGCATTGCTTCAGACAAAGAAGGATACGTGGCTGAAATGATAAAATACTGCGAGGAATATGATGCGGATATTGCAAGAACGTTACCGTATATTCCGTATATAGACGAGTTAAATAAAAAGACTATCTTGATTACCGGGGCAACCGGTATGATTTGTTCTGCAGTTTGTGATATTCTTTTTTATTTAAACCGGAAAAAGAACGCCGGAATCAAGATAATTCTCGCCGGCCGAAGTAAAAAAAATATGGAATCGCGCTTTATAAACAACGTGGAAGGCAGGGACTATACCTTTATCAATTATGACGCGGCCAATGCGCAGAAACTTGACGTGAAGGCGGATTATATGATTCATGGTGCGGGTAATGCACATCCTGCGCTGTTTGGCAGACAGCCGGTAGAAACGATGCTTGCTAATATTGTTGGCCTTCAGAGCGTTCTTGAAGCAGCATGCAGCGGCAGGAGTAAGCGGGTTTTATATATATCTTCCAGTGAGGTTTACGGGAACTGCATGGATACTGCATGGAACAAGATGCCCTATACGGAGGAAGATTATGGCTATGTTGATCTTTTAAATCCGCGTGCCGCATATCCCAGTTCAAAGCGTGCGGCAGAGACGCTTTGTGCAGCATATATTCAGGAATATGGGCTTGATATTGTGATTGTCAGACCGGGACATATTTACGGACAAACGATTACCGATACGGATAGCCGCGCTTCTGCGCAGTTCACGCGAAAGGCTGCAAACGGAGAGAATATTGTGATGAAAAGCGCCGGTGATCAGCTGCGTTCTTATTGCTATGTACTTGACTGTGCCTCCGCGATTCTCACAGTGCTTTTGGGCGGACAAACAGGGGAGGCTTATAATATATCTAATCGTAACTGTGTGGTAACGATTCGTGATCTTGCAGAAGCTTTTGCAAAGACAGCAGGTGTTTGCCTTACTTTTGAAAATCCGTCGGATGCAGAGCAAAAAAACTATAATCTCATGAGCAATTCTTCTTTGAATGCCGAAAAACTGGAAAAGCTTGGGTGGCGTGCACAATTTGATCTGGAGGAAGGCGCAAGGAGAACAGTGGGGCTGTTTGAGTAGAAGAAGGAGATCAAAATATGAAATCGATTGTGATATTTGGCGCAGGAAGCGGCGGAATGATGGCTAAGTGGATGCTGGAGGATTTTGGCTGGCGGATCATTGCATTTACAGATAACAATGCATCAAAATGGGGAACCGTGCTGGACGGACTTCCGGTTATTTCACCGCAGGAGTTAAAAAAGTCGGAAGCCGATATTGTGATTGCGAGCACATGGGAGGCCGAAATAAAGAAACAGCTCATAGAGATGGGACTTTACGAACGTATCCGGGATAAGGAGACATTTCTCCATCAATATATGATGAAAAGCGCAAAAAAGTATTTATATATCCGGGATATTCCTGTGGACAGTACAAAACGAGTTACCTTCTTGTTCGGTACGGATCTGGGGTTATATCAGGGAGGAGTTGAAAGCTGGACTTATACTTTGGCGGATGAGTTAAGAAAGCGGGGGTACGACACCAAAATTCTAACCTCTGAGATATCCCCGCCTGCACCGGAACGGTTTTCGAAGGATACTTATTATTTGAATATGCGGGGAAGAAAGTATTGCAGCGGATTAAGGGATACGATCGATGTGATGCTGGAAAATGCCCCCTGTGTGGTAATCGATTCATGGCAGAGTATGACCATGCTTGCAGCATCGATGATCAAAATACAGAGCAAAGAAGCACTTCCATGTCTGATTGAGGTTGTGCATAATGATTTGCCCAGATTATTCAGAAGTGTAAAGCAATTTGAAGATCAGATAGATTATTGTCTAGGTGTGAGCACGGATATTAATCGAAAGCTGATAGAGGACTATGGGGTGGATGACAGGAAAGTCAGATACAAAGAGAGCCCCATATGCTTTGAGCATGTTGACAGGAACTATGCATTGGATGCGGGGCAGATGATTCGTATCGGATATGCGGCAAGGCTGGTAAAGTCACAAAAACGAGCGGATTTATTAATACCGTTAGTGGAAAAACTGCTGCAAAAAAAGGTTGACTTCAGACTGCAGATTGCCGGAAACGGTGCGTTAAGCGGACAAATTGAGGAATTTATCAAAGAGCGACATTTAGAGGGAAAAGTCACACTCATGGGATTTCTGCCAAGAGAGCAAATGAAATCGTTTTGGAGTGATCAGGACATATTTATTCATGTATCCGAATATGAGGGAGTTTCGCTTTCTATGTTGGAAGCGATAGGATATGGCTGTGTGCCGGTTGTTTTTAAGGTTGCCGGAAGCGGCGAATTTATTGATCCGGAGATAGGGTATGTATGTGAAAACGGAAATCTGGATGAAATGGCGGACAGAATTCAGTATCTAGACCGGCATAGAGACAGAATAAAGGAAATGGGGACCATCGGCAGTCAGAGCATTCGGACAAAGTGCGATGTCAGGGAATACGTGAACTATTTGTTAAAAATGACAAAGGAATTATGAGAGGTATCCGGATGAGCAAAAAAATCGGAATTGTCATCTGCAATTACAATAAGCAGGCTTATATTATGGCATGCATTCAGTCTGTACTGGAATCTTCGTTTCAGAATTTTGATATTTTCGTAGTGGATAATGCGTCTACGGATGATTCGGTGCAATTAATCAGGGAAAAATATGCTGATCAGGTGACACTGATTGTCAATGAAAGCAATTTGGGTGGAAGCGGTGGATTTAACAGCGGTCTGAGAAGAGCATTACAGGGAACTTATGAATATCTTATGTGTGTTGATAATGATATTGTAATGGATCCGGATAATATAGAAGAATTGTACCGCTTTCTGGAAGATAACCCCAAGGTGGGTATTGCCGGATCAAAAATATGCCGTATGCAGCATCCGGAGCGTCTGCAGGAGTTGGGAGCGAATCTGGATTTTGAAAAGTGCATCCATGTTCCGTTATATAAGGATTATCTGGATCGGGATGATTTGCCGGAGATACAATATTGTGATTACGTTCCTGCATGTTCGCTGATGATCCGCAGAGAAGTTGCTGAGAAGATCGGTATTCTGCCGGAAGAAAATTTTATTTATTGGGATGATATGGAGTGGTGTTATAGAGCAAAATTGGCGGGCTATCAGGTTGCGGCATACAGCAGGGCAAGAGTTTTGCATGCTATGGGTACAAATTCGGGAACTACTTATTTCTCTACCTATTATTTTTGGAGAAACCGGATTCGCTTTTTTATGAAATATGCGCCTGTAGAAAAAAAAGAGAATATGGCAGAAACGTTATTGGAGAATTTGTTTCAGACAATGTATGGCTGCTATTATAAGGGGAAAATGAATCAGATCACCAGTATGATGCATGCATTTGATGATGCGGTTCATGACTGCACCGGGAAGGCGGCGGAAGGAAAAATTTTAGCAAAGGATCAGATAGAGCCCCGGATCGCTAATTTGCTCAGTACACATGAAAGTATTGTGATTGAGTTTGACGGAAATTATAAACTGCTGCAGGATCTG
Source organism: uncultured Clostridium sp. (assembly GCA_964437825.1). GTDB lineage: Bacteria > Bacillota > Clostridia > Lachnospirales > Lachnospiraceae > JBJFCE01. The sequence goes on along the minus strand of CAYTIH010000009.1, from coordinate 39,880 downwards.
ATCAAAAATATCCGTTCAGTACGGCCGGATGCTGCATTACGTATTGTCAGTAATGATATTGGAGAAGTACAGAAGCAAAATCCGGAGTATCCTGTTATGACGGCAGAACAGGCGCATCTTGAAACTGCTGCAAAAATGGATACGTTGTGGCTCGCGATGTGTGAACATGTTTCCAGGGTCCGGGATTTCAGCCTGCAAAAGATTTATATTGATCCCTACAGCAATCTGTTGGAAAATGAGAGTGATCTGCAGCATTTTGCAAATTATGATTATAATAAGAACTTATTCGTGAATATGTGGAAGGTACTGTTATGATAATACATGAAAAGCCGCTGTCCTATAGTCAGTTACTTCGTATGGTGAACGAGGAACTTCATTCCGGGGGGAAAATGGATTTTCTGGCAATCCCAATGACATCATGGCATGCAATGGGAATCATGTCCGTTTTGCTGACACTATATGAGTCGGGTAAAATAAATGGAGGCTGTATAGCGATTAAACGGTATTATGAACTCGGATGGGCAGTAGAAGAAAATATTTTTGAACCTTTGAAGGATAAGGATATACAAATTGTAAAGCTTATGGATGAGCCCAAACTGACTTCAGGGAGCTTTGTCCTGTGGATGATGAATGCGCCTAAAAGGTCTGATCAAAAAATGTTTTATTGTCTTGTCCCGCAAGTGCCCATTCCGATCATTTCCAGAGATTTGGAGAAAAAAATAGAGGAAAGAAATATTATCAATATCATAGTGGATGAAGGTCTCGGTACTTATTCGCGCTCTGCTGTGGGCTTTGTACACCTGTGTACTTCGGATTTAAAAAATCGGGGAGAAAAATGGAATGTTGGCTTGGACTGGATGCAGCGGTATATCGGCAAATTTGTTTTAACCTGTAAGCATAGGTATATTGATTGCAATTTATTTTGTAAAAGACCGGGGTATATTGTGAAAAACGATTCTGCGATACATGGTTATCGGAGATTATACCGCGTAATGGGGGAAAATATTGATTTTTCGGACTATTCTCATTATCGGAATGCTATGATTATCAGCGGACAGGCGTATACGAGCAGCGGAGTTATGTATCAGGACGAGGATATCGCTGTCTTAAAAGAGATCTGCGCTTATTGTATCTCCAGACAGATTCCGGTTGTAATCAAGCCGCATCCTCGTGAAATGCATAGTAATCGTTATCAGCCATTGCTTGACATGGGGTGTTATTTAGAGGAAAATAATAGATATCCGATGGAACTGATACTGGCAAATTTACGTGAAAAGCCCAGGGGAATTATTGGGATGACCAGTACTCCATTGGTTACTGCAAAGTTGTTTTGGGACGTGCCTACATACTCTATAGTAAGGTTATTACGTCCGGACAGGATGCGAAAGGATCTCCGGAAGGAAATGCGCTGCTTTGAAAGAAAATTCGGAAAATATATTAAAATGATCAGAAAGCCTGAGGAGATTATATAAAGAGAGGCATTATATATCATCGTGTATATATCGTGACGGCGCTGCAAGGCACGTTATGATTTTATAAAAAGAAAAATAAACAGGAGGAAATAGCAATGAAAAAAGGTGGAGTGGCAGTATTAGCAGCAATTATAGGGGCAGCAGCAGGAGCAGCAGGAAGCGGATATTTGGGTCAGAAGCAGGTGGGACAAAAAAGTGAAAAGGTTGATAAGTTTAAATCCTATTATAATATGCTCAATCAGTGGTTGATTCTAAAGCAGGAGGGAAAAACTCTGGAAAAGTATTTTACTGATAACGGGTATAAAACAATTGCGATTTATGGTATGGGTGAAATGGGGAACCGCCTGTATGATGAACTGAAGGGAACGGGCATTGAAGTAAAATATGCAATTGACAAAGATGCGGCAGGCATCTATTCAGATTTGGATGTTGTTGATGTGGAGGATGAATTTGAAGAAGTAGACGCTGTTATTGTATCCGCAATTTTCGCGTTTGATGAAATTGAAAAAATTCTATCTGAAAAGCTGAATTGCCCGATTGTTTCGCTGGAGGATGTAGTTTATGAGATTTAGAAGTGAAGTCGGCATGATATAGTGCATTGAATATCTAAAAAAATGAATGAGAATATTCGATATATAGTGTATAATGTAAAAAAGTCTTTTTCTAAAGATAATAACTTTAGGAAAACATGCTTTCGTGCGGGGCAGTCGTGAGGTTATTGCATCCCGAAAATATGCGGGAGGATCTCCGCAAGGAAATGAGTAGTTTTCAGCGGAAGTTTAAGAACTGTGTGAAGATGATAAAGGGGCCGGAGGGGATCTTCTGATGGATAAGAATACAACGATCAAGATTTCAGTCATCATGCCAGTATATAACCGCGCTAAAGTGTTGCCGAAGGCAGTTCGTAGCGTTCTGAATCAGACTCTGCAAGAGATAGAGCTTTTATGTATCAATGACGGTTCCACAGACGATACGATCAAAGTGCTGAAGCAATTAGTGCACAAAGATGCACGAATTCGGGTTCTCTCACAGAGAAACGAAGGAGCCGGATCGGCGAGAAACTACGGTTTAAAAAGAGCCAAAGGAGAATTTGTCGCCTTTTTGGATTCTGATGATTGGTATGCTTCGGACGAGGTTTTGGAAAAACTGTACGAAAATGCCATCGGTCATCATGTGAAAATTTGTCTTGGCGGGAGCAGATGCGCAAAACATGGAACACTCCAGCCACTAAAAGAACCCGGGAAAATTTTTTTTACGAAAGAAGCTTTGATTCCCTATCAGGACTATCAGTTTACGCACGGATATTGTAGAGGAATTTATGAACGGCGTATGCTAATGGATCATAAAATCTGTTTCCCGCCGTACCGGCGTTTTGAGGATCCTCCGTTCTTTGTGAACGCTATGATCTGTGCCGAACGTTTCTATGCGTTGAAAGATATTGTGCTGATTTATGATGAAAGCCGTTATTATCAGAAAATCATCTGGGATGAGCGGACAGTCACGGATACCCTAAAAGGCATCCGGGATGTGCTCCGCATGGCCAAGGAACATGCCTATGTTGGTCTTCAAAAGGATTTTATTGAACGGATACGTTGCGGGGACTGGTCGGAAATCTTTTCGGAAAATCTACGCAGGAACTGGACTGAGGCGAGGTATGTCATGGAGGAAGCAAATGGCTGTTTTTCAGAAGATGCCTTGCGTCAGTACCGACTTCCTGATAATGAAAAACCGTTTGACCTAATATTAAAAGATATCTATTCAAACAACCATGGACTCCTAAAAAGAACGATGCCACGTGTGTGGAAGGCATTGGAGTCTACAATCAGAAATATGCTTAAAGGAAATCTATGAAGATCATTTTTGTTACACCTGAATTTCTGACAAAAAATAAGCCGTCTACAGGGCTTCCTAATTATATTTATCGAGTATCAAAAGCATTGATGGAATTGGGGCATACACCAATCGTCATAACGGCAGGAGATATCAATCAAAATGTAAAATATGACGGTATCCGCGTTTTGCGGCGGAATATATCTACGGGATTTTCCGAACGTCACAAGCTTATTAGATATTTTGTAAGTGTAATCAATATGAATTATGTCTTGACGAAGGAATTAAGAAAACTATGCAGGACAGAACAGGTTGACATTATTCAGTTCGCTAATTTGCAGGGACTTGGATTATTTTATTGTGGGAAGATTCCATCCATTACGAGACTGTCTTCCTATGCACCTGAGTATTTTAAGTACAGCGATACTCTTTCTAAAAATCATATTCGTTTGCTCGGTTTTTTTGAAAGACTTTCAGTTAGAGGACGAGATGCTATTTTTGCCCCAAGCAACGTGATGGCGAACGCATTTATGAAAGATACTCATAGAAAAGTTGATATTATAGAGACTCCTTTCATAGATGATACTCCACAAAAAGATTTTAGCTTCTATCAACAAACATTGGCCGGAAAAAAGTATTTTCTTTTCTTCGGGACACTGTATGCAGAAAAAGGAATTTTTGTGATTGCTGAAATTATCGAGCGAATACTGACGGATAATCCGGATTACTATTTTGTTTTTATCGGGTCGCATTCTATAAACAGTCGAAATTCACTTTGGGAATTATACCGGAAAGCTGGTAAGTGCAGGGAAAGAGTACTTTATTTCAAACCGTTAAAACATGCTGCGCTGTATCCGGTTATAGAGCATGCCGATTATGTCGTTCTTCCTTCTCTCATGGATAATTTCCCGAATGCCTGCATCGAAGCAATGTATTTTGGAAGGATTGTGATCGGGACGGATGGTACAAGCTTTGAACAGCTCATTGCGGACGGCATAAACGGCTTTTTGGCAAAACCAGGCGATGCGGAATCGCTCTATCAGAAAATATGCGAAGCGTGTGCTCTTACACCTGAGCAAAAATCCGCCATATCCGAGAAAGCAATACGGAGAATTGATTTATTGAGGCCTGATGTTGTTGTAAAAGAATTGATCCGGTATTACGAAAAAGTGATCTCCTGTCGGAGACGATAGCATTCATTACGGATGCTCCAAATGGATTTTTTGCGATTCCCGGTAATTGATCATATGGTTTCATAGTCGAATCGGAAAGGAGACAATATGTTAGGCATTAGTGAAAAAGTATTCAATAGGTTGATGGAAGAACATGTAAGCTATTGTCACTGGAAGAGCAACGAACATTTGGAGGAAGGTCTGAACGGGGAAACGGATCTGGATATACTGGTGTCTGAAACGCATAAGAAGTTATTTTCCGGTGTTTTGACTGAATGTCAATGTATTAAGGTTCGACCGCAATTTGGCTCGCGGTATCCGAAAGTGGAGGAATGGATCGGATTTGACAGAGAGACCGGGAAACTGATCCATTTGCATGTGCATTTTCGCATGATTACAGGGACAAAGCACCTGAAGGAATACGTTTTTCCGTGGAATCAGCTTGCGCTTGATACCAGAATTCTGGATGAAAGCGGTAAAGTATATGTTATGGAGCCGGATTTGGAACTGCTTATCCTCTATATGAGAATTGTTCTGAAACAGGGCAAACCGATAGAAAAACTGGATAAGTTTGAGCTTGATGCCGGTTATCGAAGGGAAATTCTGTGGTTAAAGCAGAGAATGAATGAAAGGGCATTTACCGAGCTTTTGGAGAATGTTTGGAAAGAGGGATATCAGAAGGTTCTTTCCGTTATTTTAAAGAAAAATCCCTGTAAAAGAGATTTCGAAAAGTTACAGAAGCTTGTATGGGCAAAAACAAAGACAATGAAAACCGGTTCTGTATTCGGCAACAAATATTTAAAGACAGTTCGTGGGAAATCGGTGGGAATAAAGTGCCTGTTTCAAAAAAAATTCGAAATTATCCCCTTTATTACGCACAAAACGATGCGGGGCAGAGGGGTGATGCTGGTTTTTGTCGGATGTGACGGAAGCGGAAAATCAAAAATGACCACGGAAATCTGCAAATGGCTGAATTGGAAGCTGGACGCACAGAATTTTTATTTTGGGATGGGAGAAAGGTATAAGAAACCGTTGATTTATAAAATGACGAAATGGAAATGGCTGCCGGAGGAGATCCGCAATATTTGCAGGATCATTTTTTATTATCATTTGTCATTAAGATGTAAGCGTATCAGGCGTTTCATTGAAAGGTATGTGAATAAGGGCGGGATTGCTGTCTGTGACCGGTATCCACAGAGCCAGTTTGCGGGAATCTATGACGGGCCTAAAATTAGGACGTTGGGATTATGTGAAAATTCTATATTAGGTAGAAAGCTTGCAAGGCTGGAAGAAAAAAATTTGTCCCAGGTAGAAAAAGAATCACCGGATTGCGTATTTAAGTTGATTGTGCCTCCAGAGGAAGCGGTGAGGAGAAGCCCCGGACATGCAATTCAAGAAGTGAAACGGAAGGCGTTCATAACGGAGAAATTACGATTTGATAACAGTGATATATATGAAATTGATGCAACACAGCCGTATGAGAAAGAACTGCTTGAAGTAAAGGGGATTATATGGGACAAGCTGGTGGAAAACCAATCATAATCGAATTTAACGGAATCCCGGGTTCGGGGAAGACCACGACCATGTTTGAAGTCAGAAAGCTCTTAAAGGAGATGAAAATACCGGAAATACCAGACAAAGCGGTTAGCGAGTGTGAGGTAAGCCGGTTTGTAATTCTGCGTTCAAGAGAAATCAGAAATTGCTATTTTGCCTTTTTACGGATGTTATTTATGATTAGGCCGTTTAGCATGGAACGTTTTAAAATTATGAATCAAACGTTTCGCTATTGGTATGGGATAAGAATGCTTAGTCTTACCGGAGAAAAAAGCAAAGTCAGAGTCTGCGTTCTGGATCAGGGAATGATTCAGGGCTTTGTTTCCATGGCGTATCGGGGCAAAATTCGGAACGAAAAGAAATATTGTCAGTGTATCAGGTCGATTCTAAGCGGGGGGGGTTGGATACTGTTGTATATATAAATTGCAATACAAAAGTGGAAGTTTCCGAGACAAGAATGAGGGAAAGAGAGCACAAGCTCTCCCGCCTTGATTTAATTAATAGTGCTTCTGAACTCCATGAGGTATTGATACTTCAGAGGAATCAATTTAACAAGATCAGAAAAAGGGCATTAAAAAAAACCATTACAATTGATATGGATGACAGCGCGGCGGACAATGCTGCAAAAATAATATCGGAATTGGGATTGGAGAAGTGATGCAGGAAATGGATGTCGGGAAATGCACAGTGGTTATGCTGACCTACAATGGAGAGCGGTATTTAGGCAAAATGCTTGATTCCATCAAAAAGCAGACCTATAGACCGATTCAGTTGATTATTGCCGATGATGCCTCCACGGATTCCACATTACGAATAGCAAAAAGTTTTTGCAAGGAGAATTCCTGTAAGGAATTTGAAGTTGAGTTAGTGAGCCATACGGTTAATTTGGGTAGATCGGGCAACCGTAATAGTATCATTCATAAGATTAAGGGAGAATACATATTTCTTGCAGATCAGGATGATATTTGGAGAAAGGATAAGCTCGAGAAACAGGTGGCGTTTCTTAAGGACAATCCGGATTGCTTCGGCGTTTCCTGCGACAGGGAGTTAGTGGATTCCCACGACAGAGTGTTGCTAAAGTCCGAAAATAAATATTTGTCAGTCCGGCATAGAAGCAAGATTGGTTTTAAAGAGAATTTAAGCTTTAAAACAAATTATCCTGCAAATTGTATAGGCATCAGAAATGCTGAATTAGAGAAGGTTCTTTCTGTTCCCGCTGAAATGGAAGAACCGGATCGGTTCCTGCGGATGATGATCCTTTGTATGGGGAAATTAGGCTTTGTAAATGTTCCGCTGGTCTCCTACAGAATTCACTCTAGTAATCTTTCCGGCAATTATTTTTGCCAGATCAGTAAGAATCCCGTAAAAATTCTAAGCTCCTATATTCATGCAAATAAGAGGTATAACAGGATATTTGAAAGAGACGATAAGCTTATTGTATCTGAGGCAAAAAGGAGGTTTCAGACCGATTTGGGGGAGAATTATTTGAAAAGAAGAGAGATGAACGTATATCTGAATGCAGCATGGCACTTGATGGATGATTTTAAGAGAAAACGAATCGGAGAATTTCTGCGAAAGTAGATTTGAAATATCTATATTTATAATTTGAATTCCAGGACAAACATTTGGATCTAGAAGACTGAGTAAAGAGTAAGGAGATAAATTGTAATATGAGTTATAGGGTCAGCTTCTGTATACCTGTTTACAATCAGGCGGATTCTGTGTGTAGAGTAGTTAAGGAATTGCTCAAAATTCCAAATAAAGATTTTCAGATAGTTGTTTCGGATAATGCATCTACGGATGGAACAATTGAAAAACTGATGGACATTTCTGATTCAAGATTAAAAATTGTTGTGAATAAAGAGAATGTAGGAGCAAAGCGTAACTGGTGCTGCGCATTGGAGGCTGGAGACGGGGATTATTTGTATCTGGTTATGGGGAGAGATAATTTGAACCCGTCCAGAGTGGATTTTCTAATACGGACACTGGAAATTGCAAAAAAAGGAGGAATAAAATTACTGGAAGATTGTTCATTCTTATGCGGCTCTAAAATGAGAGTGTATACTGGATTGGATGCAGCAAAAGAATTCTTAAAAATAGGACATCCAACCGGTCTAATATTCGAACGTCAGGCATACCATGAAATAAAAAAACGTAAAAAATATTTTATGTTACCTGTTACTTACCCTGAACTCTGGATTAAAAGAGATTTATTGTTACGTCATAATTCTGCAGCATATATCCCTGGTCGTGTCTATGATGGAACGCATAATATAGATTTAGCAAAGGTGAAATCGACATATGAAGATACTAATATACCACACTATCATCCGGCAAAGGTGGTAGAGGTATATACTTATGTATTGAATATGGCGGACAAGTTTGATTTTACCGAAAAAGAATACAATGATTTCTTTATTAGTACATATGAACAAATTATGTGGAGGGTATCAGCGTATTGGAAAGAAAGGATGGAAAGTCCCAAGTGGGCTGGACACTATTCCTATGAGGTACGTCACGTGAAGAAAAAAGAGCTGTTATGGAATATATTGAGAGCTTATAAAACTATAAATGCTTATTTTTCATCAAGAATGAATAATGAATTAAAGATTAGGCTATTTCTTTTAACGGCGGGGCATTTGAACAAAGTAATGACGAATGGAAATGAATCATATCGATAACTTGGGGATTAGATGGAGAATAGGTTTTTAAGAGGGATAATCGTATGAATATAGCCTTATTATTGCCAACACTAAATGGTGGCGGTGCAGAAAGAGTGGCATCTGAATTAAGTAAATATTTTACACAAGAGGGACATCATGTCTTTGTATTTACGGGTGAAAGAACAAAGAATGACTATACTTTTAAAGGGAAAATAGTTAAAATTCCCGGAAGATCTAATGATTTTTACTATAATATTAAGTGGCTGAATATGATATGTAGAATCGTTAGCACGGCCAAGCGGGTGAAAAGGCTAAAAAAAGATTATAATATTGATGTGACGATCAGCTTTATGGAAGAAATTAATTGGATTAATTTTTTATCGAAGGGAAGGGACAAGGTTGTTACAAGAATATGCACAATATTGTCAGCAAGAAAGAGGGAGCTTCGAGGAATTTTATATAGTAATTTTATGGTGCATTTATTGTATAACAGGGCAGATAGGGTAGTTGTATTAACCGAATGCGGCAAAAGGGATATGGTAAATGTATATGGAGTCTCGGCTGAAAAGATTACCGTGATATCAAATCCGTTAAGTAGTTTTGCAAGTTCAGAAGAACCGGAAGAGGACTGGCCTTATGGAGAAAAAACGATAATTTGTCCGTTGAGAATTGATGAAGTAAAACAACAGAAACTATTGGTGCAATGCTTTCAAAGGGTTAAAAAGATTATTCCGGAAGCAAAACTTTTATTAGTAGGAAAAGATGTAAGTGATTATGCAGGCGAAGTGAAGAAACTGGTAAAGCAGCTTCATTTGGAACAAGATGTTGTTATCACAGGGTACAAAAAGAATGTGCAATATTATATTAAGAACAGTACAGGATTTATATTAACCTCAAAAGGGGAAGGATTTTCAAGTGCGATTATAGAAGCCTTAAGCATAGGTACGCCTGTGATCAGCACTGATTGTCCGGGAGGACCGAGAGAAATATTGGCGCCTTCCATGAGTAAAAATCATAAGATAAAGTCAATTGAGAAAGTTGAATATGGTATCTTAGTGCCATATATCCATGAGGATGCTGCACCTGACAGAAGGGTAAAGAAGATGATTTCAGATGCTATGATATTACTTCTTTCGGATTCGAATCTGCGGCAGGAGTATGCTCAAAAAGGGAAAGAACGTTCGGAATGTTATTCGATTGAGATCATAGGTAAACGATGGGATAATTTAATCACAGGTTTGTTTTAGAATAATGGCATGTTCAGTAATTATGGAGAAATAGAAATATGGTGTATCAATCGATAGAGTGGCAGGAAATAGAAGAATCAGCGTTAAACAATGATTTATTAATCTCGATCTTTGCAAAGGATACCAGGCGGACAGTTTATGTCACAAATGGGGGGAGATTAATGGGGATTATCACATTGGGAAATTTCCGAAGACATATGCTTCAGGGTAAAGTTCTTGTTCAAAAGAAGTTTACTTATGTACTTGATCATGAAGAGGAAAATGCAAGGAATGTTTTGTTGAAAAATGATAAAATATTTGCAGTGCCCGTAGTAGATGGAGAATATCATATTATAAGAGAATATCGTAAGGAATATATAGAGGAAGGAAATGCCATATCGAATGATATTATTTTTAAATTTTGGCGGCATTTTCTGCCGGCTGCCGAAGAAAGAAATCTGATAATTACCAGATTTGAAAATGCATTATCAAGAGAAAACGCGCAAGAAGTTATGCGTAAGGCCGCCGGTCGGCTTAACATAGTAGATGAAGATGATATTATAGATATGAATGAGTATATAAGGAATTCGGATTATCAGATTATATATGACTGTATGCCGGAGCATTTTCGAATCAGAGAAATTATTTATAAAATATGTGGTTTAGTATATTCGGTTATACGATGTCCGGATACGGATGAAGAATTGAGCGTTTTTCATGATTATCTTCTCCACTTTGAGTCTGTTGGAATTTTGAAGCGGGAAGCGGAATATTTTGAAACGGTCATAAATTCTGAGATTTGTGTTAAGCAGTTTGATGAGAGCAGTTTCCGATGGAGAGAAGATAAAAACTGTTATGAATATCTCGGGAATATCAAGGATGTACCTGAAGCGTTTGCAATGTCCTGCTGCCTTATTAAAAATCCATGCATTTTGTGTGGAAATTGTCTGATTCCGGTAATCAGTACGGTCTTTCCGATCGGTGAACGATATGGGGCAAATTACGCTTTTTTGTTAGGAGCTCGTTCTGCAGATTATGATTTGGCTTATAACATCATTCCCAGGCTGCAAAGGAACAATGTCAGGACGATTGTGATTTCGAATATGGGTATGGAGGGCGTAAGCTTAGAGTCTTTTGATGCAAAAAAAGCGTCGATACGCGCAGAAGCTATGAAATCCGCTGAGAATCGTCAGATTATAATGAAAGAATTTTGCAATCGGTGGAGTCACGATGAAATTGATACTTTTATAGAGGAGTATGATAAGCTGCAATACTATCATAAAAATGGATATATCCAGACGGCGGACTGTATTGGAAATTACATAAATATCTTTCAGGGAGAAAGGATGACCTTGGATAATCCTGCATCCTATAGGCATACCATGTGGCTTTTTGGACCATGCCTGTTTTGGGGGCAGTATGTGGATGATGCATATTCTCTTGGAAGCTTGTTAAGAAAAAAGGTGGATAAAACTTGGTATATTAGAAATGTGATCAGTAATTGGAGAGCCCGAAATGCAGTTATCAGGGATTCCAATATTCATAGCGGCGATATCGTAGTGATCTATGCATATGATGCTGCAGTCTTTCTCGGAGCAGGGCTGGAGGTGTATAGTCTGGCGGAGGCATATCAGCAATGTCCAAATTTAATGCAGCATGTTCTGGATGGACCGAATCATATTAACTGGTATATGACAAAGAGAATTGCTGTTAGGCTTTATCAGATATTAGAGGAGAACCATGTATTTACAACCTCCGGCACATTGGAGCAGGAGGATACTGAAATTGTTCATTTTGGAATTAAAAAGACAATGGTCAGAGTTCCCGAACCATTATCGGAATGGCTTAGATCTGTGAAAAAATATAGGAATTTAACATCGGAACGAACAGGTGCAATCGTTATGAATTGCAATCCGTTTACGTTGGGACACAGATATCTGATAGAAACTGCCTGTAGGCAGGTGGACAGGCTTATTGTTTTTGTAGTGGAGGAGGATAAGTCATTCTTTCAATTTGAGGACAGAATTCGGATGGTACAAATCGGAACAGAGGATTTGGATCATGTAATTGCGATTCCGAGCGGAAAATATATCATTTCTGCGCAGACGCTTCCGGGATATTTTGAAAAGGATAAAAATCCGGATGTTGTGTTTGATGCCGCTTCTGATCTGGATATCTTTGCAGAGGTTATTGCCAAGGAATTGAATATTCAGGTACGTTTTGCAGGAGAGGAACCGATCGATAGGTTTACCAGACAGTACAATCAGGCAATGAAAAGAATATTGCCTGAGCATGGAGTAGAATTTATAGAAATCCCAAGAAAGAAATGGGATGGCGAGGTAATCAGTGCTTCACGTGTGCGAAAACTGATGAAAGAAAAAGAATTTGAAAAGATCAGAGAGTTGGTGCTGCCGCAAGTTTATGAATATTTGGCCGAGCATTATTTTGGGGTGACAAACTATGGGATATAAGCTAAGCTTTTGTATACCGGAATATAATAATTCAGATGCTGCCTATAAACTGGCAACACAATTGTTATCCAATCCTGATGATCGATTTCAGGTGGTAATTTCAGATAATGCTTCATCTGACGATACAATTGAAAGATTGAAAACAATCAAAGACGGCCGTTTGAAATTGTGCATGAATCAAACAAATGTTGGCGCTAAATTAAATTGGTGCCGCGCTTTAGAGCATGGAGACGGAGAATGGCTGTATCTCGTCATGGGGCGTGACAAACTAGACGCGGATAACATTGGCAAATTGATAGAGATGCTGGACTACTGCAGCGACAAAAACGTGGGCTGCGTTGCCGACCGAAGGATCACAGGCCGAATATGCATTTTTAATCTATATGACAGTGTGCAATACTTTTTGAAATGCGGTGAACACCCCACGGGGGCTATTTTTAAGCGGGAAGCATTTTTCAATATCAGATGCAGGGAAAATTACTTTCAACTCGCATTTGCGTATCCGGAAACCTATATCAAAAGGGAAATATTATGCAGCGGCAAAGCGGGGGCTATCGTAAGTTCAAATGTTTATACGGGGAAAGTGAACATCGATAAGACCAAGGTCGTATCACTCTTTGAACCGAATAAAAGCATATTATATTGGTATCCACAGAGACAAACGGAACAGTTTATTCATGAGCTAAAGATGACGGAATACGATCATAAATTTCATTTCAACCGCTCGGAATATGATGCACTCTTTCTAAATAATTGGAGACGCCTACTGAACAAAGTGTCGTACGGTTGGAAACATCATAATGAGGATAAAGTATGGACGGCACATTATGGTAAAGAATGCCGAACGGTCGGTAAAAAAGAAATGCTGTGCAATATCCTGTCCGCTCATAAAACAGTAACTCACTTCTACAGCCGGCAAAACTGGAAAATGAGTTTCAGGAGGCATTTACAAATGATGTATATAACGTTAAAAATAAGTGATCATATCCTTTTTACTAAGAAACGGCAGGGCATTTGAGCAAAGTAATGACGAATGGAAATGAATCATATCGATAACTAAAATAGAAGCTTGTAAATTTATAGAGGAGTTATTATTGTTTATGAAAAGGATAGTTGTGACGGGCGCTACAGGCTTCCTCGGAAGAAATTTGGTAGAAGAATTATTGCATCTTGGAGAAGAAGTGATTGTGATCGTCCGCGAACCTGATAAAATACCAAATAGTTGGAAGAAACGAGTGACCATATTAAAAGGTTCATTGAATGATTTGATAACTTTGGAAACCGATCTGGATGCAGAGATATTCTATCATTTTGCATGGGCTGGTACTTCCGGGCCGGAGAGAGCTGACTATAATTTACAAATACAAAATATAAGTGCTGCTTGCGGTGCAGTTGAGTTGGCTGAACGTATGGGTTGCAAGCGGTTTGTTTATGCCGGAAGTATTATGGAATATGAGACTCAGGCGTATATTCCATCTGCCGGTGCGAAGCCCGGAAAAGCAAGTAGTTATAGCATAGCTAAAATGGCTGGGGATTATTTCGCAAAAACGATTGCTACTAATAAGGGTATTGAATATATTAATGTTCTTATTTCCAATATTTATGGAATAGGGGAATATTCGGCCAGATTTTTGAATACTACAATTCGTAAAATGTTGAATCAGGAAACATTACTGTTGTCATCCGGAAACCAGATGTATGATTTTATTTATATATCGGATGCTGTAAGGATGATCATTTATGCGGCGGAGCATGGGGAGAAGAACGCCGAATATTATATTGGAAACAGGGAGCAAAAAACATTGAAAAGTTTTGTTTTAATAATGAAGGAGATTTTGGGTAGTAACTCAGAACTGAAGTTTGGAGCATATCCGGCTACTACTATGGGATTGACTTATAAGGAGTTTGAGACTTGCAGTTTATATAAAATGGGATTTAAGGTAGAGATTACTTTTGAAGAAGGAATCAGAAGAACAGCTGAGTGGATACGATGTAATAGAGAGAAAGGAATAGGGGAAGAAAAAAGATGAGAATGATAAATCATGCAGATTTTCCTGAAATAAAAATCATCGATAATTTTTATTCATTTGATATCCGTGGAGGGTTTATCAAAATATATAATGAAGATGAATTTAAGAGTCTTGGCATAGATGCTATAACCAGAGAAACTTATTATTCAATTTCCAAGAGGGACACTATTAGAGGGATTCATTTTCAAATTCCTCCGTATGAACATGATAAGATAGTTCATGTGATACGTGGAAGTGTTATGGATGTCATTGTTGATTTGAGGAGAAGCAGTCCAAATTATAAGAAATATATTACGATACAGCTTAAAGGAAATAAACCTAAATCCATTTATATACCTAAGGGATTTGGACATGGGTTTCAATGTTTGGAGGATGATACGATTATGCTTTATAATGTATCAAGCGTATATAATGCGGAATGTGACGCAGGAGTGAGGTGGGACACCATTGGGCTTAACTGGCAAGTGGAGGATCCTATTATTTCTGATAGAGATTTAATGTTTCCCGGTTTAGATGAGTTTGATTCCCCGTTTGTTTAGATGAAAGGGAGATATGCAAGAATTAATCTGCCTGAATTTCATGTCAGACTGCCGCGGTTTTTTTCAGACAGTCTGCCCTGCTCCCTTCGTTTATCATAAATACACATGCTTAGAAATGCCGAAAAAGCATTTCCAAGCATCTATATTTGTGACTCCATTCACATCCATACGCTGCCGTCCCTGCAGCTTCGGTTTATACCTCAATATTATTATCGGAATGATTACGCAGATTCTTAAGACATAATTTACTAAATTTTTAATTAATTTACCAAAATATATATTATTATAGCGGAAGGAAGGCTGAAGGAGGAAGAAATTGCCGGTTATGTTCCGGCGTTGTCACTTGATGATTTGAAAAAAATTGAATCCGAGGTTATGCAGTTAGCATAATCGACTCATCAACAAAAAATTAAATATCAAAATAACGGCGTAAAGGCGCATGGAAACAGTAAAATGTAAACCATGCGCTTTTCTTGTGCCAAAAAGGAGGACTATGAGCAAATCCAATAAATTGGATCCAAACATTCAGACCAACACCACAGGGCGATTAATAGTGAATTGATAAATATTCAAAGATAGAAGGCAAAACTAAATCTTTGATTTCGGAATACTTTTTTTCTGACATCAATTTTCTTACCGTAGAGGCACTAACGATCTCTCCATTTTCCCCCCTTTTCCTCGGAATTTCTACGAAATCGATACCATGTTCCGGTAAAATTCTGCTCATTGCCAGATTATATTGCCGGGTAAATTTATCCGATGGCTCTTCTCCTGCGAAACGAACCTTTATGTTCAATTCTTTTGCGATAATGTCTGCAAAAATATCCAAATCCTTGGCAGCGTCAAACATAACATCCGGATTGTCATCTTTTTCAAAATATCCCGGAAAGGTCTCCGCAGAAACAATATATTTACCGCTTGGAATGACCGTAACTTTCTCTAAATCCTCTGTACCAAGCCGTACCATTTTAATTCTGTCTTCAAATTTAAAAAAAGATTTATCTTCCTCTACAACAAAAACCAATAGTTTGTCCACCTGTGAACAAGCTGCTTCGATCAGGTATCTGTGCCCCAATGTGAAGGGATTGCAATTCATAACAACTGCGCCCGTTCTCATTGAATCTTCTTTTGTATAGGTTTTAACTGTAGAAAGCCATTTGGATAATTGCTCAGGTATCATAGAGTTTTGTTTTTTGATACCGAAGGTGATTGTTAAATCACTAGTATTTCTATCGGAAGAAATCAGGCTTGTTTGAAAAGCATGGTTTTTCTTTAAAATGTCATATAGTGTATCAGAAATTTTTTCCGTCAAATATCCGTCTATATGCCGGAGAGAATCCATCACGTGATCCATTACATTCAGACATGACTGATATGCCTGTAAAAGACTATAGGTATTCAGACCGGCCTGTCGGTATATTTCAGAATTATAGGAATAAATGACTACTATGTCGCCGCTTTTAAAGGTTGAGTCACGGGCTGACATGTGAAGATTACGGATATTGTTTCCCATATTTTTTATATAATAAGAAGCATCTATTTTTTTCCTTAAACAACTGCCGGGAGAATGTTCGTCATCTGTAAAAATTCCTTGAAGTATGCATGGTCCGAAGAGCCATAATGTATGAGGTGCAGATGCAGGGTTTCCTATTGTAAGTCGTTCGCCACGAAGTATATTTATATATCTTCCGGCGAAATCCGCAAATTGTAGATATCCGTTATGAGTGTATGATTGTATTTTTTTATACTCTTCAAAAAAACCGCTGCCATATCCAATACGTGTAAAAAAGTCCCGTATCATTTCCATACGTTCATCCCTCGATTTTGTTTCAAGAAGCCGAGCAGTCTCTACATGAAAGGAGCTTACTTTTTTCCATTCTTGTTCTATATCAGTAATGACGAACGTTTTAATTCCCTTATTATGAAGCTGTGGAATAATATTATATGCAAAATCATAATCGGACGAACGCGTTTCTACAGTGGGTTCAAAACGTTTTGACCATGCACGTCTCTCATATATCGGAAAAGCTTTACTTATTACGGGAATTATATGGTTGCCATAATAAATACAGGGATGTTGGAGCAGGCAATAGGATACATACAATGCCTCCGGTACAATACTCATAGATTCCTCAAGCTTATATTCAAAACAGTTTTTTTCTTCGTTCCAACGAAATCTTTTTTCATCAAGTGAATATACTTTTACAGAGGGATCCGCAACAGACTTAAAATATTCTATTTCCTGACTTAAAACAGCTATTGATTTGAAATGCATTAGGAAATCGTGTAAGACTGTTCTTGATTGTGCATCCGGTTCGGGACGTTTTAACAGAGAGTAAGTAAAACCATATTTTTTATAAGCTATTTGCCTGACACGGTAGGATTCCGGGTGGCAGTCATAGATGATCTGGCAGTCAGTCTGCTTTAAAAAAATATTCAGGTCCGCAATTTCTCTTTCGTCTATGATGAAAAGCCTTCCACAAGTTTCCGCCATAATTCGCTCGGCAATGTCTTTTTGTGAGTTATTAAATTCGGTTATTATTAAAGTTTTAGTCTCATTATCAGGCAGGATAAATTGTTTGTATAATTTGAAGATTAAGTCATTTGGAATTTTATTAATTTCTGTATCTTCAAATGATTTACGATATTCCTTTATAATATGTCCTTTACTGTCCAATATAGGGATTGAAAAAATTTTTTCATTTTCTTTTAATATTTTTATTGCAAGTGGCTCATTCTTTAATGATACATAGGTAAATTTTTCCTGAATGAGAGGCTCTCCTTTAAAAAAGTGCCTCCGGAAATTTCCAAGTGTAACGATACCCTTAAGTACCCCCTGACAACAAACATATAGTGTTTGCCGGGTGTCTTTTGAGAATTCAGTAATCATGAGTTCATCGTTTAAAGCAGATTCTTCAA
This sequence comes from uncultured Clostridium sp., assembly GCA_964437825.1. GTDB lineage: Bacteria > Bacillota > Clostridia > Lachnospirales > Lachnospiraceae > JBJFCE01. The sequence continues at coordinate 22,004 of CAYTIH010000009.1, read as the reverse complement.
ATTCACTCCATTTTCCAGATTGGTAAATCATTATTTATTCCCCCCTATGATCCGTCAATGAAATGCTTATCGTGATATTCAAAATTGTTATAGGTATAAATTTTAATTTCTTTCTAATTTGGGGTAATCTTCATACCATGTCATCAATCAATTTTTGATTTTCTGTAGTATATTCAATCTGATTCATCTCTCACAACATCCATCAAAAAAAACAGATATTTCATGAAATTATTTATTTCACGAAATATCTTGAAAATATTTTTCTTCCAATAATTCTATCTGTTTCTTTTTTTGTTCAAAGTCCGAATGGACATACAGATTTAAAGTAATAGATATATTGGAATGCCCAAGAAGTTCACTTAATGTTTTGGGGTCCATACCGGCACGAATACAGTTTGTTGCAAAGGTATGTCTTAAACAGTGAAAATGGAAATTGCTGACTCCAATTTGATTAATAAATCGTGCTAATCCATACTGTAGAGTGCGGGGTTCAAATGGCTTGTGATTTTTGCTCAAAATATAAACATCTTTTGATAGATTATTAATATTGTAATTGCTGAAATAATTCATAAGAGAATTTGTTAATGGAATATCTCTAGATGAACTTACACTTTTGGGAATATCTGTTATTAAAGATGTGGCGTTATTATCTTTTTTGATTCTTTGAACTGTTTTGGTAATATGTATTATTCCGTTTTCAAAGTCAATGTTGTTTCTTTGTAATCCGCATATCTCACCAAGTCTCATACCTGTATGTAATGCTATTAGTATACCTAATTTAACCGAAGTAATTTCATCAGATGTCAAACATTTTATCAGTTCCTTTTGTTGAGAAGCTGACAAAATCATAACATGTGTATTTTTTCTCCGTGCCGATTCCACTAATATTGCAGTATTTGTAATATATTGCATTTGTACTCCATAGTTTATGATCGCTTTTACAAGATATCTAATTTGATTAAATAGACTTGCGGACATATTTGATTTGTCATAAATGCTTATTAAATATTTGTTGACTGTATCAGATGAAATTGTATCTGTTGAGTAGCAGCCTATCTGATGGGTAATATGTTTATTATAAATTGATATGTATTTTTGAATTGTTGAAGTCTTTAATTTTGGCTTTTTTGTGTCAATCCATTTGTAAAATACCTCATTCATTGACAACGAACTATAAGTATTGTTTGATAATTGAGTCATAAGTGTTTTTCCTTTCTTTTTTTGGAAATGACAAGTTGCTTGTCATTTCTAAAAAACATTAGATTGACAAATAATTTGTCATAAACTAGAATCAATTCATAGAGTACTGTTTCGTGAAATAAATAATTTCATGAAACATCTGTTTTTTGATGGATGTTGTGAGAGAAGAATCAGATTGAATATACTACAGAAAATCAAAAATTGATTGATGACATGGTATGAAGATTACCCAAAATTAGAAAGAAATTAAAATTTATACCTATATGGTTTTACTTACTCTCTGTTAGGGCGTCCCGAACCGGATGCCCAATCAAGAACAGTCTTACATGATTTCCTAATGCATTTCAAATCAATAGCTGTTTTAAGTCAGGAAATAGAATATTTTAAGTCTGTTGCGGATCCCTCTGTAAAGTATATTCACTATATCATGAACAAGCTTCTTAGGGGTGTAGACATTGTATATCATACGGCATGTACTGCGTATGAGGGATTAGTTTCTTTTTTATTATGGGAGATGGCAATGGATTTGGTCAGTGTTGTGGTAGTAACATATAATTCTGAAGATACGATTGTAGAGCTGCTTGACAGTATAGCGTGTCAATCATATATGAATTTGGAGTTGATTGTAGCAGATGATTGTTCTTCCGATAGAACGGTTGAGCTTGTTAGGCAGTGGTTGGTGTCTTGGAGAGACAGATTTGCAAAAGCAGTTGTTTCGGCGTCCAAGAAAAGGCAGGGAGTTGTTTATAATGCCGATCGGGGGATCAGAAAGAGCCATTCGAATTATATTAAAGTGATAGGTGGCGATGATGTACTTCTTCCGAATTGTATTGAAGATAATATCAATTTTATCCAAAGAAGCGGTGATCAATTTGTATTTTCGAAAGTGCAATTATTCGGTAATAGGAAGATGATTCATGAGAAGAAATTGGTGGCAGAGAGAAGCTATCAATTGTTGAAAGAGGGTAATCAACTGAACATGTTGAAAGAGATGTGGCTGCCTACTCCAAGCGGTTTTTTTTCCATGGATCTTTATAAGGAATTGGGAGGTTATGACAAGAGATTTCCGAATTGGGAAGATGCGCCGTTTTATACCAAGATGATCAGGCGCGGGATTCCGTTTGGATTTTTGGATGAGGAAACGGTAAGATATAGGCTTCATAAGAATAATCATAGTATATATCGGGGATTTGTTGTTGATTTTATTAAAGTGTATATTTTTGTTCGAATCCCGGCTTTATTGAGCTTTGGAGAGTTTCGACTTGCATTTAAGGCATTCAAGGTTGTCTGCATCAAGATTCAATTATTATTAAAGGATGCTTTTTTGGACAAGAGCAGAAAGACATATAGTCAGTGAGGTCGATATAATGAATGCAAAGAGAAAGTTTGTCAATTTTTGGAACTCGAATGTTCTTCTGTGTTTAAAGTTTGAAGAAGAAAATTTACGGAATATGTGGAAGTCTAAAGCCTTTATTGGAGTATTTCCGCTTCCGGCTCGTGAAATTACGAAAATAATGGCAGGAATGGTATTACCTTTTAGAGGGGGCGTGCAAATTCCGCATATCGATTTGATAGTGGCAACGAAATGCTCTTTAAGATGTAAGTATTGCACACAATGGAATCCATATATCAAAGACGCTAAAATTTATAATGCAGCGGATATTATTAATAATATGACCTATGTATTAAACAATGTAGATTATATTCACAGAGTTGCGCTGCTTGGAGGCGAATTGTTTTTAAACAGGGAAGTGGATACCATTCTGGAATTTCTTTTGAAACAGAAAAAGATCGGAAAGGTAGTGGTTATTACAAACGGAACCATATTCCCAAAAGAAAATGTGCTTAAAAAACTCAAAAATCGAAAAATTGAGGTCTGGATTGACAGATACGGAGAACAGAGCAGGCAGGCCAAAAAGCTTCAAACCTATTGTAGAAAGAACAAAATATCTTACCGCTATGAGGATGCCAAAATCTGGTATGACATTGGTACATTAGCGGGAAAAAGAATCACATCTTCGGAAAAGATCAAGGAGACTTGGGAAACTTGTTGGCTGAAAAATTGTACCGCGTTGATAGAAAGCTCTTTATATAGGTGTGGAAGAACTTGGGTCTTGAAAAATAATAAGTTGGAAAAGCCCGGAAAAAATGAGCAGATCAATATAAAAAATATAAAGAATAAGAAGCAGATGTTCTTAAAGTTATTTGATTTCTATAGCGTAGATATGATTAGCGCATGTGCATGGTGCAAGGATAAGGATAGCAGAACTGTTATTGAAGCGGGAGAACAGTTAAAATAGTTAAATCAATGAAATTTTATGGAGTACACTATATGATACCGTATTTAGATTTGAAAAAGTTACATATACCTATACAGGGTGAAATAGATCAAGCAATCAATAAAGTTGTAATGAATAATTGGTTTATCATGGGTGAAGAACTGGAGCAGTTTGAGAAAGAGTATGCGGCATCCTGTGGGACTAAATATTGTGTGGGTGTGGGAAACGGCTTAGAGGCACTTCATATCATCTTAAAGGCATATGGTATCGGAAGCGGTGATGAAGTAATTGTTCCGGCAGATACATTTATTGCAACAGCCTTAGCTGTAAGTTATTCAGGAGCAACTCCTGTATTTGTCGATGTATGTGATGATACGTATAATATAGACCCTGAATTGATCGAGGCAAGGATTAGTCATAGAACGAAAGCCATTATTGCAGTACATTTGTATGGAAGACTTGCTGATATGGAAGCAATCAATCGAGTGGCAAAAAGGCATGGACTTATAGTTATTGAAGATGCGGCGCAGGCACATAATGCACGTCTGAAAGAGAAAAAGGCAGGTGCATTAGGAGATGCAGCCGGTTTTAGTTTCTATCCTGGAAAAAACCTTGGAGCGATGGGGGATGCAGGAGCAATTACGACGAATCAGGAAGAATTGTATCAAAAAGCCAAAATTCTGAGAAATTATGGTTCACAGGAGAAATATCATCATGAATTGCAAGGGTTTAATTCAAGACTCGATGAGATTCAGGCGGCCGTCTTAAGAGTGAAACTGAAATATTTGGATGCGTGGACAGAGGAACGTCAGAGGATTGTCGAAAAGTATCTGACAGGAATTCGAAATGAAAAAATCAGACTTCCAATTTCGGCAGGAGAAGATAATGTATGGCATATATTTCCCATATTCTGTAAACGACGGGAGAAATTGCAGGAGCATTTACAGAAGTGTGGTGTTATGACACAAATTCATTATCCCATACCGATTCACATGCAGAAAGCCTATCAGCCCTTGGGATACAAAATGGGTGATTATCCTGTTGCAGAGCGGATCGCTTCGCAGGAACTGTCGCTGCCGCTATGGTGTGGTATGACTGATGCAGAAGTGAATGAAGTGGTAGAAGCTGTTAATCATTTTTAGACAGGTAATAGATGGAAAAACAAGCTCGATCGTCTATTTTTCAATCTATCGCAGACGGGAAATTGCCTTCGCGAATTTCTCATTGCGTGTCATTGCAGTAAACTTCTCTGACATGGAGAATTAGTGTTGTCAATGAGATTACGCCAAATCAGGAGGAAAAGATGCAGATTGTAAAATATCAGTTTCAGCAGCATGGGGATGAAAGAGGGCAATTAGTTGCACTGGAGGAATTTAATGATATTCCGTTTGAAATCAAGCGTGTCTACTATATGTATGATACAGGAAAGGGTGTTGTCAGGGGGCACCATGCACATAAAAAACTGGAGCAGATATTAATATGTATTCATGGCTCTTGCAAAATACTGTTAGATAATGGAAGCGAGAAGAAAAAAGTTTTTTTGGAAAGGCCTTATGAAGGACTGTATGTTCCCCATAATATGTGGCGTGAAATGTATGATTTTTCGCCTGATGCAGTTTTGATGTGTTTGGCTTCGGAAGTGTATTATGAAGAAGACTACATAAGGGATTATAATGAATTTCTAAAATTTGTTGAAAAAAATAATCGGACAAAATAAAATAAATACATGATGATGGTCATATGATTTATAATTTTATTATTCCAAAAGCTTATATGGAGAAAGATTGAAAAATGAATTTTTCAATCTCAAGTTTGTGTCTGCGCACTGCTTGAAAGCAAGCTTGTTATGCGCAAAGAGCGGCGCAGAAACGGTGATAAAAATGAATGTTCGTGAGTTGGAAATGAAAGATGCAGAATATATGCCGGAATGGATGCATGACAGTGATGTGGCCGGAATATGGACAAGAATTTCTGCGATATGACAATTGAGAATTGTAATGATTTTATTAGACGAAGCCGGAATTTAGAGAATGAACTGCACTTGGCTGTTGTTGATGAAAATGATAATTATGATGATACAGATTTTCCGATAGAACATATGAATAACAAAGAGCAATATGTCTGGTATGCTGTACGCGCAAAAGATAAAGAACTGCTGCTGGAGCAGATAACGAACTGACAAGAAAGCTGGATCAAGAGGTCGAGAGGATTCGGCACAATGAAAAATGGAGACATGAGTATATGAAAATTTGAATTTGTGATGTAATAAGCGCAAAAGAAAAACAAGCGACGCGAAGCGGCATTTGTTTTTCTTGCGCTATTAACGAGCAGGCAGTCTGCGAAGCAGACGATAAAGCACCGAAGGTGCGGGCTTGCGAGTGAACATGATATAATGAGCGCAAGCGAGAAGAATGTGCAAGCACATTCGGCGAGCGATGAATTGGATCATGAATCGCAGATTCATGATATACTGCTACAGAAAGCATAAGAGAAACTCAAGTGTCATATGAAGTCTATGTGGGGTAATGGAAGATGAAAGTTGTATTATTAGCAGGCGGTTTAGGAACCAGAATATCTGAAGAATCACAATATAAGCCAAAACCGATGGTCGAAATTGGCGGAATGCCTATTTTATGGCATATTATGAAAGAATATTCTTATTATGGTTTTAATGAATTTATCATATGTGCGGGTTACATGCAGCATGTAATCAAAGAATGGTTTGCCGATTATTTCCTTCACACCTCGGATATTACCTTTGACTTTACGCAGGGGAATAAAATTATTGTTCATAATCAATATTCCGAGCCATGGAAGGTTACTGTGGTTGACACCGGTCTGAATACAATGACCGGCGGCAGAATCAAGCGAGTTCAGCCGTATATCGGAAACGAGACGTTTATGATGACCTACGGCGACGGCGTCTGTGATGTCAACATATTGGATGTTGTGAAGTTTCATGAAAACCATGGAAAGATCGCAACCCTTACGGCAGTCAGACTGGAGCAGCAAAAGGGTGTGCTTGATATCGGCGGAGATAATGCCGTGCGCAGCTTCCGTGAAAAAAGCATGATGGATGGAGCGCCCATTAATGCAGGATATATGGTCTTAGAGCCGGCAATCTTTGACTATATCAAAGGCGATAACACTGTTTTTGAAAAGGAACCGCTTGAGCGAATTGCACAGGAGGGAGAGCTGATGTCCTATATGCATACGGGATATTGGCAGTGCATGGACACAAAGAGAGAGCAGGATATTTTAGAGACTTTGTGGCAGAGCGGGAAGGCGCCGTGGAAATCGTGGTGACGGTTTGGGCGGGAAGCATAAATAGAATTCATACAAGAACCTGCAAAACGCGCAGGTTCTCTTTTATGTATGCCGATTGAAAGAATGCAAAGACAGCATATGCAAAGACAGCATATGCATAAGCAGAAGAGGTTATTCATAAATGAGCCGCTATCAAAAGAAAATCCTGAATTTTAACGGATTGCTGATCACGATTGATCATCGCCGAATCAAAAATATCAATATTTATATCCGCCCTCCTCATGGGGAAATTCTGGTCACTGCGCCGGGAGGCGTGAGTGACAGCCGGGTACTGGAATTTATCCGGTCCAAGGAAACATGGGTTCGGGAGCATCAAAAGCGCGTGATAGAACGATCAAAGAATGGACAGTCTTTGAAAGCATCGGAAAACCGCGCGGTGACGAAGGAGCAGCAGGAACGCCTAAAGGAGTTGATTTGGAAATATGCCGAAAAGTGGGAGCCGGTCATGGGAGTTCACTGTGTCCGCTGGACAATACGCGATATGACCAGCCGCTGGGGCAGCTGTTCCGTTCAGAAAGGAACCATTCGCATTAATTTGCAGCTGGCAAAATATCCCGAGGAATGCGTAGAATATGTGGTAGTACATGAACTGACACATTTGCTGGAACCGAGCCATAATCAGGCTTTTCACGGATATATGAAACAATTCCTGCCGGATTATAAGCAGAGGGAAAAAATTCTGAACGGGAAGATGGAAGCAAATGATCGGAATCATGAAGATACGAAAACCGGGAGCTGAATGTTTTCTGGCGTATTCCCCCACTGCGTGTTATAATAAAACATCCGGAAGTCTGCCAAGCGGTCAGATCTATGTATAGGGAGGAATTTATATGAAATACGACTATTTAATTGTAGGGGCGGGGCTGTTTGGGTCCGTGTTTGCCTATGAAATGACGAAAAAAGGGAAAAAATGCATGGTCATAGACAAGCGGGATCATATTGCGGGCAATGTCTATACCAAGTCGATCAATGATATCAATGTCCATATGTATGGCGCTCATATTTTTCACACCTCTGATAAGAAAATCTGGGATTATGTCAATCAGTTTGCAGAGTTTAATAATTATATCAATTCACCGATTGCCGTATACAAGGATGAGCTTTATAATATGCCCTTTAACATGAATACCTTCAGCAAGATGTGGGGGATCAAAACACCGGCGCAGGCAAAAGCGAAGATTGCACAGCAGATTGCCAAGGCCGGTATCACGCAGCCGCGGAATCTTGAGGAGCAGGCGATTTCACTGGTCGGACGTGATGTTTATGAAAAGCTTGTCAAGGGTTATACGGAGAAGCAGTGGGGACGCGATTGCAGTGAGCTTCCGGCGTTTATCATTAAGCGTCTGCCCCTTCGATTTACCTATAATAACAATTACTTTAATGATGCATATCAGGGAATTCCCAAGGGCGGCTATACCCAAATTGTGGAACAGATGCTGAGCGGGATTCCGGTCAAAACGGGAATCGAATATAAGGCGTTTCTGGCAGAGAATGCGGCTAAGGGAGATCAGGCGGATGAGTTTGCGTCGGTTCTGTATACAGGTATGATTGATGAATACTTTGATTATCGGCTCGGAGCGCTTGAGTGCCGATCTTTGAGATTTGAGACGGAGGTGCTTTCCGATTGCGATAATTATCAGGGAAACGCGGTCGTGAATTATACGGAGCGTGAAGTTCCGTATACCCGTATTATAGAGCACAAGCATTTTGAGTTTGGTACGCAGGATACCACTGTGATCACCAGGGAATATCCAAGCGAGTGGAAAAAGGGCGATGAGCCGTACTATCCTGTGAATAATGAAAAAAATGATGCATTATTTGCAAGATATCAGGAATTGGCAGCAGGCGAACCGAATGTCTTATTCGGCGGCAGACTGGGACAGTACAAATATTATGATATGGATAAGGTGATTGCAGCTGCGCTTCAGATGGTGGAGGAGCAGGTATAGGCGCTTCACAGAAAATATATTTCACTCTTGTCTTTTTCGAGTTGCGTGATATAATATAAAAGGTTTGAATATCAAATTATTTGAAACGCTATTGAATGAAAACTATGGGAGGAATTCAAGGTGACCTGGGAAGAAGCGGAAAAAGAACTGGACAGCAGACGGGAAAAGGCTCTGAAGGGCGGAGGACAGGAGAGAATAGACAAACAGCATCAGACGGGAAAAATGACAGCGAGGGAACGGATTGAAGTGTTATTGGATCCGGGAACCTTTGTTGAGGTCGATGGCTTTATGGAATCCAGGATTGATGATTTCGGACTGGATAAGAAGCGTTTCCCCGGAGACGGCGTTGTAGTAGGATACGGAGAGATCGACGGAAGACTGGTGTTTGTTACAAGCGAGGATTTCACGGTGATCGGAGGAACACTTGGAGAATATCATTCCGCCAAAATTTGCCGCATTCAGGATATGGCGCTGGAAAATCGCGCACCTCTGATCTGCATTAATGACAGCGGCGGAGCGAGAATTGAAGAAGGAATTTCTTCCCTGAGCGGTTACAGCGGCATGTTTCTGCGTCATACCAGAGCGTCCGGAGTGATTCCGCAGATTGCGGTGATTTTGGGACCGTGCTCGGGTGGAGCATGCTATGCTCCGGCAATTTGTGATTTCATCTTTATGGTCAGAAATACCTCTAAAATGTTTATTACCGGACCCAATGTGGTGAAAACCGTTATTAATGAAGAGGTTTCCGTTGAGGAGCTTGGCGGTGCAGAGGTACATGCCAAAAAGAGCGGTGTTTCCCACTTTACATACGATACGGAAAACGATTGTCTGATGGGGGTGCGAAAGCTTTTGACCTATCTTCCGGCCAATTATGAAGAAAAGGCGCCTATAATCAAGGCTGCCCAGGAAGAACGAAGCAGATTTTTCCGTTTGGGAAATGTATTAAAGAAGAACGGGAAAAAGGCAAATGGCAGAGAGGCTGAGCGTGCAGCTGCAATTCGGAAGTTGGTTCCGGATAATTCCAGACTTCCCTATGATGTGAAGCTGATCATTCATAATATTGTAGATGAGGGAAGCTTTTTTGAAGTGCAGGAGGAGTTTGCACAGAATGCCGTTGTAGGTTTTGGGCGTATGGAAGGAAACAGTGTAGGATTTATCGCAAACCAGCCCAACGTCATGGGCGGATCGCTGGATTATCATGCATCCGATAAAATCGCCCGTTTCATCCGATTCTGTGACTGCTTTAATATTCCGCTGGTGACACTGATCGATGTGCCGGCATTTTTGCCGGGAACGGCACAGGAGCATAACGGTATTATTCGTCATGGCGCTAAGATTTTGTATGCCTATTCGGAAGCAACGGTTCCGAAGATCTCACTGATTATGAGAAAGGCATACGGCGGTGCGTACATTGCAATGAATTCCAAAGAAATGGGCGCGGATATCGTATATGCATGGCCCATTGCGGAAATTGCCGTTATGGGAGCGGATGGAGCTGTTAATATTGCTTTTAAGCGCAAGATTGCCGGCGCAGAGGACCCCGAAGCTATGCGTACGCAGTGTAAAAAAGAATACGAGGATCGTTTCCTGAATCCCTATGTGGCATCCGCCAGAGGTTATGTCAATGAGATCATTAAGCCGGAAGAAACGAGAATTCGTATTTTGCAGGCGCTTCAGGCAATGCGGGGCAAAAAGGTGGAGCCCGTAAAAAAGAAGCATGGCAATATTCCTCTGTAGGTTAGACTCGATAAACGGTTGATGAAGGAATAAATGCTGCGGAGACAGATTCCGCCGCACCGATCCATTGATTGGTTGGAATTGATTGTAATGATATCAGACATGATATCGGCCGGCTGGCCATGCTGACGGAGGTACTGTGATCGGCAGAAAGGAATCATACATGCTGAAAATAGAGGAGCTATATCAAAAGACGCGTAATGCGGCTCATTATGCGCTATATATCGTGGACGATTTGAGAAAATGTAATTTAGATGCGGGAATACGTCTGTATCGAAATTTTCTTGCAAATATTCAATGGATTTTGCAGGGAGTGTTACAAAACGGACAGCAGATGGAATCTCTTGGAATTACAGTGGAACCGGCTTATGTTATGAATATTTTACAGGGAATGCTAAACGCTCAGGAGCAGAAGGATTATGTGCTATTGGCGGATCTGGTCGAAATGCAGGCATATCCTTTTTTGACGGCGCTTTTGGATATGATCAGACAGGGATGTCAGGATACGCAGCAGACGCAGACCCTGGAGTATGATTATCTGGAGCAAAATCTGAAAGCTCTGGAAAAACAGAATCCCGAGCTTGCAAAGCAGATCCGGTCGTACCGTCCGCAGGCGGATTCTGTTTCGAATGAAAATCATAGATATCGTTCGGGAGAGACTGCTTATTGTATCGAGCCGACCAGCGTGGGATATCCTACGTGCCGTATCGAGAAAGGAACCTGGAGCTATTATCTGCATTCCAATAAGGATCCCTATGAGGAGGCGGAGAATTGGCTTTCCGATATCGTGGATGAGGAAGCAAAAGCGTATCATATTTTGGGCTGCGGCATGGGCTATCATGGAGTGACGTTATATTGGAAGCTTAAGGGAAATTACCCGGTACATATGTATGAAACGGATTTAAATCTCCTTTGGCTTGCAATGAAGTACTGTTTTATGGAGCAGCCTTTGCAGGAGAGATTGTATCTGCACTATGATCCGAAGCTCCGACAGCTGTCGGAGGCCATCGGTTTGACAGGCCACAAGCTGTGCATTCATTATCCGTCCCTTAGGGGGATACCGGACGATGAAATCAGAAGGCGTTATGAGCAGTTTTTTATTCAGGATAGCTCTTATCGCAATGCAAAGCTGCTGCTGCAGGGGAATTTTGATGCAAATTTGAGCGGTCTTGACAAGGAGCCTGAGAGGATTCATACGGTGGATGAGCTAAAAGAGCATGTGCAGGGAAAGGCTGTTTTTATCATAGCGGCAGGTCCTTCTTTGGACAAAAATATTGCACTGCTCAAGGAGTATCATGCACCCGGCAGTATTGTGGTTGCAGCCGGAACCGTATTTCGTAAGCTGCTCGGCATGGGAATCAGACCGGACTATGTGATTGTAACAGATGCCAATGAGCGGGTGGTCGGACAGATTTACGGTGTGGAACAGGCCGGAGTGCCGATGTTGATGCTATCCACGGCAAACCATAAATTTATGACCGGATATTCGGCGGAGCACTATTTGATTTTTCAGGAGGGGTATCCAAGAGCGGAAGCAGCCGCCAAGCTGCTGGATTTGAAGCTATATCAGACGGGAGGTTCCGTCAGCACAACGGCATTGGACGTTGCCGTCAGACTGGGAGCGTCCAAGGTTATCTTCCTTGGACTGGATCTTGCATATACGGATAATCTGGCGCATGCGCAGGGAACCTCAAACCGGGTGGCGACCGATGTGGAGGAGCTGATTCCGGTCAGAGCATGGGGCGGCGGCAGTGTTTGCGCGGATCATAAATTTATTATTTACAGGGAGTGGATGGAGCGGAGACTGCGCAGCGAGGATGTCTCCGGAACGGAAGTGATTAACGCAACCGAGGGCGGCAGCTATATTGAGGGCATGCGCCATATTCCGCTGCATGAAGTCTTGCTTTCGTTTCCTAATCATGCTCCACGGAAATGATAACTGCTTTTGAACATGCCGTTTGAAACGTGTGTTGACCTCACCTTTTGCGTTCTGTTTATATGGCTGCTGTTATGTTATTTTGCGTACAGCTATGTTCGGTTGCGGAAGGAATACGGAGTATGTTATTATGTAAAGGTATTTATTAGGCATTTGTGCAATTTCAGCAACATCCGGTGAGTTTCGTAATTGCCTATATGTATTTATGAAAGGATTCAATATGGTTCAATAAGGCTTGAACAAAGCGGTAGTATGATCGATAGCGGTTTTTAATAAATAAGAATAAATGGGAGGGTTTCATGGAAGAAAAGAAAATCCTTGCTCTGATTCCTGCCAGAAGCGGAAGTAAGAGTGTAAAAAATAAGAATATCCGGAAGATTGCAGGAAAACCGATGATTGCTTATTCGATTGAGCATGCAATTCAGTCAAAATATATCAACCGTATTATTGTCAGTACGGACAGTGAAGAATATGCGGCTATTGCAAGGCAGTACGGAGCGGAGACACCGTTTCTGCGCCCGGCGGAATATGCAACGGATACGGCGCTGGATATTGAAGTTTTTGAACATGCGCTTACTTGGCTTCGTGAACATGAAGGCTATGAGCCGGATCTCATCGTGCAGCTGAGGCCCACCTACCCGATCAGGAACGTATCAGATATTGATACGATGATCGAGATGATGCTTCGGGATGAGGAAATTGACTGTGTCAGAACACTTGCGCCTGCAACAGAGGTTGCCCATAAGATGTGGTACATGGGGGAAAACGGAAGAATCCGTCCGATTTTGACCGATATTCCGGAAGCGTATAATATGGCAAGGCAGATGCTGCCGAAGATTCTTTATCAGAACGGCAATGTGGATGTGATCCGTCCGCGCGTGATTGTAGAAGATCATTCCATGTCCGGGAAAAATATCGTAGGATTTGAGATGAAGGATAACTTTGATATCGATACTACTGCAGAATTTGAAAAGGCTGCGCAGTACCTGACGATCAAAAACGGCGGTCAGCGTTTTGTATTTGATATTGACGGTGTAATTGCTTTAAAGCGGGAGGATCTTGACTATGCGCAGGCGCTTCCGAATGAAAAGATGATACAGATTATTAACAGGCTTTATGATTGGGGAAATGAAATTGTACTGTTCACTGCCAGAGGCTATGTGACCGGTATTGACTGGAAACCCACAACGGAGAAACAGATGAAGGAATGGGGAGTGAAATATACAGAGCTTCGCATGGGTAAGCCAAACGCGGACTTTTATGTGGACGACAAAATGCTTTCGCTGGATACGCTGTATGATTTGTTCGGATAACGGGACAGGGAACGGTACCGGGTAAGGAAGCCGTGAGTTACAGAAAAACTGAAAAAGTAAAATCCGGGATAGACGGAACGCAAAAAGAAAGGCGGCGCTGCATCTTTTCAGCGCTGCCTTTTAACTTTATTTTATATTGTTTTGCATGATGGAAAACAGCATTAGCAATAGCTGTTGAACATCATTCCGCTGTAAGCGCTTGTCACATACGGACTGGCGTATCCGTGTCCCGGATTTTTGTATGCGACAATGGTTTTGTTAACATAATTCATAGGATTCAAAGAAATACTGTCGGTTTTGCGGAGCAGTGAATTCGTGAAGCTCGTCATGGGCTCTAGCAATGCTTTCGCATCATCCTCGGAAAGCGCATCCTCTAACTGAGCAGAATCAATTCTCAGATTTCCGCTTCTTTCCATACTGATGCCGATACGGTCAAGCTGGCCGGAATAAGCATATGCGATTCCGGACATTTCGTTGATCAGGCGGCTGCTTCTGGGTTGTTTGTTTAGATATTCCGCGGCTGATTTGATGAAATCATTATAGCTGCCGACGAGCTGTGTGATATTTTCCCGGAGAGATTCGTGATCCGGCTTCACCCCGATGGCTGCGGTTTCGCCGTCAGCGCTGCTTAGCCCTGTCAGATTTATTTCATATACCTTTTCCACTGTAAAATTATTGGAATAAGCGGTTCTTTCGTTTCCGTTAACCAGAAATTTTGCATTGGAGGCGGTTCTTGTGATATCTTTGATGCCGAAATAATCCACAGTACCGCTTTTTCGGCTGGTATGATTGTCGGACACATGGAAAATGTCGGTCCGGTCCGCCGGAAGTCCTGTCGCTTTAGAAGACAGCTTCAGGGAAGAATTTCCTTCGCCGTCCTCCAAAATGTCAGCTTCCAGACCGATTCCCGCATCGTTGACCAGACGGGAAAGCCGTTCCTGAACAGTGCGGTTGGTATCGCCCGGATTAATATGGAACTGAAATTCATAATTCAGGTTATTGATGCCGATATCAAAAGAATAACTGCCCGCAGGAAGCGCTACCGCCTCATCGGGAAGGAAATGTCCCGTATTTACCTGAGGAGAAGCGAGATTTTTCACCTCCAGAGTAAAGGAAGGCGCATCCGCTGCCGAAGCGGCGTCTCCGATATAGGAAGCCGTTGCAATATCTTCATTACTGGAAAAGGCTGTTTTCTTATTTAAAAGCGCGTCAGTATCCTCGGCATTCATAGAGATGATGGTGTTGTGAAGAAAACGGGCATTTTCTTTCAGCCCAACGGCGAACTGCTGGGCATCCCTGCTGGTATCCAGAATGGCGAGAGGCGCTTCTTTATTCAGTTTGATAATGGAATTATAGACGCCGCGAAGCTCGCTCTTTTTATGGGTATCATACTGCGTATTGATTCCCTTTGGCGCATACGTGGTCAGATAATGGTTATAGACTGAGTTTAATGCAGCAGCGTTCATCGTAGTCCGCCCCTCCTTTCATCCATGAATCGTACAACAACCGAGCTTAGAATATCGGTTTTGCAGAGTCGGAAGAAGAACTGTTCCTTCAGTTCCGAAATATCCGACTATATCACATATATCGTATCAAATTCAGAAAAAATATATAGCGATATTCTGCAAAGTGTGCACAGGGCAAAAACTCTACCTTATTAAAATTATCCTATCATAGGGGAATCAACATTTCAACAGGGAATTCTGCAAAAAGCTGATAAAAAAAGAAAATATTCAGTTGACGTACAAGGTCATGCTGTGTTATAGTAATCAAGCGACATGAATTTAGGTCTTTTTTTTATGCCCGAAAAACGGGGATATTTGAACGGAGGTTATGAACAATGCGTACTAAAATTACATTGGCTTGTACAGAATGTAAACAGCGTAACTACAATACTACAAAGGATAAGAAGACACATCCCGATAGAATGGAGACCAAGAAATATTGTAGATTCTGCAAGACTCATACTTTACACAAAGAAACCAAATAAGTATTTCTTTGAAGAAGGAGTTCAACTATGGGAGATTCCAGTAAAAAGGAAAAGAAGCCTTATTTTTTTAAGGGGTTAAAAGCCGAGTTTGGGAAGGTTTCATGGCCTGATAAGGACAGCCTGATCAAACAGTCTGCTGCAGTCATTGGCATTTCCGTTGTTGTAGGAATTATCATCACTCTGCTGGACACAGTACTCCAGTTTGGTATTAAATTCTTAACAATGTAGAAATGAGGGTGATGACATGGAAGAAGCAAAGTGGTATGTAGTGCATACCTATTCCGGATATGAGAATAAGGTAAAAGCAAATATTGACAAGACGATCGAGAACAGGCATCTGGAGGACTTCATCCTTGAGGTCAGAGTACCCATGGAGGATGTGATTGAGATGAAGAACGGCGCAAAGAAAACCGTTCAGAAGAAAATGTTCCCCGGTTATGTCCTGATCAATATGATCATGAACGATGACACCTGGTATGTAGTCAGAAACACCAGAGGCGTGACAGGCTTCGTCGGACCGGGAAGTAAGCCCGTTCCCCTGACAGAGGCGGAGATGAAGCCGCTTGGCATCAAAACGGAGAATGTTTCCGTTGACTTTGGCGAGGGCGATACGATTGCCGTTGTGGCAGGTGTTTGGAAGGATACGGTTGGC
The DNA here is from genome assembly GCA_964437825.1 of uncultured Clostridium sp. GTDB lineage: Bacteria > Bacillota > Clostridia > Lachnospirales > Lachnospiraceae > JBJFCE01. Next base: position 5,621 of record CAYTIH010000009.1, on the reverse strand, counting down.
GTTGTCCAGAGGATGGATTACAGGAAACAGACCGTGACTATCAATGTGGAGCTGTTCGGCAGGGAAACACCGGTCGAGATCAGCTTTGCGGAAGTAAGACTGCTGTAAAAATCGGAAAAGTGCAGTCCTGTTTTGAATCAGGATGAAACAGAAAAAGGGTTATTAGGATATCCGAAAGGGTATTTTAATATATGCGGAGAATCAGTCGGGTGCGCATGTGCATATCCGGCAAATCCGCAGCATGGGACGCAAATGTCCGGACAGACCGTGGGAGGGACCCTAACCCTAACACCACACATTTTTATCATTAGGAGGTGCCATTATGGCAAAAAAAGTAACCGGTTATATCAAATTACAGATTCCTGCTGGTAAAGCAACACCGGCTCCCCCAGTCGGACCCGCTCTTGGACAGCACGGAGTTAACATCGTTGAATTCACGAAGCAGTTCAACGCAAAGACAGCTGATCAGGGTGATATGATCATCCCGGTTGTCATCACAGTATACGCAGACAGAAGTTTCAGTTTCATTACGAAGACTCCTCCTGCCGCAGTACTTTTAAAGAAAGCATGCAATTTGAAGACCGCATCCCCTGCACCTAACAAAAATAAGGTTGCAACTATCAGCAAGGACAAGGTAAGAGAAATCGCTGAGCTAAAGATGCCGGATTTAAATGCAGCCAGCATTGAAGCGGCTATGAGCATGATCGCTGGTACAGCCAGAAGCATGGGTATTGTAGTAGAAGATTAATCACGGGAGAGGTAAACGAAATGAAACATGGAAAGAAATATGCAGAAGCTGCAAAGTTAGTAGAGCGTGGGACATTATATGAAGCAAATGATGCAATAGCGCTTGTAAAAAAGACAGCATCTGCGAAATTTGATGAAACTGTAGAAGTGCACATCAGAACCGGCTGCGACGGACGTCATGCCGAGCAGCAGATCCGTGGCGCGGTTGTACTGCCTAACGGAACCGGTAAAACCGTAAAGGTTCTTGTTTTTGCAAAGGGCGATAAGGCTGCGGAGGCAGAGGCTGCCGGAGCTGATTATGTTGGCGGAGACGAGTTGATTCCGAAGATTCAGAATGAAGGATGGTTGGATTTCGATGTGGTTGTAGCAACCCCGGATATGATGGGCGTTGTCGGACGTCTCGGTAAAGTTTTGGGACCTAAGGGCTTAATGCCAAACCCTAAGGCCGGAACGGTTACCATGGATGTGACAAAAGCAATCAACGATATCAAAGCCGGTAAAATCGAGTACAGACTTGACAAGGCGAACATCATCCATGTACCTGTCGGAAGGGTTTCCTTTACAGAGGAACAGTTACAGCAGAATTTTGATGCGCTGATGGATGCAATTGTAAAGGCAAAGCCAAGCTCATTAAAGGGCCAGTATTTAAGAAGCGTTACTCTGGCAACCACCATGGGCCCCGGCGTAAAAGTCAGTGTAGCTAAGTTCTGACAAAAAGCAGCTTGACACAGCAAATTGCGTGTGATAAGTTAATAAAGGTCAATGACCAAAGCCGAAGACAGTAGGTGCCGTATTTACGGCGTAAGGATAAACGCCTACCGAGGAAAGAGTGATAAAAGACTTCATACCTCCCTGTCTTCAGGGAGGTTTTCTTTTTAGAAAACTCCTTTCGGCATGAAAATCTATAAGGAGGTAAGAAAATGGCAAAAGTGGAACAGAAAAAACCGGTAGTGGAAGAAATTTCTGCAAAAATCGCTGATGCTCAGGCTGTTGTGCTGGTAGACCATCGTGGTCTGACCGTAGAAGAAGATACTATTCTTCGTAAACAGCTGCGTGAAGCAGGCGTAAGCTACAAGGTTTACAAGAACACAATGATGAATTTTGCATTTAAAGGAACCGATTACGAAGGACTTTCCCAGTATCTGGAAGGACCCAGTGCAATGGCAGTTTCTAAAACGGATGCAACCGCTCCTGCAAGAGTTTTGAGTAAATTTGTAAAGAATGCTCCCGCACTTGAAATCAAGGCAGGTATGGTTGACGGTACCATTTATGATGCAAACGGAATTGCCAAGCTCGCGGAGATCCCTTCCAGAGAGGAATTACTGTCCAGATTACTTGGCAGCATGAAGTCCCCTGTATCCAACCTTGCACGTGTTCTGAATCAGATCGCAGAAAAGGGCGGCGCAGGAAATTGCGAAGCTGCATCTGCAGCTGAGGAAGCTCCTGCAGAGGCATAGGCAGAACTATTGATTTACAGAAAGAAAACTAACGAAACAAAGTAAAGTCCGATCCCGAAATCAGGTGATCTATTAAAAAAAGGAGGCTAATAAAATGGCAAAGTTATCTACTCAGGAATTTATTGATGCTATCAAAGAGTTAACAGTACTTGAATTAAATGATTTAGTAAAAGCTTGCGAAGAAGAGTTTGGTGTATCCGCAGCAGCCGGTGTTGTTGTTGCAGCAGGCGGCGCAGCAGGCGGTGCAGCAGAGGCAGCTGAAGAGAAGACCGAGTTTGGCGTTGAGTTAACAGATGTTGGACCTAACAAGGTTAAGGTTATCAAGGTTGTTCGTGAAGCAACCGGTCTTGGCTTAAAGGAAGCAAAAGACTTAGTTGATGCAGCTCCTAAGATGTTAAAAGAGGGCGCTTCCAAAGAAGAAGCTGATGATATTAAGGCGAAACTGGAAGCTGAAGGCGCTAAAGTTACTCTTAAATAAGATCAGGGACTTACAAAAGAATGCAGGCCATGTTCTTTCTGCAAAGGCGGGAAGAACGTGGCTGTTTCTATTTTCTTTTTTCTGCTTTTTATCGGTTTAATTCCAAAATGTTCTGGAAACTTTCCCCAAAATGTTGTTGACTTATAAAAAAAGTTGTGTTATATTGGATGATGCACTATTGTGGTGAGGTAGGCTTTTGTGCAAGTAACGGCCTGTCTGTCGACCAAGTGTTATATCATAGAAGAACGGGGTGAAATGTCAATGGAAAAGAACAGAATACGTCCGATCGCTTCCGGGAGAAGCCAGCGTATGAGTTATCAAAGGCAGAAAGAGGTATTAGAAATGCCTAACCTGATCGAGGTCCAGAAGGATTCCTATCAGTGGTTTCTGGATGAAGGTCTTAAGGAAGCATTTGACGATATTTCTCCGATTGAAGACTACAGCGGGCACTTAAGTCTTGAGTTTGTGGACTTTGAACTTTGTGAAGACGATGTTAAGTATTCTATTGAAAAGTGCAAGGAAAGAGATGCTACTTATGCAGCGCCGCTCAAGGTAAAGGTTCGCCTTTACAATAAGGAGAAAGAGGAAATCAGCGAGCATGAGATCTTTATGGGAGATCTGCCGTTAATGACGCAAACCGGCACTTTTGTTATTAACGGTGCGGAGCGTGTTATTGTCAGCCAGCTGGTTCGTTCCCCCGGCATTTATTATTCCATCGACCATGACAAGATCGGTAAAACCCTGTATTCCTGCCAGGTTATCCCTAATCGTGGTGCATGGCTGGAGTATGAAACCGATTCCAATGATGTTTTCTATGTACGTGTAGATAGAACCAGAAAAGTACCTATTACAGTACTTTTGCGTGCTCTGGGTATCGGTACCAATGACGAGATCCGTGAGCTTTTTGGCGAGGAAGCCAAAATTGAAGCCAGCTTTACAAAGGACACTTCTGAGAATTATCAGGAGGGTCTGTTAGAGTTATACAAAAAAATCCGCCCCGGTGAGCCGCTCAGTGTTGACAGCGCAGAAAGCCTGATCAACGCTATGTTCTTCGACCCCAGAAGATATGATCTTGCAAAAGTCGGCAGATATAAGTTTAATAAAAAACTGGCATTAAAGAACCGTATCAGAAATCATATCCTTGCAGAGGATGTTGTTGATCCGTATACAGGAGAGGTTCTTGCTGAAAAAGGCACAACTGTGACAGCAAAATTGGCGGATCAGATTCAGGATGCCGCAGTACCTTTTGTATGGATTCAGACAGAAGAAAAGAATGAAAAGGTTCTTTCCAATATGATGGTCAATCTGACCAATTTCGTAGATTGCGAACCGGCAGATCTTGGCGTTCATGAGCGGGTTTATTTTCCTGTGCTCAAGCAGATTCTGGAGGAATACAGCGATGATGTGGAAGCTCTGACGGATGCAATCAGAAGAAACATTCATGAGCTGGTACCGAAGCATATTACCAAGGAAGATATCATTGCTTCTATTAATTATAATATGCATCTGGAATACGGAATCGGCAATAAGGACGACATTGATCACCTTGGAAACAGACGTATCCGTGCGGTAGGCGAGCTGCTGCAGAATCAGTATCGTATTGGCTTATCCAGATTGGAACGAGTTGTGCGTGAAAGAATGACAACTCATGATTCTGATGAGGTTTCTCCTCAGAGCTTGATTAATATTAAACCGGTACAGGCTGCTGTTAAGGAATTCTTTGGCTCATCCCAGCTGTCCCAGTTCATGGATCAGAACAATCCGCTCGGCGAGCTGACGCATAAGAGACGTTTATCAGCCCTGGGTCCCGGCGGTCTGTCCAGAGACAGAGCAGGATTTGAGGTCAGGGATGTTCACTATTCCCATTATGGAAGAATGTGCCCCATTGAGACGCCTGAAGGTCCTAATATCGGTCTGATTAACTCACTTGCATCCTATGCAAGGATTAATGAATACGGATTTATAGAGGCGCCCTATCGCGTGATTGACAAATCCGACCCTGAGAACCCGCGCGTTACTGATGAAGTAGTCTATATGACTGCGGATGAGGAAGACAATTATCATGTTGCACAGGCAAGTGAGCCGCTGGATGCAGAGGGACACTTCATCAAGAACATGGTATCCGGTCGTTACAGAGAGGAAACACAGGAGTACAGTAAGACCATGTTTGATTACATGGATGTATCCCCGAGAATGATTTTCTCTGTTGCAACCGCACTGATTCCGTTCCTTCAGAACGATGATGCGAACCGCGCATTAATGGGTTCCAACATGCAGCGTCAGGCAGTCCCTCTTTTGATTACGGAAGCGCCGGTTGTCGGTACGGGAATGGAGCCTAAGGCAGCGGTTGACTCCGGCGTCTGCGTGGTAGCCAGAAAGAACGGTACCGTTGATTATGTATCTTCCAAGCTGATCAAGGTAACCTATGACGACGGTGAAAAGGAAGAATTCCATTTGACCAAATTCGCAAGAAGCAACCAGAGCAACTGTTACAACCAGAAGCCGATTGTGTTTAAGGGAGAGCGCGTTGCAGCCGGAGAAGTAATTGCGGACGGTCCTTCCACCTCACAGGGTGAGCTGGCGCTTGGCAAGAATCCGCTGATCGGCTTTATGACATGGGAAGGCTATAACTACGAGGATGCCGTATTATTAAGTGAAAGATTGGTTCAGGATGATGTATACACATCCGTTCATATAGAAGAATATGAAGCAGAAGCACGTGACACCAAGCTGGGACCGGAAGAAATTACGCGCGATGTTCCCGGCGTTGGCGATGATGCATTAAAGGATCTGGACGACCGCGGAATTATTCGTGTCGGTGCAGAAGTTCGTGCCGGTGATATTCTGGTCGGTAAGGTTACGCCTAAGGGAGAGACTGAGCTGACGGCTGAGGAAAGACTGCTTCGTGCAATCTTCGGCGAGAAGGCAAGAGAAGTCAG